>NZ_JACRSE010000002.1 GCF_014281055.1 Fluviispira vulneris | reverse complement strand
TTCGCTCCATACGCTTAGTGCAATTCATCACTAAATTACACTCAATGTTCGCTACAACGTGGTTACGTTATTCCTTCGTTGTGTGGACTTACACCACCAAACCTATCGCCCTTTGCACGGCGCACACGTCCTCCTCTCACAGAAGTGGGAGGAGGACGTCACTCATATATGCTTGGAATTCATTAAGATTATTATAGTCTAGCAATACCTTAATAAATTGCTATTGAGTAGGTATCAGTTAGAATATTCATTTATTAATACTTCAACAAAGAATAAATTATTGAAACCACCATTTTTGATTTGCTCCACCGTGACATTCACCTAAGACAACAGGAGTGCTTTTGATATTAAATCCACCCAATACTTCCAAACATTTTCCACCAATTCCAATGATATTTCCATCTTTTAAAACCCATTTTTGACTCGCAATTCCTCTGCAATCAGACGTTACGACCAACGTTCCCGTTGCAGAATTCCCATAAAGTGCATCTAAGCATTTTCCACCTATCCCAACAATTTGGCCATTATTTATTTCCCAATTTTGGTTTATATCTCCATGACAATCATAGATTTGTACAGGAGCATTATTTGCAGTTAAATAACCTAGCACATCGAGACATCTTCCGCCCAAACCATGAATAGTAAAAGCATTTGCAGAAAAAGAAATA
The DNA here is from genome assembly GCF_014281055.1 of Fluviispira vulneris. Classification (NCBI taxonomy): domain Bacteria; kingdom Pseudomonadati; phylum Bdellovibrionota; class Oligoflexia; order Silvanigrellales; family Silvanigrellaceae; genus Fluviispira; species Fluviispira vulneris. The sequence goes on along the minus strand of NZ_JACRSE010000002.1, from coordinate 680,121 downwards.
GATAATAAACTAAATAAATAAAAACTTTTGATTCCAATTAATTTTTTTAATAGCATTGAAAATCCTTTCTTCTACTTAGATTTAAATCAATATAACTTGATACAAATTTTTGTACTTTTCTCTTAGAGCTTGATATAAAGTCAATTTATCAAAAATTCCTTTTACAATCAACACCCCAGCTTTCATTCATAAAGTTTAAAATCTGGTAGAGGAAGAATTTGTATTCACTTGTATGGTAATTGCAACAGAGATTTATGAATGAGATGAATTAATAATAATATATGTGATGAAAATATAAAAATTTTAAAATTAACATTTTAAAATATAAAATTATTTATGTTTAGGCAATTTCAGATTCTCGTCCCCTGTTACCTTTTTCATAATGTCTCCGATGGAACCCAAAGAAGATAAAACCGCAGTGGCTTCATATGGAATAAAGACTTTGTCTGTATTCTTCTGAGTCATTTCACCAAAACGTTTGAGGTATTCCATGGCAACTAAATAGTTTGCAGCAACTTCAGGTCCACCAAAGGCATCTTTAATCAATTGGATGGACTTAGCTTGAGCGGCAGCTACAGATTCGATTGCTTTTGCCTGTCCTAATGCACGGGCAACGGTCGCCTCTTGATCTCCTAAAGCTTGGTTGATCTTTTCTTGTTTTTCACCTTCAGAATGTTCGATACGCGCTCGTTTTTCACCTTCTGCATTCAAGATTTGGCTTTGCTTAGAGCCTTCTGCAGTGAGGACATTGGCACGTCTTTCACGCTCGGCTTGCATTTGCTTTTCCATTGCATTTTGCACTTCAGGTGGGGGGGTGACATTTTTAAGTTCAACCCGATTGACTTTTAGTCCCCATTTGTCGGTCGCTTCGTCGAGAACTATTTTTAAACGAGAGTTGATAACATCTCGACTGCTCAAGGTGTGATCGAGATCCATTTCGCCTACCAAACTTCTGAGAGTCGTTTGGGTGAGTTGTGCAACTGCGATCGGGAGTGCTTGAATTTCGTAAGCTGCACGTTTTACGTCGGTGATTTGCACATAAATAATGGCGTCGACATTAATACCAACGTTGTCTTTTGTTATCACCTGTTGTGCAGGAATATCGATCACAACTTCACGCATATCAATTCGATCGACATTTGTGATCATGCCATTGCGGCTCCATAGAATCGTGCGGGATTGATCGACAAATGGAATAAGGACATTGAGGCCGGAGTTTAGCACAGCGTGAAATTTACCCAATCGCTCAACGATAATGCACTCTTGTTGCCTAATAACTATAACATATTTTGAGAAAATAAAAATAACGAGAATTACAATTGCTAATAATACGAAAATTTCGACCATTATTGAACCCCTATTTTAATATTAAGTTTTCGCTTTTTCTACAATAACTTTGTTACCAAGAACAGATGTAACCTTAACACGCTCACCCATTTTTAATTCTGCAATTATTTTTTCGTGTTGAGAATCCCAATGTATTTCCCAAACATCAGAAAAGATTTTTACTTTACCTGTGTTCTGAGGGGATTGAAACTCTTCAACGATAATTCCAATCTGTCCTACCAAACCAACTTGAAAATGCGAGTCTTTTGGTTTTAAAAAACGAGATTTACGCCATTTGGAAATAAAAAATAACAACAGAATACTTGATAATACAAAAACGCAGCCATGTATATAAATATTCTCAGAAATTATTGCAAAAATGCCCGTTATAAGCGCAGCTAAGCCAATCGGTAAAAGATAAAATGTTAAAGAAAAAACTTCTAAAATAATAAAAATAATTCCGATTAAAAAATAAATCCAATATAATTCAATATTCATTCAGACTCCCTTTTTTTAGAATTAGACTTCTTAGTTATAGTTTTTTTCTCCTCATTTTCAATTACACGTCCAAATCTTTTTTTTGCTGTATCATTTCTCTGTTTATCGTGAGAGTTTTTGTCGCGAGAATGTCTTTCTTGTGCACGTTTATCATCGGAGCGTTTAACATAAGCGCGTTTATCGTTCGCCCTTTTATTCTGCTCTTCCTTTTGATTGGGCGCGCTATTGCGTGAGTGTTTATTCTCAGAATTATGCTTGTATTTATCGCTTACGTGCTCATTCTGTTTAGAATGATCCTTCTGATAATGTTTTCTTTCTGTTTCTTTATTGGAAGATACTTTTTCTTCATTGTGCCAAGAATTTCGCTTTTCATTTTTTTGCTCATTTTCTTTTATTTTACGAGCTCGAATAACTTGAGATGAGCGCATATCACGCCGTTCTGCTTCGCGCGCATAATCGGCATCGTTTAATTTCATTTTACGTTTTAATTTACGGGCATCGAGAATTTCTTTTGGTAAATTCACTGCGGGTTTTTTATTCTTTTTATTTTCACTCAACATCTCGAGTTTAATATCGCTTAAATATTTGCTTTCCTGTTCGGTCACAGGCCGCATTTTTCCAGGTTCGAGTTTTCCAGGCAAGCGAAGATCGCCAATTGCAACACGCACAAGTCGCACAACGCTGAGTCCTAAAGCCTCCATCATACGTCTGACCAAACGGTTGCGGCCCTCAGTTACAACCAACTCAAGCCACTGACCAACGCTGTTACCTAAAGGCTCTTTATTACCTATTTTGACAGAAATAGCTTTCGCAGGACCATCATCAAGTTCTACACCTTTTTTCAATTTTTCAGCATCTTCAATATTTACCGGTGATGACAATAAAACCGCATAAGTTTTTTCCACAGAATACTTCGGATGCGACAATGCGAGTGCTAGATCACCATCATTGGTCAAAACGATCAAACCTTCACTGCGGTAATCCAAGCGACCAACGGATTGCACATTTGCGGATATTTTTTTCAGATCGGGGAGATCGAATATTGTGGGTCTTTCTTTTTCATCTTTTCGACTCGTGATAGTCATAAAAGGTTTATTTAAAATATATGTTACTTTGGGTGGGGCATTTTTTAATAATTTGCCATCAACTGTAATAGAGGAATTACTTTCTACTTTAACCCCAAGCTTTTTAACAATTTTACCATTAACTTTTACTTTTCCAGATTCAATAAGTTCATCTGCTTTTCGTCTGGAGGCAGCGCCCAATTCTTGTAACATTACATTTAAACGGATCATCTCTACTTTTGTTTCTTTACTCATTGATAATGTTTCCCAACATGAAAAAAAAAACAGAAGCCCTTCACCAGTTGTCCACAACTGATTTGAGTTCTGTCATTTTAGTTTAAAAAAATCTTATTTTTAACCTAGAAATAGCGCTGTCGCAGGATCTTCAAAGTACTGTTTTAAAGTCTTTAAAAATTCAGCTCCAACAGCTCCGTCAATAACTCTGTGATCACAACTCAAAGTCACTTTCATTCTTTGTTCTACTCCAACTGTACCGTTTGCAAGCACAACCGGAGTTGGAATTGTCGAACCAATTGCTAGAATTGCGGCTTGAGGAGGATTGATTATTGCAGTGAACTCTTCAATTCCAGTCATCCCTAAATTACTAACAGAAAATGTTCCACCTGCATAATCATTTGGCTGAAGTTTCCCATCTTTTGCTATTTTAACGAGACGTTTTGTCTCTTGAGCAATTTGCACGACTGTAAGCTTATCGGCATGTCTTACCACTGGAGTCATAAGCCCATTTGGTAAAGCGACCGCTACGCTCATATGCACGTCGCCGTACTGAAGAACGCAATCGTCTTGCCAAGAGGAATTCACTTCTGGATGCCGTTTGAGTGCACGCGCAGTTAAGAAAATAGCAAGGTCGTTAACGCTAAACTTTTGCTCGTCAGGCAATTTAGCGACGATGGATTTTCTCCACGCCAATAGATTTGTCATATTCAAACTGATGGAAAGATAAAAATGCGGAGCTGTGTTTACGCTTTCTGCTAAACGACGAGCAATGGTTTTACGCATATTGGTGTGTGGAATTTTGACCACAGCACCAGCGGCTATACCATGCGCAGAAGGCATTGCAGCAGAAGAAGAAGTCTGAGCTAAATCTCTTTGCACTATGCGGCCATTTGGGCCACTTCCTTGAATGGATTTGAGATCAATCCCTTTGTCGGCTGCGATTTTTTTCGCAAGCGGACTTGCTTTGACTTCTGTTTGGGAGACAGAAGCACTTGCTGCTGGTGCTTTTGGAGCGGCAGTTTGTTGTGCAGCTGCTTTTGGAGCTTCAGCTTTGCTCGCAGATTGAGCTCCACCTTTTTTAGCGTTGTATTTTTCAAGAGCCTCTTCCCATTTTTCATCGGCTTTACCAATGACAGCAATGGGAGCTTGCAATGGACATTTTTGTCCATCGCCCACGAGAATTTTGAGCAAAATTCCACCAGCTGGACTTTCATATTCCATCGTTGCTTTGTCTGTGTCGATCTCGATAACAGGGATACCCGCCGTTACTTTATCGCCCTCTTTTTTTAACCAACGCGCCACAGAGCCTTCAGACATAGTGTCAGAAAGTTTTGGCATTTCCATTACTGTAGCCATAATGATGTCTCCAAAAAAATATCTTTATTTATATAAAACAGCCTTAATTGCAGCAATGGTTCTTTCTGCAGTTGGCATAACTTCGTGTTCGAGGCGTTCATTATAAGGCATTGGTACAAAAAGATTTGTCACTCTTTCTGGCGGAGCATCGAGGTCATCAAAGCATTCTTTCACAACGCGATCGACGATGTGGCAGCCAAAAGATGCAACTCCCCAACCCTCTTCAAGCACAACGAGACGATTTGTTTTACGAACGGAATTGAAAATAATTTCTTCATCGAGAGGCATAAGGGTACGAGGATCGATAATTTCGACGCTGATACCTTCTTTTTCAAGCTCAGTCGCTACATCTTGTGCTAAAAGTACCATTTTATTCCAAGCAACTAAAGTCACATCGGATCCTGGACGTTTCACCACACCGACACCAATGGGCACAATATGTTCGCCATCAGGAACTTCACCTGAGCGGCCATAGAGCATTTCGCTTTCTAAAAAGAGAACTGTGTTGTCATCACGAATAGCGGATTTCATGAGACCTTTTGCGTCAGCAGGGTCGATTGTACTGATAATTTTGAGACCAGGACAGTTTACGAGCATATGGTCTACACATTGACTGTGCTGAGCAGATAACATGTGTGCTGCACCGTGTGGTCCACGGATAACCATCGGAACTTTATATTGTCCGCCGCTCATGTAGAGCATTTTTGCTGCGTGATTGATAATTTGATCGAAAGCTTGGATTGCAAAATTCCAAGTCATCATTTCGATAATCGGACGAAGTCCACACATAGCTGCGCCCACGCCCAAACCAGCAAAACCAGCTTCGGAAATAGGGGAGTCAACGACACGCATAGGACCAAATTTAGCAAGCATTCCTTTAGAAACTTTATAAGCTCCATCATATTCAGCAACTTCTTCGCCCATCAGGAATACACTAGGATCACGTTCCATTTCTTCGCTCATTGCTTGATTGAGCGCTTCTCTTAAAGTTAAAATAGCCATGTTTTTAAAACCTCAAATTCTAGTTATTAAACAAGAACATGTTTATAAAGTTCGTCGAGTTCTGGTTCTGGTGAATCTTCTGCAAAGGCAACAGCCGCATCTACTTTATCTGCAATTTCTTCTTCAAATTTTTCAAAGTCGTCTTCTTTTGCAGCTTTTTGTGCAAGCATAGTTTCCTTGAGCAAGACAAGACAATCCCGTGCGCGTTCTTTTTCAACTTCTTCCTTTGTACGGTAATTGCCTGGGTCAGACACAGAGTGGCCTCTGAAACGATAGGTTTGAATCTCAACGAGAATTGGCTTTGAGGTTTTACGGGTTTCTTCGACAATTTCTTTCATTTGGTTATATGTGTTCACGACATTTCTGCCATCAACAACAGCTTGCCGCATATTGTAAGCTTTCGCTCTGTCAGAAAGATTCGTCAATGAACATGTGCGAGAAATAGCTGTTCCCATGCCATATTTATTATTTTCGATAATAAATATGCAAGGAAGATCCCAAATAGCTGCCATGTTAAGTGCTTCATGGAACTGGCCTTGGTTCGAAGCGGCATCGCCTAAAAAGCAAAGAGAAACAAGATCTTCCTTGTTGTATTTGATTTTCCAGCCTGCTCCTGCTGCGAGAGGAACTTGTCCACCCACAATGCCATGTCCACCCATAAACCGAAGTTTTTCAGAGAACATGTGCATGGATCCGCCTTTTCCACGAGCACATCCTGTGACTTTGCCAAGAAGTTCAGCAATCATAACACCTGGATCCATACCTAAGACCACAGGAGCAACGTGATCTCGATAGCCAGTTATGACATAATCTTGACCCTTGCGAATGGCATTTAAGCAGCCGGTCGAAACAGCTTCTTGACCTATATAAAGGTGACAAAATCCACTAAATTTTTGTTGAACATAAAGCTGTCCGATGCGCTCTTCAAGGCGACGGCCGAGTAGCATTTCTTTATAAAAAGCTACAAGAAGCTGATTTGATAATTTTTGAGTCATCTATGAAACTCTCCAAAAAAAGAAGAATCGAAAAAATTTTGAATGACAATCACTGATAGGATTCGTTTGAGAGAAATCCCAAACACACAAGCTATACGCTATGACAGAAAAAACGGGACTGCAAGAATAGGCATTCTTAAAAGAATAAAATAAAATGCCTTATGCAATCGATTCCTTTAGTCCCAAAGATATTTGAATAGAAACTTTTATATAAATTTAAAAAAACATCAATTTCATACAAAATACAGAACCACCGGACTTTATAAATTCGGATGTATCGACTGCAACAGGAATAAAACCTTTGTCTCTAATCAGTTTTTCTGTCTCAATACAACCTGACTGGATAATCACATGCTTACCATTTGGACAATGTGCGTTACATGCAAAACCAGGGGAATCAGCTTCTAACAATGGAACTTCTATAATTTGGCTGAATATGCGTGCAAGCAGTTCCCATCCCTCATCCGTAAAAGCCTCTTTACAAGCTAGGGCAGTGTTTGCGTTTAAAACACTCAAACATGTGTCCAAATGATAAAACTTGGGATGAGTCAGTTCAAAAATAGCGATCGGAGCTTGAGCCGTTTGACTTAAAATATCATAAATTCTTTTATCTGTACGAAATCCGTAGCCTCCCAAAATAAATCGTTTTCCAGGAATCCACAGAGCATCACCCATTGACTCAAAGAAAAACCCATCCGTCCGTGAAGCAATACGATGAGTTTGATAATGATGCTGACATAAAAAAGAATTGATAAAGGATACTTCTTGGTTGCGGCGATCGTTAAACATATTCGAAAGCACAGCATGTGGATTTCCGCAGGCATCAACATAAGGAAAACTTTGATTTGCGCAAAAAACCATATCTGGAAGTTCTTTAACAGGTTCAACTACAAACACATTAAAACCAATTTGTTCATATGCATTTTTCAAATTTTGCCATTGCGCTTGAGCTTTATTTTTATCAAGTTTATGCAATGAACCATCTTCTTTTACCATATGCGCATTGATCGGAGTGTCGACATTGAAAAAAGCGGGATCGACCATCATGACTTTATTTGCAAGAGGCATTGCGGGAACAGAATCTAGGGAACAAGTTAACTGAGATACATTTTGTATCACTTTATGCATATGGCACCTCAAAAAAAAGAAGTACGCTTTCTTTACTCATTTTGGAAAGCTGAGAATGTATTACAACAATGGTAAATTGGATTCAAATATTTTACAAAAAAAGTTAAACAAGCTTATATCTTTATTTTCATTTGAAAACATTATAGTTCATTTGAAATATAAACTGACAAAGGAGTCTCTATTTTGTTTCAGATCTTAGAAATTGATATCATTGACACTAAGTATAAATATTTTAAAAGTCCATGGATTTTTAGTAATCAGGTTAAACATTTAGATGACAAATTACTCAATCCCGAAAAAATATCTTTAGTTACACTCAAAGGCACAAAAAAAATAGGTATTTATAATAAAACGAGTTTAATCTCTATCCGCTTGTTACCTGATTGTATTATGGATAAAGTAGAAAACAATAGCATATCTTCTGAAGCTTTTATTGAACAACTCTCAGTATATATAAAAAAGCTACAAAATGAAAAAAATACTTTCACATTTGCAAACAAAGAAGCTTACAGACTTTCTCATGGTGACAACGATGGTCTCCCTGCTTTAGCTATTGATGATTATAAATCTGTTCTCGTGCTACAAAGCTCTGCTGCCGTTGGTGATTTTTTAGTTCCATATGTGGTTGAAGCATTAAAGAGAGTGAGTGATTTGCCTATTTTTGAAAGAAGCACAGGACAAATTCGTAAACTCGAACAACTGCCCGAGAGAACCCGTTGGATTGAAAAGCCAAAAATCGATTCTTCCTTCGATATTAGCTGCTTTTTTGCGCATTTAACCATGAATTTTTCCTTAAACAAAGCACAAAAAACAGGTTTATTTTTAGACCAAAGAAATAACTTAAAATATCTTGCAGAACTCCTCAAATCTTATAATATTAAAAAAAGTTTAGACATTTGTAGCTATGCAGGAGCTTGGAGTGCCATTGCTGCACAAGCAGGGGTCACTGACCTCACCTTGATCGATCAAGACGCTTGGGCATTGCAACTTGCACAAAAAAACGTCGAACAAAATGCTTTACACGCTCCACTTATACGCACCTTACATGGAGATATGTTCGAACACTTGCAAAATCTAAATAAATCAACACAAAAATTTGACCTTATCATTGCCGATCCACCTGCATTTGCCAAAGCGAAAAAAAATGTAGCAGAAGCAAAAAGAGCGTATACAAAAATGACCCGGCTTGCTCATAATTTACTAAACGAAAATGGTATCTTAGTTGTATGCAGTTGCAGCCGTCATATCGAAGACCAAGACTTTTTAGAAAGTGTATCGCTTGGTCTGAGTGCTCAAAACTGGGTGCTCCTCCATAAGGGAGAGCAGTCCCCGTGTCACACGCGTTTGGCAACTCCAGATTCTTCTGAATATTTAAAGTGTTACTTTATTAAAAAGAGAGTGCTTTAAAATAATTTTGAAGCATGGGGAAAATAAATGAATTCATTTAAAAAACGAATTATGATCGACACTCGTGTTGTTGTTGAAGGGATCGAGCATGGCATTGCGCGTCACACCCGTGAACTTATTTATAATTTAATTCATAAGAATAATAATGAAATTGACTTTTACCTACTTGTTAATAAAAACTCACCTTTTTATAAACTCAAGCTTCCGAGTAATTTTAAACTTATAAAATTAAGATCTGGTCTTTATAATATTTTTGGGCAATTGGAAATGTTTTTTTACACTTTAAAATATCGGCCAAATTTTTTCCATGCTCCTCATTTTATCGTTCCTCTGATAGGTAACACTGCACTCATTGCTACAATTCATGATATGAATCACGTCGCTTTAGCAAAAAACTATACACTAAAACAAAAACTCTATTATAATTTCTTTTTAAAAAGAAGACTCAGCAAAGCTAAATATATTGTGACAGTCTCCGATTTTTCAAAACAAGAAATTATAAAATATTTTCAAATATCTGACGAGAAAATTAAAGTTATTTACAACGGTGTGTACAATAATTTTAAACAACGAAATGAATTTTGCCAGGAAAGAATAAAAGAATTTTTAACAAAATATAATTTACCAGATAAATATATCTTTGCCAGTGGAAATCAAAAACCACATAAAAACTTGGAAAAACTCACAGAAGCTTATTGTTTAGGAGGTTTCGATCTCCCATTGGTTATTTTATCCGATTCGAATGAAAAAAATATTGAGCTGGCAAAACGATTTAACAAAAAAAACAAAATTTACTTTTTAAAATATGTACAAGAAGAAGATTTTCCCCTTCTTTATGCTTTGAGTTCTGCATTTATTTTTCCCTCTCTTTATGAAGGATTTGGTCTCCCGCCTCTCGAAGCGGCCGCCTGCGGAGTCCCCGTTGTTGTCAGCCACACAACTTCATTACCCGAAATTATGCAAGACACGGCCACGTATGTGAACCCAGAAAGCATTCCTGACCTGCAACGAGGTATCAAAGAAGCCCTCAGTGAAAATAACGAAGTCATTCATATTCGAGTCAAAAATGGATTGAAACTGGCTCAGAAATACACTTGGTCAAATATGGCTCAAGAAACCCTTGAACTTTATGATAAGTTGTATTGATTTGATTTGCTTTTTTTTAAAAATGTGAATACCAACAGTACGGAAACTTTCTTGGATAGATTTAGATCCAAAACTCTGAAAGGCTTTTTATGACAACGATTAACGGAAATATGCGTAACATTGCAATTATTGCACACGTTGACCACGGCAAAACAACGCTTGTGGACAAACTTCTTCAACAATCAGGTACATTTGCAGCTCACCAATCCATTGCGGAACGCGTGATGGACAGCATGGACCTTGAACGCGAACGCGGAATTACAATTGCAGCTAAAAATGCATCGATGGTGTACAAAGATGTTCGTATTAACATCGTTGACACCCCTGGTCACGCTGACTTTGGTGGTGAAGTGGAACGTACGTTGATGATGGTTGACGGAGCTATTTTGCTTGTTGACGCAGCAGAAGGCCCTTTGCCACAAACACGTTTTGTGTTGCAAAAAGCTTTACAACGCAACCTCCGCATGATCCTTGTAATTAACAAAGTTGACCGTTCCGACGCACGCGTTGATGAAGTTTCTGAAATGGTACAAGATCTTTTCTTGGAACTCTCATCAGAAGATCATCACCTTGATTTTCCTATTTTATATGCTTCAGGTCGCAATGGCTGGGCAAGTAAATCAAAGGATATCAAAACTGAAAATCTCCAAGATTTATTCGACACTGTGCTTGAGCATGTGCCACCACCACGCGTTCAACTTGAAGGCGGAGCTCAATTATTAATCAATAACTTAAGCTATAACAACTTCTTAGGTCGTTTAGCAATCGGTCGTGTTGAGCGTGGAACTCTTACAGCAAATCAAAGCATTGTTCTTATCAACAAAGATGGGAAACAACAACCTGCTAAAATCATTAAAGTAAGAGCATACAGAGGCCTCGAGCAAATCGACGTTGATTCTGTCTCAGCTGGTGACATTGCAATCGTCGCAACTGGTTTAAATGACTTAGCAATTGGTGACACGATTGCCGACGCAACTAACCCAGAAGCACTCCCACGCATTGAAGTTGACCCACCCACAGTGGGAGTTGAAGTCAGCGTAAACACATCACCTATGGCAGGCCGTGAAGGTACTTACCTCACAAGTAGTAAGCTTGGAGAGTTTTTACTCAAAGAAGCTATGAACAACGTTGCATTAAAGATTGAAAATACAGACTCTCCTGAAGTTTTCATCTTAAAAGCCCGTGGTGAATTGCAAGTTGCCATCGTTATGGAAAATCTCCGCCGTGCCGGTGGTGAGTGTATGGTTGCGCGTCCAAAAGTGATCACACGCAAAGAAAATGGCGAAACTCTTGAACCTGTTGAAAGAGTTGTCCTCGATGTGCCAGATGCAAGTGTCGGCGCAGTGACCGAAAAACTTTCTATCCGTAAAGGCCGCCTTGAAAACATGCAAGCGTTTAACAATGGCCGTACACGTATTGAATTTAGCATTCCTACCCGTGGGTTGTTAGGTTACCGCAGTACTTTCCTTACAGACACAAAAGGTGAAGGACTAATGTCCAGTTACTTTGAAGGCTGGGAAACAAACCGTGGTAGCTTCCTTTCCCGTGTCAATGGCGCTCTTGTTGCAGACCGTTCTGGTAAGACAACAGAATATGCACTCTCTGGACTTGAAGAACGCGGCCGTTTATTCGTTGCTGCAGGTGAAGAAGTTTACGAAGGCATGATCGTCGGAGAACACAACCGCGACTCGAACCTAGATGTAAACGCCGTACGCGAGAAAAAACTTACAAATATGCGTGCTTCTGGCTCCGATGACTCCACTAAACTCTCCCCTGTAACAAAAATGAGCCTTGAAACAGCTCTTGACTGGGTTGAAGACGACGACTGGATAGAAATCACACCAAAGAATATTCGTATTCGTAAACGTATCCTCGCTTCCAATCAGCGCAGTGTTTCCCGTAGAGAAAAAGGAGAGTAAGTTTTACTCTCCTTTTTTTATATTCTATAGTCGTTGCCTGTGACTCTTGTACTTAAAAGGGCTTCCTGCAATGACAACTGAACAAATGAATTCTCCTGCGTCCGACTCTCTTCTCAAACATTGGCTTGCTCATGGCAAAGAGCTTCCCCCTCATTTAAAACCTGCACTAGAAAAACTAAGCACTGAACATATTTCAGGTATTTCTCTAAGCCAACTCGAATCCCCGATGATGAAGCAATTTCGGGCAGCGAAAGACGAAGTCCCCGATGCAATATTGTTTTTCCGTATGGGAGATTTTTATGAACTCTTTGGAATTGATGCCATCATCGTATCTGATATTTGCGGACTGACCTTAACTTCAAGAGACAAATCGAGCGATAACCCTGTTCCCATGGCAGGCTCCCCTGTTGTTGGATACAAAAATGCTCTTAAAAAATGCGTTTTAGCTGGATTTAAAGTTGCTGTCTGTGACCAAGTCGAAGATCCGCGACAAGTGAAGGGAATTGTCAAGCGAGAAATCACTCGAATTGCCACTCCGGCAGTTCCTGGCGATTTAGAAGATGATGACAATTCACAGGAGACCCCTTTTGGTTGTTACCTTGCAAGCGTCATTGAGAATAAAAAAACTTTTACGCTTGCCTATGTTGACGTTTCAACAGGTGAATTTCGCATAACACATAACTTGAATGAACTTTTATTAAACCAAGAAATTGCAACAATTTCTCCTCGCGAAATTCTTGTTCCTAAAAATATCGAAAATCAACTTAAAGAGATAGTAAAAAAAATCCAAAAAAATAACTACACTTCTGTGAATGTGATTGAAAATTGGCTTTTGCGCTCGGCAGATAATTGCAAAGAAATATTCCTCGAATTTTTTAAAGAAAAAGATTTAAATGCATTTGGCTTAAATAGCATTACAAACGGCCTCCAATCAGTAAGCGCCATTTTACATTATTTAAAATCAACACAAAAATCTGTTTTAAAAAATATACAAATAATCACTTATTATGACTTAAGATCTCATCTCATAATTGATGAAGGAACACGTAAACATTTAGATTTTTTTCATACAGCAAGTGGAGAAAAAAAAGGGAGCTTGTTCCATTTTTTAAATAAATGCACAACGGCCGCTGGCAGCCGTAAATTATTTCGTAGGCTCAATTATCCATTTAAATATTTAGAAGAAATAGAACAGGCACATCAAAATATTCAAGAATATATAAATAATACAGGAACCATGACTGAAGTCATAGAAAACCTGCGGAGCACCGCAGACATCGATCGTCTCCTTGCACGCGCTGCACAGAAAAATCTAGATGCACGGGGGATGGCTTGGCTCAGACAAACGTTGCTTGCTCTCCCTAAACTTGAAAATATTTTAAATAAGCTAAATACCAATCCATTTAAGAACAACAATTTATTAGTTAATTTAGAGCCTCTTAAAGATCTCCTTATTAATTCTCTCGCTAATGAACCTGCAGCCCTTGTAGGCAAAGGTGGAATTATTTTTAAGGAGGGCTATTCAAAAAAACTGGATGAAGCAATTGCTCTCACAAGTAATTTTTCCAAAATGCTTGATGCACTTGAACAAAAAGAAAAAGAAAATTCCCAAATCAATACGTTAAAGATTGGTTATACAGGAGCATTTGGTTATTATTTTGAAATATCAAAAGGAAAAATTTCACAAGCACCTAAGCATTTTATCCGCAAACAAACGTTAACCAATTGTGAACGATATATCACACCAGAACTCAAAGAACTTGAAGAAAAATCATTGAACGCAAGTGATGAAAGGATTCTGCTTGAAAAAGAATTATTGGAATTTTTAAGAACTCAGATTTTAGAATATTCTCAATATTTAGTTCAGGCATCCGAGCTTGTAGCAGAGATCGATCTCTCTGTTACCTTTGCAAGTCTTTCTCTTCAATTCAATTGGTGCCGCCCCACAATAACAAATAAAAAATTAACAAATTTAATTGAATCGACTCACCCTATTCTGGCTCATTTAGGGATGAGTGCAGAACCTTTTATTGCCAATGACATTACCCTTGGAATTAAAAACGAAGAAGCAAGTGAAAATCCTCTTGTACACCTTATCACAGGCCCCAATATGGCCGGTAAAAGCACAATCATGCGACAAGTGGCTATAACCCAAGTTCTTTGTCAGATTGGTTCCTTTGTCCCAGCCCGTCAAGCAGAAATAGGACTTGTTGATCGCATATTTACCCGTATTGGTTCGGGTGACAATGCTCTCAAAAACCAATCGACTTTCATGGTAGAAATGCTTGAAACAGCCAATATGTTGCGTTTTGCGACCCCACAAAGCCTGTTGCTGCTGGATGAAATTGGGCGGGGAACCTCAACTTTTGATGGCCTTTCCATCGCTTGGTCTATCCTTGAAAACTTGAGCGAAAAAGTACAGGCACGCGCTTTATTTTCAACTCATTATCATGAGCTACAAGAGGTATGTGAAAGTCATAAAAACATCTCACCTATGCATATGTCTGTAGTAGAAAACATAGTAAAATACGACGTTAATATAGAAAAAAAAGAAATCCTTTTTTCACGCAAATACACCCCAGGAGGGGCAGGCAAAAGCTATGGTTTGCATGTGGCTGAGCTTGCCGGAATTCCTGCAGAAATCATTGTAAGAGCTGAAAAAGTATTAAAAAAATTAGAGAATTCATCTCCTGCTCAGACAAACGTCCCCATTGAGAGTCTCTCGGAACCCCTTACTGAGAAACAAGAAAAAACATCCGATTCTCTTAGAGAAAAACATTTAAATAACACCAAATCGTTTGAAGAAAATTCAAATTCCACTAAACAAGCTCTGATTGCCAAAGCTCTTTTAGCCCTTGATGTCGATAGCATTTCTCCACGCCAAGCTCTTGAAATTGTTTATACTCTTAAAGATTTTGCCACGGAACACGCAGGAGTAGATACGGGGGAACAAAACCTTAATCTGCTAAAAATCCTTGCCAAACAGCAAAATTCAGCCAAAAAACTGAAAGAACGCCTTCTCTCTCACGAACAAACTCTCTTTTAACTTGACGCACATGCTGAGCTGTGCTTATTTGAGGTCTCATGTTTTGTTGAGTTGCTGCGTTGGCACAATAGCCCAACGCTGCTGCCTGCATATTATTTAACAAACTTCATTAGGAGTTTTACCATGGCAGTATCCACAGGTAAGAAAAAGCGTCGTTATTCCAGACCAAAAAGAACGCTCGATCCACAAATCACTTTTGACTACAAAGACACCCAACTTCTTCGCCGTTTCGTAACTGAACACGGTAAAATCGTTCCACGTCGCATCAGCGGTGCCAGCGCACAACAACAACGTGCACTCACAGTTGCTGTTAAACGTGCTCGTACTATGGCTATACTTAGCTATGGCCAAGGCAGCGATGCTCGCTAAAGAATCCATTTAAACGGGTTTTGAAAAACCGTATCTTCTCGATTTGAAGATACGGTTTTTTGTTTTATTATAAATTGTTCTTTATGTTTCTGTGTATTTTTTTAGGACTTTAAAATGATTTCAATCCTTTCCCATAAAATTACGAGAATGAGTTCGTTTAAAAGAATTTCACTGATAGTATCTATTTTTATTCTTTATGATATTTTTATCATTAAAAAACCCCTTAATTTTATCCACGATATACTTGGGGCACGATACATTGCAAACTACTTCTTAAGTATTATTGCTCTTATCTTATTTGTATTATTTATAGATCTTCTATTTAAAGGTAAATTCTTTGCAAAATTACTGGGAAGTTTATTAGTAATTGTTCCTCTTGGTATTCAGACAGCTCATTATGCTTTTTATAATGCTCCTTTAAGTGCATACGGCATTCGCTTTTTCTTTAGCAATCCCCTTATGACTAGCCAACTTGGCTTAGAAAATATCAATTTTATAAAACTTTTCTTATTTTTTCTATTCTCTATTTTAATCATTTGTTTATTTTTACCTAAGAAAAAGAAATTAGAATTTCGTAGAACAAAGATGGTACTTTATTTTGTTCTTTATGTACCTATCGTTATTCTTTGTGGAGTGAGTTGGTACCTTATTTTAGATTTTCAAAATGCCCTAGTTTCAGTTTATGCTGCTCTACCAGAAACGGGTCGTTCGCTGTATTTTAAAAAACTAAAACAAGACAAACCGATAATTTCACTCTCTCCCACTGAAAAAAAATTACCTAATATCTTATGGATTGTTGGTGAATCCGTTGCAAAAAATCATATGAGTTTATATGGATACACACGCAAGACCACTCCGAATCTCGACCAGTTGCGCGATGATGGCATTCTTTTTCCCTTTCAAAATGCTGTGAGCATAGGGCCTCACACACTTATTTCTGTTCCCTATATGCTTGTGGGCAAACAAAATATCGATCCTTTTGGGACAATTTATGCTTCCCCAAATATTTTCGAATATGCGAAAGCACGTAATTACGACACGGCATTTATCAGCGCTCAAGATCTGCGCTGGAAGAATTTTGATCAACTTTCTGGCAACGGCATTGCTGATTATTACCGTTCTGGCTCTGATTTTAGCACGAGTGTGCGGGTATCAAAGGGGGCGGATGATATGAAAGTTCTTGATAAGAGCATTCTCCCCCATCTGCAAGAAATGCGCCCTCCCTTTTTGCTGATTGCACACATGGATGGAAGTCATTATCCTTATAATATTCACTCGGAAAAGGAATATAAAAAATTCTTTCCTGAAAATAGTCCAAATGGAACTAATGCCTATGATAATACCATTGTATATTCCGATGTTTATTTAAAGCGTTTAATAGATGCAGCACGCAAAAAAGATCCTAATATTTGGATTTTTTACACAACAGATCATGGCCAAAATGTTGCTCTTGCCCAAGATAACAAAACATCTGAAGGTGAAATTGCTGAGGATAAAAAGCTTTCAGAAACAACTGAAGATCAAAAAAGTAATGACAAAAATCCAGCAATCGCATCGGTAAAAAATGCGGATGAAAATAATTCTATTTTTTCAGACTGGGCAAGTAAAATAAAACAAATGTTTGCAGAAAAAGATCAAAACGATGATGAATCTACTGTTACCTTTAATCAAGGTTACAATGCGAACATTATACACAATGCTTTCTTTGTCATCCCACCAAATAATTATCGAGAAGTAATTAAAAGCAAAGAAAATGCACCAGTGGCGCAATCTGATATATTCGCAACCATATTGCAACTTATGGATATTGAAAAACCCGCCGCTAAAATAGACGGGATGTCATTATTAGAGCCAATCCCTGAAAATAGATTGCGCATATCGACTGGTTTTGTTGTGACCAATGACAATGTTCCTGAAGCAGAAGTGTTTTTTCCCGATTTAACTTCATTATTTGTCGATTTTTCTAGAAATAGCGTGAGTGTTTCTACAGATAAATCCGTGATTCGTCTATCAGATGCTGACCAAGATATTCAAAATCTATTTGAAGAAAGAAACCGAAAAATCAATTGATTTTTCGGTTTTATTTTTACTAATTATTTTTATCTCAAAAATGGAAGTTATTATCTGAAAAGAAAGTCCTTACATTTCAATGAAAAATGATTTCACACTCCATCCTCAGTTCCTAAATTAACAAAATCTATTGTATCAAAATCAGGATTGTCATTTCCAAGACCATCAAAAATAGTGAAAGCTGAATTTCTTTTAACCCGACCTGTTTCAGATTTGATAGGAGAAGATGTTGCCCGTTTCTTAAGTTTTTCAACCAAAGTCGTTCGATTCATCGATAACAATTGTGCAGCGCGGTTTTTATTATGATTTGTCCTTCTGAGAGCCTCAGAAATCAATCTATTTTCAAATTCTTCAACCACACGATAGAAGTCAATTCCAGATCCTAGATCAATTTCTTTTTTAATAAATTGATCTATTTCACTCGGTATATCATCAAACATTGAATTACGGGTGATCGGTGGATTATTATTTTGTAAATTATTTTGCGGTTGTGAATAATTTTGATTATAGTTATTTTGTTGCTGAGAAACTTGCGAATAATTATTATTTGTTTGATTATTAATTTGATTATTTCTATTATAGTGAGTGTTATGATTATTTAATATTGCATTTTCTCTTTGCGACTGAGCATAAGGAGGAACTGCTGAGTTTTGTGACCCTATTTTTGCAAATTGTGAAATATGAGTTGAGCTTGTATTGTGATAAACATTACTATTTTGCGGAATAATATTATTTTGATTCATTACAGGTTGATGAGTTCTATCATAAAAGGCATCAATATTATCTGTAACTAAATTCCTCAATCGCGGTGGCAGATCACTGATTTCAATACTCCCAGAATTTTTTAAGACAACAATACGTTCAATTAAATTTTCTAATTCCTGAATATTATGAGTCCAAACATTCTGCAAAAGAGCATTCATAGCGTCATGGGAAATACCCACAATTTTCTTCGTTTTTAATTGATTGAATTTTTGCACAAAATATTCCGCTAAAATTGGAATATCTTCTCTTCTTTCACGAATAGGAGGCAAATAAATCGAAGTTGCTGATAATTTATAAAAGAGGTCTTCACGGAATAGACCTCTTCTGACTAATTGCTCTAAATCCACTGAAGTTGAACATATAACTCTAATATTAATTGGAATATCCGCTTTTCCTCCAAGACTGCGAATAACTCCATCATTGATCACGCGAAATAATGCTAATTGCAGCTTGTCGCTTAATTTACTGACTTCATCTAAATATAAAACTCCCCCTTCCGCTTGGCGGAAATGTCCTTCACGCGCCTGCGCATTTTGCGGGAGATAGCCCGCTTCATAACCAAAAAGTTCAATTTCGAGAAACTCTTCGTTCCCTGTTGCGCACTTAATCGGCACAAAAGGGAACTTATTGCGCTGGGACCTTTCATGAATGATCTTGGCAATTGCGTCTTTGCCAGTGCCTGGTTCACCCGTGATTAAAATTGAAGAATTGCTCTCTGCAACCTTATACACAAGATGCTGAACATGGCGAATAATGGCACTTGACCCCATAAGCGCATAAGATCCGTTCACGATCTCCTCCCCTTGCCATTAAGGCATTCACTGGTGCTGTGGACTTATATGTAATTGGGTTGACTGATTGTTATTATTGCACCTTGTAAAAAATATAACAAGACCACAATTGGGAGTTTTTTCGGCAATTTCTTAAAAGAAGACCACATCACCTTTTGTAAGAGATTCATCCTCTTCTGCCTGTGCAACCGTTTCAGTTGGTTTCACCGCAGGTGCAGGTTTAGCAGGAGGCGGAGGCGCAGCCGTTGCACCACTTGGAGCAGCACTTGCTTTAGGTGGTGGCATTGATGATGGAGGAGGAGTGCCAGCCGGTGGAGTCGAGGGTGGAGGTGGAGGAGTGCCTCCACCGTTTGCAGCACCTCCACCACTACCACCCTGGTGTGCAGTTTTCAGGGCAAGCGCATCGTTTTGCAGAGCTTTGTTTAACAGATCTTCGATATTTATCTTTATTCTCTCAAGTGGTTGCAACGCTTGATCGATCTGTTGCTTGGTTATGTCTTGGAACTGGAGACTGAGAATGATCTGATCGATATTTTTGGCAACACTTTCCGAACTTGCCACTGCATTTGAAATCAATTTGGTAAAGACTTCAGTACTCTCTTCAGCTGTTCTGACAAGTTCGTTCACTGCATGGTCGACGTGTGTTTTCTTCTCTGTATTTTTCTTTAAGTTTTCCAATAAACTTCTACTGATATCTCTTACACTTGAGTTTACTTTACCGACAATTTGAATAATATTATTACTTGCTAAACTAGTTCGGTCTGACAATTTGCGCACTTCTTCAGCAACCACAGAGAAACCACGTCCATGTTCACCCGCACGGGCAGCTTCGATTGCCGCGTTCAAGGCAAGCAAGTTTGTTTGATCGGAGATATATTGAATTTCATCACTGATCTTATTAATCTCTGCAGTATTTACAAGGATTGTATCGATTGCTTTTGAATAATCCATATTCAATTTCGAGTTTTGTTCGAGCATTTCAATCATTTCACGTAACAAAGATAAACTGCTTTGAATCACTTCACTGAGTGATGTGTTGTTGTTATTTCCTTTACCACCTCTAAATTGAGCAGATATCTCGTTAGACTCTTCAAGATGTTCTTGAGCTTTTTCATAAATAAATCGAACTTTATCTCCTATCTCAATCGCACTTCTTTCTGTCTGATGTGTTACATTATGCAATTGATTGGTCATTTCTGGTACGAGAGAAATGATCTCTTCAAGTCGTTGAACTTGCTCACTTACACCCACTTCTTTTTGTGAGTTTTCAAGCTGCAATTTAGCCAATCTATTTTGTTGCTCAAGAGCTCTTTCTTCAGATAGAACGGCTCTGCTTTCCAGAGTTTTTGCCAGTGACTCAAATTCTCTCTTTTGTTCTTGTAATTTTTTATTCATGCTCTCAGCTGAAGATTTCCAAAACTCCATATTTTTCTGCGCTTGAACATTTTTTGATTGAAATTCATGCTGCAATGTAGAGAGGCGAGCATTATTGACTTCTTCCATATGTAAAAGCTGATGTCTCAATGCAATTATTTCTCTCTCGTATAATTCTTCTTTTGTACCATCTTTTGAGCGTGAGGATGCTGCTACAGAAACAGAAGGTATAGCTGTTGTTTGCTCGAAAGATTTCTTTTTACTTTCTAATTCTTCGATTTTTCTTAAGAGATCCTTTTCACGAGTCAGCAATTCTTTTTCTTTATTTTCAAGCGCTCTTTCTTTGCTTTCAAGTGACTTTTCCTTGCCTTCGAATGATTTTTCACGATTGTCAAGAGTCTTTTCTTTATCGTAAACTTTACGCTCAGAAGCATTTACCCCTTTCGATTCCAATTCTTCACGGATTGCACGAGCTGCTTCATTAGCAATTTTGTCTAAATCATGCGTCAAGATCTCATCTATTCTTTTTCTTACTGCAAAAAACCAGACATAAGACAAAAGAAACAGCACCACACCGACAGCTGTCGTAAGCATCCAATCTGTGGACAGAAAACCTGTTGCTGCGATCACAACTGCACCAATGATGGCGAGCAAGACAAGAACTGTGGGTTTAAATCGGATTTCTTCCATGAAGCACTCCAAGTCGCATTCAACTAAATCTTTTTACTAAGGTCACTTCGGATAATGTAACACTAATATAGAGAGCCACAGTATTGACATAGTGAAAGAAGATTTCAAAGCTTCATTTAACTGACATCTCAGCCACATTGAAACTGATAAAATTAGGAAACAGGAGAAAATACCATTGAGTAACATAACGATAGACGACATCATCCAAAAGTGGACAAAAAAGCTTTTGAATATCGTTCAAAACGTTTATGCCTATATTGGCTTTATTATTCTTTTTGGTATTATTGGAAATGTCATTATTGTTAATTTAGTTCTCAATATTTTCATGATAATATTTACAATAATATCTGGTATTTTTACCTATCATATATTTAAAAAATCAAATGATTTAATTCATGAATGGCATGAAGAATTCACGGAACCCACTCAAAAACTTTTACAAACGATACAAATGGTATCAATCCAAAATCTTGATCTTTTACCTGAAGAACAACTTAATAGTTTTACTTCTGAATCGCATTTAAAACTACTTGAAGTGGCAAGAGGTATTTTAGAGCATCAAAGATTTATCGACCAAGTCGTTGATAATATGTTTGAAATGATGTTTCTCTTAAACCAAGACGGAATTATTATGAAAGCAAATAAATCCGCTTGTGAAACCACAAGATACGTGCAAGCAGAACTCATAGGACAACATATAAGGAAATTATTTCCGCACGCAGAAAGTTTAGTGGATTATTATTTAGAGCTTGAAATTCAATTCACAACACAAGGTTTTGTCAGAGATGTTGAAGTATTTGTTCAGACATCAGAAGGAGAACTTTTACCATTTTCAATCAATGGTGTAAAAATTGAAAGTACCACTGGATCGCTTCTTGGTTATACAATGATTGCGAAAAACCAAGCTGAAACGGTTCGTTTATTTAATCAATTAAACAAAAGTAATTATGAGCTGGGTAGAGCCAATGATGAACTTGGAAAACGTTACGATCAAATTAAAAAAGAAATAGAAGAAAAAGAAGGGCAACGACGAACTCTCGAAATGGAACTTGCAACAAGTCAATTGGTGCAGAAAACATTTCTCCCACAAACACCTCCTGTTCATCCCAATGTTGAATGCGCAGGCACTGCAATTCCTGCAGCATTTTGTGGAGGAGATTGGTGGAACACTGTTTCATTAAAAGATAAGTTTTTCGTTTTTATTGCAGATGTTACTGGCCACGGTACCGCAAGTGCTATGGTAACTGCAGCAGTGTCTGGTTATTTTGTCGCAGTTCAAAGCAAACTTTTTGCGGGAGAAAATCTTGATGTAGATGACATTCTCGTAGGATTTGATACAGTGCTTTCGAGCATGGGCAATAGCAATGACGTGCGTTACAATATGACCTGTTTTTCTTGTGTTTTTGATTTCGAAAAAAGAGTCATACGTTTTTCAAATGCTGGACATAATTTTCCAATGCTTGTACGAGCAGATAAAAAAGTTATAAGTTTAGTTGCAAGTGGTCACCGACTCGGTAATACAAATGGTGAAAGTTTTGAAAAGAAGGAAATTCCACTTGAAAAAGACGACTTTGTATTTTTTTATACAGATGGCCTGATAGAAAATAAAAATGAGCAAGATGACGAATATGGCAAAAGGAGATTGCGAAAGTTTATAGACAAAAATAACTCTGAAAATTGCGCTGCTTTTATAGAACATCTTCTTCAAGATGCTTTGGAATTTTATGGTTCAGGTAAGCCACTTGAAGATGACATAACCATAGTCGTAACAAGGATAAATCAACTTTAATGTTAAGAACTATTTAAAAATGAAGAGTTTTGTAGCAAAATTCAAACATAGGATATTCTCGTCAGACTTAGTCATTCCGCCCGCAGAAAAAGTAGTGCCCTATGTCTATTCAATCGTCGGCATTTCCTTTGCTTTGGGAGTTGTCACTACGTTCACGGGGCTTTCTCAATCCAAAAACAGTAAAAATACTCAGCAGACAGAAATAAATAACACTGATACCTTAACCGAAACTCAAACAGTAGATTCCATTCTTAAAAGAAATTTATTTAATGTAACAGGTGCTATTCCTGATGCAGAAGACAATGGACAACTTGTCTGTTCACAGAATCCAATTAAATCCGATCTCCAGTACAAAATTGCAGGCATCATTTTTGGTGGTACTTCGGAAACAAGTATAGTTCAACTCGAAAACTCAGGCTCCACCGATAATAAAAAAAGTAACAGTTTTGTCATTGGTGACAAGCTGCCGATGGGTGGAAGATTAACCGGAATTCAAAAAAATAGAATTTTAATTACCAATAAAAATTGTCCTGAGTATATTGATTTAGTATATCCAACTCCACCAAAAAGTAGAGAATCAAGAGTATCGCAAAGTAACAATGGATCATCTTATAAGGAAAATGGTTTTGAACGAAATGGCAATGTTTCAACAGCTTCAAAACAATGGGTAAATAATATTTTGACAAATAATTTTGCTAAGACTCTTGAGGATGCAAAAGCTTCACCTTATCTCGTCGGAGGCCAAGTTAAAGGATTTATTTTAACAAATATTACTCCCAATAGTGTTTATGCAAAGTTAGGTTTGCAAAATGGTGATATTGTCAATTCAATTAACAATATTCAATTGAATGATGCCGCACGCGCCATTCAAACACTTAACTCAATGAGAAATGAAAACACAATCGTATTGCAAATATTAAGAAGTGGTAAACAAACGGAGTTAAAGGCGAATATACAATAAATGCAAAAATTAAAAATATTTGACAATTTAATGAACAATAAATTCTTTGCTAAATTGAAGGAACCTGACTTTTTTAATAAATTTAAGGTACCAACACTTGTTTCGAATTTAAATGTAAATGACTTATTTTTCGTTCGTACCTTATTAATAACTTTTGGCTCGTGCATTATTCTCTCAAATATAGTTAATACTTTTGCATCAATTTATCTTATAGAATCACCAAACTCAAAGCAAAACAACTCAAAGCAAGTCTACAATCCTCTTATTTTAACCGCAAAGGTTACTTATCCCCAAATACAAAAAAAAGTAATTGACCGTAATATTTTTAATATTTCAGGTGAAATACCTCCAGAAGACTCTGCAGAAAATAATGGACTTATTCAAAACTTTGATGCCATAGCTTGTTCTAAAAATAATGAAAAACTTCCAGTTGAACTTGTTGGAATTTTATATACAGGTAATCCAAAAACAAATCTTGTTACCTTTAAAGACCCAAGAATTCAAACAGCAGACGTCTATCATGAAGGACAAACAATCATTGATAACGAAACGTATGAAGTTTATAAAATACCAACTCCTTCAACAGTGCAAATTCGACAAGCAAATACAAAAATTTGTCTTTCAACTGGGACGCAATCACGTTATCCAATAGAGAGTGATAAAAACAACAATAGCGATGGACAGACTTATGAATTTACATCAGATTTTGTTGACGATCAGATTGGACCTGGATTTTCAAAAATCCTAAATTCAGCTCGTCTTGTTCCCGAAGTTTCAAATGGCAAAACAATTGGATTTAAAATTTTTGCAATCACGGCAGGGAGTCTCTTTGATAAAATGAATCTGGAAAATGGCGACGTAATCACATCAGTGAATGGAATTAAACTTGAGGATCCCTCTCAGGGCTTTAAATTATATGAAGCTATGCAAGACGAAACAAATATTATTGTTGAAATCAGTAGAGCGGGTATGCATATGACTAAAAAGGTAACAGTTCGATGAATCAGATATTGAAAAAAAGAACAGAAAATAAAAGCTTTTTAAGGATAGGATACAATAGGAAAATTAATTTTAGTTTAATGACAACTGTTGCGAGTCTTGTTTTCAATAGTGCTGTTGTTGCTCAAACGCCTCCTATTCCTCCTTTACCACCCTCTCCTCCGAAAGATCTCAATAAATCTTCGAATCAACCAGCTAGTCCTGCGAATGTTGACCCGAAAAATCCGCAGCCCAACAAAGCACCCAATCAACCCACTTTGCCCTCTAACGGCAATGCTAAAGATTCTCAAACAAATAAAGCACCAAACCAAGCAAAATTTCCAAGTCCCCAAACAGGTGTACAAACTCAGCCGCAACCACCCATTTCATCACCACATATTCAGGATAAACAAAAGGATAGCGCAGCAAATTCAGCAAAATCCCAAGATAAAAATAAAAAAGTCAATCCAGCTGATGAAATTCCTCATGGCAAAGAGCTCGTAAGTATCGACTTTCCAAATGGGGCAAATTTAAGCGATATTATAAAAACAATTGGTCTATGGACAGGCAAAAACTTCGTCCTTGCGCAAGGAGTTGCTGGCTCTTCAAGAATTTCTATTATTTCACCAGAACCAGTGACAAAAGAAGAAGCATACCAAGCATTTTTAAGTGCTCTTAATATTTCTGGTTTCACTACAGTGGAAACAGGATCTGTTGTCAAAATACTTCCGATTGCCAATGCTAAATCTTCTAACATAAAAACGTATTATGGGGAAAACTGGTCACCTTCAACCGACGAAATTATCAATCAAGTTGTTCCTCTCAAATACATCGATGCCAACAGTGTGATCAACCAACTCAGACCTCTGCTTGGCATTACGCAATACGCAGCTTTCACTACAACGAATTCGCTCATTCTTACTGACACAGGCAATCGTATTCGACGTATTCTCGAAGTGATCAAATTATTAGATTCAAAAACCAACCAACCTCTGGTTTCTATTGTACCTATTAATTACATGGATGCCAAAGACGCTGTAGCAAAAGTCAACGATATTTTTGGTAATCGCAACGGTCCTTCTTTAAGTTTGCAAAAGGTTCTTGCCGACGAAAGAACGAACTCGATAATCCTCGTTGGTCCAGCAAACGGCCTGGACGATATTGTACGTTTTGTTCAACGCATAGACAAACCTGCAGTTGATCAAAACTCACAAACTATGGTGCGTGTACGACCTCTCGACTATGCCGATGCAGAAAAACTTGCTCAAACATTACAAGCGTTGACCCAAAACACACGCCCGCAAAATTCTCCGTTTCGTCCAGCTTATTTTCAACCACCACCACCACCTTCTCCAGGCGCCCCCAGCTCAGGACCTCAACCACAACCTCAAGCTGTTGCCGATTTAAACGGTGTGAAAGTTACGGCGGACAAGGCAACAAATTCACTTGTTATTCAAGGCAGTAAATCCGCCTATGACGAACTCGATGGAATCATTGCCCAGCTGGATAAACGCAGAGCACAGGTTTATGTTGAAGCTAGTATAGTTGATATGGCAGTTGGAAATGATTTTAATTGGAGACCTTCAACTCTAGGTGGAGCTACTGTAAGTGATGGCAGATATATAATGCCCTTTGGCTTTAATGCTGCTCAAGCGGCTCCATTTGTCGTACAACAAACAAATACAACAACAAATATAGACGCCTTAAAAGGAGCAGGAAATCAATTCATGCTCGGAATTCTAAGTAATAAATCAATAAATCTTGGACCATTCACTTTAACTCCTGGCGCCCTTTTGTTTGCTTTAAAACAAGACTCCAATACCAATATTTTACAAACACCAAGTATGATGGTTTCAGACAACGAAACAGCAAACTTTCAGTCTAACCAGCAATATAGCACTGTCACAAATACCTCGAATCCGAATGGCCAAGGTACAATTCAATCAGTGAACAAATATGATGTAACAACTTCATTAAAAATCACTCCGCAAATATCGCGCACTGATTTTGTCTCAATGAAGATCAATTTACAGCTTGATGATGCTGGTCCTGCTGGAGAAAATGGATATCCAAATCCCATTAGCAAACGCTCTGCAGAATCCACACTCATTGTGCAAAACTCTCAAACTGCAGTCTTAGGTGGAATCACGCAAGACAGCCATAAAATTACTGAAGCAAAAGTTCCATTACTTGGTGATATCCCCATTTTAGGTTGGCTCTTTAAAACAATCAACAAAGTGAAAAGAAAAACAAGTCTCACATTATTTGTCACACCTCATATTGTCCGTAACTCTGATGATCTTGAAAAAATTTATTCAGAAAAAATCAAAGACAGAGATTTATTTTTAAAAGCTTTTTATGGTGATAAATTTAAAGAAGAAGAGTTTTATTCTAAACTTCCTAGCGAAGATGCAGGAAAAGCACCTATAGCTCCACCAAAAACAGAAGAGCAAATTGAAAGTGAGAAAAATCAAACTTTCGAACCTGCACCTGTTACAAAAAGAGTTATTTTACCAAGTGAAGATCCAAACCCAATCAACGCACCTTCTTCAAATTCAGGTACAAGCGGGGGAGGCTTTGGCTTTCCTTCACCACCACCTCCACCACCACCACCTCCATACCAATAAGATGGAGGTGAGAAAGCCTTATGCCTACAAAGACATCCGAAAAAGAAAATATTGTTAACTTAGAGGATATTCTTTCAAAAATTACATTAAAAAAGAGTGTTGAAGAGTATCCTGAACTTTTAAATAAAAATAAAACGTTTGAAGATATTTTAATTGAAAAATTTCGTGTCACACAAAAACAAATTGATGAAGCTCTTGAAGAACAAGCAACAAATAATATTCATATTGGTGATATTTTAGTTGAAAGCGATGTTTTACAAGAAACAGATAAAGCCAAAGCTCTTGCTATTTTTCTCAATTTAGAATATCAAGAACATTTCCCTTATAACGAAATCAATCCAAAAATTATTCGCAATTTAAATATTAGTTTTTGTTTACAGCACATGATTTTACCAATTGCAGAAGACGATCTTAACGTAACAGTTGCTGTATCCAATCCACTTGATACAATTAGCATTGACGATCTCAGAGTTATTTTAAATAAAAACATAAAAAGAATAGTCGCTCCTCGTGATTTTATCGAAGGAGCAATTAACAATGTTTTTGAGCGCCAAGAACTTGCAGATCAAGGTAAAGGGCTGACTGCTGATGATGATATTGGTGGAATTGAAGGTCTCGATGTTGCACATAATCTTTTACAAGACAATGAAGAAGCGCCTGTACGCAAAGAAGTTACAGCAATCATTCGTCGCAGTATCACTGAAAAAGCATCCGATATTCACATAGAACCATTTGAAGATCGTGTTTCCGTGCGTTTTCGTATTGATGGACGTCTGCGTGAAGTGAGAGTGATTCCTAAAAAATATCAATCAAGCGTCACGACACGTATTAAAATTCTAGCAAAATTAAACATTGCTGAAAGCCGCTTACCTCAGGATGGACGCATCACTCTAAAAGTAGGAACTCGAGAAATCGATGTGCGCGTTAGCACTCTTCCTATTAAATTTGGTGAACGCATAGTTTTACGTATTCTCGATAAGTCGGGTGGTATGCCGGATCTTGATGACATAGGTATGCCCAAAATGCTCTTGAAAAACTTCAAGACCATTATCAATCAAAAACACGGAATTGTGCTCGTCACAGGCCCAACAGGTTCAGGTAAAACCACAACTCTTGCTTCTGCTCTCATGTCGATTAATAAACCCGATGTGAGTATCATAACTGTTGAAGACCCTGTCGAAATTCAACTTCCTGGTGTGAGCCAAGTAGAAGTCAACGAAAAAGCAGGACTTACTTTTGCAGCCGCTTTGCGTTCTATCCTCAGACAAAACCCGAATATCATTTTAATTGGTGAAATTCGTGACTCAGAAACGGCGCAGATTGCTGTGCAGGCATCGATTACTGGTCACCTTGTGTTAAGCACATTGCACACCAATGACACCGCTGCATCGGTCACACGCCTTGTCGACTTTGGTATTGAACCTTTCCAAATCACAACAGCTGTTGTTGGTATTCTAGCTGTGCGTTTGGTGCGAAAAGTCTGCCAAACCTGCCGCGTTCAAACCGTCCACACAGCGGAAGAACTTGGATTGTTGGGTTTGAGTGCGAAGCAAACAGAAGGTAAGGTCTTCTATAAAGCGAAAGAAAACGGATGCCAAGCATGTAAATCATCAGGTTATTCTGGCCGGATAGGAATATACGAATTGCTCGTTTTCGATGAACACATTCGTAATTTCGTACTGAAAAGTTCGGACGGTGCTAGTTTAAAAAGAATGTGTGTTCAGCGTGGTATGAAGACACTTAGAGATTCTGCGCAAGAAAGATTTCTCAAAGGAGAAACAACTCTTGAAGAAGCTCTTTTTGCCACTCAAACCGAAAGCGATAACGAGGTATCATAGCCATGCCCTTGTATTCTTACAAAGGTCAATATGCAAAAACAGGTAAAAAAATAAAAGCTTTTATTGAAGCGGAATCTCCACGAGATGCCAGGATCAAGTTAAAAAAGCAAGGCATTTATATTATTGAAATGAAGGTGGACAATCGTGCAAATGCCGCTGAAGGAAGCACAAGTTTTCTAACAAAACTCAATCGTAAACCGCCGAAACCTGAAGATCTTGCGCTTGCTACGAAACAGTTTGCAATTCTATTGCGCTCTGCAGTTGATATAAATGATGCTCTCAGAGCCGTTTCCGAGCAAGTTGAAAATGAAGAATTAAAAGCAATTTATATTCGCATTCGTGAACTCGTCTCAGAAGGGAAATCTCTTTCTGATGCACATAGAACATATCCAAAAGTTTTTAGTTCTATTTATATAAATATGATTGCTGCTGCAGAAAAAGCAGGCGCACTCCCGCTTGTAATGCAGAGATTGTCTGAGTTTATTAATTATCAAATCGAAATTAGAAGAAAAATTGTAGGCGCTTTGACATATCCTGCATTTATGATTGTCGTTGCTATTTTAGTGACTATTTTCTTATTTGTAAAAATCATGCCAGAAATGATAAAATCTTTTACGTCTATTAAAGTAACGTTACCTTGGTATACGGTAATTATGAATGACTTATCAAATTTTCTTCAAAATTGGTGGTTACCTTTTCTCATTATTTTTATCGTCATTGGTTTTGCTATTTTTTCTTGGTCAAAAACTGAAAAAGGTAAATATAAGATTGATTTATTTTTATACACAGCGCCTATCATCAGTCCACTCATTCAAAAGGTAACAGTTTCCCGTTTTTCAAAAACACTTTCCACTGTTTTATCGAGTGGTGTTAGAATTGTTGAAGCTCTTCAACTCACCCGCAAAGTTGTCGGCAACAGTGTTATGGAAAAAGCACTCGATGAAGCCATTGTTAAAGTTCAAGATGGAGATAAACTTGCTACAGCACTTGAACGTACTGGTAGATTTCCAACAATGGTTATTCATATGTTACGTACAGGTGAAAAAACTGGGCAACTTGAAGATATGTTATTTAATATATCAGAGGTTTACGATGAAGATGTAAATAATCAAGTTGAAATCACAACAAAATTACTTGGACCAATTATTATGGTTTTTATGGCAGGAATGGTATTTTTAATGGTGATGTCCGTCATGGGTCCCATGCTTGAAGCTATGAATGGGTTGCATTAGCAAGGTTATTCAGTATAATAAAATTTCTTTTAGCCAATTGGAGTGCGCAATTTATGAATCTCAATAAATATTTAAAAATAAAAAAACAACTCGCTGCTCAAGCAGGATTTTCCATATTAGAAATAATTATCGTTGTTGCCATTATTGGTACCTTAATGGGGGTTATCGTTAGCCGTATATCTGGGGGAACAGACAATGCAAAATCTGGTATTACAGATACAAAAGCTTACACGCTGCAATCTAAATTAATCCAATATCAACTCTCTTTTGGTAAGTTTCCAACGACTGCACAAGGATTACAGGCACTCACTACAAATCCTGGAACGCCTATAGCAGTAGAGCAAGATTTACATGACGGATGGGATAATACCTTTGATTATAAATTAACAAATAAAGGTCCACTTATTATTTCAAATGGTAAAGACGGTCAACCAGGAAGCAATGAATCACTTTGTTACCTAAACGGTAAAAAACTTGATTGTAAAACAGTCGAAGCAGGAGCTCCAAACTGAAATCTTTGTTCTCTAAAAAAAAACCGTTTTCTCTTTTCGCTAAAAATAAAGTTCTAGCAGATTCTGGTTTTACGCTGATAGAAATTATCATAGTCCTTGGGATTATTGGCGCTATTGCAGGGGTGATTTTACCCAATTTAACTCTTTCAATAGATTCACAAATGTCAAGTTCTCTGCGAAACTTCACTGCCCAAGTGCGCTCAGCCTACAATAGCGCTATTTTTTCTGGCAGGTTGCACCGTATGGTGATCGATATCAAAAAAAGTGAGTATTGGGTTGAACAAGCTCCTTTAGGGTTTGAAGGACGTCCGCCTGCCATAGACAATGTTGATGAATCTGACTCTTTGCTCAAAAGTGATAGAAGAAAAAGACTGCTCGAAAGTTTGGATGACAAAGCGAAACAGCAGATGAACAGAGAAATGACAACAAGCTCTTCAAGTAACAAAAAGTTTTATTCAATTCGAAGTATTCCTGTGGTTCAACGCGAAATTTTACGACCCATCATTTGGCAAGAAATCAATGATTCTATTATTTATAAGCAAAAATTCCTCGGCCGTGTTGTTGTGGCAAAATTTACCAGCGGTTTAATCAGTAAAGAAATTAAATTTGAAGATGTAGCTAAAAGTGTAGATAAAAATAAAACGGAATTTGCATATATTTATTTTTTACCAAATGGAACATTGACTCCCACATCACTCCAAATGACTTCAAAAAGCGCTGAAGACTCATCATTGCTTGAAGCCAATGGTCCCAAATTCACACTCAATATAAACACGCTCACGGGACAAACTCGTTTGCTTGAAGGCTTTCAAAATGCAGATTTTACGCCACCTAAAAAATAATGAAAGCGGATTTTCTCTCTTAGAATGCATTCTTGCCATTGGTATTCTTTCAATAGTTATTGGCACAATAGTTGGATTGCAGTCATCTATAATTTCTTCAACACAAATATCAGGTGACAATATGAAAGCCTCATGGGCTATGCGTTCTGCTATTTCTCAATTGCAATACGTCTTAGACACTGGAGGCTCCAACGCTGTTCCAAATGAAGCTGAGTTCCCTTGGGCAACAGACGAACAATTTAAAATCAGCCTTATAAAAAAAGAATTAAAAGAAGTAAAACCTTCCCAATTTCTCTTAAGTGCGATGGGTGTTTATAATCTCATTTCACCTGATGGCAATGAACAAAGCGATGTCAGCGCAACTTTTTCTAGTATCACTCCGTTACTCGATGCACCTGCAGGGGCACAAAGTCAAAGTTTCTTTAATAATGTAACAATTCTTGTGAACTGGAGAGATGCATCCACACAACGCAGCATCACAGAAGGATTTTTCTTTATCGACAAAGATGCTTTAAAGGGTGTTAATCTGCCTAATCTAGGAGGTGATGATAAAAAATCTAACTCTCCTGATCAAGGAAATAAATAATGCATAAGCTTAAAAATCAACATGGTTTTTCTCTTCTGGAAATTATTTTAGCTCTGTCAATTTTAGCCGCATTAAGCGTTATGACAATTAATATATTAACCACCCAGCTCAGTACAAGAGAAAAAGTAACAGATTATAATAACCAAAAACATTCTATCAATATGGCAATGAAAAAAATATATGAAGATTTGCAAAGTGCATACATATCAGATCAAAAATCTTTAACTTCATTGAATCTAGGTGCACGGCAAATAGTACCACAACTTTATTACCGAAATAATAATTTAGTATTTTCAACCTCAAATTTTAAATCATATATAGCTAACTCGACTCAAAGTAATCTTGCTTTTGTTCGTTACTTTATTCGTCCTGATCCACAAAACTCAAATAAAAATCAACTTATAAGAGCGGTCGATACAGACATGTCGGAAAGCATTGAACGTGATGATGTGGGTTTAAAAGAAATTTTGGATCCTGATATCAAAGAATTTCATGTACTCTTTTGGAATGGCAATGAATATAGACAAGAATGGGATACAACAGCAAATGACACACAAAATAAACTGCCAAAACTTGTCAAAATTCATCTTGAATCCTATTCACCCGAAAGTTCTCTTGACAAGCAGCTGAGTGCAGCAAACCCGGTCAGTCAACAAAATAGAAAAACATATATGTTAGATACCACAGTTTATATTATGAGCACGAATGGTATACCCAATGTTCTCAATCCATCTGGAAGTTTTAAATGGCAATAAAATTATTTGTTAAAAAACTATTGCAAAAATATATAATAAAGAAACAAAAAGGCTTTGCTCTTATTTTTATACTTGTCTTTATTGCTATGATTCTCGGTGTCATTGCGGATATTGTTTATCAAACACAAGTCAGTGTAAAAAGCACGATTGAACAAAGAAATGAACTCGATGCCCAGACCACTGCATTGACAGGAATAGAGTTTGCAAAATTTTTACTTGGTTTAAATGCTCTTGCTGCGAAATACCAAGACAATCCTGTTCTTCCCATTCCAAAAGATATGTATAGTTTATTAAATGGTCAGCCGCTTGGTTCCAATAGTTTTGATAGTGTCGATAAACTTTCTGGTGTCAATCTTTCAAACTCCATTTCTCCGGAGATCAGAGAGGCGCTGAAAGTCGTCAAAGGTTATTTTGTTCTTAATATTTCATCTGAAAATGCAAAATTAAACGTAAATTCCTTACAAGGACGTAATTATTCAGAGACGCAAAAGGCACTTTTACGTATTTTTTCTACACAAGATTCTGAAAAATTCCTAGAAACTCTTGGATACACTCCTCAACAACTTGTCGATAATATGAGTGTATATATAAAACTTTCAGTAACCGATGGGTACCTCCAATCAGCGACACAAAATGCTTACTCCACAATAGCTCCAAAATATCAACCCAAACATGCTGCACTTGAGTCCCTCGAAGAATTGCGGCGTATCCCTGGCTTTCACCTAGATGATATTTACAATATGTTTTCTCCTTATTTCACAATTTGGCCACTCACTGGTGATCTTAACAACTTAAATATCAATTCAGCTCCTACAGAATTGATTGCAAGTGTCCTAACTCCTGAGCGGATGGATATTAATGACGTAGATTGGGATAAATTTGACAATTATCGAGCTTCGAATTCTTTTAAAAAATCTGGAATAAAAGAATGGTTTCAAACAAATATCTCTGCTTTTAAGGAAAACAAGGACAGCGAAAGTATTACAGATAAACTTTTTGGAACATCCGATAATATTTTCAAAGTTGAATCAAGGGGTGTAGTCAATGATATTGAGCGGACTCTCGTGGTTGTCTTCCAACAAGCTGGCTCACAAGGTAACAATTCTGGCAGTGGTGACAATCCTCAAAATAAAGAAAATGATCCAAATAAAAATGATCCAAATAAAAATGATCCAAATAAAAATGATCCAAATAAAAACGACCCAAATAAAAACGACCCAAATAAAAACGACCCAAATAAGCCTAATCCGCAAAATCAAAACACTCCGATTAATTCAAATCCAAGTTTTCAAATTATCTATAGCTATTGGAAATAAATTAAAATGCTAATAAAACTTTTATTTGCAATTTTATTAGCTTTTTCAGTAACTGTAATGGGACATTATTATTTATTTGTTCGCCTCATATCGCCTTTATTTGGCAATTCGCCCTTCTGGGTCATGACTTTTTTTTGTCTATGGTCTCTCACTTTTTTTGGTTTTTTAATCTTAAGGATTGTCCCACATTTTCTGCGAAAAATATTTGAAGTTTTTATGTTTCTATGGATGGGTGTTGCTTTTTTATTTTTAATTGTTTGTCTTATCACATCACCTATCAGTTTATTTTTAAAATTCATGAATTACGATGATAGATATCTAACATATTTTGTTATTCTAAGTGGATTATTCCTAACATTCTATTCTATGCGTAAAGCTTTAAAAGCTCCGTCTGTAATTGAAGCCCGTATACCTATCACAAAAAGTTTACCTGAAAGTTTAAAAAAACTCCGTATTATTGTTATAAGTGATATTCATGTTTCAGGTCTTATTGGCAGAAAAAGAATGATAAAATTAACAAAAAAAATAAATTCACTTTCTCCTGATATTATCTTTATCACAGGGGATCTTATGGATGGCTCAGTAAAGCAACTTAAAAAAGAAGTAGCACCATTAGCAGAACTTCGTTCTAAACAAGGAGTAATTTATATCACGGGTAATCATGAATATTATAGTGGTCCAAAAAGTTGGAAACAACATTTATCAGAACGCTTTCATTGGCACGTGATTTCGAATGCTTCTCACTCTTTTAAGTTTGAAGATCTTAATATTAATATTCTTGGAATAGAAGACAGACATTGGCTAAGTCATGAAAAAATTCCACGCCGCAATGACAGACGATTGCATTCCGCAGTGTATCACTTACAAAGAAATGGTTATGAAGTCGATAATTCTCTAAATATATTACTCGCTCACCAACCAAAAGATTCTAAGTTTATGCTCGATTTTCCATTTATTGACTTACAAATTTCGGGACACACACACGGGGGACAAATCTGGCCACTTGAGTATATTGTTTTAAAGGATCAGAAGTACAATAAAGGTTTGTATAAAATCAATGCTAATCAACATATTTATGTAAATCAGGGCACAGGTTTTTGGGGCCCCCCCATGCGTTTAGGTACTGTCTGTGAGATCACTCTTATGACGTTTTATCCGAGTCAAGATAATTAATTTTAAATTTCTGAAAGGAATGAGGCCATAAGAAAGATTTGTCTTTTACATAAAGACTAAGTTCTTTCTAATAGAAGTTTAATGATTATTTAATTTTAAATCACAAAAAGAAATCAAACTGTTTTTCTCTTTAGCAATTTTTTGGTTTATGATTTGCATGATATTTGGATCAATATTCTATAAATTCGATCTTATACTGGTTTGATACTTCTAGAGACTTTATCAATTTATTAATCACAAACCCATCAACTTCTTCATTGTTATTTTTAAAAACTAAAGGATAAGCGTTAAAATATCCTATTTTTATTATATTTTCATTTTTAAAAGAATAAATTGATAAAATCACAAAAAATATACAAGAGAATAAAGCAATCCACGGATGAAGGTTTGTTTTTGCATAAACTTTATAAAATATCTTTTAACTTTGAAATACAATGCGATACCCTCTATACACCCATAAAATATTTTTTGCATTCAGGGGGGAAGTGTCTTTATTATTACATAGCCAAAGATTGCACGTAAGCAATGAGACACTTTCCGAATTGAGCTAAGATACAAAGAAGTCACACTGTAAGAAATGAATTAAATTTAGGATATATAATTTATGTCATCTATTACAAAAAAACGCGTAGAGGCTACGATAATGTTCTGTGATATCATGAATTTTACTACTTTATTTGATGATAAAGATCCTGAGGAAGCTTTTGTTTTTGCAAATTATGTATTAAAAACTTTAAGTAACGTAGTAACAAAGTGCGGTGGTACAGTTGATAAATTTATGGGTGATGGTTTGCTTGCCCATTTTGGGGTTAATAGCCCAAACTCAGACCATGCAATGAAAGCTTGTTACTGTAGTTTAAAGTTGCTCGATGAAATTTGGAAAATCAATTGCAACCGTTATATTTTGAATCAAATCATAATATCATTAGGGATTGGAATTCATTCTGGCGAAATCGTCTTTGGAAAAATTGAGGCAGGCACATATAACGAATTTTCGGTTTTCGGTGATGTGGTCAATACAGCTTCACGTATTGAACGCATGACTCGATTTTTTTCAGTCGATATATTGGTTTCACAAACAACTTATGATTTATGCAAAAATAATTTAGATTTTTTTAAAATCGGAGACACTACTCTTAAAGGAAAAAAGGGGAAGCACACTCTTTTTTGGCTTGTTCCAACGAATTTAATTAAGAATAAGTTATAAGAATTTATGTAAAATTAAATTTAAATCATGTGGAGAGTTTTATCATTATGAAAGAGGAAACAAATAGCTTAATTTCTGAAGATGGCAGACTGACTGATGACACAGTTCACTTATTAAATCAATATTCAGACATGATTGAATGCAAATGCCCAGAAAAACTTTTGCAAATTTTAACGGAAGTAAGAGCATTTAAAAACTACACTCATAGCTGTATTGAGTTATACCCCGATGATGCAAAAGTACATCATTGGCTAAAATCATCTGCAGACAATTTGGATAAACTACTTTCTGCGACGCTTTTACAGCTTGCACGTATGGAAGGATTTATAGATGAAAATAATGTTATAAAACCTAGGGATTGAAAAATCGATTCATTACTGGATATTTTATTATTTATTATTAAAAATATATTATCAAAGCTGAATCTCTATTTCTTTTTTCCAACGTGACGGCACAGCTACTATTTCTTTTTCTCTGGAAATTTTTTCTATTTCAGCTCTGCCATCACAATAAAAATAATACTTTAAATAATAAATTGTTTTTTCGCTTATTATAACGTCTGGACTGAAAACGGGTGTACAAAAACCACCGCTTTTTCTTGCAGAGGGAACTATTAACATTTCTCCCCCCAGTGGTTTCATTTTTTTCCCGAGTTCATGACAGAAATCGTAATTGTCAGATGTCAATTGACTATGCCAATGTAAAGACTTGCTAAAATCGAAGACATTTTCGCATGTGAGTGAACAGGCAAACATCTTGCGATCCACGGTTATTCTTCGCTCGTTGGGAAAATGGGTGAATTGCTCTTGGGCAAATTTCCATTGATGATAAAAAGATTCGTAAATAGAGGTCTTTTCATCGAGAGCGGAATACCAAACTCCATAGCCATTGCCGTCGCCAAAGCGACCTTTAGAATAAGGGGGTAAAAAACTTCCAGAAATACAGGAGGGGTGGGCTTGGCTATAGTCAAATAGACGATTTTTTTGCGGTAGCACGTGGGAAATTCCACTCGTAGCATTTTCATATTTTTGTAAAATTGCTTCACTTTCTGCATCTGAGCCAATCAGATCGTCGAATAAATTCTGCGAGGTAAAAATGGTATAAATATTTCTAAAAGTCGTTCCGTGGAAATTAGTTTTTAAATTTAAAATTTCTTCTGTCTCAATCATACAGCACATCGCATATAGTCGAGTCTTCTGCGCACAATAGCCATGCGTTCATAGGAATAAGTAGGATCCTCGAGAATAAAGTCGATGGGCACAAGCCCGCCAAGTGCAGACTGCGGTTTCGACATCCAGCCGTAGACGACTTCTCTGTTATAAGGAAATAAAATTCTTAAATTTTTATGGATTCCAAGCAAGAGACCCACGCGATTTTTTTTGTCGACGTCTTTCGGAATTATTTTTTCATTATCGAGTTTGTTAAGTCGTTGTCGGTAGTTAGGTATGCCGAGAAGGCCTGCCTGTTGTTCACGGGTAAAGCCATAATGGTGAACCAAAGCCCAAAATGCTTGCCCAAGAACTTCTTCTTCTGAAAGTTTCTGTTTTTTATCGCTTAAATGCTGAGTCATACTCCCTCCACTTCCATGTATGAAATCATACAGCAAAATACGCCATAAATAAAGCATTCTTTTTAATGGTAGTATGATTTCATACAGAGAATAATCTCTAAATTTTCAGCTACTAAACCTATACAAAGTCGGCTTTCACCCAACTCGTTTGACGAATTCAAGCAACTTTTCACTGAATTCCACAGGTTTTTCCCAAGGGATACGGTGACCAGCATCTTTCACTACAAAACTTTCGATTTTGTTATTAAGTGCACTCATTTCAGCAGCAAAACTGACGAATTTCGTATCTTTTTCCCCAGCAAGCCAAAGAAGGGGAATTTGCAGTGCCTCAATGTTCGGGCGGAGATCTTCTTGCCGCCCTAAGGAAAAGTGGGTTAAAGCACAAGCAAGTTCTGCTTTGTTATACTGACTTTCCTCACGTACGATATTATTGTTCAGCCCAGAAAAAACACCTTGCCCGTTCCAAGCTTGCATCACTGCATCCCAATCATCATTTAAAAAGCGCTCTGCCCATTTTTTATCGTTCAGTATGCGTGCATATTTTTCATTTTCACTGCATAAACCTGGATTTGCCGAGACTATCAGAGCGGCATCCCAGTCATGATTTTCAATGAGTGCGTGTAAAGCGAGGCGTCCACCCAAAGAATAACCTACCAAAACATTTTTCTCAGAATTATTTTTCTTTGCAAAAATTTCTTGGTTAAAACAATTTGCCCAATCTCTAAAAGAAAAATTTTCATTCTTTTCGTATTTTGGCAAAAAATCGGCGATGGCGTGGAATTTATAATTATAGCCCTTTATATTTTCTCTAAAGATCTCCCAATCCGAAGGGAATCCTAAAAAACCATGAATAAAATGCAGGGTGATCATAAAATATCTCCTTAATTTCCAATTAACCGAGGCGTAAAAAATTTTCAACTTACCAGCCTGAAATTCGAAAAACAAAAATATTTTTATTTTTATTTTAAATTAATTAAATCATAACAACACTTGAAATTACTAAACCTTTCATTGACATAACTGGCCAATTGGTATATTTCTTGGAGGAAATTGAGGAGGGGAAAAGAGTGGAATATAATCAACTAGACGAAGAAATCAAAAAGAATTTCTATGTTCTTACAAAAGAGAATGCCCCTTGCTGTTATGAAACTATCACACATTATGAGGCTAAGCTTGTTATCGATGTTTATGAGAGCATTAAGGAAAATCTTGATATCTATAAAGGCCACTCCGACCTTGCCTGTGATAAAATCAGAATTCTAATTCTTCCTGCCCTTCTAAATGATGGTTTGATAGAAGAAGTCGCTGGCGGTTACAGAGCATTGCATGGTAATATTTTGTTTAGATTTGATAAACAAACTCTTTTGAAATCTTCGCCACAATGGATGCAATCGGCTATAGATAAAATCAATGAAAAAAATGCAAAAAATTCGGACATAGTTTTTTATAATACTAAAAATATTTCAAGAAAAGATTTCGAAGAAGTTATTGATCTAAGGAATAAATATATTAGTAAAGTCGCTAGTCTTAAGAGTATAAAAGATGGTGAAATAGAATTTTTAGAAACTTTTTGTTACAGCTTTTATGAAGAAAAGGAGTAATTTTATGAGAATAGTATTAGTTTGTATTGCTGCACTTTTTAGTATTTCGACAGCTCATGCAAGTTTGAATTTAAACCCAAATAGTGGTATAGTTCATAAATGAAAAGTATTTTGAAGCCATAACTCTGGCGGTATGGTTTAACACCTTCGGTATTGAGTAATCCCCTCCCCACTCAAGCATTTAAGGAAACTTAAATGCTTTAATTGCTCTCCTCAATTTCTGTTACCTTTACATCCACTTTCTTTTTTGACACACGACCGGACATAACATCAAAGATACTCATCGTTTTCTTGCGTAAGAATTTTTGTTCATTTACATCATCTTCTTCAATATACAATTCTTTTAAAATAACTTCTTCGACACAGAGTTTTCGGAAGTCAGGGAGGCGCGCCCACATCAGAGCGATACGAAAAGCATTTTTCATATCGAGCAATTTACCAACATCTTCACTGTCTGGAGCTTTATAGTAAGTCATAAAATCGGCAAAAATAAAATCAATAAATTTCTGTGGAATATATTGATTTTCATTTACATCCGATAAGAAAATATCACAGATAACATATTTAAAATTGAGGCCGGTGATTTCTGCAAATTTATAGTAGGTTGATAGAGGAATATTCACTATATCTGAGTTTTCGTACTTTGCTAAGAGGTTAAATCCTTTAAACCCCATCAGCTTGGAAAATTCTGTCTGTGTTAAATTCATCCGTGTGCGTTCTCTTCGCAATAAAGTTGCGAAACGTTTGCGGACAGTGCTTTCGAGTCTATCTAATTCGTTTTCATTTTTTTTCTCTAACATAATTGCAATCCATTTTAATTAATGTTAATAATAAATTAATATAGTTTTTATATTCTCATAGTGAACACACTTAGCAAAGGACACAATACAAAAAAAGAGTACATCCGTAAATGCACCCTCTCTCGCAAAGAAAAGCTAACACGGATGAATTTAAATAGCAACTTATCAGTATAGGAGATCATCAGTGAAAGCGTATTTACCCGAAAAATATTTCTAATTGTTTTTAATTATTACTATAATTAAGTTTACATATTCATTTATAATTAAGTTTAAATCGATTTAATATTTCTTAATTTTAGATTAAAAGCATTCTATTACAAGCAAAAAATTAAAATGATTTTAACTCAACAAAAATTTATTATATTATTTAAAAAAGGATATGATATGAAAAGCGATCTTTGTCGTGAAATCAGAAGTGATTTAATAGATATGATTAAATATTTAAATAACTCTGATCTCAGAATGAATGATACAAAACTCTATTTTGAATTTGGCGGAAAGATTTCTAATATGATCGAAAGAGTCAGCAAATCGGAAAGTGATTTGAATGATGACGCATCAGCAGAAGAAACAATAAATTCAGACCCAAATAAAATGCATTAGACATAAAAAAAGGCACTTAATGTATAGTTAAGTGCCCATTAAAACTTTATTCATTGAAATTCTTTAATGAATAAGTTTTTTAAATTTAATACGTTTTGGGTTGACAGCATCATCACCCAGACGGCGTTTTTTATCTGCCATATAGTCTTGGTAATTCCCTTCAAACCAAACGACTTTACTGTCTCCTTCAAAAGCGAGAATATGAGTCGCAATACGATCCAAAAAGTAACGATCGTGGGAAATAACCACAGCACAACCAGGAAAAGAAACAAGTGAATCTTCAAGGGCACGTAGAGTATCTACATCCAAATCGTTTGTAGGTTCGTCAAGCAGCAAAAGATTCCCGCCATTCATTACCATTTTTGCAAGATTCAATCGATTCCTCTCACCACCTGAAAGCTTCCCAACTGACTTTTGCTGATCTGCTCCCCTAAAACCAAAGGAAGAAATATAAGAACGCGCAGGAATTTCTCGACTGCCTACTTGAATAAGATCTTTCCCACCACTCAATTCTTGGAAAACGGTTTTATCACTGTCAAGATATTCACGATGTTGATCAACGTAACTGATTTTTACAGTTT
The DNA here is from genome assembly GCF_014281055.1 of Fluviispira vulneris. Taxonomy (NCBI): domain Bacteria; kingdom Pseudomonadati; phylum Bdellovibrionota; class Oligoflexia; order Silvanigrellales; family Silvanigrellaceae; genus Fluviispira; species Fluviispira vulneris. Next base: position 637,967 of record NZ_JACRSE010000002.1, on the reverse strand, counting down.
CACCGATTTTAATTTCACCTTGTTCAGGTTTTTCAATACCTGCAATCATTTTAAAGAGAGTCGATTTCCCTGCACCGTTTGGCCCAATCACTCCGACGATACCACCAGGTGGAAGTTTGAAATTTAAATTTTCAAATAAGACTTTGTCACCAAAGGCTTTAGTAATGTCGATTGCTTCCACAACATTATCTCCTAAACGTGGAGCGGGTGGGAAAACAATTTCGCGAATACCTTCACTGCGATCATTTTGTTCTTTAAGAAGCTCATTATATGCTGAAATACGCCATTTGCTTTTTGCTTGGCGTGCTTTCGGAGACATATTCATCCACTCAAGTTCGCGCTTTAAAGTTTTTTGTCGAGCGGACTCTTGCTTTTCTTCTTCAGATAAACGTGTGGTTTTCTGTCCTAACCAAGAAGAATAATTTCCTTGCCACGGTATGCCTTCGCCTTTATCAAGTTCAAGCACCCATTCCGTCACATTGTCCAAGAAATAACGATCGTGCGTAATCGTCACTAAAGTTCCAGTAAATTCTTTTAAGTAACGTTCAAGCCACTGTACACTTTCTGCATCCAAATGGTTCGTTGGCTCATCAAGAAGCAAAAGATCTGGTTTTTCGAGGAGTAGTTTGCATAGAGCAACACGTCTACGTTCACCACCTGAAAGGGTCTTCACATCGGCGTCTGGGGGCGGACAACGCAAGGCATCCATTGCAATTTCAAGGGTGCGATCGATATCCCAACCATTTTTGGCATCGATTTCATCTTGTAACAGAGCAGTTTGCTCTAAGATTTTATTCATTTCATCATCACTCAGCGGCTCTCCCAAACGTTCGTTGAGCGCGTCGAATTTGCGGATGAGATCTTTTATTTCTTTTACAGCTTCTTCCACATTTTCCACAACGTTTTTTGTGGGATCAAGTTGTGGCTCCTGTGGTAGATACCCAATTTTTGTACCTTTTTGTGGAAAAGCTTCCCCAGCAAAATCTTTGTCCACCCCAGCCATGATACGCAAAAGTGTTGATTTACCAGCACCGTTTGAGCCGATCACACCAATTTTTGCCCCGTGGAAAAAGGATAAATAGATGTCTTTAAGAATATCTTTTCCGCCAATGTTTTTGCGGAGTTTGACCATATTGAAAATATAGTTAGCCATAGTAATTTCCTAAGTTTGATGTTGCAAAATCAAAACGCACAGTATCATCCACAAAAACACAACCTTCTGCAATGATATCTTTTTATTTTTGTTTGAATTAAGTATTTTAATAGAAATTGCCATATCGACTTTCCCTTATTATATTGCGTTCTGCTAAGGGAGGGCCTCTAAATGAAAGTAGCTATTTACAGCAAAAATGATACCGTAGAATACAAGATGCCTCAAAAGCAAATAAGCAGTTTACATAATTACATCCAAAATCGTGGGTGGAAATTTATAAACGAGTTTGTAGATCACACTGCAGTTAAAAAAAAGAAGGTCAGCGAGCGCAACAAGTTAATGCAACTTGCCAAAGAAAAAGAAATTGATGTCGTGCTAGTTTGGAGTTTAAATTGCTGGGCAGAAACAACTTGTGACCTTATTTTAAGCTTAAATGAATTAACCCAATATGGTGTTAGTTTTGTTTCTTTATCAGAATCACTCGATTCCTCAAATCCTACACATAAAACTTTTAGCGAAATTTTAAATGCTTTCGCTATATTTGAAAAAGAAAAAAATAATCAACATAAACAGCATTTATCAATAATAGCTAAATCAAATGAACCCAAAACAAAAAGATTGGGCAAAGCACTCAAATGTGCTGACCAAATGCGTGCATTACAACAAGAAGGAAAAAACCATTCTGAAATTGCACGTATATTAAATGTTTCAAGAGGAAGTGTTCACAATATTTTAGGTAACATTAGCAAGAAAAAAGAAAGCAAAAAAGTTTACAACAGAGGGGAAGCGCAAACCCTTTTTTGCCAATCTTTTATTAGAACAATTCAATTTTTAACTTGCCATGCAAGAATAAAATCCCGCAGAAATATAACTAGCTCTTCACTTTCCATGTGATATTTACATTAATCATATAATTCCAAATAGCTGCGACTAAGTAACCAAGAGCATTAGATAAATAAACATCGACACCATACCCTAACATTTTTATTGCTATGGCTTGATTTATAAACGCACCACCCAAACATATTGCATGAAATGTTATAAGTCCTCTGCAAGTTTTCCAAAAACCAGTCAGCTTATTTTCTTTAAATGTCCAAAAATTATTTAAAAAGAAATTTGTTAAGATACTCAACTCAATTGAAATAGTAACGGCAGTTGCATCGGAAAGTGCAGTGAATTTCTGACAAAAGAAAATCACAAATGTTGCTATAATTAAGCCTGATAAACCAATAATTCCATATTTAATAAAACGGGTTGGAATATATTGGCCAAGACTCAATTCATATAGTGCAAAAATATAATCATAAATTACGCGACTCGATAACTTACTTTCTCCATGAATACGTCCTTTAAAAGTATAGCCAACTTCTTGCACTTGAGCATTTTCAGCCCGCGCTAAAAATTCTAATAAAATTTTAAATCCACGGGGATTTATTTTATTTTTATTGTTTAAATAAATTGTCCGGTCTAATGCAAAAAATCCGCTCATTGGATCTGTTACTTTACAAGGCAACGCTATGCGAGCCATAACAGTCGCCACCCATGAAACAAATTTGCGAATAGGACTCCAGTTTTCGACACTCCCACCATTGACTTTCCGAGAACCGACAACAATATTTGCACCCTTTTCAAAGGCAGAAAGAAATAAAACCAACGCTTCTTCGTCGTGCTGAAGATCAGAATCCATCACAGCAAGTATTTTGCCCTCAGCTTGTTCAAATCCAGTGAGGACTGCAGAACTCAAACCGCGATCAGTCATTCTCCGAATAACTTTCAACCAAGGATATTGAGACGAAAGATTTCTGGCAATTTCCCAAGTTTTATCTGGAGAATTATCATCCACAACTATTACTTCTTTGTTTATTCCAGATAAACAAAGATCGAGTTTATCAAGTAAAATTGGAATATTTTTACTTTCATTGTAAGTTGGGATAATTAAAGAAATCTGTGTCATTTATACTCCACTTTAGTATATATTAATCTAACTTAAAACAACTGTGTCTTTTTTGTATTTTTTATCATCAGCAAATGGACAGTCCAAAGAATAATGAATTCCTCGGCTCTCCTTCCTCATTCTTGCACATTTAACAGTAAGTTGCGCAACTGTCGCTAGGTTTCTAACTTCTATGAGCGAGCGGCTTGGAATAATATTCCAGTAATACGTTTCAATTTCTTGGCAGATTTGATCAATCCGTGCAGCTGCACGGGCCAATCTTTTTTCTGTGCGAACAATACCAACATAATTCCACATAGTCCTTCGAATTTCATCCCAAAGCTGACTGATAACAACCATTTCATCTGGCTCTGCGGCTGTTCCAAGCTCCCACTTTGGTACTTCAGGATTTTTATATAGATTTAAATCCGCTATTAAACTCACGATATCTTCGAAAACAAAATCCGCAAAGACAACGCCTTCAAGCAAAGAATTCGATGCCAAACGGTTTGCTCCATGCAGACCAGAACATGCAACTTCACCTAAAGCCCAGAGAGATTTAATTCCAGTTCTCCCTCGCATATCCGTTACTATTCCACCACAGCTATAATGTGCAGCGGGAACAACAGGGATAGGATCTTTCGTAATATCTAGGCCTATTTCTAAACATTTTGTATAAATTCCTGGAAAATGCTCTTTTACAAAATGTGGATCTTTATGAGATATATCAAGATGAACAAAAGGTGCTCCCGATTTTTTTATTTGCTCATCAATTGCTCTGGCGACAATGTCCCGTGGCGCTAATTCCTTCAAAGGATGAATATCTTCCATGAATCTTTCACCAGAGATCGTTTTTAAAAGCGCACCCTCTCCTCGCAATGCTTCCGAAATAAGAAAATTCTTCGATTTGGGATCATACAAACATGTTGGGTGAAATTGCATAAATTCTAAATTCGCAACTCTTGCCCCAGCACGCCAAGCCATGGCTACCCCATCTCCAGTCGCAACATCTGGATTTGTTGTATATAAATAAAGTTTTCCATGCCCACCTGTCGCTAAGACGGTTGCTTTGGCAAGAATAGCAAAAATGTTTTTATTTCTGTCATTTAAAACATACGCCCCCAAAGCACGATTGCGCGAAAAATCGGGTGCGACTTTATCAGTCACAATGAGATCAATTGCTGTATGAAATTCTAATAAAGTGATATTTTTATTTTCATTCACTTTCTGCGCTAATGTATTTTGCAGAGCAATGCCCGTCATATCTGCAGAATGGATTATCCTACGGGCACTGTGGCCCCCCTCTTTTGTCAGGTGAAATTCTGAATCAAAGCGATTATTTTGAGAATTTTGTGTAAATTGCACCCCAAGGGCAATCAATTGTTGAATCGAGCGCGGTCCTGAAGAAATAACTTTTTGCACTACATTTTCATGGCACAAACCTACACCTGCATTGAGTGTGTCTTGAATATGCAAAGAATAATTATCCTCTTCACTTAACACAGAGGCAATGCCTCCCTGAGCCCATCGTGTGTTGCATTCAAAAAAAGACTCCTTACACAGCAAAGCAACTTTCCCCTGCGCACTTAATTTGAGCGCAAGAGAAGCACCAGCAATCCCAGAGCCAATAATAAGAAAATCAAACATCACATGCTCTAAAACCTGGAGTGAAGATTTTTTCTTCATAATTCAATCCTTTGTACTACATAACTCCATAACCTCGAAAAAGAACATTAAGCGTGATAGCCTGCTCTTGCAAGCTTGCAAATAAAACGCATATACTTGCAAATGTAAGCTTTAAGAAATACTTATCCATATGTCTGGTTATTTTTTAATGAATCTAAGAAAGGAATATTTGATGTTAAATCTAAGAAAATTATTTTCTGTTTCAACTCTCATTATTGCAGGCACTCTCCCTCTCGTAGGCTGTACATCTTTTCAAGGAGATTACGGAGATCCCGATCAAGCACAGATATTAGATGATAAATGGAATCCAACGGACGCGACTGTAACAGTTAAAAAAATGGTTAAAGATATGACAGCAGCTCCTTGGATTCTCAATTGGCGTGAAGATATGAAGAAGAAATCCACAGATAGACCTTTTGTTCTTGTGGATGATATGGAAAATAGAACGAGTGAAGTGATTGATACCAAAGCACTCTTCGAAGATCTACGCAGCCAAATCCTCAATGACGGAAAAGTTCGTTTTTTAGATGGTGATCTTCGTAAAAAAATATTAGACGAATATAAATACCAGCAGTCTGGTGTGGTTAGAAAAGGTGGCGTAAAAGGGCCTGGTAACCAACACGGCGCTGACTTCTTCCTTTCAGGTGCTATTTCAAGTATCGTTTCGCAACAGGGGGGTAAGAGTTCCGTTCAATATCAAATTGAAATGAAACTCACCAATATCTCAACGGGCGAGTTGGTTTGGAGTGGTATCGAAAAAATAAGAAAAAACTTCAAAAGAAGTAGTATTGGTTGGTAAACCTTTACAAATTAATCCGCTGCAGTTTAATCACTGCATTTAGTATTTTTAGAAAAGGATAGCTCATGGATAAAAAACAACTTGTAGAAAAAGTTAAAGAGGGAATGGAAAAAACAATTAATTCTCTAAAATCCGATCTACAAAAAATCAGAACAGGCAGAGCATCAGCGGCATTATTGGATGATGTGAGAGTTGATTCCTATGGTACCCAAATGCCATTAAGTAAAGTTGCGACTTTAGCGACTCCAGAAGCTCGCTTAATCACAGTCAATCCTTTTGACAAAAGTATGCTCCCTGCCGTTGAGAAAGCAATTTTAACTTCTGGACTTGGTCTCACTCCAAATAATGATGGAAAAGTGATTCGCATTCCTATTCCAGCACTTTCTGAAGAACGCCGTAAAGAAATTGCTAAACAAGTTAAAAAAATTGGTGAAGAAGCAAAAGTAGCTGTCCGTCACCACCGCCAAGATGGAAACACAAAAGCAAAAGCATCCCAAAAAGAACATGGTTGGTCTGAAGATGAAGTCAAGCGTGCAAGCGATGAAGTTCAAAAATTGACCGATACTTATGCAAAAAAAGTGGATGAACTTTGCGTAGCAAAAGAAAAAGAAGTTCTTACGATGTAAGTTTTCATATTTTTTCTTTGAGATCTCGAAAAATTTTCGAGATCTTTTTTTTAAATATTTAATACTTTTAATTTAATTTTATTTTTAAAGCAATCATTGAAAAACATAAAATACTTTGTAATATATTAATTGAGCCTAACTGGCTTTGTTGATTCTCAATCTTTATAATATGATTCTGTAATTTTATTTCAGAGGTATTTATGACAAATTTTTCATGTAATACTTCACCACAGACTTCGCTAAAATATATCACAAACTTTAGCAAAAAAGGGAGAAAACTGGGGGGCCAAGTTTCTCGTTGCCAACACGGTGGAGTTTATGAAGGCTATAAAAATAACAAGAAAATTACTGTTCTTTTTAAACAAGGACGAAATGATGGTGAAACAATCAGCGAATATTTAGCAACTGCATTGTATAATCTTATTATTCCTGGTTATGCTTCTTATGTATTTTTCTCAAAATATGATCAAATGACATATACTAAAAATGTAAGAAAAAATGATCTTCATATAAATATTTATATTGGAACAATATTTTTTGATGAATTTATTGAAGCGCATAAAATCATGGGCTACGAGGAAAGGCCCTATTTTTTTAGAAGCCTCCACTCCAGTAAAGGAAAAGATTTTGTCCAAATTTTCCAAAACACAAATTTAGGACGGATCTTAGCTGCAGCCCTTTGGCTGGGCGATTACGATACACATACAGCCAATATTGGAGGAGCAAAAGTCAAAGGTCGCTATAGCTTTGTTAAAATCGATCACGGCTGGAGCTTTGCTCAAATTCAAGATCAAATGAACCTTAGGAAAACACCTTGGTCAGGACTCAATGCTATTGGCAGACCCACCAATCACTTTCAAGACTATGATTTTAATGGGTTTTATCAAAATTCAGCGGGTGAATTCCAAAAAACCATCCGTTATCTCAAACACATAGGTCCTGAAGATATTAAGCGCACACTGCAAGCAGCATTCCAAGAAATAAATAAATATTACTCTGAAGAAGCTTATATATCCTTTGCCAAATGGATAGGTTATACAAAAGCAAATACGTTGCCATTAAAAAGCCTCATTCCCAGTCTAATCGATTTCCTAACATTAAAATTATATAAACGTGCAACAAGTCCTTTTTTATAAATGCTTTTTCATTTACTTTTATCTTATAGATTGCTATTGAGATTTTCTATTTAACCTGAATACTCTTGTTAAATAGTAAGTCATTTTTAAAAATTGGACACAGAATGAAATATCTTTTTATATTTATACTCACAATAAATTTATTCTCTTGCACGCAAGAAAAAAAAGTGAATAAAAAGCATCAAAATACAACTGAAGAAGTGAGTGGCTTACGTAACAAAACAGAAGAAGTGATTGGTTTAAGGAACGAAACAGGAAGTTACTGTTAATTAAATTCAGTCATTCAAGACCTTAGCAATCTTTCGCAAAATGCAAATTTTCTTGAACGTGACAATTTAAATCCCAATGAAATTGTCATGAAAAATATTCTTTTAGAATATAAAAATATTCTAAAAACAGGGAAATACAGTGATGAAATTTCTGAATATAAAAGGCAACTTGTCCAATCTATTTTTTCCCCAGCAGACTGGGGAAATCAAAACTGCCCTGGAGAAGTTTTAACAGAATTATCTGAACACACTAATGCTAAAGAAATAATTTCCATTTTTAATACAATGATTTAAATAATTTAATTCCAGAAAGCAAATATGATAACCCCGAAGGCTCATTTATAAACGATGACAACCTATATATTATTCAATTGTATCGACAAGGTGACAATATTAAGATTCAAGATCCTATGCCCATAGCTCTTGAGATAAATAGAAACTCCATCCAATATAAATTATCAGCAGTTATCATGCATAGGGGCATTAATACTCATAGTGGGCACTACACAACTCTCTTAATCAAAGAAAATAAATCTTTTTATTGTGATGACACAAGTATTCAAGATGGAGAGACAATATTAAACAAAATTGTGTCCTCTGGAACAACAGGGCAACAATATGAAGTACCTTATTTCCTTTTTTACGAGAAAATTTCATTGGCAGCTAATAAAAGCGAAACTTCCGAATACTCCCCAAAATAAAAATTTAAAAAATATCTTCACTCTTCACAATCGCATAGGCATTGTGATTATGGATAGATTCAAAATTTTCGGCACTGACTTCAAAGCGCAAATTGTCTGATTTCTTTTTTAACAGCACTGCTGCTTCACGCACCAGATCTTCAACAAATCTAGGATTATTATAAGCTTTTTCTGTGACATATTTTTCATCTGCGCGCTTGAGGACGGGATAAATAGCACTTGAAGCGGAGCTATCTGCAATTTCTATGCATTCGAGTATAGAAATCTGTGGATTCCAGAGAGAGATTGTCATATGACTGCGCTGACTGTGTGCGCCAAAATCAGAAATGGCTTTACTGCATGGACAGAGGCTTTTAATAGGAATCTGTAAACTTATTTTGGAGAGAGTCGTCTCATTTCGACTTGCAGAGATTTGTATACTCACCGCGATATCGGTCATGCCTTTTATTTTAGAAACGGGAGCTTCTTTCTCATAAAAATAAATAAAATCTGCATTGAGATAAGATTTATTGCATTCAAGTATGTCAAGCATTTTAACAGACATTTCTTCAAACTTTTGCAGAGAGAAAAAAGGAGCAAATTCATAAAGAAGTGTAGGAAAGCGACTCATATGAGTTCCTTTTTTATCCGCAGGCAACTCAACGTAAAAGGAAAAATTAGCTACACTTGGATATTGACTTTTATTATTTATATCTTGGTAATAAATAGGATGTTTAACATCTTTTATCCCAACTTTCGCAATTCTAATTTTCCGGTTATCTAAAAAATTTTGAGTGTCTTGCATGCTAAAACCTTTGGTACTTGATAATAAAACTTATTCAGGATTGGCTATCAGTTGAGAGCGAGAAGGGAAATCGGCAAAAAGCGAGCGACCCACTTCTTTACGAAATGGCCATGGTAGAGTTGCGACGAGTATGAGCAAACCAATCCAAGCAGCAATAGCCATTCTCTTATGCTTTAGAAAATCGTTCGCAGCACGCTTTGAAATAATTCTGCCAAATTGAATAATAAAAGCAAATATAAGGATGCTGATAAAATGTTCTACAGCCCAAAATCTTAGGACAGGACTCTTCATTGCAAATCCCATATTAGCAAGAGCTGTCCGAACGATTGGACTTAAATCAAAATATAAAAAGAGACCTATCAAAATCTGCAAATGGATAGTGCCAATCAGCACTCCTCCCCAAATCTTATCACTTTTTTGGAACGCAGTTCTAGAAAACCAACCATGAGTTGATCTTGTTAGAACTATAATTAAGGAAATAATAATAGCCCATCTTAACCAAGAATGAATAAACAGCATGATATCGTACATAATCTATCCTCCACTAGAACAAACAGCCATTCAGTGTTATTCTTTCCCTTCATTTGCTGCAAGTCGTTTTCTCTGATTTTAAAAAAGGAATTGCAATGGGCGTCAAAATAACCGGTAAATTGATTGGTGTAAATTCAACAGAAATCACACATGGACCTTCTGGAGCCATCATAAAAACCACAGCACCCGTGGACAATGGGGGAGATGGGAGCTTATTTTCTCCAACCGACCTCTGTGCAGCTTCCCTCGGTGCATGTGCAACAACTGTCATCAGTATGTATGCACATAAAAATAATATTAATTTATCTTCTATCGAATTTCATATTGAAAAAGAAATGTCAGCTTCTCCAAGACGAATTTCAAATCTTATTGTGACTTTTTTAATAAAAACGAATTGCTCTGATGAAGATTTTAAAAGATTGGTTGGAGCAGGAAAAACCTGTCCAGTTAGAAAATCTCTCTCTGAACACATGAATTTCGAAGAAAAATACGAAAGAATATAAATAAACCGATTGAAAATCTTAGAAAACCTCTCTAATAAAACATAGAATTACACCAATAAAATCTAAATATATTTTTCTAATAATTTATTATTTATAAATTAAATTTCAATAAGAGACTTATTATTAAAAAATGAAGCGTCATTTTTTCCTCAATTTATCCTATATGTTGACTTGTAAATTTTTGGATGTTAAATGCTTAGCAAGTTAAAACTTGTCCCTCGTCTATTTTTTATATTTTTTTAAAGGAGTCTTTATGAAAAAGATTATAATTGGTCTTATGTTATCAACTAGTGCATGTTTTGCTAACAATGTGACTGTTAATAAGTTTTCGATAGAAAGAACTGGTGGCGGCCAAATGGAAACAGTCGTATATCAAGACGTCAACCACAATGTATTTGCATATATTTATTCATGTAATTATAAAAACATAGACAAAAATCAACAGCAATTCACGTTGCAAAAACTTTCTGGTATAAATGCTCAAGAAGCTTTAAATATTTTAAATAATAATGTCATATTAGCTGCAAATGAAAGTTTACGCCATCCCAATATGGTTTCTGGCACATGGTTAAATTTAAAGTTTGAATATAAATATGTTGGTAATGATGGTTTTGAAGTCACTCAATTTAAAGACATCAAAGATCCAATTGTAATTATAAACTCTAAAGTATCTAATGTAATACATAATATTGAAGAACAAGTTAGAATTAATAGTAAAGGAATTTGTAATTAAATAATTACAAATTTATCCTATATTTACTGTATCTTTTATCTGAATTTTAAAGATATAAAGTGTTCCTTGGTTCGGTATATTTTCAATTTCAAATTTACCACCTTTATTTATACAAACTTGCTCAACCAAGGAAAAAGCATTATATTGCTTTTCTAATAAATCTATACCTTTTCCATCGTCTTTTATCTTTAAAATAAATTCATTATTTTGCATTGCAGCTTCGATTGAAATCAATCCATTCTCAGATTTTTTTAATTGAACCCTTTCATCTGGGTGCTCTATATTAAAATGGATTACATAATGCAGAACAATTATTAATGTCCGCCAAAAATCTGCTAAATAATTTGAATCAACTCTAAATTCGTTTGCGTAAACTTGTATATTAATATTTTTATTATATTTTTCAGCTATTTGCTTGCACAGTTTTGAAAGTCTATTTAAACGAATGGATATCGGTTCGAGCGAAAGTGAAAGAAGTAAATTTTCAATTTCATTTTGTGTCGCACCCATTCTCACACTTTTTAAAGCATGATATAACTCATTCTTGTCAATTTTCACCAATTGAGAATTTTGCTCACCAATTAATAATTTAACATCTTGCATTTTTCTCGACCATAATTCACAGAATTTTTTACAATTTTCTCCTTTATTTTCTGAATTAAAAGTATTTATATCATCTAACCAATTCTGACATAACTCTGCGAAAGTAAATATGCCTAAAGTCATACAGTTTTCTTTTAATAATTGAAATATTCGTTTTAACTCTTCTGGGCTTGTTTCTTCAGTTATGAGAGATACGAGATTATTTGCTTCATTTATTATCTCTATAAAATCTTCTTTATTATTTATTAAATTTTTAAAAATTCTCATTTTTTCATTATTAATGACTTCAATTCGGTCCATTTCACGATTAACTGTATTATTTAAAATTACACAAAAGAATTTTATCAAATCGTTATTGTCATTGTATATTGGAGATATAGACAACTCGTAATGAAAATTATTAACCGAAATAAATTTAGGAATTTGATCAAGTGCAAGTTCAATTGGAATACTTTCATTTATGATTTGTTCAAAAGCATTTATAAAAGATTCTCGCCATATTTTATTTCCTTGACTTAAATAATCCCAAATTTTAGTTCCTTCCGCAAAACTCCCGAACCATTTATCCAAAATAATTGAATGCTCTAATGTAATATTTCCATTTGTATCAATTATTAAATAACCCTCGGATGCTTTATCCAGTATAAGCTGCATATCTTGATTTTTAGTCTTTAGAGAATACGTTCTTTCTTGAATTTCTTGTTCGAGTTCTTTCTGATATTTTAAAGAACCTATAAGCTTAAAAATAATTCCAGTTGCAAAAAGTATTATTAAAATATTTCCAAAAATAAGCAATTTTTTTGCTGAAGATACATCATTTCGACTCCAAAATTCTTCATTAGGAAATGCATACCATAATTTCCAGACAGAATCATCTCTGATCTTTAGATCTACACTTCCATTTAAGATTATGTTAGGATTCACGAGGTTATTTTTAAAATATTGCTCAGATTCTAACAATTGATTAATCGCTTTATTATCTGCTGCAAAGCCATAATTCAAATTTACCAGTTTAAAATACTTTTCAGGAAGAGAATCCGCTATTATTTTTTTTCGAAGAACACCAGAAACTGCTCCAATAAACTTATTATTTTTATTATAAGATGGCACTGTATATACAATACCAAGCCTATTATAGTCATTTTTTGCTTTAAGGTCTGCTAATGAAAACTCAGAATTATCACACGTCACAATATCCTTACTTAATATAGCAGGTACATTAACTTCTTTAGAACTCTTTAATACAGGATATTTTTCATTTAAAAATTTTAATTGCTCTTTCATCACACGGTATTCAAAAATTTCAATTTCTTCAATCTTATCCTTTTTGCCCGCATTTACACTTGTTATTCCTGTAATATTATTATCGAGGGTAAAAAGGGGAGACTGAGGTTTTTTCGTTTTTGCATCGATTTGATCGGGATCTAGTTTTTTTGGAGTTATGTAAATTTCTGACATTTGGACATTATAATAAGCATTATTGTATATCTCATGTATAACACTCAGTGTATCATTGGATAGCTTCTGAACTTGGCCTTCCATTAAATTTTTTACATTTGGAATGAAACTGATAGTTCGTAATGCCTGATAAAAGTAATTAAAACGCATTTCTATATTTCGCTTAACTTCATTTACTTGTTCTTGCTTTTCTATTTTGTAAACAGATTTTAAATTATTTATCTCTTTGAAATAATTAATAAATAAAAGAAGAATAGTCCCAAGACTTGCTAAAACAGTGACAAGAATAAGGATAAGAGTCGTTTTATTTTTTAACATAAACTATCTTTCGATTTTAAGCTACTTCTCAACCAGACATACAATCGACTTTATAAAATTAAAAATAAAGCAAAAACGGTTTGTGAAGAGTATTTTAGGAAGTTCTTATGTTAAGATATAAATATCCTTTTGAAATCAATGCTTTAAATAGTTGACTTTACTTGATGTTTATATATAAAATTTATCAATGTTTTTGGAGGCTTAAATATGATTCAGCGCGCAATCTTACTCGCACTTGCAATATTTTCATCATACAAATCTATGGCAGCTGAAAATTTAATTACCCTTCACTATCAAGATAGACCCCCCTACTTTGTGACAGACAATGTCACTAAACAGTTGAAAGGAGGTGAGCTTTATTTGTTGATCAAAAAAATCATGAAGGAAGCAAATATCCCTTATGAATTTCAAATTGAACCTATATCACGTTCCATTCTTGCAATAAAAAATAACAACGAACCAGTTTGTATCACATACGCATATATCACTACTGAAAGAGAACAGTTTTCATATTTTTCTAAACCCTATTACACTGATGAAATAATAGCACTTGCTATACGCAAAGAGGACAAAAGATTTGATAAATACAAAACTTTAGAAGAAATAATGAAAGATGACTCTCTTATGCCCTTAGCAAAAATCGGCTATTCATGGGGTAATTATACAAATAAATTACTTGCACAATACAAAAATTATATTTCAACTGAAATCGATAAAATTGATCCCAAGAAAATAAAAGTCACCTCCCAAGAGCCAAAAGAAATGCTACAAACTGTAGCTAATAATGGAGCTGATTATACTTATTTTTCAATAAACGAGATTCAATATCATTTAAATCAAAATAAGGAGCTTAAAGATAAGCTGAAATTAAAAAAACTAAATGATATGAAAGAAGCACAATCTAGATATTTTATGTGTGCAAAAATCGTAGGTGAAAAAACTATGGAGAAAATAAATAAAGCTATTAAAAAGGTCACTCATAAATGAAAAATAGTTATAAAATATTATTATTAATACTTTCAATAAATGTTTTGCATTACAAAAAAGCTTTTACTTGGTCAAATCACACATTAATCACAGAACTTGCTCTTAGCAATGCAGCTGAAATTGAGAAAAAAAATATTATTTATCCTGAAAGTTTACGTTCATTTTTATCGGAAACACAAAATGAACTGCCTCATATCTTGAAGCAAATCGAAGAGTGGTCGAAAAATAGAAATAATCAGTATAAATACTCTCATTATCCAAGTACACCTGAGGATCTTAAATTTAAATCTTTTGCAAATGATCCCGATATTGAACTTAAATTTTTAAGAGCAATACGTATCAATCCAAAGATGAAATTTCCCTTTTTTCTGCAATTACTACCAGGAGATGAGTTAAGAGATAAACACATTCGCATACCGCAAAATGAAATTCTTCTGCCAGAGATTTCACAAAATTCAATTGCATACTCATTTATTAAAATTGAAAATTCAGAATTGCTATCACCCTTAAGTATTGTTGCGAGTGCATCGGATGAGCCTGATTATGGTTTCGATGTGGGCTTATTTGACGATAGCCCAGATGCTGACAATTTCAAATATCATTTTGGCATTCAACCATTTGGCAACCCCAATCTTGTCTTTAGCAGCCAAGCTCCTTTTCATATGGGGTTTTATCATAACTCAGCATTTATTTATAAAGCAGCACCTTTTCTGACAAAAACATACGCTGAACATCGGTTTTATCTTTTTAAAGAACTCGCAAAATTTGCATTTAATAAAGGACATCCTTACTGGGGATACCGCTTTTTAGGTTGGAGTTTACATTATGCACAAGATTTATCTCAACCCTTTCATGTCACACCATTGCCTGGTTTTTCATCATCAGATCTAATAGCCTTTAATATTCTAGATGCCTTGGAAGGATTATTTAATCGTTCTCACAGGCGTAAAAATGACGCAATTAATATCATTTCAAATCGCCATTTAATTTATGAGCAAATAATTTACAATTATTTAAGTTATGTCAGAAAATATAATATTAAAAATGATCCTCTTCATTCCGCACTTTTTCAAAATGAATACAAAGCAGTTGATTCGACAAATATCGATTATTACCTAAGAGAGTATATAACAGCAAATGCTTTCAAAGAAACATTTCCAACCTATGGCAGCGTAGTCTTTGAAAAGTATAATAAAGATATTTCTTCTTCTTTAGCTAAAAATTTACCCTATAAATATGTATCCGATCCAAATTATATTTTTGACTTTAATATAGATACAATATCTCTTATTAAAAATTTAGATTCTCATCAAAGAGAAGAGCTTTTAAAAATTTCTTATAAATTATTGAAAAATACAGGTATAGAAACACGGAGTATAGTCCGTGCCATTTTACAGAATAAAGAATGATTATTTCTTATCTTTTTTAAGTAAGATATGCAGATGCTTATCGAATGTAGACGCAAATCTTTGCTTATCAGCTGGATTAAACTGAGCAGGACCTCCACCTTGAATGAGCCCGCTCTCCCTCATAGACTGCATAAAATTCCTCACAGAAAGCCTTTCTGAAATGTTACCTTCATTATAAAGTTCGCCGCGTGGATTGATAGCAAGAGCTCCTTTTTCGACCACCAAAGCAGCAAGAGGCACGTCAGCAGTGATAACCATATCATTCGCATTCAAGTTTGTGACGATATATGCATCTGCAACATCAAAACCCTTTGCAACCTTAACCATTGAAATCAAAGCTGATTTCGGGATCTTCAATTCTTGGTTTGCAACTAAACAAACTTCCACACTCAATCTTTCAGAAGCTTTAAAGACAATTTCTTTGATAACGGCAGGACAAGCGTCTGCATCAATCCAAATTTTCATAAAGGAATTTTACTCTTTCTCACTCATATCTATAAAAAAATTATTCAACATTTGCAGTATAACTTCCCTCAAAGGATACGCCAATGCTGGCTAGAAAATTTCTAAATTTAAAGAAATCGTCAATCGTTATTATAATTCTTTTTCTAATTTTTCAAAAGAATTCTTGCGCAGAAGACAAAAAAATTAAGATCATTGCAGAAGAAGTTGATATGCATTCTTTTTTTGAGGTGATAAAACCTGTTGATCCCAAAGCACCCCCCAAAAAAGAAGATCCTAAAAAGCCAGTTGAAATTGTTGACCCAAATGCTCCACCTAAAGTTGTTGGTTCGGATGTTGATATTGTAACTAAAATATTGCAGAAGTTAAAAATACCATACGAAGTCCAAATCGTGAAATGGAAAGAATTGGAACCCATGATCAAAGAGGGCAAAGCAGATATTGCTTTGGGCATTCAAAAAACAGAGAAATATAAAAAATATGCTTATTTTCCAAGAATTCCCTTGCGCACAAGAAATTATGTTTTCCACAGACTCACAAGTGAAATTGGCAATAAAGAAACTTTAAGTTATGAAGAAGCAGTGGGGCAAAACTTAACAGTAGGTATTGTTGTTGGCTTTACCTATCCAAGTGAGTTCTGGGATAATTATCCATATGAAAAATTACAATTGAACCGATTATTGTATGAAGGACGAGATTACAAAGATCTCGTTATTAAATTAAGACAAAAAAAAATTGATCTCTTTATTGCTGATAGAGAAAGAACAACCATGCTATTAAAAAAAATTGGGGCGGAAGAGTCTGTTTTTAAATACAGAAATGTGCTCTACTGGCGAGATTATTATTGCATCTTCCCAAACAAATCAACTTTTCCTGATAAAGATAAAATTATTCAGCAATTTGAAAGAGAACTTTATAAAATGAAGGAAAGTGATTTGATGACAATTATCAATGAAATGTGGATCGAAAAAGGATATTAAATGATTTTTTATGAATGGAAGAAAAAAGTAACATTTCATGTATGTCTTATTATGAGTTTATTGATCTTAACGAGCTGCACTCAACTCTGTTTAAATTCACCAGAATTGGGTTCTAAAGCTTTGCCAATTGAGTTCTATTTGGAAAGCCCAGATATATTAAATACCGATGAAATTGCTGTTGAAAATTTAGAGAATTGTATTGAAAAAAATTCCGGCTATAGAGTCCATTTTAATTATGCTACAGATGAGAAAGCATTGATCACTGCTATGTCAAGAGGAAATGCACAGTTTGCTCTTATGAGTTCTTTATCCTATATTGGAGCTTCTGAAAAAACTCCACTACAAAGTATATTGTTATTACTTAAAAAAGAATCTCCTTTTACTCGTTCAATTATTTTAGGGAAAAGCTCAACTTGGAAAAATTACTTAATAAAAACAGCATTGCCTTTGAATGTATATTCTTTTCAGAATGAACACACTCTTAATTTTTTTAATAATTCAACTGTTGCTTACACCCATCCTGAAAGCGACGTCGGTTTCTTAATACCTCGAATGTATTTTCTCCAACGTAATATTTTTCCTAGCAGCGCAATTTTTGTTGGTAATTACGATTCTGTTTTGCAAGCTATCGAAGAAAATTTAGCAACAATAGGAGCATTATCAGAAACGTTTTTAGAAAAAAAATTTCCGAATTCTGTTCCTTTTCAAATTGGTTCTCAAATAGGACATTTTACAATACTTGGTATTTCACAGAGTATTCCACTTAAAGTTATTGTTGAGAACCCTAAAATACCTTTAGATATTTCAAAATCTTTAATTAATGGATTAGAAATTTGTGTACAAGAAAATAATTCAGATTTTAAAAAAATATTTGATGCAGATGGTATTCAGAAATCCAATGAAAAATCTTTTTCCTTTACAAAAGAATTATATAATTTCCAACAAGAAAACATACGTATTCTTACACCGCGCATTCCTTAAACATTTTTTAATGTCAATTCTCTGTCCATAAGAAAAAAAATGCCTCACATGATTATTTAATTGGAGCTAACAATAGTACTTGAAAGATTCAATTAATAGATAGGAATACTCCATGCCACTCGCAATTGTACCCAATGATATTGTTTGGACACGCAAAGGGGATCCGACTCGAGTCGAAAAAACTGATCCAAAGACAGGCAAAATAATCCTAGATCCTAATTTTGAAAAAGTTCAAGAAAATGCAAAATTTGGCATACGTAACGGCTTAGAGCCCGCTTTAAAAGACGCTTATATGACCACATTATCTGACCAAGAAAATGAAGATAAGCGACAAGAGATAAGAGATCTTTACGCTAAAATTGAAAGTTTAAAACAAGCCAATGGCAATCCTCGTATTATAAAATATTTAGAGAATGAATTGCAATACAGAATTGTCAGAGAAAAATTTGCACCTGAAAACTTCGCAGTTGATCCGATTACCTTAGGCATTTGAAAGTTTTTTATGAGGAGATAAAAATATGGTTTATATTCCACCACCACAAAAAGGTGCATTTATTCAAGTTGGAGATTATGTTTCTAAAGTTGGAATTTATACGAACCCAGGCGTAGTTGAAGATAAAAGAGACGATGGTACCATTATAATTAACACTGATAAAGATATGATTCAAAAATACCATCGCCATTCCATAACCACGGGCTTGACTCCTGATGAAAAGGACACATTCAATTCCATTATGGATGATATTATGAATCTAGATGTGCAAGCAGATAGAATATTAACTTTACAAGATATCATAGATAAAATGCGCACAGATCCGAGCATGAAAAAAGTTTCAGATTATTTGCGCAATGAACAAGCTCAACTTATCCGCTGGTCGAAAGAGCTCCCAAGGGTTTACGACACACAACCTGAAAAACTCAGATAGATTTTTATTATAAGATATCATCTTGTTATATGCCAATAAGCTTGACTCTCGCCCGATCTTAGGTTACGCACTATCTTACATTTGAGTAATTGATTATTTACTCAATAGAGAAAGTGCAGAAAAATTATCATGCAAACAGAATCCTCTGAACCCAAAGCACAAACTATTGTAAAACGGCAAAGAAAAAACAAAGAAGATCGTTTTGAAGATTTTATCTGTAGTGCAAAAAAAGTTTTTGCTGAAAAGGGTTATGATGCAGCAACCATTCGTGACATTGCTAAAGAAGCTAAATGTTCTGATGGACTTTTGTTTCGTTATTTTAAATCAAAATCAGATCTTCTCATTGCAGTGATAAATAATGGCAGAGTAAACAGTCAAAAAGATATATTAGATTGTCTATGTGATTCAAATAAAATTGAAGATCAAATTTATTTGATTATGAAAATATATATTGAAAAATTTAAAGAAAGTGAGCAACTTTTAAGAGTTATTCTTTCAAGAGCTATCACGGATCCAGAGTTTGACGATTTTAAAATAAGATTTAAAGATATGGATTTCTTAAAACCTCAGATTGAATTTTTCAAACATAGACAATTGATGGGCGATATTTCTTCAAAATGTGATTGCGAAGCTTTGGTTATGATGATTTATTCTTTGGCCTTTATGATAGGCTTTAATCGTCAAGCTTTACTTGGTATTCCACAGGAAGAATGCTTTGAATTGGCAAAACAATATATCGATATTTTTACTGTAGGAATTAGATAAATTTTTGATAAATCAAATTCGAATATTAAATATCCCAAAAGACCTATCCTATTTTTTTCTTTTTTAATACTCTTTGCTTATTAATTTTAGTATGTTAGCCATGAAGAATTTGACAATATGCAAAGAATCAGTTATAGTCATTTTAATGTAAACAGACAATGCGAATAGGTTGGAAACTCCACCGAATTTAAAAAAATTCGGTGGAACCTTATATTTATAATTAAAATTACTTTTTTGATTCAAGTAATTTTTTTAACATTTCATTAACTTTACTTGGGTTTAATTTACCACCAGAAATTTTCATAGTTTGACCTACAAAAAAGCCAAAAAGTTTTTCTTTTCCAGACAAATACTGAGCAAGTTGCTCAGGATTCTCTAAAATAACTTGTTCACAAATTTTAGCTATCGAAGTTTCATCTGAAATTTGAATTAAGTTTTTTTCTTTAACAATTTCAACTGGTGATTTTCCACTTAAAATCATTTCCTCAAAAATTTCTTTAGCAATACGTCCGCTTATTGTTCCTGAAGCTTGTAAACTTAAAAGAGCATTGCTATTTTCTAAAGAAACAGGAACCTGTTGCAATTCATCCAGAGAAATTCCCTTTTCTTCTGCAAAAACCTTACTCGCTCTCATAACATCTGTCATAAAATAATTTGAGATATTTTTAGGATCAACTTTACCAAGCAATGAATTAACTAATGATTCAAAATAAGCACTATTAATTCTTGAAGATGTGATGACCTTGGCGTCGTATTCAGGAAGTCCATACTTTTCTATAAAACGTGCTGCTTTGCTTTCTGGTAACTCAGGCATTTGACTTCTGACTTTTTCAATTCTCTCTTTAGATACAACGAGCGGAGGCAAATCTGGCTCTGGAAAATATCGATAATCTTTTGCTGATTCTTTACTACGTTGACCAATTGTTATGTTTTTATCGCTATCATATCCTCTCGTTTCCATATGAATTGTACCGCCTGATTCGAGCACTTCGAATTGGCGTTCCACTTCATATGCAATAGCTTTTTCTAAATATTTAAATGAGTTCACATTTTTAATTTCACAGCGTTGGCCAAGTACATTTGAACCCTTTGGCTTAATAGAAACATTGGCATCCGCACGAAAATTTCCTCGCTCTAAATCACCCTCAGAAATATCTAAATTAACAACATAGCTATGTAATTTTCGCAAATAATCACTAGCTTCTTCTGGAGAAGTCATATCTGGAGCACTGACAATTTCAATCAGCCCCACTCCGGAGCGGTTGTAATCAACGAGTGAAGTAGCACCTACGTGAATATTTTTACCTGCATCTTCTTCAATTTGCACACGCTCAATTCTCACTTTTTTACCACTTGCAAGTTGAAGTTCACCGCCAAAACAAATGGGTTTATCATATTGAGTGATTTGATATCCCTTAGGTAAGTCAGGGTAAAAATAATTTTTCCGTGCAAAAACACTCACGGGTTGGATGTCACTTTTAAGCGCCAATCCCATACGGATAGCTAAGTTTACACACTCTTCATTAATTGTTGGTAAAGCTCCTGGTAATCCTAAACAAGTCGGATCAATATTAGAATTAGGTGAATCGCCATATGCATTTTTGGCATAGCTAAACATTTTACTTTTGGTTGCTAATTGACAGTGTACTTCAATACCAATAACAACATCATATTTTTTCATTATCTCAAGTACTTTTGGATAACTTGTTAAATTATTTTCGCTCATAAATTTTGTTACCTTTAGAAGAGTTCAGACCAGTGCTGTTGTTCCAACCAGTTTTGCTTTTTCGAGAGCTGCAGCAAACGCAATCAATTCAGCATCCCTTCCCTTAGCAGCCATAAACTGAAGCCCAACAGGTAAGCATCCTTCTTTCACTTTTGCCGGCAAAGATATTGCGGGAATTCCTGTTAAGTTAGCGGGAATAGTAAAAACATCATACAGATACTCTTTGAGTGGATCATGAGAATTTTCACCAAATTTAAATGCACTTGTAGGTGCTGTAGGCATATAAATAAAATCTAATTCTTCAAAAACTGCTGCAAACTCCTTCGCCATCATATCACGCACAGCGAGAGCTCGCCCATAAAAGGCATCATAGTAACCAGCACTTAAAGTAAATGTCCCTAGCATAATTCTACGCTTCACTTCGGCACCAAAACCCTCTGAACGAGACTTACTGTACAGGTCTGCTAAATCATCGGTATTTTCAGCTCGGTGACCGAAGCGAATGCCATCAAAGCGCGATAAATTGCTCGAAGCTTCTGCACAGGCAATGACATAATAAACACTTAAAGTGTGAGACAAAGACGGAATTTCAATATCTACGAATTCAACACCTTGTTTTTTTAAACTTTCTTCTAGATTTGTAAACTGTTCGGAGACATTTTCATCCAATCCAGATTTTAATAGACTACGGATAACTCCTACTTTTTTTCCTTTCAGAGTTGCTTTTTCTATTTGAGATTCATAACAGCCTCTAAGTGTCGTGGCATCAAGTGGATCTTCATGCCCTATCACTTTGAGAACGAGGTCGAGATCTTCAACCGTTCTAGCAAAGGGCGAAATCTGATCGAGACTTGAGCCAAACGCAACGAGACCATAGCGTGAAACTCGCCCATAAGTGGGTTTGAAGCCAAATATGCCACAAAAAGCTGCTGGTTCTCGGACACTCCCACCTGTATCAGAACCCAATGAAATAGGAGCAAAACCTGCCGCACAAGCAACGGATGAGCCACCGCTCGATCCCCCACTCACGCGGTTGAGATCGTGAGGATTCTTAACTGCTCCATGCGCACTGTGTTCATTTGCAGAACCCATAGCAAATTCATCCATATTCGCACTCGCTATAAGTATGGCTCCTGCTTTTTCTAATGAGGCGATAGCTGTGGCATCGAATTGACCACGATAACCTTTCAGCATTTTTGAGGCACATTCTACTGAAAAACCAATCTTTTGAATATTTTCTTTTATGACAACAGGAACTCCATAAAGAAGTTGGTCGGCTTCAGGCTTTTTGCTTTCCAATTCCTTTGCTCGGGCAAATGCATATTCTTTTTGAAGATTTGTCAAAGCATTCAATTCAGGGTTTTGCTTTTCTATGTGCTCAAACAGTTCTTCCAAATATTGACTGGGTTTTCTTTCTCCCGTCCGGAATGCTTTTGCCAAAGAATAAGCTGAATGCTGATTTATATTATTGACAAATTCAGAACTAAATTTATTTTTATGACTCATAATGAATTCTCTTATTCTTATTAAGTTGATGATGCTAATATAGCCGGAACTCTTAGAAAAACACCTTCCCTATCGGGAGCTTGCGCAAGAAAATCCGGCGTAGCGATCGTATTTTTAGCTTCATCGGGGCGCATTCTCGAAAGAGATTCATCGGCAGCAAGCCCTTTTGCTAGACCAAGCGCTGAGCGGGCATCACCGGAAAGCTCCTCAGGCAACGGCACCTGTGAGAGTGCTTCAAAGGCTTGAAGAATTTTAGCTAGTTCTTTTTGATAACGTGTTATTTCATCTTCTGACAGATGCAATCTGCTCAGTTCAGCTATACGTTTTACGGATTCACGTGAAAAATCAGTTGTCATAAATGAAAAATCCTTTCAAAGCTATCCAATAGACAATTTGTTAAACTAAACTGACATGAGCATTGAATCAACCAACAAATGCATTTATGGATAAAGCGACGCGTAAAAAATGGAGACTCTCATGAGAATTGCAATTTCAGGACATAGCGGATGCGGCAACACAACAGCAACAACAAATGTTGGTAAAGCTCTTCAGCTCAAAATAGTAAACTACACATTCCGCGATTTAGCGCGTGATTTATCTTTAAATTTTGAAGAAATTCACAAAGAAGCAAGTACAAATCTTATCTATGATTATTTAACAGATTTAACTCTTATTCGAAACGCAATTTCCAATGAAAATATTGTCGTTGGAACCCGCTTAGCAGCTTGGTTAATGGATGCAGAACTGCGCATCTGGTTACATGCCCCTCTCGAAACGAGAGCGACTCGTATCAATCGGCGCGAAAGTGAGAAAGAATCGAGTTATGAGCAAGTTCTTTATAAAACATTGAAGCGAGACGAGCAAAATAGAAAAAGATATTTAAGACTTTATGGCTTAGATATCGATGATCACAGTGACTTTGACGTGACAATCAACACTGAAAAACTCACTGCCGATCAAGTTTCAAGTCTTATTGTTGCTGCTGCAAAATGGGCTAAAAAAAGCCAATTGGAGCGAACAAACTTACATCTTTCCCGCATTCAAGAAATCATTGCAGAAAATCTACAACTGCCTATCGAAGCAGTGCAGGATCCTAAATTTCCAATTGATGTACTGGAAATTTATCAAAGGCTCAAAAGGATCAAATGATCATTTTGAGCTTTTTTCTTTAAGAACAATCGCATCGGAAACAGGTCTTGGTATTCCTGAACAATAACCTCTCCATGAGCCACTGACATTCATTTTTAAGCCATGCGCGATCATATTAGCTGAACTTCCTCCATCTAAATTAATAGCATCATCACACTTTAAATGATTGACAAGATAATCGGATAATTCATTTATTCTCATGCCAAAGGAGGTTCTTTGCCGTCCATCGACCAATACCAAGGACCACTTAGATTCAACAATATCTCCATTTTTTAGATCTTTTCTAAAGCACAACGCAGTTCTTGGATGCTTTTTTCCATAAAAATCTACATCAAGGTATTGAGGAAGATTTTTTACTTTCCGTGTAGAATCGATGAATACATTACGAATATTTCCTACAGATTTAACCACAGCGGTTTTCTTATTCAAGACAAGAGCCTGAACTTTACCACGAATAAAAGTCATATTATCAAATATATTAGTAGGTTTATTATTAGCATCTAAATATTCATATATAGCGTGCAGTGGTGTGCCAACCTGTAGATTTTCAATTTCTTTCATCAATTCGCTATTTTTTATATATTCTTTGCTTATAGAAACGACAAAACCATTTTTAGGTATAATGTTATTCCCTTTATGAGTAATCTCTCGAATATAATTATTTTCTACGATTATTTCTAAACCGTCATCTGGAGTTCTGGTTCTATCCGAAAAAGTATCAAAGTAGATCACAATGTTTTGAGTTTCTCTTTTTAGAGTAATATTCTTACTTATGTAATCCGGACTTCCATCTTGATCGATTGCATCGGAGCGAAAGACATTTATTTTTGGCGAAGATAAAACAAAATTTGAATCAATCTTTTTAAGATTTTTAAAAAGCGATGTGCCTGTCCCTGTTACAACATCCCAAACGACTTTAACTCTATCAATTATATATTCACCTTTTTCATTCCACCCAACAACATCTGATAAATTTTCTTCAGATGTATACCATTTATTATTTATTTTTAATATTCCAATTGGTAATGTAACAACACCATCTTTGGGATAATAACCTTCTTTATCACAGGTATGAATCATTCTGTCATTAAATACTTTAAAATGATTATTAATATCGTTATCATCTAAATGGTTATCTTGATAATGCACAAATTTTCCATTGTACCAGTATTCAAAAAAACCACCTGTAAGACCGGCTATATTATTTTTATCTTGTGCATAAAGATCTGTTATTGTTAATGCAGCATTATTAAAAATATTACGATCAAAGTTTGAATCACTTTGTCCAGTGATATGTTCTTTTGTTTCTATAGAAAGTTGTACTTGTTTAGGGTCAAAATGAATAACATTGATATTGGAGTGATCACGAACGCTTTGTTTTTTCTTATATTTAATAATCTCTTTTGTATCAATTTTCAAAAATTCTTTTTCGACAAAGCTAAGGCGGTTGTCTATCCAACCCATCAATTGATTTAAATCATAAGTAGAAAATTTACTGCCTGAACGGGATGACCAACGCTTAAACTCCCTTGCATAAGCCCCATTTTCATCTAAAATATTAAAATTTTCACTTAACTCTTTTTTAATGCGGATATTACTAAAATGTCCATTATAATGTTCTTTATTTTCTAGCCAATATTTATTAAACTCATCTTTAAAGCTAACATGAGTTCCATAAGATCTTGTATAACAAGTCAAAAGACTTGCCTGATTTTCTAACGGAACATTATATGGAGGTTTTGTAAATATTCCGTTATAATTATATATTTTATTATAGTTATTCACGTCAAACTGAAATACAATTTCTTTTTTCCAACCCATTGCTCCTAAGGACATATCTAGATCCCAAGGTATGTAATATATTTTAAAATTGGGCAAGAACATATGTTCTTTATTCCATAATTCACTTTTACTTAAAGCTGGGTGAATGGCTAAATGAACATTATTCGTTATATTATCGACCGCTTGCAAAGCCAATATCGTTGATAAATACGCAAACCCATATTTTTTATCAATTAAATTAACATAATCTGGGTGACACAAAACATTTCGATTCGCAAATGGAGCTAAACCTGAAGCATTGTTATGTAACTTTCCTTCACTAAAAAAATCAACTTTTTGACCAAGCAATGCTTCGCTTAATGATTTTTCATTACTTTTTTTAATGGAGTAAAGATTCTGTGCATTCATTTCAAGCATCGAATATTTATTCTCATCTTTGTTTTCAAAAACTAAGTCCGATGGATTGAGCGTGTTCATGAGAGCATACACCCCAACGTACTCACCTTCGATAAATACATCTACATAATGCATACGAATGGTTTCATGAATCTCATTACCCAAGATTTGTCTATTGAATAGATCGTGAGCAAACTTTTCTCTTAAAAAAGATGAGTCATTGTATGAAGACAACAAACTATATTCATTCGATTTAGAGTATATTTTCAAATTATCTTTCAAATAATTTGAAAAATTGTCATCACCATAGATCGCATAAGAAGATTTTGGGTTTTTTACACTCCCCTTCCCTCTTATATTTATCTTTATGTCAGCATTAAAAATATTTTCATCATTATATTTTGTAATTGAAATACTATTATTTCTTATTACTGGATGTTTTAAAATATTATTCTCTTTAATTTCTAAAATTGGCAAACGGGAAAAAGTTAATAGAAAAACTTTTTCATCTGTTGAGTTTACCTTATTCTTAATATGAATCGGAATTTCGATTGGCAATTCATTCTTATAAGCACTTAAAATATCCGCTATGGTCACAATCGAGTTTTTCATTAAGATCTTATTCACATATAGATCATAATTTGACTCATATTGAAATATAATTTCATCTTTATTTTTTTCAAGTTCACTGATTTTTTTCAAACCATGAACAATTATAATTCCATTCTTATTATCTATATAAACTTTTCTTTTAGCATTTGTATGCGGGACGAAATAAGTATTAGCATTTTTTAATAATATTTCTTTTTTTTGCAATTTACCACAAGAAACAAGTAAAATCGCTAAAGAACAGACTAAAATTTTTCTTATTTTAATTTCATAACACACGGTTTCACCTAAGTATTTAAATTTTTAACACAAAAAAAACAACTATTTTTAAAAATTAAAAATAGTAGATATACATATATAATTTTTACCTAATTATTTAATTCAAATTCCTTTCTAAAGATTAATTACAAACAGACTTTAAACAAATAAACACCTATAAGAAAATTCTTATGATCCTTGGTTAATTCAAATGATATACAAAATCAAGAAAAGAACATAAATACATTCTCTCTAAAATATTTAATTTTTTAAATAATATTATTAATAGGTATTTTAAGGTAAATTTTAGAAATTATAAATTAACAAGAATATAAAAAATTATTTTTTAATATTAATTTATTAGAAAAAATATAACAAAATAAATTATTTGTTTAAATATTTCAACGTATAAATGGATTTATAATCTACATTTTCATCAAAAACTTGATATTTGATAAGCATATTCATAAATTCAGACCAACGTTTATCTGTCATCGCGCCAATTCCAAATTGATTTGTATCCTCTCCTGTTAAAATTTTTTCACTTATGAGCTTATTATGAGCAAATTTTAGCAAATCATCTGTCATATTTGGATTAGCTTTTTTGATAAGATCATTTCCTAAAACGGGATTTTCTAGATAATTTCTCCATCCTTCAATTGATGCTTGGATAAATTTTCCAACCTCTTCGGGATGCTCTCTTTCAAATTTTAGAGTTGTGGTCATCAACTCTCCATATCCAGAAAAGCCATAATCTGACAAAAGCAAGGTAACAGGTTTAAAACCATATTTTTTTTCGATTAAGTAAGGCTCTGATGTTAAAAGACCTTCTTGGACAGAATTTTTATCTTGTAAAAATGGGGTTAAAGAATGGGAATAAGATCTTTTCTGGCTGTCAGAATAGCCAAAGCGCCCAACTAAAAATCCCCAGATTGAAGCCGTTGTGGGCGCAGAAATAAAGATAGGTTTGTTTTTTAAACTCTCCATTGTATCATTTCCAACATGAGGATGTGCTAATAAAACTTGAATATCTTTTTGAAAGATAGCAGCGACACTGATTAGAGGTAATTTTTGTTTTGCTGCGCTTATCATCATATAAGAATTGGGCATATAAAATTGTACTTCATCAGCTAAGAGGAGCTGTAATCCATTGACTTGCGGACCACCCATTTTTATTTTTACGTTGAGTCCATATTTTTTATAAATACCTGCTGCAACTGCTTGATAAAATCCTCCATGCTCCGCTTGGGCAAACCAATCGGTTCCAAGTGTTAAAGAAAATAAATCGTTTTCATCATTTTCTTGAATTTTTTTCTCTTTTTTTGCTCCTAGGACATAAATAACAATCCCTGCTATTATTAGTAGCAAAATAAAATATGGTACACTTCTAAATTCTGATTTAAGATATTTTCTCATTGACATTATCCTATGGAAATATGTTGTGCTAAATGAAACACTCCTGAAAAAGAGATAACAAGTGAACTTTATCAAATTAGAGAACGTGAGTAAAACATATAAAAATCTAACTGTACTAAAAAATGTGACAATGGAAATTGAAAAAGGTGAGTTTATAGGAATTTTAGGTCCCTCAGGTTGTGGTAAATCTACTCTTCTCACACTGATTTCAGGTCTAGAAAAAATATCTTCAGGTAACTTAAAAAATAATTCTACAAAAAGAAAATCAGCGTTTGTTTTTCAGGATTCATGTCTGATGCCTTGGAAAAATCTAGAACAAAATATAGCAATACCTCTAGAAATTTTGAATGCACCACAAAAAGAAATTGATGAAAAAGTAAATAAATATTTACAAATATTAGACTTGCAAAAATTTAGAAAACATTTTCCAAGAGAACTATCAGGAGGAATGAAAATGCGTGCTTCTATAGCGCGCGCTCTCATCACAGATCCTGAGGTTATACTTTGGGATGAACCATTTGCGGCTCTTGATCAAATTATGCGAGAAAGACTCGCAGATGAAATATATGAAATATATTTAACAAAAAAATTAACAAGTGTATTTGTTACGCATAATATTGCTGAAGCTGTTTCCTTATGCAATCGTATCTATATTTTTTCTGAACATCCTGGAAAAATTATAGGTCAAATTAAAATTGAAAAAGAAAAAACCAGTATTAAAAACTATAGAAACTCGGAAGAATTTCATAATAATTGTGTCATAATCCGTAAGATATTGGAAAACCAAAATGTCTAAAATAAAATCTAAAATCTCCTCAATTATTTATCCTTTTATTTTTCTTATTGTTATTTTTATTTGTTGGCAAAGTATTATTATTATTTTTCATATACCAAAATATTTTCTCCCCGCTCCACTCGATGTATTTATCGCACTTATAATCTATTTAAAAACTTTTGTTTATGCAACATTAATTACATTAAGTGTAACATTTCTAGCAATTTTTTTATCAATTCTGTCTGGTGTTTTCATTGCGATCAGTGTATTTCAATTTAAAAGTCTCGACAAAGCTATCTCTCCATTTATCGTTATCTTGCAAACAACTCCTATAGTTTCAATTATTCCATTATTAATTATTTGGTTTAAAAGTAATACTTTTTTAACCTTGGTTATTTGTGCATGGATTGCATGTATCTTCCCTATAATTTCTTCAACTCTTTCTGGACTCAAAAGTACGGACAATTCGTTGATCAAAATTTTTAAAATTTACGGTGCTTCAAATACATTTATTCTGAAAAAATTATTTATTCCATCGGCTCTACCTTCATTTTTAAATGGATTAAAAATTTCAGGAGCGTTGGCCCTAATAGGAGGAATTTCAGCTGAGTTTATTGCAGGCACAGGAGGAAAAGCATCAGGAATAGCGTATATTTTATTAATGGCGGGATACAATTTAGAAACAGACAAATTATTTGCAGCATTATTTATAATCACAGCATTAGGGGTTGTCATTTACAGTCTATTCCACTTTATATCTTATCTCTTACTCAGAAAATGGCATGAAAGTTATGCTCATTGAGAACAGAGTCTGTTACGTTCCTAAGGGAAGAGACACTCGCACCCACTTTTTTATAAAACTGCGGAGAGAGAACAAAGCAAATAATGACTTGCTCTAGTTTTTTGCACATCTGGAGTGTGACGTTGATTTGATTTTATAAAACATGAGAAAACATAAACATCCTGATTATTTATATTTTCAATTTTTTTCCAAGAAAATTTTGTAAGAAGTTCTTTTATTTTTTCTATATTATCTAAACTTTTCTTTCTAAAAGCCATGGACAAATAAAATCCTTCTTTTTTATCTGAGTTTGAATCGAAGTGTGTCGCTTCTTTATTTTCACTTTCCGAAAGGGAAATATCTGAGTTAAATTTTTCTATGGTCGATAAAGACATTGCAATCACGAGATCTTCAGTTGATTTTATTTTATTTTCTTCAGAATTAAATAATATATTATTTCTAATACTGTTATTACTTGTAATTATCGATCCTAAAAAATATTTTGAACTTTTATTTAAGGAACTCAATTCTTTACTTAAATATCCAGCACATGAACTCTCTGCAAATGCAATACTTAATTTTAAGTTTTCGAGACGATCTAAAATATAATTAGGGACTTTTTTATCTTCAGCATATAAAATATGTTTAGAAAATGCTTGCTCTACTTCGTTTGAATAAACCGCATTTAAATAATTTTCACATTCCAGCTTTTCACTGACAGATTTAGGAAAAAGAGTAATACCATAAGACACATAATAAGGATGAGCTTGGTAGGAAACAACAGCATTGGGATATTTTGTTATGAGAGATTTTTCTGCCTTTTCAATTGCAGTCTGCATAAAGGATTCACCCATAATAAAAACTTGCCAATTTTTTACGACGGGCATTGATGTTTGATCTGTTAAATTAGGCAAAACAAATTCTAAAAACATGGGTTCCATTTCATAAGGAACACCTGGTAAAGAATAAATTTTAAGTGTTTTACCAAATTTTTTACCTGTCGTGCAAAAGCCTGCGGCTGTGCCAAGTTTATTTGGTAAGAGTTCACATCCCTGTGGGAGAAGTGCCTGCTTTTTATTGCTTTCAGGAATAGATTCCCTCCCAGATTTAATAAAAAAAGCAGCACAGGCTTCCCAGGCTTCTTCATTAAATTGAACTGGGACATTGAAAAATTGTGCTACAACTTCTGCTGTTAAATCATCTGAAGTTGGCCCCAAACCTCCTGTCATTAAAATTACATCGCATCGCTCGGCTAAATAATTCAGACAGTCTTTCAGATCTGTTATTAAGTCAGAACACATCATTGATGCTTTGACAGAAACGCCTATTCTCCGCAAATGCATACCCATAAATGGACCATTCGTATCTTTTGTTTTTGCAGAAAGGACTTCATTGCCTGTAATTAAAAAACCAGCTGTTTTCATGCTCACCTCAAATTTTTATTTTCCCTTTTTTAATAATTAACTTAAACACTCCCAAGCTTCCTTCGTCAAATTATAATTCCAAAATCCACCATTGTGCTTCATTCTATTTGCAAGCATTTTTGATGAAACAAGTTGGGTGATCTGTTGTGCTGAATTTTTTACTGAAACTTTACCATTCGGATTCATATCCGTTTTAACACTGCCAGGGTGTAAACTTAAAACAGATATTTTTTTATTTTGACTCTCAAACTCAAGCGCAAGATTTTTAGCATATTGGATTACAGATCTTTTTGACATACGATAAGCTGTATGAGTATATGTATCATAAGAATCATGCCCCATCAAACTTGCAACAAAAGCAATAGTTGAGATTGGGTTCATCAATTGCATAAATGTATTATTTGTTTCAATCAAGCCAAACACATTTGTTGCAAAAATCCTTTGTATTTCTGTAAAACTCACTGTTGAGTTAGTGCTCGTTTCATCTGCACTAAAGACTCCTGCATTGTGTACAATTAAATTAAAATTAATTGAATTTTTCTTTAAAAAATTTGTTAAATAATGAATAGAATGGGATTTCTCAACATCTAAATACAATGAATCAAAAATATTTTTATGCTCGAATGTGACTTTTGAGCGGGAAGACGGTATGACTGCATAACCATCTTCACATAGTTGCTGAACAAGATCATGGCCAATGCCTCTTGAAGCGCCTGTCACAAAGGCGATTCCATTTTTGCAATGACTCGCAATTTCATCCTTCCAATGTTTTAGCTTATCTGAAATTTTATTCTCAGGGTCAAATATATCTATTTCTTTATTATTTATAAAAAGCTTAGGAGTAATATAGCAACCCGATTTTTCAATCATTGCACTCACCCCACAATATTTTGTGAAACTTAAAAAAACAGCATTAGCAACTTTTTCGTTGTTCAGGTTTTCACCATTTGCATAATAAACTAAATTGCAACTCGCAAAGACTTTCGGGTGGGTTGTGGTTTGCTCTGCTTCACATTCGACCTTGAGCTCTTCAAGTGGTTGTCGCATTTTCTGTAATGTGCTCACAACATCGACGGAAGTGCAAGAGGCCATTCCTTGTAAAAGAAGTTCTTTCGGATTCGGAGCAATCTTTATTGCGTCACCATTTTTTACAGAAATATTTATTTTTTCACCTTCTTCACATTCACCGATAAATTCCCAGTTGTGGGGATATTCTTTTGCTGTCCATTCTGTTTTAATTTTCATCATTCTTCCTCTATTATTTAAAATATAATTTTACCTGACTGTATTACATTCTTAATTTTTAAATTGCTTTTATCAAGAACAACTAAGTCTGCAGCAAATCCTGGAAGAATTCTGCCTCTCATCATACTATGTTTATGGCTTCCATCTATTTCTAAACATTCTGCTGCATTTGTTGAAGTCATAGGCAATGCTTCTTCTAAAGAAACAAGTTTATTTTTTATTAAATTCTTAAAGGCTTCGTATATCGAAAGAGCTGCGCCAGCAAGTGTCCCATCCGAATTCACATATTTACCATCTCTAACAAAAATTTCATTATCATTTATAAAAAAATTTTTCATATTTGTACCAAATGGGGCCATTGTATCTGAAACTAAAATAAATTTATTTCTGTTCTTTATTTTAAACGCCAACCTTAGTGAATCAAAACTCACATGCAAGCCATCTGCTATTATACCGCACCATGCTTTATCATTTAGCAAAAATGCACCAACAACTCCAGGTTCGCGGCTCCCAAATTGACTGCAAGCATTAAATAAATGAGTAACACCTTTGATACCCAAATCGAATGCATTATTCATTTGATTAAAACTTGCATTTGTATGTCCTGCAAATATAGTTATATTTTTCTTTAATAGAGATTTGATCTGATCACTTCCCATAATTTCTGGAGCAATTGTAATTAGAGTTTTACAATTTTTTAAGGATGTCATAAGTTTTATTTCTTCAAGAGAAGGTGTCCTGATAAATTGTTTAGCATGAATCCCATTTTTTTCTTTGCTGATAAATGGACCTTCAAAATGAATACCCAAAATTCCAGGCATTTTTTCACTTATACATTTATTTATTGTTTGCACAGCCAAAGGAATTTTAGAGTAATCATCGGTAATAAGGGTAGGAAGAAATGACGTGGTCCCATGCAATATATGTGCTCGAGAAATTTTTAAGAGTGCAGCTTGTGTTGGCGTTTCGTTAAAAAATGCACCTCCTCCTCCGTTTAATTGAATATCAATAAAACCTGGTGCAATAATATTTTCTTTTAAATCAATTTCTTTATTTATATTTTTATTAATTTTTCGATTAGAGAGATCTTTAATTGTTCCTTCAGAAATTATTATATTCTTTTTCTTAATAAAGGAAATACCATCAAATATCCTTGCATTTTTAAGGCATAGCATGAATGACCTCTTATGATTCTACAATCAAAATTTAACTTTGATTGTATTTTTCTCTTATCATAAGTAAAGCACCATCGCACGCATCGCCTCGCGCAGGAACCAATCTCTTTTTAATATTAGGTTTTAATAATGGTAAAATAAATTGCGACACACCACCCACTAAAGAACATGGGAGTTTGATTTTTATCTCATTTTCAACTTTATCAAGGGCAAAAAATATTTTTTCGATGTGCGTAGCAGCATTGTTTAATAAATATAAAGCAATGCTGTCTTTTTCTTCTGCAAATTTAAAAACATCCCTAGCAAGTTCTGCATATTTGGTTGCATTGGCGTAACAAGCCCACTCTGTGACACTCTCAACCTTATCGCCTAATTTTTTTTTGATATGCAACAAAAGTGGGGATTCTATTCCACGTCCATCACATAGATGCAAAGTTTTACGAATAGCTTCAAGACCTATCCAAGCGGCTCCTCCTTCATCGCCATGGGGAAATCCCCAGCCTCCCACTTGATATTTACCTTTTTTTGCATATTTTAAGCCAACAACTCCTGTCCCACATATAATAATTGAACCATAATTTCCTGAATGAGCACCAAGACATGCCACAAATGCATCGGATTGAATGTGACAATGAGCAAAACCAAGACCTTTTTGTTTCGCTAAAAACTCTTCTCGAGCGGAAAGGACTTCATAGCCAGCGAGTCCCATGCCAACATGAAATTGCACATCATCCGAAAAACGCATTTCAGTGAGATTTGCAACTTGCAATGCGTGTTCAAAAGCACTTGCGATGGAATTGATGGCAACATCAACAGATAATCTTATGTTTGCCGGCCCTGCTAACCCTTCTCCAAGCACCTTTCCATCTTCAGACTCCAAGCGAATCAGTGTCTTCGTCCCCCCGCCATCGACTCCTATGAAAAAGTTTTTTTTCATCATTTCTAATCTTTAACCTCGATAATGCGCCCTTCTAGCTTCTGCAAAGGCCTGACATTCATTTGAAATAACTTAGAAAATTGATTTAATTGCTCAGCTGACAGCTCTATAGGATTTTTTAAAACATACCAAGTTACATTTTCTAAGCAAGGCGGATGAGTTAATGAGCCTGAGTATGTATAAAATCCACCCTTTTGCGGAAAAATATCCAAAGCATTGATCCTCGCTTCTACTTTTTTTTCAGAGACATTTTTTCCAGGCAAGTTATTGAACAATTTTTCTAACGGTTTATTTCTAAAACCTTTTTTCATTAATATCGCAATGATAACCTGTGTACCGTCTTCTTTTCTGTGGACAAAGTGAACTTCCATATCTGCTCGTTTCCCTTCGATGGCATGTTCGCTCGGCCTGTGAAAATCAAATTGGCTCAATTCATACACATCATGAGCAATAGTAAGCTTACTTCCTCTTTCATAATTCACTTGAATCGTGTGACCATTGTTAAAAATATTAAGCGGTGTGCTAAAATATGCGAAACTTAATGAAGGAATATCGTTGTCTTGCTTTAAATTTTGCTCTTTAATATCGATAGGGGATTGTTTTTTTCCAGCAATACAGGCTTGAAATTCCTGCATAAGCATACCCCATTTTGCCGGTCCCGTACTCCCTTCATAACTCCAATGTTTTTCAACATATTTGCCTGGGACAGCGGATGCATTTAAGCGCAAAAATATAATGAGAACTGTAAAAACAAATATAAAGGAAGCTTTCCCATTGCCTTCCTTCATAGAGATTTCCTCCTCGCTAAAAGATTTGTCTTCAGTTAACATTAATTATAGTTTACAAATGATCAATCTAGGATGCAAACACGCTCACATGCTAGACAGTTGCTTCGAAAGGACAAAAATGACAAAGTATTGGGCAAAGAAGTTTAAAAATATCATTCTCACAGGCATGCCTGGTGCAGGTAAAACGTCATTTGGAAAAATATATGCACATATGAGCGATCGTTTATTTTTAGATTTCGATTCTTTTATTGAGTCTACGACAAGGAAATCTATCCCCCAATTATTTGAACTTGAAGGCGAAGAAGGTTTTAGGCGACTCGAAGAAAAAATATTGCACAAACTCGAACGCAGACATAATTTCGTAATTGCCATGGGTGGGGGAACTCTGCAAAAACCTGAGAATTTAAATTACGCTCGCCGTTTGGGACTTATTGTTACGTTAAAAACTCCACTCGATATCATCAGTCAACGCATTTTCGCTGCGAAAGATAACCGTCCGTTCTTTGCACATTGTAAAACTCTTGAACAAGTTCAAGAAAAAGTAAATAACCTTTGGGAAGAAAGAAAAGAGTCCTACGAACAAGCGGATGTCGTAATTGAAACTGCATATAATTCTATGGAAACATTAAAAATGCATCTTTCCTTGATCGAACGCCGTGCGGACAATCGTGAATATATGCAAGATGTTTATAATATAATGAACAAAAAACTAAGACAATCCTCACGCTGGATTGAAAAAGATGATCCTCTTCCCGAAAAAAATACTGATATATAAAGAACGACTCTTGCAAAGCACTTCAAAATTGTGATTTGATTTAGAACGTTGAAGAATTTTATTTAAAGCTAATTAACACAATTAAATCTTAATAAATTGTTTGCTGTAATGAGAGCTCGTTTTAAAAAACTTTCATTCGCAAGAGTTGCAAACTCAATTGCAAACTTTTGTTTTTCCAAACATTTATATTCTAGGTTTGACTCCGGAGTGTTTATGTTTTGCAGCTCAGCTAATTTATTTTCGAGCGCAGACACTGTGTAGCTGTAAAGTTCTTGTGTATTTTCTATAGTATTGTAACTATTAAAAATTGATATTTCTATCCGACTATTTATACATTTTTGCAGAAGGGTTTCTGCACTCACCGTTCTATTACCATAAGCTCTAAGAATTTCCATATTTCTTTGATTAACTGCATGGCATTCTTGCTCTATTCGATTTCTTTCATTTTCACTAATTTCTTGCGAAAAAGAATTTGCAGCAAAAAAAATTGGAGTTATAGCTATCGCAATTTTTATTAATTTTATCATAATAAACCTTTCATATTAATCCGACAAAAAAATCGGATTTGGTAAATTATAAAAATTTAATAAAATTGTAAAATTTTCTAGCTTACCAATTCATATATAATTATAAAATAATATTATTAAGTTTTTTATCTAAAAATAAACTGACTCTAACAAAATTTTGTATTGCAACTGAATTACGATCATTTTCACAAAAGAATTTTAAAAGTTCATATTCAAATTTTTCTCACCCATCTGAATATTCCACAGACTGGCATAAATTCCATTTTTCTCAACGAGTGATTCATGTTTACCGTTTTCGACGATTTCTCCATTGTTGAAAACAAAAATTTTGTCTGCATGACGAACCGTTGATAATCTATGTGCAACGATGATTGTTGTACGCCCAATCACCAATTTTTCTAAGGATTTCTGAATAGCTAATTCTGTTTCGTTATCAACAGCAGATGTCGCTTCATCCAAAATAAGTATGGGTGGATTTTTTAAAATAGCGCGCGCAATTGCAATCCTTTGCTTTTGTCCACCTGAAAGTTTTTGTCCTCGTTCTCCGACCATTTTATCATAACCTTCTTCAAAGGCAGAGATAAAGATATGAGCCTCAGCTAGTTTTGCTGCATGAATTATTTCTTCACGTGATGCATGAAAAGAACCATAAGCAATATTATCTGCAATTGTTCCATTCACTAAAAAAATATCCTGACTCACATAACCAATCGATCGCCGGAGATCAAATAAATTTAATGTAGAAATATCTTTGCCATCTAAAAGGATTTGCCCAGAATTTTTTTCATAAAAACGCAGTAAAAGTTTTAGTAAAGTGCTTTTTCCTGAACCGGTTGTGCCAACAAATGCAACTGTTTCACCAGAGTTTATTTTAATGGAGATTTTGTTTAAAATAGGCCTATTTGTATAGGCAAAAGTAAGATCTTTACATTCTATTTGCCCTTTGATATTTGCATGTGTCAATTTTTGCCCAGCATCAATTCTTTTGGTTGGTATTTTTAATAAATCCATCACACGATTGATTGAAGCGAGCGACCGTTGGTAGTTATCGGTTATTTCAGAAAGATCCGTCAAAGGCCACAACAGTCTTTGTGAGAGAAAAATTAATATACTATAATATGCAACATTTAACTGATTGTCTAGTGTTAAATACCCACCATAAACGAGAATAATTATAAAGCCAAACATAACTGCCATACGAATAACAGGGGTGATGGCAGAGCTGAATTTTATCGCATTGTAGTTGGCATTTTTGTATTGAGAACTCAATTGTTCTATCTTTTCATACTCATAATTTTCTGTGGTGAAACTTTTAATAGTTGAAATTCCTAAAATATTATTATTGAGATTGGAATTTAAAATACCTGCATTCTCCCTGACTTGATAATATTTGGGGCCAATTTTGTTTTGAAAATAAAACGCCCCAAATAAAATAAAAGGAATAGGGAGGAGCGACAAGACTGCAATGGATGGATTTAAAATAAAAAAGACAATGCCTATGAGTATAGATGACAAAAAGACCTGGATAATAGAGTTAATTCCATTATTCAAAAAGCGTTCTATTTGGTTGATATCGTCATTTAAAATAGATAGTAAATTTCCTGTATTTTTATTTTCAAAATATGCCATGTCTAAATTCTGAATATGTGAATATACATCGAGTCGTAGATCGTGCTGGAGATTTTGCGCTAAATTTCTCCATTTAACGGAGTATAAATATTCAAATAAGGATTCAAAAACAAAGATAAGAGCGGTGATGACTCCTAAAATAATTATTTGCTCTTTTGCTACTTGATAACCTAATTTTGCCAGAAGTGAACGCTCTTTATTCACAACGGTGTCTATCGCAATACCAATCAATATTTCGGGCATAATGTCAAAGATTTTGTTGATAGAAGAATATAAGACTCCTAAACCAATGTCTTTTTGATAGTTCTTAGAGTAATGAAAAAGTCGTTTAAAAGGATGCATTGGTCTTTCTCCAATATTCATTAATTTTTGTAATCTATTTTTTTAAATTGTTTTAATAAATTTGTCAATTATACTAAAACTAAAATTTTACTTAATTTTTTAAATCTCTCCCATACTATCATTCAAAAAATTTTAAGATCATTCATCTCCTATAATGCAATAATTTTACTCATATTTATAATATTTAATTTGCTGCCTTGACAAATTTTTTATAATAACTTTTATTAAAATTGGCTATTTTTAAATAAAATAAATTAAGAACAGATATATGTTAAATTTTAATTAAAAATTAATATTTTTTCCCTCAATATGGTTCTTATATTTATAAGAAAATAAGATACATTTAAAATAATATTTATTGTCTAAATTTTATTTTAAATGTTTTCAAGAAATTCATGAAAATTAAAGGAAAGTATAATGACAAATTTTATTTCTGCTAAACAAATTGTACATGAAGAGTACATTATAGATAAATTTATTTTCTCAAAATTAAGTGAAAAATATGCAAAAATAGATTATGAAACAGTAATGAGTAGCCTCATAGAGATCCAAGAAGTTTTTGGCGGTAATGAGAATTGGGCTTCATCGTCTTTAACATATGCTGATAATCTTTTAAGCATCTTGCGACATCAAAATGATTTTAATGAAAAAAAAGCTTTTACTTTTAGCATTCTTTCAAAAGACACTAGGGAATATCTAGGCTGTATTTATATAAAACCAATTAAAGTTAAGAGTGATTTAGACCTCAGAAAATT
The DNA here is from genome assembly GCF_014281055.1 of Fluviispira vulneris. Classification (NCBI taxonomy): domain Bacteria; kingdom Pseudomonadati; phylum Bdellovibrionota; class Oligoflexia; order Silvanigrellales; family Silvanigrellaceae; genus Fluviispira; species Fluviispira vulneris. The sequence goes on along the minus strand of NZ_JACRSE010000002.1, from coordinate 598,229 downwards.
ATATTTTGATGCGCAAGTTTTATTTTGGACGGTTACAAAAAATAATATCGCTATCGATGCTGAAGTTTATAAAAAAATACTTAAATTCATTAAAAATGAATGGTCATTTAAAAGAGTCGCTTATCCTGGAAGAAGTATTTCATGGGAAAATTGGGAGAATATGAAATTAGGCATTCATAATAACGATCTCGATCATTGACTCTTTGCGGAGAATATTATGGTAACAAATGAGAAATATTCTGACTCTCTTTTACTTTCATCCCGCTTTTTCAGTCAGGCAGCGTACTATTCGCTGTTTCCTTTTCTCGCCATTATCATGACTTCATACTTTAAAGTGGGACTTCAAACTGTAGGTATATCTATCGGGATATTTATTGTTATTTCTAGATTCATTTTATTTCCTTTAGGAGCATTGGTCGACAAATACGGTGGAAAATATTTCATAATTTATGCAAATCTTGTAAGTATGCTCGCAGTTTCTGCCCTTATCTTTATTCCCAAAGATGCTTCTCTTGCAGCGCATTTTCTTGTCTTTATTAGAATTAAAACAGAGACTCTGTTGTTTATGCTAGGCTATGTCATTCAGTTCGCTCTGCTGCAAATGTTTATATTTTGCTTTTCATATTTTAGTCTGCATTATTTCAATAACATAAAGCTTGCCTCTGGCTTTTTTTCGATTCAAGCTCTTATCGTTATCCCTGTCATGTATTTATGCTACAATAAATATAGGGCAATCGAGAATTTTAATAAATCATGGCTTTTTATTATTGGCGTTTCAATTTTTGCATTTTCGTATGTGTTACTTGGCCTGACAGCAAGTTTCATAAACCCAATACTGAGTGTTTTTATTTTATGTATTTTGATAACAATTTCCGAGGTTATTTCTTCACCCATTGCTGATTCTTATTTAGCCTCTCTTGGAGCAAAAAACCAAAGTGGAATTGTGTTTAGCACTGCAACTTTGTTTGAGGCACTGGGAACTGGCATAGGTATTTTCTTGGGAAGCAAGGCATTGGAAATATTTTCTAGCGAAAAGTCACTTCTCCCTCGCATATGGAGCGTGAGCAGTGCTGTATGTTTTTTTCTGCTAATGATTATCTTTATTTTATTGATAATAAATAGTCTCAAAACTGTTAACTCAAATTGCAAAAGCGAAAAAGACAAGTTGACAGCTAAACTGATATAGGTTTTATGATATCACTAGATTTTAATAAAGGAATTGGCTTTATACAATCACAATATGTTAAATTAATAACCAATTCAGTTTCACGCGTTGGGTAAATTTTATTTAAACTTCTATTAGGTAGATACATAAATATTTCATTATTTTTATCAAAAATTTTAAAGAAATTGCTAAATTTAACATATTGATCCGAACCATGCCATGGATCATGAATTAATAATGTCTCATTTTCTATACCTTTAATAACAACTGCATGGAGAACAAGGCGACCTTTAATTGTTACAATAAGTGGCCCTAAGTGATATAATGCATATGCAATCCAAGAACTGAAATATTTCAAATTATTTATTATCATATTTGGTAAACTTAATGTTTTCAATCCTATCTTTTTCAGATCATTATCAGATGTACCTGTAAAATGACCTCTCTTTTTAGAAATAAAGTCGTTGATGTACTTTAGTTGTATAGAAAACTCAGGATTAGATTTGAAATGAAACTAACATTTTAACACTTGTATCTCCACATGCATTTATTTGCTCTTGAAAGAAAAAAGGACAATCTAAATTAATAAATGGTGGAAATTTCATTGGATGATTTGTAAAATTAAGCGGGAAATCAGAAAATTTTTTCCCACTTAATTTACAGACATCTGTCTGAAAAATCTGTTTATTAGAATGCCATCCAAACATCCCTTTGATTAGTTTCATGATTTATATTCCTTATAATATGTGAAATAAAATTGACTACCAAAAACAAATAATGTTATATCACTATTAGTAAAAAATCACTAAGTAAATAGGGAGTGCAGCTTGGAAATTTAAAATTACTACTTATTATTGTGACAGATTTTGGAAGTTAATTAAAATTATAATGAATCATTATTTTGTAGGTGATTTTTGAAGTATTTGATTTTAAAAATATTAAATCTGATCATAACCCCCATTTCAAATTGACACTTTTTCACCAAGAAATGGGGAAAACAATGGACTATGAATTTGTCTCAGGTAATCGGATAGATAAATATTTAGGTTCTTCACCATTCTTACATTTACGATATTTTGCAAGACTTGATATTAGTTTAATATTCAAAACAAATTTATTCTCATTTATAAACTTAGCATATAAACTATCGTCAAATTTTTTCTTTGGTAATTTGCTTGCTAATTTGTCCTTTAAATTCTTCTTTCTATCTAAGACTTTTCCTTGTCTAAGTAAGTGTCCAGCTATCATTTCTGCACTTTCAACATTTTCGATTCTCATTTCAAGAGTACTTTCAGTGCTTTTAATAGATATACCAGAATAATTTTTAGGTACTTCAGGATTTGGTGAATTTAATTCCAATGAAGTAAAGTCATTAAAACTTATTCCTAATCTTTGAAACTCATTCGTTAATGCTTCATTCAGATGAAATACTATATATTTTGGTATTGAAAAAATATTTTTTTCGAAGGAAGTTTCATAATATGTTGGTACCACTAACTCAATTTCGATGGAACCAGGTTTATATTCATAGGAACTAAAATATGGATTTGCTACGATAATATATTCTGGATTTTCATTATATTTAAAGTGCTCTTTATCTGATTCAATAAAACCTTCTTGAGAATTCGTCGCTAATGGAAAATTATCAGTCAAATGCTGAGTATTATCATTCGGTCCTAGCATCAATGATTCATTCACTTTATCTTCGTTAGTTGCATATGCACTCAATGAAAAAACAAGAAAATGCGTGGCTAAAACTTTCTTTAATAACATATATCCTCCTTAATAAATAATTTTAAAACACAATGTTTATTTAATTGTGTTTTAAAATATAATCCATTTTTTTATACCGAAGTCAAGAATATAAATTATATTTAATGAATCATTAATATTAATAAAATATAACTCAATGAAAATATATATTATATTATCAAAATTTATTTTTATCATATAAGTAAAGCGAAATTTTATTTTGTTTTGACATTAAATTTAAGAAATATAACGAATATTATTAACAATTTAAAATTACCAATGATGAGTGTTTATTTCTAACAACGCTGCCCTAAGAAGCTTCTAACTTTTCACATACCTTGCAGAAATTAAAGCTGTATCAACTTATACTTTATTTAATTATTATTGAAGCTAAAACAAATCTAACAAAAGATCTATACTTAATATTTCTTTAATTTTTTACACTTAATTTGCAATGTGCTGCGCGCTATTTTGAGTTTTTTTGCTGCATCACTTAAATTTATTTTGCTTGGATAAAATTTTTGTAAATACTTATCTAAAAGTTCATCACACATTTGCTTAAATGTGAGAGCTTTCCCATTTTCGTCAGTGGTTCTGATAAGAATATTATTTTTACAATCAGATATGATTTCGTTTTGTTCATCATGTTTTTTTGATTTTGCTAAGATTCTTTCTGGAATACCCATGGGGGATAAGACTTTATCGCTTTGATGTTCGGTCATGGCGCGCAGACAATTGCGCAATTCACGTACATTGCCTTCATCCCAAGGCAATTGGCACAGAACATTCATAGCTGTTTTTTCAATTCGATAAGGACCGCCTTGCATAGTTTGACAGAAAAATAGGATAAGATCGGGAATTTCCTTTTTTCTTTCCCGCAATGGTTTTAATAAAATCTCTGTTTCACACAGTCTTTGCCAGAGGTCATTGCGAAATTCTCCCTTTTCAACTTGAGAACTGAGTGGAATATTGGATGCGGCGAGAAAACGGACATTTATTTTTCTAGGGGTGGATTCCCCGATACGTGTGACTTCTTGATTCTCAAGAACTCTAAGGAGTGCCACCTGTGCGTTTGCGGAAAGACTAGAAACTTCATCTAAAAACAACCAACCGCCATTTGCATCTTCTAGCAACCCTGATTTATGTGAAATTGCTCCGGTAAATGCGCCTTTTACATAACCAAACAACACACTTTCAAGTAAACTTGGCGCAATACTTCCGCAATTGATTTTAATAAAAGGTCCATTCAGAATGAAGGAAGAAAATAAATCTGCAATAATTTCTTTGCCTGTTCCAGATTCACCTTCAACATAAACAGCGGTGATAGCTGAGTTGATAATTTGAGGTATACGTAAGTAAACTTTTTTTAAAGATTCCCCAGCAAAATCAATTGTGTCATACTTTCTGTCAGAGGGAATATTTTTATGCTCAATCCCTCTTTTTAAATAAGCAGATTTTCTAATAGTAAGAATCTTATCGACTATATTTTCGGTTTTGAGTTTTTTGGAAAGAAATTCATCGGCTCCTGCATTTAAACTCTGTAAAATTGAGTCAGGATCATCTAGATTTGAACTCATAAGCACAATAATTTCAGGATGCAGGTCTCTTAGTTCCGATACGATTGAAATTCCATTTTTATGATCTTTTTCAGATAAAAATATATCTAGAACAGCAAAATCAATTTTTTTAAAGGATCGAATAATTCTCTTAAAATCAAATAAATTAACAACTGAAATAATTTTAAAAGAAATATTTTTCTTATTCGCTTGTATTTTTCGAGCAAAGTTTTTTAACTCAAGAGGATCATCATCTAAATGAATCAATATATATTCTTCTTTTATTTCTCTTGAAAAAACGGATTTCATAAATTCTCACAAAAAAAGGTTCTTTTATGAAAAGAACCTCCATTTTCTATTCCAATATTATTAATTCTTATATAGAATTATTTTTCAATTTATTTCTTATGATAACTTTTTAAGTTTTGCGGATTACTTTCCACAGAACAACCACTGCAACCAGAAGATGAGCATCCTTTGGATTTTTCAACTGAGGTCTTTTTTTTGGGTAACCATTTATAAACAAGAAAGACAGCTGCTGCTGCAACGATCGTTATAACAATAATTTCTTGAAGCATACTAGAGTCCCTTTTAGATTTATCCAATAATATATTGTGAAACATGGAAAACAATAAATGCACAAATATATGCTAAACCAAACATATAACTGAACATGACTGTTGGCCAAAACCAAGAGTTTGTTTCACGCTTTGCAACAGCTAAAGTCGGTGCACATTGAGGGGCAAAAATATACCAAGTTAAAAAAGCCAAAGCTGTGGGCAAAGACCAAGCAGTAGAGAGAGTGGTTGCTAAACCTTCCGCAACAGCCTCTTCACTTCCACTGATTGCATAGACAGTACCAAGTGCAGCAACTGCGACTTCTCTTGCTGCCATACCTGGTATGAGTGCAATCGCTATTTGCCAATTAAAGCCTATAGGAGCAAGAACAGGTTCAAAAAAGCGGCCTATCATACCAGCAAAAGAGTAATCAATTGCAGGTAATGTCGCACCTTCTGGTGGATTAGGATATGTCGCTAAAAACCAAATGAGAACCATAAGTGCTAGAATAAGTGAACCAGCCTTGGTAATAAACAACTTAGCACGGGTTGTGAGCCCTAAAAATAGATTTTTTAAACTTGGCATTTTATAGGTCGGAAGTTCCATAAGCAACGGATGCACATTTCCTTTGATAAAGAATCTTTTGAGGACAAATGCAACGGCCAATGCAGAAAGAATACCAATCAGATAAAGCCCAAACATGACTAAACCAGGCAAAGATGCAAAGCCAAACACGGTTTTTGCTGGAATAAACGCCGCTATAATAAGCACATAAACAGGTAAACGCGCTGAACACGTCATTAGAGGTGCAATCAAGATCGTGATGATGCGATCTCTTTTACTCTCGATTGTACGGGTAGACATAATTCCTGGGATAGCACAGCCAAAACTAGATAAAAGTGGGATAAATGCACGACCATGTAGACCAACACCCCCCATAAGTTTATCCATTAGGAAAGCAGCACGAGCCATATATCCTGTATCTTCTAATAAAAGCAGGAAGAAAAATAGCAAAAGAATTTGCGGTAAAAACACAAGGACACTGCCGACACCAGCAATTATACCGTCCGCAAGTAGACTACGTAGGACACCATCAGGCATGCTTTCCGTTACAAGAGCTTGAAGACTTGCAAAACTGCTTTCGATGAATTCCATTGGAAATTCAGCTAATGTAAAAACTGCTTGAAAAACTGCAAATAATAGGAACAGAAGTGTTATGGTACCAAGGATAGGATGCAAAAATAAGCTATCAAGTCTTTTTGTCCACTCAGATGCAACACCTTGTTTTCTATTCGCTACACAAAGTATACGCTCAACTTCTTTGTGATAAGAGCGAACATCGCGTGCATTGGGTTCTGTCCAAACGCATTTTAAATGTGAAGTATGATTTTGTTGTTCTATATTTTCTTCATTTATAGAATTGTCGGATGAATTATTACAAACTTCTTGTTCAATAGCAGCAACAAGTTCGCTAATCCCATTTTTACGTATCGCAACGGTAGGGATAACAGGAACGCCGAGTTCTTTAGCGAGAAGTTTAATATCAATATCGTAACCGCGTTTGCGCGCAACATCCATCATATTTAAAGCTAAAACAATAGGTTTACCAACTTTTTTTAATTCAAGCACAAGGCGAAGACCGAGATGCAAGTTCGTGGCATCAGCCACACAAATTATGGCATCGGGAATACTTTCATGTGCAAATTTGCCTAGCACGACATCGCGAGTGACTTCTTCGTCAGGACTCCTCGCTCTCAAACTATAAGTGCCAGGTAAGTCGACAACTTTTACTTTTTTACCCTGTGGGCTTAAGTAAGTTCCTTCTTTCTTTTCGACTGTAACACCCGCATAGTTTGCAACCTTTTGGCGACTCCCTGTTAGAGCATTAAAAAGAGCAGTTTTTCCACAGTTTGGATTTCCAACTAAAGCAATACGGGTAGGGGATAAAATATCTGCATGAATTGACATATTAGGCGATCTTTCTAACCAAAATTGCTTGAGCTTCTTTTCGACGCAAGGCGACTAAAGAGCAAACACGAATCAAGACAGCGATGGGATCTTTGCCAATCATACCCTCATGCTCTAAAGTCACTTCTGTTCCTTCGATAAATCCCATTTCTAAGAGCCTTTTTTCAAGTTCGCCTGTAGGAAGAGTGTTTTCTAATCCTAATTTTCGTTCATCAATTTCTACAACTACTGCTTTCTCGCCGATTTTGAGCTCGCAGAGGGACACAAGCTCTGTGTCTGATGAAACTTCACAATGATCGAGATCGATGCCAAACTCCAAAGGATTGGCCATTTTTGTCTGCATAGAGAAAACCTCTAACTATTTGATAATATATAAAATTAATGGTTATTTCTAAGATAAGAAAGCAACCAGCACAAAATCATGCTAGCACTCATGATAACGATTATCAATATCGGAGGGAGGATATATAAACGACATAATAGTTAATTAATTAACTATTATTCCTAGCTTTTCTTACGTGTGGCAATATCTACCCAGACAGCTAAAAGTAAAATACTCCCTTTTACGATGTACTGCCATGTAACTTCAATATTTAAAAGACTCATGCCGTTGTCTAAGCTCGCCATAACTAAAGCACCGATAATTGCACCAAATATCGTACCTACCCCACCCATTGTGCTCGTACCACCAATGATAGCTGCCGAAATTGCATCAAGCTCAAAGTTTTGTCCAGCTGAAGTGGTAGCAGCATTCAAACGTGCAGTTAAAATAATTCCTGCGACTGCTGTGAGAGTCCCCATGATTATAAAAACAAATAATGTATTTCTTTTTATATTTATTCCTGAAAGTCTTGCTGCTTCAACATTTCCTCCCATCGCATAAATATGTCTCCCGAAAATAGTGTTATTTGTAACGATATGGAAAGTAATTCCTAAAATAAAAACAACTAAAACTGCATAAGGAATTCCCATATAAAATGCCATTACCAAGAAAAATGCAGCAATTGAAATAGAATATAAAATAATACTCAATATTTCGAGACTTTTTGGCAGAACAGCAAAACCATATTTAATTCTTGAGTTTCTTTTTTTAATCTTCAACAAAATAAAAAGTGCGATACAAAAAATTGCAATTAAAATTGTTAAATCATTGAAAGGAGCTTGTTCACCTAAATAAAATTTGTTTGAAAATATAGAATTGTAACCCATGACAGGATTATTAAATTCATCAAGAACAGGTTTTCCAGATTCATCCAATTGTTTGCCAAGTGTAAAAATAAAAGGAGAGATATATCCTTGTCCAATCAACTTAAATGAATCACTCATTGGTCCAATTGTTCTGCCATCTGTAATTCCTAATATCGCTCCACGAAAAGCAATCATACTTGCTAATGTAACAATAAATGCTGGAATTTTTCGATATGCTACCCAGTAACCTTGCCAAAGCCCAATAATTGCACCTAATGCAAGGGTTGAAAGGACGGTTGGCACAGTTGGCCAATTGTAATTCACTTGTAAAACAGCACTGGTTGCCCCAATAAATCCAGCTACAGAACCAACGGAAAGATCGAGATGACCTGCCACTAAAATCATGGTCATACCGATAGCCAAAACACCCACTGTTGAAGTCTGCAAAAACAAATTTGATAAATTTCTTGGTGAAAGAAAAAGGGAACCTGTTAAATAAGTAAACACAGCCCAAATAACAAACAATGCAATTAGCATGGTATATTGACGGATATTTTTTTTAAAAGAAACAGTAATTATTTCCCATAATTCAGATTTTTTCACCTCTGAATTTATTTTATCAACAGAATTTTGATTAAGAAAATTCATAAAGTTAATTCATCTCCTTTTGTATGTCCTGTTGCATAACGCATTATTTTTTCTTGTGAAGCGTTCTTATATAGAATATCACCCTTAAATTCACCTTCATGCATTATTAAAATGCGATCACTTACCCCTAATATTTCTTGTAATTCAGAGGATATCATTAAAATACAAACACCTTTTTCAATCAAGTCATTCATAATTTTATAAATTTCAAATTTAGCGCCGATATCTATTCCACGGGTAGGCTCATCTAGGATTAATACTTTTGGATTTGTCATGAGCCATTTAGATAGCACGACTTTTTGTTGATTTCCACCACTTAAATTTCCAGATAATTCTTCGATTGAAGGGATCTTTATTTTTAAATCACGAACGTAATTATGACTTGCTGAGATTTCTTTATTTTCATTAACAATACCAAATTGAGTGATATTTTCAATACTAGACAAAGTGATATTTTCTTTAATATTCATGCCAAGAATTAAACCAAACTTTTTTCGATCCTCTGAAACCAAGGCAATTCCTTCTTGAATAGCATCTTTTTCATTTGAAATATTTAATTTTTTTCCGTTTAAATAAACTTCTCCGCTTGTGACTTTTCCCCATGCACCAAATAAACTCATAACAAGTTCAGTGCGCCCAGCGCCCATTAGACCAGCAATTCCTAATATTTCTCCTTGATACAATTTAAAGTTTACATTTTTAACGACTTTTTGCCCAGTTTCAGGGTCTTCAACCGTCCAATTTCTCACTTCGAAAACCACATTGCCAAGTTTTTTCTCTACACGTGGATAAATTTCAGTTAGATTTCTTCCGACCATTTTAGAAATCAATTTGTCTTCACATAACTCTTTTACATCACTTGTAATAATTGTTTTTCCATCGCGCAAAATTGTGATTCGATCAGCAATTTTATAAATTTCTTTGAGCCTATGTGAAATATATATACAAGTTTTACCTTTATTCCTGAGCTCTTTAATTATTTCTAAAAGATTATCAGCTTCTTTTTCAGTTAAAGCTGCTGTGGGTTCATCTAAAATTAAAATATTTGCATTTTTTGCAATAGCTTTTGCTATTTCAACCAACTGCTGCTCACCAACACCGAGTTGAGAAATTTTATCCGATGGATTTACATTTAATTTCACTTCTTGCAGTATTTTTTTTGCTTCATTATAGGATTTTTCCCAATCAATAAATAGACTCTTAGTATATTCATGACCTAAAAAAATATTTTCACAAACAGTCATATCTTTTACGAGGGCCAATTCTTGATAAATAATTGCTATTCCTGCATGCTCACTATCTCTTGTTCCTTTAAAATTTTGCAAAACACCATCAACGAAAATCTCACCTTCATAATTTCCGCTTGAATATAACCCACTCACAATTTTCATTAGGGTTGACTTTCCTGCACCATTTTCACCACAGAGTGCATGAATTTCACCTTTTTTTATTGACAAATTAACTGAAGACAATGCTTTTACTGTCCCAAATTTTTTACTAATATTTTTTAACTCTAAAGAATAGCTTAGCAAAAATACTCTCCTTTAAAAGGATTTAACTTAGAGTTAAATCCTTCAAAAATAAATTTATTTTTTTATAAATTTATATACATCTTCTTTTTTAAAGAATCCGGATTGAATAAATTCTTTATCAATATTATTTTTATCCACTATAATAGGTTCTAAGAAAACGGAGGGAACATTTTTCTTTCCATTTGCTGTATAATGAGTAGCTTTAAATGGCTTCTTCTCTGCCATATCTTTAGCAATTTGCAGTGCAAGTTCTGACAATTTATTCTGATCCTTAAAAATAGTCATTGATTGAGTGCCTGCAGCAATTCTTTGTGCTGCTGTCAACTCAGCATCTTGTCCTGTTACATAAACTTTCCCAGCTAATTTTTGCGAGGATAAAGCTTGGATTATTCCACCAGCTGTATTGTCGTTAGGAGCTAAAACTGCATTTATATTATTTTTATTTGCTGTTAAAGAGTTTTCCATCAAACGCTGTGCAACACTGGGTTGCCAATCTTGAATATTTTGTTCTGTGACAATTTTTATGTCTCCTTTTTTTACAAGAGGAGCAATATGTTTCATAGCAGCTTCATGCAATATTTTGGAGTTATTATCTGTTGGTGCTCCAAGAAAAACAGCATAATTTCCTTTTGGCACATTTTTAACTAAATACTCTCCTTGCAATTCTCCAATTTTCGGATTGTCGAAAGAAACATAAAGATCAAGATCTGAATTTAATATCAAGCGATCGAGAGAAATTACTTTAATCCCTGCTTTATGAGCTTTTTCTACCAAGGTACTTGCAGCAGAAGCATCATGGGGGGCGATTATTAAAGCATTTACTTTCTGTGAAAGTAAATTTTCGACTTGTGAGGCTTGGACAGAGGCATCTTGATCGGAGACTTGCAATAATATTTTAACTCCGAGTTTTTTTGCTGCATCTTCGAGACCCTGCTTATATCTTACCCAAACAATATCTCTTTGAGTCGGTAAAGAAATGCCAATACGAATATCATCAGCAGCTAAAGCGTTAACAGAAAAAGCAGATGAGAGGAGAAGACTTAAAGATGAAAAACGGAGGAACAATCGTCTGGTCAAGAGATTCATACGGACTCCTTATTTTTAGATCTAATGCTTATTGAAACTCAATAAATATTACAGATTAAAAATAAAAAGTCAAAACGAGTTCGGAAACATAAAGTAAATTAAAAAATTTTATTTATCTCTGGGGAGCTTTTATTCAATACTTTGTGGATTAAATAAATTATTTAACCGATATTCCATTTTTAGCTCTAAGAGCGAAAAATGCAATATAAACGTAGCAAACTAAGGGGACGATATAACTTATACTTAAATTGGAAATATCTGCAACGTAACCTTGGATTAATGGAACTATGGCACCACCAACAATCGCCATACATATAATTCCTGAACCTTTTTCTACAAAGGAACCCAATCTCTCTGTACTTAAAACAAAAATTGTTGGGAACATAATAGAATTAAAGAGACCAACTGCTACAATACATGTCATTGCAAAATAACCTGTACCCATTATTGTACTGGTGACCAACGCGCATGCAATAATGGCATGGGTGAATAAGACTTTGTTTGGTTTTATTTTTGTTGTAACAAAAGCACCAATAAAACGACCAACCATAGCACCACCCCAATAGAGTGATAAATATTTCCCCGCTTCATCAAAAAGAATATTACCAATCTTAGGTTGTGCAATGAAATTTATCATAAGACTTCCTATTGCAACTTCAGCTCCAACATAAGCAAAAATAGCAATTGTTCCCATGACGAGATCTGGATGATCAAAAAGTTTAAACTTAATGTTTGCATTTAAATTATTTTGAAAAGCAACTTTATTTTTTGGGAATTTAAAAAAGCATAAAGCAACTGCTATTAAAATAACAAATAGAGTTAATCCCAAATAAGGTAACTGAACAGAACCTGCCTGAGCTGATCTATATATTTCTAATTCAGTAGTAGATAATGCAACAATTTCGTCTGCTGATTTTACTGCCACAGATAGGATAAGTGCTGAACCAATTAAAGGAGCAATAGTCGTTCCAAGAGAATTTAAACCTTGAGCGAAAATAAGACGACTTGATGCACGCGCTTTTGAACCAATTGTAGTTAAATAAGGATTCGCAGCAACTTGAATGATTGTCACACCACTGGCTAAAATAAATAAACCACCAAGAAAGACAGCATAAATGGCAACTTTCGCTGCAAGAACAAAAGAAAAACAGCCTAAAGCTGTAAATGCAAGACCTACCAAAAAACTATTTTTATAGCCTACTTTTTCGATAAGTTTACTTGCAGGCATAGAAACTATAAAATATGCTGCAAAAAATGTTGTCTGAACAAGCATAGTCTGCGCATAATTTAAAGAAAATAATTCTTTTAAATGCGGAATAAGAACGTCATTAAGACAAGTGATAAAACCAAAAAGAAAAAATAGTGTTGAGACAACGGCAATGGCGGGATTGCTATTTTTTTGTATTTTTGGAATAGGATTTTGATCATGGGGACGAGGATTCTGAGCAACTGTAACCATTTTAACCTCTAATATTTGAAATGGAAAAGATTCCTGGGAAAATAATTGAACTCAATTATTCATCCAAAGAAAAGCTTCAGTGAATGAATTATGGGAAATTGTCTTCGATGGGAAGCTTCTCTGTGTTTTTTTTACATCTAAGGGATATAATTATGTGGTTTTGGCTATATGGACAAGCATTTATGTGGTTTATCCACAAATATTGATATGAGCAAAAACACTCATACAAATGTCTTTACGACATTTATTTTTTCACTACTGCTTGAGCTGCAGCAAGCATTGCTATTGGTATGCGAAAAGGTGAACAGCTCACATAATTTAAACCTAAATTATTACAAAACTGAACACTTGCTGGCTCACCACCATGTTCACCACAAATACCAAGTTTAAGTCCTGGATTTTCCTTACGACCCAGTTCACAGGCAAGTTTTATAAGACGCCCAACCCCTTCTTGATCAATCACTGCAAAGGGATCTTCTTCAAGAATGTTCTCCTGCTTATAGACTCTTAAAAATGGTGCAGAATCATCCCTACTAAAACCATAAGTTGTTTGAGTTAAATCATTTGTACCGAAGCTAAAAAAATCTGCGTGCCGAGCAATTTTATCGGCAACTAATGCCGCGCGCGGAACTTCAATCATAGTACCAAAAGGTATGTTGGGCGCTATTTTTTGCAAACGTTCTCTCAGCCATTTTAACTCTGAGTCAATTCCGACAAGTGGAATCATAATTTCAGGAAAGACTTTTTTGCCTTGTTCTTTACAAATTTCACTCGCTTCTAAGATGGCACGCACCTGCATTTCATAAATTTCAGGGTGAGAAATGCCTAAGCGACATCCACGATGACCAAGCATAGGATTTGCTTCATGGAGAGCTCGCACACGTTGCTTTAAATCATCAAGAGTAAGACCAAGCTGTGCAGCTAAGGTCATCATATCCTTATCAGTATGTGGCAAAAACTCATGTAGTGGAGGATCGAGCAAACGAATCGTCACTTCATAACCTTCCATTGCACTTAAAATACCAACAAAATCATCTCTTTGAAATGGCAGTAGCTTATCTAAAGCTGATTTTCTCTCTAAACTGTTTTTTGATAAAATCATCTGACGAACAACGGGCAATCTATTTTCTTCAAAAAACATATGCTCTGTTCTACAAAGACCTATACCTTCAGCACCAAAACTCCGTGCATATTGAGCATCACGTGGTGTATCGGCATTGGCGCGTACCTTCATATGTCTAATTTCTTTAGCCCAATCCATAAAAATCGAAAAATCACCGCTTAATTCAGCGTTTTTAGTTTCTACCTTGCCAAGCATAACTTCGCCCGTCGTTCCATCCAAAGTGAGCCAATCCCCTTCTAGAATTTCTATGCCCGAAACTTTTACAGATTTTTGTGTTTGCGAAATATTTAATGAAGAACAACCCGCTATACAACATTTTCCCATTTGTCGTGCAACGACTGCGGCATGCGAAGTCATCCCACCGCGTGCTGTGAGAAATCCTTGTGAAGCATACATACCACCGATGTCCTCGGGTGATGTTTCATCACGCACCAATATCACCAATTCTCCTCTAGCGGCCCAGCTCTCGGCTTCAAGAGCTGTAAAAACCGCTCTGCCAGACACGGCGCCGGGTGAAGCGGGTAGCCCTTTCGCTATCACCTGTTTATGCGCTCGAGGATCCAAGGTTGGATGGAGGAGTTTATCGAGGTCCTGCGCATTCACTCTAAGCAGAGCTTCTTCCTTTGTCATCAATCCTTCTTTGGCAAAATCGATAGCTATTTTGAGTGCTGCTTGAGTTGTCCTTTTTGCATTGCGTGTTTGTAAAATATAAAGCTTTCCTTCCTGAATGGTAAACTCAATATCCTGTACATCACGATAATGCGCTTCGAGTTTATTACGCACATTTTCAAGCTGAATAAAGACTTCTGGCATTTCTTTTTCTAGCAAATACAAGGGTTTTGGCGTACGTATTCCTGCGACCACATCTTCGCCTTGCGCATTGATCAAAAACTCACCATAAAAGACATTTTCACCTGTAGAAGGATCACGGGTAAAACAAACACCTGTACCTGAAGTGACTCCCATATTGCCATAGACCATCGAACAGATATTTACCGCTGTTCCCCAATCATGGGAAATGGCATGGATCTCACGGTATTTTTTAGCACGAGGGCAATTCCAGCTTTTAAAAACCGCTCCAATCGCTTGCCAAAGTTGTTCGTAGGGATCTTCAGGAAAAGGCTCCATGATGTGTTTTTGATAAATTGCTTTAAAAACCCCTACCAATTCTTTGAGATCGGATGCAGTGAGCTCGGTATCTTCTTTATAACCATTTAATTTTTTGAAAGATTCAAGTTCATCTTCCATATAATGCGTTTCAAGATCTTTAACTACACTCGAATACATTTGGATAAAACGACGATAAGAATCATATGCAAAGCGTGGATTATCAGTCTTCTTAGCCAAAGCTTCAACTGTAATTTCATTCAGCCCAAGATTTAGAACAGTGTCCATCATACCTGGCATTGAGATCCGAGCACCAGAACGCACACTGACCAGCAGAGGATTGTGAGCGTCCGCAAATTTAGCGCCCATCGAATCTTCTGTTTTTTTAAGAGCCGTTTCGATTTGACTTATAAGTTCTCGAGAAAAAGAACCTCCTTCTCTTATAAAATCGAGACACACTCGAGTAGAGATTGTGAAGCCAGCGGGTACAGGCAAACCAAGTGCTGTCATTTCAGCTAGATTTGCTCCTTTTCCGCCTAATTCTGATTTCATTGAAGCATTGCCGTCAGCGTATCCACTGCCAAAAAAATAAACATAACTCATACATTCTCCTCGTGACTCAGAATTTGAGAAGTTTTCAATTTTCTCGCTAAATGTATTCATACTCGATATTATTATAATTGTAAAATAACACTTAATAGAGTTGAGCTGTAAAATTGTTCAGCAAAATCTATAATTTGAGTGTCCAATCTTTTGATAGTCTTTTTTCTATAGTAATATCAAGACTTTTTGTTTAGAAGCCTTAAGCTTCTCCTAAAGGACGGAATTATTACTAAAAATCTCATAGAATTTGCACAAAAAGAAAGCTTCTACTTGTAAGTTCTCCTATTTTCTATTAGCACATTTTATGGGCACTTAGTGTTCACTCTTTTTACAGAGCTGAGCAACTTCTTCTCTTATCCTTTGTTTTTACTAAAAAAAACTATTAAAGTGCGAGGCATAAGAGTTGCTAAGCAAAATAAGAACGTTTTTTAAATGAGGTATCTCCTATGGGTGATGTAATTGATTTCTTCTCAAGAAAAATAATTAAAGAAAATGCTAATAAAAATTTAGCTAAAAAAGAAAAAGAACCTGCTGCAAAAGTTGATTTTACTAAAGCCACAGCACAAAATAAAGCAAATCAAGAAAGATTGCGCAAAGAGCGCGAGCAGGCAAATAAAAATGTAATGAAAAGTTACAGAATAAAGTAATAAAATAAAAGTCGAATCGGCATTTTAGAGCTTCTTTAAAATGCCTTTTGCTTTGTACTTAGATATTCTTGAAACCTTAGGTCAATAGTATGTTAGATGATGAAAAAAATAATAATATTTATCATATCAGTGAATTTAAGTTAAAAAAACTTGCAGAAATCGAGAACAAGAGAAATATCAATGTATTAGAGTTTTACAAATTTGCTGAAGAAAAAGATAGCGAAGAAAATATAATAAATTTGAAAATCGATAACATAAAAAAAAGTGTACAAAGAATAAATAAACTTATTTCTCAGATTAAAGAAATTTCAGACAAACCCCAAAAATAGTTCCCCCCCTCAGTTGTCATTCTAAGAAATTATTGTAAAAAAGACAGCGACCGATGTTTTTACAAATGCTTTTTTACAAAATGAGGACTGCCCGATGAGCTCTATTCCATTCTATGCAAAAAAATTTGTTTCAGGAATAAATATTGAAGAAGCTTTTGCTGCTGTAGAGCGACTTAATGATAAAAAAATAAGTGTTACACTTGATCTTCTTGGTGAAAATATCAGCGAAAAACAACAAGCTATAAAATTTGTTGAAGAATATGATATCCTAATTAAAAAAATTTCTGAAAAAAAATTAGACTGTTACGTTTCAATTAAACTCACGATGCTGGGTTTAGATATTGATTTTGATTTCTGTTATAACAATCTTTCTCAAATTATGCGCATCGCAGATCACTATCATGTTCGCGTCGCTCTCGATATGGAAGGCAGTGATTATACAGAACGGACTATTGTTATTTATGAAAGAGCCGCAAAAGAATTTAAAAATATCGAAATTGTCTTACAAGCTTATTTATTTAGAACAGAAGAAGATGTTAAACGTATTTTAGCAGCAAATGGGCGGGTTCGACTTTGTAAGGGCGCATATAAAGAGCCCCAAGACAAAGCCATAAAAAAAATGGCAAAGATAGTTGAAAATTATAAAAAACTTATTCAAAAACTGCTGCTTGAAGGGCAGAGAATATGCATCGCTTCACATGACGATGAAATTATCGATTTTTGTATGGATTTTATTGAGAAAAATAACATTCCTAAAGAACGTTATGAATTTCAAATGTTGTATGGTATGCGTGAAAAAACATGGACAAGAATTCGTGAGAAAGGGCACAATATGACAATTTATGTCCCCTATGGAGATCAATGGCAAGCGTACTATGCGCGCAGACTTGCTGAAAGAAAAGAAAATGTATTTTTTGTTCTTAAAAATTTATTTAAATCTTAAAATGAAGCAATTTTCTTGATAAACAGATCATACTAGTGTAATAGTACAATCCTCTCCTAAAAGCCTTTATGAGAGGATTTATTTTTTTAAAAGAGGTTAATTTTTATAAACTCTTTTTTTGTTTATTATGTCTGAAAAGGAGCCCATGCGTGTTGCCTAAACGAAATGTTGGTTTAATCGGTGTGACTTTAGCTTCTGTAGGGAGCATGGTCGGTTCTGGGTGGCTGTTTGGTCCTCTTTACGCTGCACAAATGGCAGGTCCCGCATCAATCACTTCGTGGCTTTTGGGCGGATTTTGCTTCATTTTTATTGTTCTTACATTTGCAGAACTTGCATCTATGTTTCCAATAATGGGTGGCTTAACCAGTTATCCATTTTTTACCCATGGAAAATTTTCTGGCGTGTTAACTGGATGGATATACTTTCTCTGTTTTGTAACCATATCTCCAATAGAATCATTAGCCGTTGTACAATACGCAAGCAATTATTTTCCTAACCTTGTAGAACGCACTGGAGCAAAACCAGAACTATCTGTCATAGGATATATTGCTTCTGCCTTTATTTTATTTGTCATTATTTTTATCAATCGCTATAGCGTAAAGTTTTTAACGCGGACGAATACTCTTGCAACAATTTGGAAATTATTTGTTCCTTTAGCAATTGCAGGAGCTTTTATTTTTAGTCCATCCAGTGATTTTTCAAATATTAATCATTTTCATGGATTTGCACCAAATGGTTTGCAAGGAATAATGGCTAGTTTATCCGTTGGGGGAATTATTTTTGCATTTGGTGGCTTTCAATCTGGGATAATTTTAGCAGGTGAAACCAAAAACCCGCAAAAAAATATTCCGCTTGCTGCTTTGTCTTCTATTTTAATTGTAACTTTATTATATTGCCTTATTCAATTTGCATTTATTATTGCCATACCAGGAGAAAGTTTAAATGAAGGTTGGAGTAAATTAAGTTTTACTGGAGATATGGGACCATTTGCTGGTCTTGCTTTAGCCGCTGGTTTTACTTTTTTATGCAGTCTTTTATATCTCGATGCCGTTGTCTCCCCCTTTGGATCGGGTCTTATGATGACTTCAACAACTTCCCGTGTTTTGCGTACCCTGGGTAACATCGGCGCAGCTCCAAAAGCAATGACACGTTTAAATAAACACGGATCGCCTGAAACGTCTCTCTGGGTTTGTTTCTTTGTTGGACTCATACTCATTTTCCCTTTTCCAGGTTGGAAGGAAATGGTTACATTTTTAACCTCATCGTTTGTGTTGACTTTATCTGTAACACCAATTGCACTTATGGTTTTAAGAGATAAATGTCCTGACGTAAAAAGACCGTTTAAATTACCATTTTATCATATTATGTCACTGATCGCTTTTTGTATCTGTGGTCTTATGATGCACTGGATTGGTTTTGTTGTTCTACTTAAATTATCAATTATTATTACTTTATTTACGATTATTTTTGCCATTATTAAATATAAAGAGGGTAAAGAGGTTTTTGCCAAATATAACTTCAAATGCTCGCTATGGTTAGTTGGATATTTAATTGGATTTACAATTATTAATTACTTTTCAGGTTTTGGCAGTGGAATTCAAAAACTTTCTAACTTTGAAGGAAATACGTGCGCTATCTTATTCAGCATAATTGTTTTCTATATAGCGCGTAAAAACTCTTTAAATAAGGAAAATGTTATAAAAAATATAAATGAATTTAATTTGAAATAAAAGAAATAAGTTCAGATGATAGCCATTTGTGTGCATTTTTTTGTGTTCTGAGCTGCATCTCAATTTTAGGTGCAGCTATAAAAAAATGTCCCGTTTTTTCTTTTGTTAAAACCTGTAATGCCCTTTGCACCCTTGCTTGCGAAGGGTAAGGTATTCTCACACTTTCAAATGCTGTGCGCATATCTCTACATTCTTCAAGAGCTGCATGCATAAACGAAACTTGTTTTACAAAATAAACAAGCGCCATAAAAACACTCGAAGCATCTTCTCCACAGGCTTCACACTGTGCGAGACGCAATTCGATTAGATGTTTGTCACCACGCGAAAGAGCATCAGCCACATGAAATCCATTGATTTCAGGACTTCCAGCCAGAGCTGCTGTAAAACTTAAATTAGCATTTTCCATACGAGAAAAATGCATATCACAGGAGATAAGATCTCCTGAATAACATTCTAGGGCATGACAACAAATTTCTGTAATTTCACTTTTACTTTTTTTGGCAAGAACTTTATAACGTAACAAAAGAAGCTCAACACAACGATATAAATCCATTTCATTTGGCTCATAGCACAAATAAATAGAAGCTAATTTCTTTAAATCGGTTTCTTTAATAATATTTCGATATGAAGTCGGTGCAAAAATGTAAGATGAAGTTTCAAGCGGAGTAGGGATTCTATTTAGTAATTTTTTTTCTTCTTCCCATTGTTTTATTGTCAATTTTTCAGGCATTTCTACTATGCATTTTTGTGGAGCAGAAAATAAGCTACCTGTTGCTACATATTCATAAAATTCCAAAATTGCATTTTTGCCAACAAATCTTTGAGGACATGCGCCAATTTCACTGCTAATTTTATTTTCAATAATTCTTTTAAAAATTGGATTTTCAGCAAGTACAAATTTGATCTCTGCCGACTTTTCACTTGCGAATAGCAATGATATAAGTTTTGAAGCGTCAATACGTTGCATACATTCCTTTAAATTTATGTTGATAATGCATACGCAATTCCTTTTCGATGCATACGCGACAATAATTTGTAGAAGAAACAATGTGAAGTGTTTTTTTGATAATTTTTACCGTATACTTGATCACGAAGTACAAATTCGTTAAACCACATTTGGTTTTTTACTTTATGACCTATTATCCATCACAGGTGAACCATGGAACATTCGGTTGAACTCAAAGGGCGCGATCCCGTCGACAGACGCCCTCTTCTTGTTACAGGAAAAGATGCTTCTTTTCATATGGTAACACAATCTGTTGCCACCCTCGCAGGGCGCAAAGCTGGGCCAGGTTGGTACATAGTATTTGGACTTTCTGGACTTGGAGTTGGACTTCTTCTTGTCTCACTTGCGTACCTTTTTTGGGAAGGGATCGGTGTTTGGGGAAACAATAACCGAGTAGATTGGGCATGGGATATTACTAACTTTGTTTTTTGGATTGAAATTGCTCACGCTGGTACACTCATTGCAGCAATTCTTCTCTTGTTTAGACAAAAATGGCGCACCTCTATTAACAGAATTGCCGAAGGGATGACTATTTTTGCCGTCATGGCAGCAGCTATTTTCCCAGCAGTGCATATTGGCCGTCCCTGGTTTGCCTATTGGCTTTTCCCATTTCCTAACCAAATGGAAATGTGGACGAACTTTAAAAGCCCGCTTGAATGGGACGTTTTTGCTGTTAATACATACTTAAGCATTGGTGTGATTTTCTGGTACGTTGGTATGATTCCTGACCTTGGAACACTCCGTGACCAAGCAAAATCAAAAATAGGAAAGCTTGCTTATGGCTTCTTTGCCCTTGGTTGGCACGGATCGGCACGGCAATGGGTAAACTATGAAAGAGCATGTATATTGCTTGCAGGTATAGCAACTCCTGCGGTTTTCTCAACTGCGGGAATCGTATCACTCGACTTTGCAACTTCTATCCTACCAGGCTGGCATGCAACCATTTTCCCTCCTTACTTCATTGCGGGAGCAATATTCTCAGGTTTTTGTCTTTGTTTAAATTTATTGATCATGGTTCGCTCAATTTTCAATTTCAAAGACTTAGTGACAGATAGACATATTGAAATCTGTGCAAAATTCATTCTCTTCACCAGTATTATTATGGCATATGTTTATGTAATTGAATTTTTCACTATTTTTTACAGCGGCAACCCATACGAAAAGTTTTGGAACTGGAATCGTATCAATGGTCCGTATGGTTGGGCTTATTGGGCTATGGTTATTTTAAATATTGCAATTCCTCAAACATTTTGGATAAAGAAGTGGAGAAACAATGTCATTTGGCTTTTTGTGGCTGCTATTCTTATAAATATCGGTATGTGGCTTGAACGCTTTGTCCTAATTGTGACAACACTCAGCAGAACATTTCTACCTTCTTCTTGGGGATATTTTATTCCATCGTTTTGGGATATCTCTTTATTTATTGGTTCTATTGCTCTTTTCTTTCATTTATTCTGCCTTTTTGTCCGTTACCTACCAATGGTAAATATGGCTGAAGTGAAAGGGGTTATGCCTCAAGCAGATCCTCATTTAAAGCCCGATTTAAACTCAAATCATTAAAAATTCCCATAATAATTATAATAAGATTAAATGGGAATTTAAAATTTTCCAAAGAAAATTCTTTATATATTCGGCCGTCATGTTTTAGCGATTCGACTTTTCTTAATTCCGTCACATAATTTGTTATAATTTAAATAAACAGTGATTGGAGACATTATGGAAAACACTCAGACCGAAAATAAAAACGCAATTCGAATCCTTTTAGTAGATGAAAAAAGAGAAGCTCGTTCCTTTTTTTCAGGATTTCTTAAAGCAAGTGATAGCTTTACAGTCACAACTGCAGCAAATACCGGAGTGGCTTTTGAAATTTTGGAGTCTGAATGTCATGATATTCACTATATATTGTTTGATTGGAAAATGAAGGAAATACAAGGCAATATATTTGCACAACAAGTTCGCCAAAATCATAATTATGATCACATTGATTTTATAACTTATTCCCAACATTTTGATGATGAAGATAAATATCTCATGGCAGAATTAGACATTATTTACACTTTTCCAAAAATTATAAATGGCAATTCTTTTATGTTAAAAATGACAGAAATCAAAAATAAATATTTGGCACAATCCGAACTTCATCGGAAACTAAAAAAACTTGAACATGCCATTCATACCGAAAATATTAAATTATGCGATGAAATTCTCCAGGACCCACTTGTCAAAGAAGAGATAAATACGAATCCGCGTTTTTTTCATATTGGTGGTGAAATTCATATGCTCAAAAACCAATACGGAGAAGCTATCGATTTTTTTCAAAGTCATATAAAAGATGATACAAAAAGTAACGCTATGCTTACATTAAAAGCCATGAGTTCACTTGGTAAAGCTCTTTGTCTTGCAGGGAGATTTGATGAGGCTCTTATGATTTTTGAAAGACTCGAAGCAAAAAGTTCCAAAAATATTTCCCATAAATCTATGACTGGTGAAGCACTTCTTGGCTTAAATAAAAATTATATGGCGGAAGAAAAATTTAAAGAAGCTGTAAATCTCAATCCAAATGACACCACTGCATTATTAGGGCTTGGGAAGGTTAATTCATTAAATGGAAAGCATAATGAAGCAAAGGAATTTTTTAAAAAAATTGAGGGAGATTTTGAAAATAAACACCTTGCTAGTTTTTATAATAATAAAGGCGTTTCTTTAGTGAAACACCATAAATACGATCAAGCGATAGCATTTTATAAAAATGCTATTCAATATTTTCAGAAGTACAGAGGACATATCAATTTTAATTTAGGACTTGCTCATTTTAGAAAAGGCGATATAAAAGAAGCAAGTGCTTATTTTCAAGAAGCTCTTGCCTCAGATGAGTTCGATCTTATTCCAGAGAAAAAATTATTATTAGAATTACAGGCAAAAGGTGCTGCAAAGTTTGAAGCTGAATACTCAGAAAAACTCAGTAAAAAAAGTAAGCATGAGCATTGAACATTAATTTAACATATGCAGATTGTACATTTGTGAAATTTTCTTAATCACGGCTTGCCCACGCACACTGTTACCTGCTTTATCAAGGCGTGGAGAAAAGACAGCAATTGCATAATTACGAGGAAACACAGCCAAAAGACCACCTGCAACACCACTTTTTGTTGGCAAGCCCACTTCTGTCCACCAAGCACCACTGTTTTCGTACAAACCACTCACGACCATTTGTGAAAGTATATTTCTTACTTGTGAATTACTTAAAATGCGTTTTTTGCTCACAGGATTCATTCCACCATTTGCGAGCGTTGCACCCATCAAAGCCAATTGTTTTGTGGTCACCATAATGGAACAAGCCTTAGTGTAGCGATCAAGTGCGTCCATTGGGTTGTCATCAATCATTTTAAAATCGAATAACATATTAGCAATTTTTTGATTATTTTGATTTGTTGCCGATTCTGAGCGATAAACTTTTTCACCTAAAAAAGTTTTACCATCTGATAAACTATTCATATAGTTTAAAGCATGCTTCCATTTATCGCGTTCAGTTCCTTCTTTTAAATAACTCGTGACTTGAATTGCGCCCGCATTCACCATAGGATTTTGTTTGTGATCTTCTTTTTCAGTGATTGAAACAATTGAATTAAATGCATGGCCCGTGGCATTTAAACCCACACGCTCATCTACTGAAAACTTTGTATCGTTTTGATGATCTTTGAGAGCTAAACCATAAATAAAAGGTTTTGATATAGATTGAATGGAGAAAGGCACATTAAAATCTCCAATGCTTTCAACACCACCATTGATATTAGCTATCGAAATCGCAAAATACTCTGGATTTGCAGCAGCCAATTCAGGAATATAATCTGCCACTTTTCCTTTTTCTTGTTCACTTAATTTCTTCTCGGAATTTTTTACTTCTTGATAGACTTTACTGATAACTTCCTTAGCAGAAAATTGCGTTTTACTAAATACAGGTAAACTTATGGATGCTGAAATTAAAACAAAACAAGTTAACAGAATATCCCGTTTTTTGTGTTTCAACCCATAAACCATTGTAATCTCCTAATGTAAAAAATTTAATTACGTATCTCAGAAGATAAAATATTATATAAGGATATTTTAATGGAATGAATGTAACTGTGTCGTCATAAAAATGTACTATCCGTCAATTATTTAACACATATAAAAGACTGAAATAATAAGTTGATTTTTATTTTTTAAAATAAATTAAATTAGATAGGAAATATTTTTAATCTTTTTCTTTTAATTCTTTTACATATTTTTTACTGATTCTTAATATAAGAAATGTAATAATGAAAACTAATATAGCAAGAAATAATAATTTAAAATCACCAACAAACATCGGATGCTTTAAAAAATTTTTCATTAATATTGAGCCATATGCAAAAAGAAAAAGGAGAGCAGCCTGAGCTGTAACCAAATATTTTGCATTTGAAGCTTTCGCTACAAATGCAAGAGCCATAGGAAAAGCAACAAAATTAAAAAAGAGATCAAAAGAAGAATACATTCCAGGTATAATTGGAGAAATTGTTCCAATATCTTTAAAAAAGACATTTATTACACAAAAAAACAGAATAGTTGCAGGAATAAAGTAATTATAAAAATATTTATTTTTTTCAATCCTTTTTTTATAAAGAAAATAGGCTAACGAAACTAAACCTAAGGTCATCCCTCCCCAGTATACCGCTGATAGTGGGGCTGGAAATATTTTTGCCGATAAACTCGCTGCTATTCCTATTAAAAAACAAAGAAGGAAGCTCCCTAAATAAATGAATTTTGTATTTTCAATGTTACTAGGTTCGACTTCAGTCTGTACTTTTTGCATACTTTTATAAAATACTTTTATTAAAATAAAATAAAACATAATTAAAATAGCTGAAACTAGAAAATTAAAATATAGAGGTATCGCATATTTTGATATTAAAACTGAAGCAAAATATGCTGATGAAATAGAAGAAATATTTACAATAATTATAAATATTATGTATAAAATATCTAAAATAAAATTGTTTTCTGGCAATACTTTAGAAACAAGGGCACTCATTGTAGGCTTAACAATTGAGGTGCCAATCGCACATAAAAAAAATGATAAATAAATAAAATTCGCATTTAAATAAAAAGCTATAAAAGCAAAAATATATCCAATAAATAAAGCAATAGCACCCCATTGAGTTGCTTTCTTCATACCAATTTTTCTATCAATA
The DNA here is from genome assembly GCF_014281055.1 of Fluviispira vulneris. Taxonomy (NCBI): domain Bacteria; kingdom Pseudomonadati; phylum Bdellovibrionota; class Oligoflexia; order Silvanigrellales; family Silvanigrellaceae; genus Fluviispira; species Fluviispira vulneris. The sequence goes on along the minus strand of NZ_JACRSE010000002.1, from coordinate 572,619 downwards.
AAGGGAGCAAATAAAAGTGGTAACAAAAGAATTGAGAGAGAGAAAATACCAGCTATTTTGTATGAGAGCTCTTGGGTAAAACCTAGCCCCCCACTGCCATGTGGGGTCATCATGTAAATAATAAAAATAAATGAAATAAAAAAATATGCAAATCGTTCTAATGCTTCTGCTGCCATCAACAAAATAACGGACTCATAGTTTTTTTTTGTCATCCCATTGTTCTTTCCACATGGATAATTCCATCTACCGCTTCAATTTTCTGATGTATATCCTTAAGCTGATGAATATCAGCTAATTCAAGTTTTAATAAAATGACTGCTCTTTTTTGCGGATTTGTAAAACACTCCATTCCTCCGATATTGATCTGCGATGAGGAAACAACTTTGGTAATAGCTGCCAAAATTCCGGGTTTATCATGGGCTGTAATACGCACGCGCACATTGTGAGCACCAGCTGTAACAACGTTCCAGGTACAATCCACACGTCTTGCTGGGTCATTTGAAAGAGCCCAAGAACAGTTGGCTGCATGCACTGTAACACCTCGACTCCTTGAAACAAAACCTACTATTGGCTGTCCTGGAAGGGGTTCACAGCAACGTGCCATTCTCACAATGATACCAGTCATTCCTTGAACTCGAACGGCATCTTCACTGTCAATTTTCTTCTTACTTTGCTTGTTCTTTAAAATCTCTTGCGCAGTTTGCACCTCGATCAACTCTTGTTGAATCGTTTTACTCGGTTCAGATAAGACTTCATTTTTTTGGATTGGCACAGCAAGCGAAAGCTTTTGCACGACAGCTTTGGCATCGAGTTTTCCGTAACCAATTTGTAAGATAAGATCCTCAAAACCACCTACACTAAAAAATTTATTGATTTCTTGGAAAACACCCATTTTCTGCACTTTTTCAAAACTTGAACCAACTTTTGTAAGCTCTTCTTCAAGCATTTCTTGACCAAGTTGTTTGGCATGTGTGCGTTCTTCACTGCGTAACCAGGCACGAATTTTATTCCGTGCTTTTGTGGTGGTTGTAAAGTTCAACCAATCCTTCGTAGCTCTTATTTTATTACCAACAAGAAGTTCTATGACATCACCACTGTGGAGACGTGTGCGTAACGTAGCAATCCGACCATTGATTTTTGCACCGGTAGTCCTGAGACCTAAATCCGTGTGAATGGCAAAGGCAAAGTCAAGACAAGTTGAGCCTTTCCGTAATTCAAACACATCACCTTTTGGAGAAAAAACGTAAACTTCTTCATCAAAAAGATCGACTTTTACAGCTTCCATAAATTCATCAGGATCTGACAATTCTTTTTGATGGCGAACAATTTGCTTCAGCCATTTGAATTTTTCGAAATCTACTGGATTTAATTTGTTACCTTCGGCTTCTTTTCTACGTTCTTTGTATGCCCAATGGGCAGCAATCCCATTTTCTGCAATATGGTGCATTTGTGCAGTGCGAATCTGTACTTCAAGCAATTCACCTTTGGCAGCAACAATAGTTGTGTGCAAACTTTGATATAAGTTTGCCTTCGGCATTGCTATAAAATCTTTAAAACGTCCTGGCACGGGTCTATAAATATTATGAATAATTCCTAATGTTTCATAACATTCATTGGGAGAATCAACGATAACACGCAACGCAAAAAGATCATAAATGTCTTCAAACTCCATTTGCTTGTCCGACATTTTGCGATAAATAGAGTAAAAATGTTTAGCTCGACCATAAACTTTCGCTTCAATTCCTGCCTCTTTTAATTTTAAAGCAAGATGCTCTCGCGCTGTTTCAATGATTTTATCTCTTTCCGTTTTCTTTTGTGCCACCCTAGATATAAGGCTATAATAAACAGATGGTTTTAGCTCTCTGAGGCAGAGATCTTCGAGTTCAGCTTTTATTTTATACATACCCAAACGTCCTGCTAAGGGCGCATAAATTTCAAGCGTTTCTTCTGCAATACGCTGTCTTTTTTCAAGACTCAGTGCACGAAGAGTCCGCATATTGTGGGTTCTATCTGCAAGTTTTACTATGATTACACGGATATCACGCGACATCGCTACGATCATTTTTCTAAAATTTTCTGCCATTTTTTCTTGTGAGGAACGGAATTGAACTTTTGCTAATTTCGTCAAACCCTCAACTAAAGCAGCGACCGGCTCGCCAAATTCATGAGAGACTTCTTCTACCGACACATGTGTGTCTTCTACCACATCATGTAAAATAGCAGCAACTAACGAGGTTTCATCAATTTTGAATTCAGCGAGGATTTCTGCAACTGCAAGCGGGTGAATGATATAAGGTTCACCACTTTTTCTTCTTTGCCCAGCATGTAAATTGTGGGCAAATTTAAATGCTTTATAGAGAATAGGTTCAGAGGTTTCTGACAAATAGCTCATGCATTTTTCTTTGAGTGATAGGTAGGCATCGAGTGCTATTTTCTCTATATCTTCATTGGGAGTTTGCCTAGAGTCTGACTCTTGAGCTTCAGGTTGATTTGGTGGTGTCTTTGTATTTTCAGATCCCATGCAGAAAAAACTCCCTTAGTGCAATAAAATGCTAGAAATATGCAACAATTTGCATATTAGATTTTGCACAAAGACAAGCTTTTTGTAAAGAAAAGGAGAATTTTTTGCTCGCAAATTTTATTTTTCATTTTATTTTCACAATCTTTGCAGTCTGGGCAGGTGTTGCTTGGTTTATCTTAAACAACAGATATCGCGCGTTGAGAGAAAATCTTGTTCCCACATTATGCCTTAAAAATTTAAATATGACTGATAATAGAAGTTTATTAATAAGAGCTTTGAGAACTTTAGAAGAAGAATTGACGATTTCATATAAAATTAAATTTTCAATTGATATCAATAGCTTTAAAGAGGAAAAAAATCCTCAAAGATTGTTACTTTCACTCAGTTCTCTTTTAATTCCAAAATCTTTGAAATCCGAAATCCAATACGAATTTAATAACAAAACTATGAATGCTAAAGAATTCACCCAAAATATTTTAGCTGATAATAAAATAAAAAAATTATATATTTCTTATTTAAATAAAACTGACAATGAAAATAATTATGTATGGAAGGTGGAGAGAGTCAATGATTAATAAAAAAATTATAATATTATTTTCTTTTTTGTCTTTAAATGCTTTTGCCCAAGATAAAACACTCAAAGAAAATATTTCACCACAAAAAAAAGTGACTAAATTATGCAATGAATTTGAAACAGGAAAGAGTTTTAATTACCTTAAAGAATTTATTGAGCGGATTAAAAATGAAGTTTTACTTGATGAAAAAGTACGAGCTCAATTCGCTAAAGATCTTAGCAATAAAAAAATAAAGGGTTGTGAAAATTTATTAAGAGAGTATGTCTTAAATATGGCTAATAAAAAAGATTATGAACCACAACTAGGCGAACAAGGACTACTTTCCCTTGCCATTATTGCAGGTATTCCTGAAGCAAATAATGTTATTGAAAAAGAAATTAATGAAGGTCGCTTGAGCAGTTGGATTGATACACTTAAATCGACTGATGATAAAGCTTATATCAAAGCTTTAAATAATTGGGTTGTCAAAGTTGCTAAAGCAATTCGGGAAAGTGAAAACTCATCTCTATCCGAAATATCAGAATATGGAAAAATTGAAAATGATAATATTGATTTAAAAAATCCAGATAAATTTAGAATTTGGACTCCTATATTAATGAATAGATATTTAGTTGAAAATGTAAAAAGAAAAAGCAAATTAACCGAGGAAGAATTTACTAATTTAAATATTATCTATGGAGCATCCACGACATCTTATAGAGAAATTTTTGGAGATGAAATCGCAAAAATAGCACGTAATAACGTTGAAAAATGGATTTTAAGCTTTCGTAAAGAAAAAGCTTGGGTGCAATTTAGATTATTTCCACTGATGGAAATGATAGGTGGAGGAGAAATAAAAAGAGAAATTATTTGGCTTTCTAAAAATCATCAGAACGAAAAAATGCGAGACATGGCTATGAGTACTTTAGAGAAAATTGCTATCAAACAACGCTAAATCAATTATAATAATTATAATGTAACACCAGCCGCAACGAAATCGAGCAGACGAACCAATCCCACTCCATTGCCTTCACTGTCAATTACGGGCAGTAAGTTAAAAGGTGGATTTTTCGAATTCATCAATTGGAAAACCTCAATGGCAAGGAGTCCAGGACGCACAGAAGTTGGATTTTTATTCATAATTTCATGAGCACTGCACTCAAAAACCTTTGGTCCATATTTTTCCATAGCTTTGCGCAGATCTTTTTCAGTAATAAGACCTAAAAACTTTTGTTGCTCTAAAACGAGCACTGCGGCTTTAGAATATTTAGTAAAAGTAGATACGACAGTTTGAAATGAATCAGTGAGATGAACTGTAGGTAAGTCGTTCCCATGAATCATAAGATTATCTGCTTTTAAGAATATTCTTTTCCCAATCGCCCCACCAGGATGATTACGTGCGTAATCATCGATCGGGTAATTGCGCATTTCAACGGTTGCTGCAACCAACAGTTGACAGAGAGATAAAGAAGTTACTGTGCTTGTTATCGGTGCCTGTGCAAGAGGGCAATTTTCATCAAAAGGCGGAATTAACAATAAAAACTGTGCCAATTTTGCCAATGGAGAATCTTCTTTTGAAGTCATAGCAAAAATTTTAACGTTTCTATCTTCTAAGCCAGGTATAAGCTGCAAGAGTTCAGAGCTTCTGCCATTATTGGAGATCAAAACAACTATATCTTTTTGCCCAACGACCCCAAGATCTCCATGCAAGGCTTCTGTTGGATGAACAAATCGAGCTAAAATACCAACGCTGACAAGCATAGACACAGCTAATTGCGCAACATGCGCTGATTTTCCGACTGCAATAAAGAAAACTTGTTTATTAGATTTTTCTAATATTGAGCATTGAACAAGTTCATCTATTAATTGCAAAAAATTTCTCTTAAACTCTTCGTTTTCTTTAAATGCGAGAGTATACCAGTTGACAGCACTCGAAATATGTTCAGCACGTTTAACAGCATTTTCAATAATATAATTTTGCATAAATAAAAGCCTTATATAACTTCAGACTCAAACGGAAACAGTTTCTTCTTGAGCAGGAGTTTTGGGTGGATTTTTATCCAGCAAGATAAAATTATTTTGATGCATCGCTAGCCAGAAGTTTGGATCGGGCATAACCCCAACTTCAAATTGAGTTTCTTGGAAAAGCTCATTATTGCTCCGCATTGATTCACGTACTTTTAAACAAAAAGACTGAACAGCTTCTTGGGTTTCTTCAACACCTATAATCCTTAAAAAGACAGTTCTAACCCAGCCAGAATCCTGTGGTGCATTGGGCGGAAGAATTGCTCCTAGAGCAGCTGCTTCAACTTTTTCAATCGATGAAAGGATATGATAAGTGTGTTGCTTTTGTTCGTCTGTAAATACATCTTGAGGAAATGCCAATTGCATCCCTTCTTGCTGTTGCTGATCTTGTTCTGCGCCAACGTTTACTTGGACAGGACTTTTCTGTGATTGAGGGACTATGCCCATTGCTAACTGGCGGTAATCGACTTTATTCAAAACGACAAATGGTGCACTGCCTGGATTTACCACGATCACTTCTGCTGGACTTGGTTCAAGCAGTTTAAAGACATCTTGCCCACGAATGGATACATACTGACCACCTTCGGCACGCCAGCGACGTGCTGCGGCAGCACTCGTAAAAGCTGCAGCAAATTGAATACCTTGAGCATTTGAGAGAATAGCAACATTGACTTCTGGTTTACCATCTTCAGATGTTTGCTCTTGTGTTTCATTTGGATTGGGATCGGCAAGTGATAATAAGAGATCTGAAAATAAAAGCTCTTGATAAACTTTTGCTCTTGTTTCTGGAGTGTCGTTGCGTGCATTTTCAACCATTGCATTTTCAAGATGCAAAGCCGCTTGTGGTTCATTCGGCTGATTTTGTTGTGCTGAAGAAGACACATCGTCATGATTTTCAGTTGGATTTACGTTGGATTGAACAGGTTTTTGTGTTTGATCTTTTTTTCCAAACAAATTTTTTAATACCATAATAAATTCCTTTAAGAGTGTCTTAGGCAACAAAACATAAACATGCTACGAGTCCTTGGTTTTGGCAAGGGTTCTTATTAACGATAACGCCTTTTTTTTGCCTTTTTCCAAAGCTCATTCCATTGATCAAGAGTCAGTTTTTTCGCAGACTCTTCATCAAGTGGAGTTTTATTCTCTAGCATAATATTTTCCATTTCATCGAAACGATTTATAAATTTTTGAAATGATGCACGAGCGATCAAATCGAAATCAATTGTAACAGCATCACTTCTTGTTTCTTTAATAAAATTCACAAGATTACAGAGAGCGTAAACGACATCACCTAGTTCATCAATAACTTTTTCAATATTGAAATCTTTTTCGAGAATCTCATCTTCAAGTTCCTTAACTTCAGACACAACATCTTGAAAAACTTCTTGTAAAGTTTGCCAACTAAAACCAATTTTCCAGGCTGATTTTGATATTTCAGTACCAAAATTTAATGTTGGTAATGATTTTTTCTTAATTGCTTTTTTTAGTAGTGAAAATTTTTGATCTTTTATTTGATCTTGATTTTTAGATTTTTCTGATTCTTTAATTTTATCCCAAAGAGAAATAACCTCACTCGCATTTGATAACTTTTCATTCCCCTTTTGAAAAACATGAGGATGACGTGAAATCATTTTTTTATTTACATTTTCAAAAACATTTCTAATATTAAAATACTTTTTTTCTTGAGCAATTTGTGAATTTAAAAATATTTGTAATAAAACATCACCTAATTCAGAACAAAAATTCTGAATACTTTCATTATTATTTTCTATAACATTTTGAGAAGATTCCACAGCTTCATATGCTTCTTCAATCATATATTTTTGCAATGAAGAAAACGTTTGTTCCCGATCCCATGGGCAACCATCCTCTGACCGCAATTTTGCAATTGTATCAGCAAATTCTAAAGCAGATTTTGCCAATGCATAACGCTCAGCAGGATTTTCTTCAGCAAAAATTTTATCGATATTATGTATTACTAATTTTTTTTTTTCGGAAAATGAAATCAGCGAAGGATCATAAAAAGAAGGGCTTTCAAATCCAGCCAATTCAAGAACTGTTGCAGCAATATTAGATAATCCTGCATTTGCTAAGTTTTCTTTTAATTCAATATTTCGCCCAAGAATTTCAGTATTATAAATAGCAAGAGGTACTGGTGCTAGAGTATGACTTGTTTTAACCTTAGGAAAACCATTTTTGTCAAAAACAACTTTTTTTGTTTTTTTATCGACTTCAAACATTTCATCTGCATTTCCATGGTCAGCAGTTACAATTAAAATTGTATTTGTTTCTTTAGCTGCTTTCATGATTCTACCTAAGGCTAAATCAACAGCAGCTACAGAAAGAACAGCTGCAGCAAAATCACCCGAATGCCCTACCATATCACCATTGGCAAAATTAATACGACCAATTTCAAATGAATTATTATGCATTTGTTTTATTGTTTCATCCGCAATTTCTGCTGATTTCATCCATGGCCGCTCTTGAAAAGGACTTTGATCTGAAGCAATTTCTACATAGTTTTCAAGATCTGCATTGAATTTCCCACTGCGGTTTCCATTCCAAAAATAAGTAACATGACCATATTTTTGCGTTTCACTACAAGCAAATTGTTTCACACCTGCATTGCACAAAAGTTCCGTCATTGTTTGATCAATGGCTGGTGGAGTGACCAAAAATATTTCAGGTAATTTGAGATCACCATCATATTGCATCATTCCAGCATAATGAACTTTAGGAAATCTTTTCCTTGGAAAAGCAGAAAAGTTTTCTTCGGTTAATGCGCGCGTGATTTCAATAGCTCGATCTCCTCTAAAATTGAAGAAAATAAAACTATCGCCATCTTCAACTGTCCCAATAGGTTTACCATTATTTTCTAATACAAATGGAGGCAAATCTTGATCGTAGTAATTTTTCTCCTCACGTAAAATCTCAACGGCTTCACGAATAGATTTAAAGTACCGCGCTTCTCCTAATACGTGCGCGTTATAACCACGCTCAACAATACTCCAATCACTTTCATAACGATCCATAGTGACAAAAGTACGTCCTCCTCCCGAAGCAACAAGACAACTAAATTCATTTGAATTCATCGTCCCTAAAAAGTTTTCAAGCTTGTCAATATAAGATGTTGCAGTTAATGGACCCACATCTCTACCATCTAGTAAAAGATGCAATCGAACCTTTTTGATGCCTTCTTTCTTTGCACCAATAATAAGAGCAAAGAGATGATCAATATGACTATGAACATTCCCATCTGAAAAGAGACCACACAAATGTAAAGTTTTCGCTCCATCTTTGAGTTCAGTGCGAGCAACAATTTCTTTCCAAGCATTGCCTGAAAATAAATTGCCTGACTCTATTGCAGAATTTACAAGTTTTGCACCTTGAGCAAAAACTCTTCCAGCACCGAGCGCATTATGCCCCACCTCACTGTTGCCCATGTCATCATCACTTGGTAAACCTACAGAAGTGCCGTGTGCTTTTATGGTGCGAAACAATGAACTTGCAATGAGGCGATTTAAATTTGGAGTGTAAGCCGCATTTACTGCATTGCCGGTAGAAAAGGCCTCAGAAGGCAAAATCCCCTGATTTTTTGCCAGCTCTGCCGTTAAATTCGTATTTGGATTGGTATATCCCACTCCATCCATTACAATAGTAAGAACTTTAGTATTGTTTTGTGGTTTTAAAATACGCTTTAATTTAAAAGAATTTGAAAGACTCATAATTAACTTGCTCCAATGTTAATCTTCGCTTTAAATTTACGAAGGACGAGGTCAATCTACTCATGCAATTGCATTTGGTCAATTTAAGAAAAGGAACTGAGGCTTTACGTGACTAAAAATAATTTTATAAATATAACTAAGCGCCCAATAGTGTATCTAATTTACGCATTTATTTTACTATTTTGTAGTCAAAACTCCTATGCAAATAAAACATTTTCTCAATATAAAGCACCTAATGAAAACTCAAACATCAAAATCACTGAGGTTGTCTTTTTCCAAATTTTTCGCGGAGAAAATCACGACAATAAAAATCTTCAAATTTCACTAAAAACTGTGAATAATTTTAAAATCTATGAAGATAAACTTAAATTTTTAGTTATTTCAAAAGACAATCTACCTTACGAAATTTCTTATTCTACAAATAAACCCTCAAAGGTTTATAAAGATCCTTTTTATAAAAAAAGTAAAAATGTATTTGAATCAGGAACTGTCTTTACACTAAAGAACTATCGAGCATTTTCTCACAATGATAAAATAGAAATCATGCTGCAATCCTGTTCCGATTCTATTTGCTTAGTACCAACAAAACTTATTTTACCTGTAAATGGCAATAGCATAGCTGAAGAATTAAAAGATGAACTTTATTTTAAACCTATGGACAATAAATCTGTCATAAAAACGCAAGAAAACTTTTATTCTGAAGAAAAAAAAGATCTCAGAAACTTATCAACAGAAAATATTACTTATTTAAATGATAGCCTCGCTCTAAAAATTCAACAGGCTCTGAGCATGGGAAGTTTTATTCTATTTCCTGCGTTATTTATAGCAGGATTGCTTATGAATTTAACTCCCTGTGTTTACCCTATGATACCTATTACTCTTAATGTTTTATCTCAATTTGGTACACAAAAAGGTAAAAAGAAAAAATTTCATGCTATAACCCTTCCCTCAATCTATGTGGGAGGCATGGTTATAACTTATTCGCTTTTGGGTGTATTTGCTGGCATGACTGGAAATATTTTTGGCGCGCAATTAGCCAACCCAGTGCTCAATATTTTTATTGCAGCCATTATGTTTATTCTTGGACTTTCCATGCTGGGACTTTTCAATCTCAGCCTTTTACAAAACTTAGCGCATAAAGTCCCCTTAGCAGACAAATATCCTCGTGTCGCTGTCGGCACAATGGGTGCAGTTTCTGGTCTCATATCAGCTCCTTGTACCGGACCTGTGCTCAGTATGATATTGGTGCTGATAGCCCAAAATAAAAATCCTATTACAGGTTTTACTTATATGTTCTTTTTTGCACTTGGCTTTGGCATTCCATATATTTTTCTGGGGGTTTTTGGCCAAAAGTTTTTAAAACTACCTCGTTTCCCTAAGCTTATCAATTTCACAAAAATATTTTTTGCCTCACTTATGTTTGCACTTTCTTTCTATTACCTACGAAGTTTTCTACAAAATACAATATATATTCAAAATTTCTATGCTGAACCCAATATTTTAATTGTTATTATTTTACTATTACTTTCTATTGTGTTTTGCCTATTATTTATTAAACCAAACATTATTGGAAAATTAGCAAAAATTGCATTAATCATAAGTTGTACAATTCTCGCTTTGTGGCTTACGTTACTTACAACAAATAGTTTTATTCAAAATAAAAGCAAAAAAATAGAATCAGCAATTGTACAAGGCTCTGGGATTAATTGGCTTTATAATTTTAATGAAGCCAAAAAACTTGCAATGCAAACAAACAAACCCATTCTTTTTGATGTCTGGGCTGATTGGTGCACTGCCTGTCTTGAAATGAAAGAAACAACTTGGAAAGACAAAGAACTCATTGAAATTATCAATAAAAATTTTATAGCCGTCCAACTGGATTTCACTCAGAGTCCAGATGACCTGCAAGTCTTAATCAATCGTTGGGGAGTTGCAGGTTTACCAGCATATGGTTTTTTCAAAAGCAATTCATCGTTTGATGAAATTCCTGATGTTTTATATCAAGGTCTTATCTCAACACAAAAATTAATAAATTCTGCAAAAAATGTTTCGGACAACAATTAAAAACTGAGGGTAAATAATGTCAAACAGTTTCTTTTCATGGTTTCAATTAACTCTTGCTGGTCTTGGGGTCATTGGTTTATTCCTTCTATTTTTTGGAATTATTGCTCTTATTTCTTTAAAAAAGAATAAATTAAATAATAATATAAAAATAAATATTAAGAAAATAAACGAAATTTTCGCGGAAAACAAAAACAAAATATTGCATGAAGTTTTAACATCATCTGAGCTAAAAATAATTGAAAAAAAAGAGAAAGAAGAGAATAAATTAAAAAAGAAAGCAGATAAAAAATCACCTCCTGCAGAAAGAGATAAAAATATATTTGTTCTCGACTTCAATGGAGATATTGCTGCAAGTGCAGTCACAGCTTTAAGGGAACAAATCACTGCTCTTCTACAAGTAGCTCGACCAGTTGATGAAATTCTTATACGTCTTGAAAGTCCTGGCGGTATGGTTCACTCATATGGTTTGGCGGCATCCCAACTTGCTCGCATTCGAGAAAAAAAGATTCCATTAACTATCTGTGTCGATAAAGTCGCAGCGAGTGGCGGCTATATGATGGCTTGTCTTGCCGACAAAATTATATCTGCACCTTTTGCAATTATTGGCTCGATAGGCGTTGTAGCGAGTTTACCAAACTTAAATAAATTGCTTAAAAAAAATGACATTGATTATCTCGAAATGACTGCGGGTGAATATAAAAGAACATTGACCCCACTTGGTGAAATCACTGAAAAAGGTAAGGCAAAGTTTCAAGAACAACTTGAAGATACACACGAACTTTTTAAAAATCATATTAAAAAGTATAGAGACAATTTAGATTTAAGTTCCGTTGCAACCGGTGAATATTGGTATGGATTGAAAGCTCTAGAGTTAAAATTAGTCGATGAAATAAAGACAAGCGACGATTATTTACTTGAAGCGAGTCAGAACTATGACATTTATCATATTTTTACACCAAAAAAAGAATCTTTCAAAGATAAACTGACAGGGACTGCAGCAGCTCTTGTTTCGTTAATCATGGAGAAATGTACAACGAAAAATGAACAAAAATATCCTCTTTTAATGTAACAGGAGAAATCATGAGTCAAGTAACCTTAATGGAATCAGAGGTTCAAGAATCATCTAAAATAATTGAGAAGCAATTGAAAGCAAACCTTGAGATTTTTTCTGCTATTGTTAGCAGATTAAAAAAAGAACCTCCTCCTTTTATTGCAACAATAGCTCGTGGCAGTTCCGATCACGCTGCTTCTTTTGCAAAATATGCATTTGAAACACATTTGGGAATATTGACTTCTACAATTTCTCCTTCAGTACACACACTTTATAAAGCTAAATTAAACTACAAAAATGCACTCATTATTTGCATTTCACAATCTGGAAAAAGCGAAGATCTAATTGAAAGCCTGTCTTATGCGAGACAACATGGAGCTGTTACGTTATCGTTTATTAACGAGGAAAATACTCCATTAGCTAAGGCAAGTGAATTTAATATTCCTTTACTCGCTGATAAAGAAAAATCTGTTGCTGCAACAAAAAGTTATATTGCCTCCCTTGTCCGTATCGTTCAATTTATCGCTGAATGGACTTTCAATGGAGAACTAAAACAGTATCTAAAAGATTTGCCCACAATTTTAAATACCAAGAAAAATTATTTAATAGAGCCAGCGATTGAAAAATTCAAATCAGCACAAAATATTTTGGTAATTGGTCGTGGCTATGGCTTTCCAATTGCAATGGAAGCCGCTTTAAAACTTAAGGAAACGTGTGGTCTACACGCTGAAGCATTCAGTGGAGCAGAGGTATTGCATGGCCCCTTTGAACTTATTCAAAAAGATTATCCAGTCCTCATTTTTCTACAAAAAGATGCTACTTATCAAACTATGCTTGATCTGATAAAGAAAATTGACGAAAAAAATGCGCAGATGATTATCTGTGGAGCTCATAATATTCTTAATTTTTCTGATTTGAATTTAAAAAATCAACCAATATTAATGCCAACTGCAAATTCAATTTATCCTTTGTGTGATTGTATTTCTCTTATTCACACTTTTTATCCTTTTGCAGCAAAACTTGCTATTGCTCGTGGACGAGATCCGGACAATCCAACTAACTTAACGAAAGTAACAAATACCCGTTAACGGTTAATACTATTATTACTGCTTTCTTAATCAGCGCCAAATTAAATATATTCTTATTCTCTTCTTTAAATATTTTAAAGTATAAAAGCGAGGGACTGCCTCGCTTTTATACTGTATTACGATAGAAATCTATCTTTTAATTAAATTTACAAGACTATTGTAGCGACTAAATAAATCAAATATGCAGAGTCCTTATTTAAACTTCCGTCTTTGTCAGCATATATTGGTCTATCTGAATTTACCCCAACATAGTTCAATTCAAGGGAATAAGCCCCTTGAGCATAACCCGCCGCTATATTATAAAAATTCAAAGCCGAAACTTGGTTGGTAAAAGCAGTTACCCCCACACTCGACGCACCTGAATTCGTAAAGTTATGTCCCTGCACCATTTGATAACCTAAGCCATATGTGAGTTTATCTCCACTGGTGATCAAGTTATTTAGACCAAAAAGATCGCTCGTACCTGTGACACCAAGCCCTACAACAGTTGCAGTGAATGAATCGTCTGTTGCACCATCCACATAAGTGATGCTGTTTGAAGTGATAGTGCCATTAGCAGTTTGTGTTCTACCTACGGAAAAGGATTGAGCCCAAAGCCCTCCTTTCAACATACCACCCTTGTAATTATATCCGAGAGAGGCTTCAACGTTACTTAAATCAGCTGCTTCATTACTCGATACAGTTGCACTCGTTTTAGTCACTGCATTGGCTTGCATGCTATAAAAAGCGCGTGCCTCGACAACACCATCTCCGGCATTGGCATTTACGCCAATCTGGCCCGCAAATGCTCTCGATCCCGATTTAGATTGGGAGTTATAAGTTGCATCACCTACACCCTTTGAAGACGTACCGAATGGATTTGTTTGAGATGTTGCTCCAGTGCCACCACCACTCAAAATGGTTACTGGGAAGTTATTGTAGTAACCAATTTGTGCTTTAACATCACCAAATCCAAATTTTCCAGCGTAACGTAACGCAATCCCATCTTGGCTATTTGATGCAGACATATTGTCAATATTCGTCGCAATTAAATTCGCAAATGCATCTGGCGCATAAACGATTGATGCCGTATTGTGATCACGGCCTATTACAAAAGATATTTTACCCATTTCAGTATTAAATATATCTAGACCTACATGGGCACGTCTAACAACGAACAATTCTTGTTGCCCATTTGTAGTAGAGGAAGAAGAAGAAGTTGTTGCATCCGTAGCAGAACCACCTTGAAATTCGATTATACCAAAAACATTTTTATAATTATAATTTAATCCAGTACGAGCTGTTGTTCCAAAGATATCGCCTTGATTTGTCCTATAACTATCTGTCAAATCAAAACGTGTTTGTAACTTTAAGCGAAAAGAGAAATTCGACATATCTGTTGGGCTTTGCCCAAATGCAAGAGTAGGAACCGAAAGAAGAGAAACAAAAGAAATCGTTCTGAGAAAGCTTTTCATGTAAATCCTCCAATAAGGTAACATTAAAAACATTAACTACACTAACGAAAAACTATGTAACTTTATTTCTTTGGTGATCATATTTGAGGCGAGTTAAGAGTGCAAGGGGATGAAGCACAAATTAATTAAAGATTTGTGCTACTTGCTCCAAAATCACGACCAACTTGCTGATTGAAATCATTTTCACGCGCAATATTGATCTGACGATTAACAACATTCAAGGTATATACAAGTAATACTGCTTTAAAACTTTGCCATGTCTGCACATCTAATTGAATAAGTAAATTATCATCAAAATACATTTCTGTATTTGTGAGAATAGTTTCAATAGCTGAAAAAACTTGTTCAAAAGAACTTGCAGTTGCAAGATCGACTAAATCATCTTTACTGCGGATTGCTTGGGCAAGACGGTGAGCATTTGCTCTTATAAGTTCTACTGATTCACTATTTAGTATCATAAAAAGAAACCTCCATGTTCAACACATTCTTATTGTATCTACCATAATACATGCGAGCAAGAAGGCTTCCGATTTTTTTTTTAGTTTCGTTAAGTCTGGTAATTATTTTGACGTTTTAATTATAAAAAAGGTTGTCATACCAAATAAAAAGCAAGCCACAAACAATGTAAGTATATATAATGGAGTTCTTTGTGGCACAATTCCTTTTATTTCAAAATATGGGTAGGGTGAATTTTCATCTCCTACTCGAATCAACTGATGTGATTGTTGTTTTGCTTTTGTGCTTTCACTATTAGTAAATGGATCAAGACCTACAAAAGATTTATAATCAACAGGAGTCTTTATAATACGTGGTGGCCAAATATTTATATTTTCGTTTATTGTTGAAAATAAATTTCTTAAAGTTCCATTATATTCAGGCATAATGAAAATGGAAAAACCTGGTAAAGTTTTTAAATCACTAGACATCCATTCAACTGTCCCATTTAAAGCAGAAAGGGAAAACTCAGCGCTCAGTTGATTGATACCTTCTTTGAGAGGTAAATTTACAATAGCTGAATCATAGAGATTACTTTTTTCAAAAACGACCTGATCATTTCCATTGATTTTTAATTCTGCAAAATTTTTAGGGAGGGGTATTTGAATTTTTGCATATTTAACACTCTTATTATTTGTAAACATTCCAACATAGTAAACATATAATTTGCCTTGAAGGGGCATTAGAATAAATTGATTTACGGAAGGAATCCAATTTTCAGTTCCTGTTATAATATATGCTGGCGGTATAACAACATCACTTGGAGCAGTTACGTTATCTTGATTTGATACCTCTGCTTTCAATTCACCGCTTGCATTAGCTGCAGAAAACAAAAATAAACCAATTGTAATAAAGAAACAATAAATTAAAAAATGAAATCTTATCGAACCTTTTTCAGATAAAAAACTATCTTCTTCAGGCTCTTTTACTGTTTTGGGCTCCCAAGGCAAATTTGCTTTTTGCAGGCGATTACAAATAGCGACAACACCACGCAAAGCCTCTTCATGACTGCATTGATCAATTGTTTTATCAGAACATTTTCCATATATTAATTTTTGAAAAAGAGAATCCCTAAGAATTAGAATTTTACTGAGCTCTTCTTGACTATTAAAACCTTCAAAAGAAGAAATAAGTTGTGACTTAGATTGCGCAGATAATAAAGGCGATAAAACGAACACAACCAGAAAAAAAGAAAATAAAATGCAGAGAACTAAAGCTATAATCATGATTTTACCTCTGCTTTCTTTTTCTGAATAAATAAATGAATTTCTTCAAAAAGCTCTATATTTTCTTTTTCTTGCCTTTTCCTTGAACTACGCAGAGCAAAAATAATAAATAAAGGTCCTAAGATGAATCCGACAATAGGCACTGCCCAAATAAATAGTCCCAAAGTTGAATGGGCGTCGGGTTCACGCAAAATCCAAGTGCCATATGAGTCTTTAAAATATTTTATAATTTCAGGTTTTGTTTTTCCTTCTAACAACTGCTTTTCGATTTCTGTGCGCATAGCAATACTTTGCAAAGTCCCGCTTTCTAAAATACTGACTCCTTGACAAGTTGGGCAACGCAGTTCTTTAGCAACATCTTCCATCAAAGGATTTAATTGCGTCGGTTGCACCTGATTGGCTTGAGCCACTCCTGAAATCCCAAATAAAGTAACAGTGATTGCTATCAATATTATAAAAGAAGAAACAACTTTGGCAGCAAATTGTGCATTTATGGGAGAGCGTTCAATTGCCTCTTGTAAAATATCTTCTAGTGTTTCTTGATTTCCTTGGATATTGCCAAAAGCATCTACTTCTACACTTCTTTTCTGTTTGCGATGTGTCAATGAAATAATCGCGCCTAAAACCATAATAACTAAACTCGTCCAAACAAACTTAACAGTGGGATTAAAACTCATTTTTAAAGAAACTGATTGGTTATTCACATCAAATGAGGCAAGAACAATATAGAGATCATGCCAAAAATTGGATTGAATTCCTATTTCGTTAAACCATTGTTCATTATTTGTAAATTTGCTCCGCATTGGATTAATAATATTATTTTCACCATTTTTACTATCGATAGATTCGATATTTGCTATAACATATTGAGCATTATAATTTCGATTATAACTTAGTCCTTTATTAACAATTGTATATCCATTAAAAAATGTCGACTCATTCAGATTTAAATTTGCTTCAGCAGATATTCCACGATAGTTCCCAGCAAAACCCGCAATAGCAAATAAAAAGCCGATATGAATAATAAGAGCACCGACATAGGGTCTGTTATACTTTAAAAGGATCTTACCATTCCAGCGTAATGCTTTTAATTTATAAATAAGATCCATAATTAATATACCACAGGTCCAAATAACGAGGAGAAAAATAACTGAACTTTTTAGATCGAAATTTTTTTCTTTTGCAAGCGCAAAAGTGATCGCAACTGACCAAAGAAATGGAAAGAGCAGACAAGTAATTGGATCTTCAATCTTACCATTTTTCCAACGCATTAAATTTCCAACACCAAGTAAAGAAACAAGACTTAAACCGATCCAAGGGGCAAAAGCATTGAAAAAAGGTTGTTGGATTGAAATTTTTATTCCACGGGTTGCTTCGACAATTAATGGCAAAAGTGTTCCAATAAATACTAGAGCAAGTAAAAAAAGTAAGAAAAAATTTGTGAATAAAAGAGCACTCTCTTTTGAGACACGCCATTCATTGGATTTTGCAGCACCTTGAATGCGATTTCCTCTGGTAAATACCATAGCAATAGAAATTGACACTAAAAAACAAACCCACAATAAATAGGTAGGCCCGATATCGCTTTCAGCAAAAGAATGCACACTGCTTATGACTCCAGATCGAGTGATAAAAGTTCCTTGAAAAGTCAAAGCATATGAAAACATAAATAAAAATAACATCATTCGAGGCAAACGTCCCGTTTTATCGGTGACAAGAAGTGTGTGAAGTCCTGCCGTTAATGCAAGCCAAGGCATAAACGAACTGTTTTCAACTGGATCCCAAGCCCAATACCCAGCCCATCCAAGTTCAACATATGCCCACTTCCCACCAAGAAAAATAGCAATTGTTAGGACAGCCCAAGCAAACAACGCCCATTTTCTTACTGTCATTAGCCAATCTGTGGTAAATCCACCCCGCACAAGAGCAGCAAAAGAGTAAGCAAATGGAACAATAAGTAAACAATAACCAGTAAAGAGCATTGGAGGATGTATAGCCATATATGGATTTTGTAATAGAGCATTCATTCCTTGACCGAAAGTGCCAACAGGAAACAGTCGGGTTAAAGGAGCAGAAAAAGTAACAGTTAATAACAACATAAATGATAGAGAACAACCATATGCAACACAAAGAGCGGGATATAAAGAAAAATTATTCTTTTTTACTGTGACCAAAGACAGAGTAACAACTAAACTCATTATTAAAGTCCACAGTAAATGACTGCCTTCTAGTGCACTCCAAAATGCAGTAAAAAGATATAATGGAGGCATATCGATTGCAGAATGTTCATAAACATATTTTAC
The DNA here is from genome assembly GCF_014281055.1 of Fluviispira vulneris. Classification (NCBI taxonomy): domain Bacteria; kingdom Pseudomonadati; phylum Bdellovibrionota; class Oligoflexia; order Silvanigrellales; family Silvanigrellaceae; genus Fluviispira; species Fluviispira vulneris. The sequence goes on along the minus strand of NZ_JACRSE010000002.1, from coordinate 554,113 downwards.
AGAAAAATCATGAAAGAAAATTGAATTCCACATAACAAAGGAAGTTAAAAGGACACAAATAAAAACTGCTATGAGAGCATTTCGAGCACTTGAAACAACCCCAATATTGGGATTGTGTAAAGAATAAAGTCCCATGACCATGCCATAAAAAGAAAAGCACAGTCCTAAACACAAAGAATAAAAGCCAACTTCAACCATGTTTCACCATTTTACTCTTGGAGGTAAGGAACAAAAAATCGCTTCATGATTTCCACCCGTCATTAAGCCAAAGCGTGTACCACGATCATAAACCAAGTTAAATTCTGCATAGCGCCCGCGCCAATAAAGATGCTTTTCTTCAAGTGCATTATCGTATGGCATCTCAATTCTACGAACTAAAATTTCAGTATAAGCATGGGCTGCAAATTGCCCAACATCAAGTAAAAGGGATAAATCTTGTTCATCTTCTATCTTGACAAAGTCAAAAAATATTCCTCCCACACCCCGAGACTCTTTTCGATGGGGAATATAAAAATAGTCGTCAGCCCACTTTTTAAATTTTTCATAATCTGCAATTTTTGCGTTACGAGCGCAAACTGTTTTCATACTTTCATGAAATAATGCTGTATCTTCTTCAAAAGGAATCATAGGTGTGAGATCAGCTCCTCCACCAATCCAAGTTGTTACCTTATCATTGTCATTTACTTGTATACATCGAATATTTAAATGCATAATTGGAGCAAATGGGTTGCGCGGGTGTGAAATTAGCGAAACACCTGCAGCCGAAAATGGCTTACCTGCATATTCACCCTCCAAAGCAGGATAATGAGGCCCCCAGACGCAGCTCATATTCACTGCCGATTTTTCGAGGGTTTCTGCACGTATCACAGTCATCGTGCCACCACCTGCTAATTTTCTTTCTGGATTGTGTTCATGTGCTGACCAAACTTTCGCAGTACAGGCTTCAACCCCTTCAATTTCATTAAATGAATTCTTACAAATATTTCTTACGTATAGCAAAGTTGTTAATAATGTTTCAGAAAAAATTGAATTATCCCCATTTTTTGCCATTTCCCACAAAGGATCCGATTTTTGCAAATCACATAATTGATTCTTTTTGAGATCATGAAAAGGCAAAATTGGATTCTGCTCTAAAAACCTTTTGCTTCTTAATGAAAGTTCACTTTGCATTGAATTCTCTCCTTTATTTCAGGATTGCTGCTTTGGCAGCACCAATCAGAGAGATACACCTGAAAACGACTCAATTGCAATTGTCTAGGTCAAATACAAAATATATAATCCCGATTATAATTTAAATTTTATATTTCTTTCTTTTTGCGTCGATCGCATTCCGACTTATTCCAAGACCTGTATGCGCTTTTGCTATACTGTTGTGTCGATTAATTGCATTTATCAGTATTTGTTTTTCAATTTCATCAAGGAGATCATTGAGAGCATGATCGGTTTGAAAGGCGTGCTGTAATGAATTTAATATTTGCATTTCACTTTCTGTATTTTCAAAGGAAGAGTCAGTATTATTTTTTAATTCTTTTTCATTTGCTTTTTCAACATTTTCATTGGGTATTTCTAAATGATGAATGTTTAAATCTTCTTCGTGCAATTGAGAGTTGATAAGCATGCGTTGAAGTGTTCTAAAAAGTTGTCGAATATTGCCTTTCCAAAAGCATTTCCGACATTTGAAAGCGATTTCGTTAAGCAACTCTTCTTTTATGCTGATCCCTTCCTGCTTAAAAAACATTGCTATAAATAAAATCAAATCATCCGAGCGATTGCGTAAAGGTTCAAGGGTCAACTCAGCTCCACTGATTCTGTATTTAAAGTCTGCAAGCATTCTACCAGCTTCAACCTCTTCATCCAGATCCTTTGTTGTGGCAACAATCAATTGAAAATAGGAATGAATGATACGCATATCTCCAACCCTGCTGTAACTTCCATCGTTTAAGACTCTTAAAAGTTTGCGTTGAGTTGGAATATCAAGACTCTGCACTTCATCTAAAAATAAAATACCATTATTTGCAGCGGCAACATAACCATTGGTTGTTTCATTTGCCCCAGTAAATGCTCCTTTTTTATGCCCAAAAAGTAAAGAATTTGTAAGATCGTTGTCTAATAGAGGACAATTTACTGTGACAAATGGAATCATTCCTTCTAACTCAACTCTTTTTTTGTGTAATATTTTTGCAAATTCTTCTTTTCCAGTTCCTGTTTCGCCAAAAAGTACAAGAGGAATTTTTTTATTTTTAGCCACACCGCTTAAAAACTTATCATGTTTAGAAGATATTATAATACCATTCTTATAAATCTTATATAAATTATTATTTAAATAATGATTCAAGACAACTTCAAGAGAATCCTCATTTTGCAATGAAAGTTTTTTTTGTGCAGCTGTTTTAATATACAATCCGATTTCATCGGCCTTTGTGATTGGTTTACGTAAAAAATGAGTTGTGCCAAGCGCAAATGCTTTTTCAAAGATGATACGATCCATGTTATGAGACATAGTTAAGACAGTGATCTGAGGATGTTTGACTAAGGCAAACTGGATGATTTCGAAACCTAGTTCATTGTAAACACCATTGGTTTCCTTAGTTAAATGAACTTCAGTCAATAATAAATCAAAATTTTGAATGGTAAGCATCTGCTTTGCATCAGCATAAGACGATGCGCCATAAGCAATAAGCCCACAATTTTGAGCTAGTAAAATATATTTCTTTAATTCTTCATGGCAATCTTCAACAATAAGTATACTTAGCTCTTCAAATTTCATACAGTTATCACCATTAAATTTTTTCGATTACAGTATTTTCTGTAAGATTTTTATTCTTATTGGATTTACTGTGTAGTATTTTTGTAGCACTGAAGACAGAGTGGTAGTTATTAGGTCAGAATTTGTATGGAATAAATACAAAAAATTAACACAAAACAAACTCTTCATCAGAGTTTTTTAAATATATACATTTTATATCTTTTCGCCAATCCTATTTTTATATTTAAACAAGTTGCTAAGAATTTTAGACTAATAAGATAAATTTTGCCTCAATGGTTAAAAAATACTTTACGTGAGACAAAAACAAATGAGTATTCTTGCAGCAAATCTCATTTACAGATGAATATAACTTCAGACAAAGTTAGAGTAAAGAGGAAGATCCACATTTTTTAGCAATACCTAAGCTGCTAAAGCTGCAAAGGGCGGATAAAAGAATCGTTCGATAACTTTATTATTAAAAAACAACAAAAAATAACATATTTATAATAAAAATCGATTTATATAATTTATTATATACAATTATTTTTTATATGAAAATTAAGTTATAAATTGAAGCGCAAAATTAAAATTCACCATTTTAAAAAAATATTTAACCATGCCAATAGCCGATTGTAAGCTGCTTTAACAAACAAGCAAAAGATTATATTTTTTGGTAAGCAAAATAATCGCTCTTGATAAAATAATAAATAAAATATAACCTCATTGGAAAGAGGTATGCTATCCTTAGAAAATAAGCATACAAATTACAGCATTTTTTCTACACAACTGAATTTACTTAGAAATTTATGGAGAATCCCTTGAGCTTTTTCTATTCCTCTAATAAAAATTTCTTAAAATTTCTTAGACTTTTATTATATTTTTCATTAGCAATTTTAGTCAATGCAGCTATAAACGCTCAAGAAGAGAGCGCCATTCAAAGTTTAAACTCAAACCTTGATAATATAAATACTTTAAAAGAAAATGCCCAAAAACTTTCCGATCTTAACATCGAAAAGAGTAAAAACGCACCTATTGCACAAATCAATATACCACAAGAGAGTAAACTTCCAGCAAAGCCAGGAAGTGCTCTCGATCGTTTTTTTGGACGCACAATAGGTGTACAAATTCAAATTCAAAAAGATTCTAACGAAAATAGTGCAATTTTAACTGAACTCGTCATTATTTATAAGCCAGAGCTTTACACAAAACTTGCCTCATTAAACATGAGACAATGGTTTAGCAACTCACCTGAAATAAATATTTTACGAGACTCCCCAGACATTGCTATTGCACGTTTGGAACTCACCCCTGAAACACTTTTTTCTCAGTATTTTATAAAAGTAAAAAGCAGTGCTGTTGGCGGACTTTTATTTACACGTTTGCAAAATAATTTAGATACATATCCACCCTATATAAATCCATACAAAAATCTTAATCTCAATTTTTTTTACAATGGCTTTGATTTTAAACAGAATTTGGAGAAATAAATGTATATTGATGCTTATCAAACTCCTCAAGAAAATAATACTTATATACAACAAAATTTAGTTTCAGATGCCAAGCAAAAAAAAGATACAGATAATATCGATATATTTATCAATCAAGAAGTCGCTATAAAAAAAATAAATAATCAATTTTACTTTCCAATCAACACAGAAATTGGTCTAGATCTTAATCATTCCTATCAAGTAGCATTATCCTGTAATTATGGGGTACAAAAATTTAATCTTAATAACAAAGATAGCTCTGTTTCAGAAATAAGCAATATGTGGTATTGTGGCAACTCGTTTGCATTCATTCCTTATGCGAGTTCAATATTTCATCCAAAAATTAAGTTATTTGGGGGAGCTGGTGAAGCCTATGGCAAACAAATCATTACCCCTTCATCAAAACCAATGAGTCTAAAATTTTTAACACTTAAACCTTCACTTGATCTTGAAATAAACGTTTTGCAAAATCTTAAATTTTCGCTTGGCACAGCCTATCAATTTTTATTTTCAAATGACTCGGAATCTTTGCAGAATCAAGTTTCCGGTGCTGAAGGTCATATATCAATTTCGTTGAACTTTAAATAATAAGGAATAACAATGCCAAGCTTAAAATATATTCCCGATCAAATAATGTGGCATGACGGGATGTTATTATCTCCCCAACACTTTCAACAAGCATTTAAACGTTGTGAAAACATCATTCGTTATCACAATTATGAATCTTCACCTTATCATTTTGGAATAAAAAATTTCAAAATCGATCAAACTGCATTTGCATCCGGATTATTTAAAATTGAAGAATTAGAATGCATTTTCCAAGATGGTTTAGAATATTATTATAATTCAATCTATGACTCTGCTCAAGCACAACTTGATCTTAGCAAATATAAAGATATTTTAGAAAATAAAACACTCACACTTTATATAAGTATTCCACGTATTCAAAATAAAAATAGCATCTTAAATAATACATATTCTCGTTATAAAGTTGCGAATATTGACAATATTGCTTTCGATGAAAATACTGGGGAAGATGAAATACCCATCCCGAGAGTTCGTCCCAATATTTCACTATTATTTGAGCATGAGCTCACACCTCACTATATATCGTTGCCTTTATTTAAAATTTATCATGAGAATAGTATATATAAAACAAGAGAATTTTCACAACCCTCAACTAAGATAAATAGAGAATCGCCAGTTTGGAAAATTTGTCATTCCATCTGCATGACACTCAGATATAAAATCCAAGATATTATTGAAACTTTGCAAAAATTTAGCATGATGAAAGAAAATACGGAGCTTCTCGATCGAATTGAAACTTTAAAATGCATGAAGTCAAGCTTACCGCGTTTAGAGGCATGTATCCATTCGGAGCAACTCCATCCATTTATTTTATATTTAGAAACATATTCAGTTGTATCTAATATATTATCAAATGAAATTTATGAGATGCCCGCTCCATTAATCGAGTACAATCACTACGACAATTTATCCTGTTTCCAAAAATTAAGAACAATATTAAATGAATATTTAGAAAAAGAGATACCAACAGATTTTACCATTTCAAAAGCTATTAAAATAGATAATAAATATTCTATTCTTGTGCATAAAGGCACTCTTGGAGTCAATGATTCATCACACTTCCTTCTTGGATTCAAAAAGAATTCTGACATATCACAAATAAATTTTTTAAGTTGGATAAAATCTGCAATTATATGTGATGAGGAAAATTTTGAAGTTATTCTCGAGCGTAGAGTATTAGGTATGCAAAGGAATTTAATAGAAAAATACGAAAATTTAATTCCACAAAAAAATATTTATTTAGTTAGAGTCAAATTTGAGACTGTTGCTAAAGAAAAAATTAACATAATAATTGCACCTAGTATCACTGAAAAATACGATAATTCTCCAGATGAAATTCTCCTATACTCAAGGAAGAAATCATGATCATATTAAACAACTATGAATGTCCTATTCTATTTACTCAGGAATGTATTTTTAAAATACAAAATCTTCTTAGTAACATAGATGCAGCAATAGAGAATAAAAACAATTTAGCTGAAAAAAATGAGGAACAATTATTAAGCTTTGATGATGAAAATATCACCAAAATATCTAATGATTTAATTGAATATATTGGAAACAAAATCGACACATTGAAAAAAAACAAGAACTTTGACAACTCAGTTCTCAAATCATTACAATATATGCTAATAGCGTTCATTGACGAAAAATTTATAACCAAAAACTGGCCTGGACGTATTTACTGGCAAAATGAATCATTAGAGAAAAAAGTCTTTCAAAGTCGCTTAGCTGGTGATGTTTTTTTTGAAAACTGCAAAAATATTATTGCAAATAGAGATTATAAATATAGAGAGCTCTCCTATTGCTATTATTTATGCCTCAGTTCTGGTTTTAGAGGAAAATATCACTCTTATGAATCTCAATTCGAAATCGATCAAATTAAGACTTTACTATATCAATTTTATAGTGAAAATAAAATTGATATAAAATACAATATTGACGGGGTTATTCCTCAATCATCATTACTAATAAAATCAAATATCGATGAAAATACAAAGCAAAGAAAAATATCATATTCTTTTCTTTTAGTTAATTTTATTCTCATAACTATTTTTTTGATTGGATCTTGTTACATCTGGTTTAGCAACACTGGTTTTATTGCTAAAAGCATAAATATTCTAACAAACTTTTAGATGGACTCTTCTATGATTTTTGTAATGATTTATATCTTAATTTGCATTATTTTATTATTCTTTTCCTGTGTTGCTCTCTTTCGCATATGGAATCCTGATATATCTGTTTTTATTAAAAATGAATTATTCAAACAGTTTTTATTTGATCGATACTGGTTTTATGAAAACAAAAATTCATTACAAAAAAAGAACGTTTTTTTTGTAATAAGTAAAAATTCAAGCGAAATATTTGAAGAATTGAATAACTTAAAGAATTTAAACAAAAAGACCTCTTTTGAAAAATCTTTTTCTGATTCAAAAAAACCTTTTGAAAAAATTGAAATTGACGATTCTATTTTAATCTTTATTCATGAAAAACTTTTAGTCTGTGACAATGAAGATCAAATACAATTGAGTAGAAGGCTCCGTTTTACTTTATACAACATACTGAAAATTAGGAAAAATAAATTAATAGATGGAGTCATTCTATACCCCGAAAATGATATATTTTCCAATACAAACAGTCTTAATTTAGATTTTAAGCAAGAAGCATTCTATTATTCACTTATTATCAAAAAGATATGCAAAACACTAGATTCAAGAATTCCAGTCTTTTTTATTGATAAATCAGAAATTAAAAATCCTCCATCGTTGAATTTACTTAAAGATGATAACAATGAAAGCATTCAATATAATTTTGGTTTTTACCACAAATCATCCCCAAGAACAGAAAAATTAAGTCGAGAAATTAAAAATAGCATTGATAGCTGCGTGAATTCTTTAGAATCACAAATGCAGCATTTCTTACAAAAATCAGATAATGAATCACAAATTCAAATAATTTTATACTTCTTTCAGTTAAAAATTGCGCTTATTTCTTTTTCAAAGAATTACTGTGATTTTTTCTATAGAAATTTCAATATTAATGAATCTTCTATGATTAATTTTCATTTTATTTTAAGTGAAAAGTCATTTAATAATGAAAATAATTCACCAACATTAAATATGTTTGAGTATATTTCTAAATATCTGAAGGGAAATTCAGACTTTTCAGACCATTGTATTCAAAATAAAATTTATAAAAACTATGCTTTTGGTGCTTTAACCTTTTGCAGCACTGCTTTTATTTTTTACTCACTCATTTCCTCACAAGATTTTTTAAATAATAAAGTTAAATTTTATATAAAAAATTTCACGAATTTAGATAACTTTATATCTGAATACTCAAATATTTCAAAACAAATTGAAAATTTAGATGAGCTCAAAATTCAGAGTTGTGATCTTATAAATACAGCTAATTATCTTAATCAAGTTTCATTTAATTATCCATTAAACTTTCCGTCTTGGAATTCAAATCTCAATGAGATTCTCGACAAGAAATTTGATACAAAATTTACTAGTTTTTATAGTAAATTCATTATTCAAAACTTTAATACAAAAATAAATGATTACTTAGTTACAAACAAAAAAAATATTTTAGCAACGGAAGAAACATCAACAATTCTAAGCCAAATAAATAAATTTGTTGATGAAAATGAAAAAATCACCGAAATTTACTTAAATATACTTTCAAATGAGCAAGGCAAGACAAGTGATGGTATCTCATATGCTGCTCAATTTTTATTTGGCATCGATTGCTTGAAACCTCGACAAAATATATCTCTTTTTCAGAGCCTTGACCGCAGTAAAGTAATTGATCAAGTAAATATTGATTATAATTTCTTTAAAAGACAGTCACAAAATATCTTAAATGAATATATTCAGAGCTACTTTAATACAATTATCAAAAACAATGATATATATGTTGCAGTTAATAAGATTAATACTGACCTTATGCAATTAAAAAATATTAAAAAATCTGAAATAATGACATATAGTAAATCGTTGATATCTGATGTTAATAGTTTACAAAGTGCTATTATAAAAGGGCAAATTGATTTTCAAAGTCTTAACTCTTTTTTCGGCAATAACTTTTACAACATGTACAAAGAAATAGAGGAAAATCCTACTTTTGGTAAAGAAATATTTGAAAACATCAATTCTATTGCTGAAGAACAGTTTAAACTCACAAAAAATAAAGTTGCCAGTTTCACTCCACTTGGAAATAATTTTCCTCTCATTATTATAAAAGATAATTCATTTTCTGTTAATCCATCACTTTTAAAACTATCTGATTCACTTGAAAAAATGTTTCAAGCTTATGACACAACAAGTCAAAGTAATCTAATCCCACAAACAAAAGCATTTTCCTCGGATTTAAAATCAATAAACAATAATTTACCTACTAATGCTCTCTGGTCCATCGATAATATTCAAAATATTTTACAAAGAGGATTGATTTTCAATACAGCCTCAGAACAAATAAATAAAACACAATATCCAAAAGAACTTTCAGATATATTCTCTTATTTAGAAGAAGAGCTCAGCCATATTTTTTGGAATCAACAGCTCCCTGCAAGCATACAAATATATGATCTTAGCAAAAAAGATGAAGATAATTCAGATCAATTTATAGATCCTTATATTCAAAATATTCAATTATCTGTTCCTGTTTTAAAAGCTATTTCAAATTTGCTAGTCAAATATGAGCAAAATGATATTAATATTTATTTGAGTGAGATCGTACGTCAGCAAATAGATCGTCAACTTAATAAAAATAACGATTTATTGAATTCAAGCGCATTCTTTTCACCTATTTATCCTGATTTCAAATGGTGGGATGGGGAGTCTTCTCCGGCATACAAAGCATTTAGTGTGACAAGCGATGAAGATCTGAAGCTTTATCTTAGTATTCAGCGCGATTCCTTAAAGAAATTCTTTAACAGAAATATTAATCCCATTCTTCAAGCAAAAAATTTGTACTTTACAAGTCCAAATAAATATTTAGGCGATGAAAAATTAACTGAAAACTTTTCAATCTTACAAAACTCTCTTGACTCCTCAGCCAAAGGAACAGCCTTTGAAGAGCTAAAAGGATTTCTAATAAACTCTGTTCTGCCACTCAGAACCAGTAATTGTTCTGAATTTATTTCAAAAGATTTCGATACTATTTCCAAAAAAGATTTCTTTTCTAAAAAGCAAAATAATTTGTATCATGCTCTTGCGGATAGATGCCAAAAACTCCTAATCAAACAGGCTTTTAATAATTTTGATCGTTTTGCTGACAATTATAATTCTGCAATTTCTGGAGAGTTTCCTTTTGCTGAAAATATTTCCACCACTGATAACGCTTCGCTGGAAGATATAAATTTTGTTTTTTCATTGTATGCACAACTCAAAAAGCAAGATCTCCCCATTTTACAAAAATACAGCACATTGTATAAAAATAGAATTGATATCCAAAAATTTGTTAAATATATGGATTCTCTGCAAAGTTTTTTTGCAATTCAGTATGACAAAGAAGGAAATCCAATTCCAGTCACTTGGAATGTTGCAATGGAATTTAGAACAAATTCTGCTAACGAAATTCTTGGCAATCAAATTATTGATTGGTCTTTGCAATCTGGGAACCAAATAATCGGATCACGTCATGGGAATATCACAAACGGAAACTTTTCGTGGACCTATCTACAACCTTTGCAATTTTCGATTAGTTTAGCCCAGGGATCAAAATATTCCTTACAAAAATACAGCAGTGATAAAAATTTATTTATTACAAATAATTCTGCATATTATACAATAAGAAACAGATGGTCTTTATTAAAATTTATTGAAGATTACGCAGATTGTAATAAAAGCCATTACTGCAATAAAAATGATCTTAAGTTCGAAGTTCCATTAAATGATAATAAATCCATTCGTTTTTATATCTCACTTTTTCTTAAAAATAAAAAAGGAACAAGAATTAACTTCCCAAAATTCCCTAAAACAGCTCCTTATCTATTAAAGAAAATTGAGCAAAAAGGGACTTAATAATTTAAATTGAGGTCAATTATGAAAGAAGTAATCAACTTTAAAAATATTAAAGCAAATGTTTCGATACATAATGACGGTCCAATTTCAAAAGGGGCCAACATTGAGTCTTTCGAAGTTTTGAACGACACAGTTTCGGAATTATTCACTATAAATGCCTCAGTTAATTATTCAATTCAAAATTCTAAAATCGATTTTGAAGAGTTCCTTGCTAAAGACATTTCATTTAAAATTGAGTTTTTGAAACAAAAAAATCCCCGTTTTTTTTCTGGTATTATTTCAGATATAAACATAAAAGCACTTATGGCATCCGAAGACAAAATAGAGGTTCAATTTATTATCAAGCCATATCTATGGTTATTAACAAAAAATAATGGATATAGAGCTTGGAGTGATTTAAATTCAAAAGAGGTCATCGATAATATTCTTAAAATTTATAAGAATAAATATTCTAATTTTCAATATAAGTTCAAAATATACGATCCAACATCTCTTATAAAACGAACAAACACCATTCAATATGGAGAATCTGATTATGATTTTATCTGCAGATTACTTGATGAAGATCACCTAAATTATTTCTTTATTCATGGAGAAAAAGAAAGCGAACTGATCATTACAGACGAACTTGAAAGCTATTTTGAAAATGAAATAAATAAAAAAAATAAACCACTTCAAGAGCAAATCATAAGTAAAAATCAAGCAATTTATAATTCTGATTTATTAAATGATAGATCATTAGGATACGAACATGCATTTTCCCTTAAATTTAATAAAATTTCTACTCTTCATTGCGACTTTAAAAAAGTAACTGCTAACGTAAAAACTATTAAACCCGGCGAAACTTCAAGCAAAAATGGATTTTGCAATTGGACTGAAGTGACGCATCATCAAAAATCAGAAGTCCCTTTTGATCCTAAACAAGCTTTTGCTGAAAAGGAGCTCGTGCGTCGCAACAGCTTTCACAACAAAATATTTATACAAAGTAATCTTCCTAATCTTGAAGTTGGCAGAGAAATTTCTATAAAATATCATTCTAACGAAAATATGATTAAAAAAAGTTTCTTTAAATACTTAGAAAATGAATATCGTATCATTAAAATTGATCATAAATTTAAAAGAGATTTAATCCACATTAATGAACAATCTAGCATAATTTATGATCCTCACTACTATGCATTGATAACTCTGATCCCTAAGTCAGATAAGCTTAACAAAAAATTAAGCACTCAAAAACAGAATTATTTTGTTACAACAGCCTATGTTCATGAAACTCAAACAGAAGAAGAAACTTTAAAGTCATTTATGCGTATAAGAATTTCTTTTTTCTGGCAAAACGAAAAATCATCTTCAGAGGTAAATGGTTCACCATTTGTCTTAGCGCGTATTGCACAAATTTGGGCAAGCAATGAATCTGGTTCATTCTTCATTCCATCACCAGGAGATGAAGTTCTCGTTCTTTTTGAAAATGACATAGACTCTCCCATAGTCATTGGCTCCTTATATAATAATTTTAATAAATGTAAATTTTTGATCGACAAAGATGAAGAAAACAAAGGAAAAATGCGCGGATTTGTCATTGCTAATGAGCATAGTTTTATTTTACATTCAAAAGATTACAATTCTTCATTTGACTTCAGAGACAAATCTCAATCACTCGACATTCATAACAAAGCAAAAATGAAAATTGATGAAAAAACTGTTCATATTAATCTCATAGATAAAACAAAAATCAATCTGGATGATGAAGGAAAAATGGAGTTAGAAAACTACAATTCGGAATTTAAAATTAAAGATAGTTTTGAAGTGAGAACAAAAAAAGTTGATATGGAAGGCAATGATATTATTCGTTTGAATTCAATGAAAATAAAGAAATAGTTAACAATTCAGAAAAAGTCTCGCTATAGACCTAAAGACAAATTTCAGATCTTACCTTTTTTAATAATGGGGTCAACTTCACCCCCACATAGATGATGAAAAATGATTATCAGTCAAATTCATTTCATGGTCACTTTCCGAATTTTCTTCAGGATGCGTATAATTCATCTGCTCTAAATTTTGGGTTTCGTTTGTAGCAAAATTATTTTCATCATTGGTATTGCAGTTAGAATTAGAACTCAATCCTTCTTCTTCACCTGAAAAAATATCCCTGCTGGTTCCAAAATATTCTGCTAATAACAATTTTTGCTTTTCCTTTAACTTCCTCTTATCCATCAATATCTCTTTAATCAAAGACTCAGGACCAAGAATAGGAAATAAATCAGTCAGTTTAATTTGCTTATATTCAATCAATTCGCGCAAAATTATGCCATCGGACAAAATATACTCTGTTTCTAATACGCTGTCATTATCATTATTTGCAATCATTTTTATTATATCCAACTTCTATTTGTCAGTTTTAGAAAGACCAAGTAATGTAAATATTTCAGAAGGTTTTGATGTTGTAGCAAATAATTCCATAAAAACCTCATATAAGGATTTCTTTTGCCATTCAAGCGCTCTCCGTATAAGAAAAGGCGAAGGTGAATGAGAGTTGTGCTTTAATAAATACACATTTGCTTTTTCAATAAGAGAATATGCTGTCTCTATGGAATCAATATTTTGCTCAATTCGTACATTGGTTTGGTTTTTTTCAAAAGAATTATTAAATTCATCTTGCCTTTGATCTGTAAAAGCTTGAAAGTTTTGCTCTGTATATTCATAACTACTGATAGATGGCTCTTGTTTTTCAGTGATAAATGATTCGATAAAATGAGAGATATCATTGCACAGATTAATTAGGGATTCAAAACTTGTTTTTTCATTACACTTTTCAGCAAGTTCAATAATAAAATCTTCAAGTTTCTCTAATGAATAAATGATAGATTTTAAACTTTCATGTAATTCAGTTATATACTCTTCTGCTTCCTGATCTAAAATGATTCTATATTCATTTTTATGAGAAACTAAATCACTTATATTTTCCTTTATTAGATTATCATATTTTTCCCAGCTTAAAGTGCTTATCGCCTCTTTGTCACTTTGCAAAGGCATGCAACGAATAATTGAAGGTAAATTCATTTCAAGCCAATGAAAGGGGGCAAGACGTAATTCAAAATTATCTTCCTCTAGAGGAGGAAATATGTCTTCCCAATTATTTAAACAAAAATAAAGCATAAGTTTCAATACATAATCTAAACCTTGAAAGCCATTTACTTTTGCTTGAGCTTCTGCATAATATGCACAAACAAGTAAATCTTTTGAGTTTTCTTTTAAAATCTCTTCACAAAGTTTTATTGATGCTTGCCAATTGGGAGCCATTACATTTTTTTTAGTCCATATCCCTTCATCCAAAAAATTACTTTCTAAATTCGTTTTTCGCATATCTTTTAATTTAATTAATCTGGGATGAAATTTAAGGTATTCTCCAAAAGGCTTCTCTTCATTTACTGGAAGTATTAGATCACTAATTTCTAAATTCATTATATATTTCCTATTCATATAGAGTGAAAATTTGGGATTGAAAAAGCATAAAGACATTTCCCCCCCTCAATTATGAATTTGTATTTGTAAAATTTTCTATGATAAATAGATTTTACATTATTCGACAAAATCATTATATGCTTTTCTAGATTCAAGATCTTTAAAACATATTCTAAATTTTCTAGTTCGTCATCCCTTACCTCTACTTCAACTGAAATTCTATTTAAAAATGAGTAAAAATCAGAACCAATCATAGCTCCTTTATTAGTATTTTTAGAATAAATAGCGCACGAACCAAGCTTAAATTGACTATTATTAATATGTTTTTTAGGAAAGTTTTCTTTTATTTCGATCTCATTTTGAAAATAATTTGAAAAAAAACATTTCACATTCTTTTTATTATTAAAATAAAAGTTAACATGCTTTTGCCTAGATATTTCAAAAGTATAAAGATGTCTATCACGATTCATCATAACAATATAGTCTTGAATGACAAGCTCATTGATAAAAATTTTCAGAAAATCGACAATTATTTTCTTTTTCTGTCTGGTTTGTAATGAAAAATTTTCTAAAATATAATCAGGAATAACTATTTTAAATGGCAACTTCCTTTTTATATAAATACCATTTGCATCTTTTACAGAAAAGCAACTGGTTGACGAAAATAGCATACGTGGAGAATATTTAACCTTTTCAAATGAGAAAAAACTGCGGATAAGATTCAATGCAATATTTTGCTCTTCACGATCTGATAGATTTTCTAATTGATGCAATTCAGTCATATCTTTTCTGCTTTAAAAATTATATAAAAATTAAAGTCTCTTATAAAATCAAAATAAGAGTTTAGAAAGGAAATTAAAAAATGTGTGCCTAATGGAAAACCAATGACTTTAGAAAATTGTAATTTATATAATATTCCTGGCACGTAATAACTTTGATTCTTCCAAACTTGCTGTGAGAGAGTTTCTTCAACTTCAAAGCCTGTCGATTGATTTAATAATTGCTGAAATAATATTTTTATTGGATTTTGTCCTGAAGATAATATTTCGATAATTTTTTTAAAATCATAATTTTTAAATGCATTTCTGCTTAAGAGATCTTGATTGACTTTATATAATAATTTTATGACTTCCATATTTTCATAGAGATCAAGGGGTTTACGAAAGTATTTTGGCCAAATTAATGAAAACGATTTATCAATAGGAAGATCATATGCAATACAATTAAATTGTGAATTCGGTTTAATCCCTTCCACCAAATTCGTATTTGTACAGATTCCTGTTGGAAAAATATAATCAGGCATTTCTAAATCAAATGCATAAGAACTATTCTGTCGCAATAATTTCAAATATAAACAACCATTTTCGCGAGTCGTATTGTTGAACGATCGTTTTGTTGCCCAATAGAAATGCTCAGTTTCTTTATTTATTATATTTGATTTCTTATGATAATTTGGTATTTCTATTGTTTTACCGGTTGAGGAATTATAGGTAACAAGTTTTTTGACTCGCAAAACTTCAATAAGATTTTGCTGATCATTGTCTACCCTCATCCGGTATTCACTTTTTTGATCTTTGCATTTGATAGGAACAAGTTTTTTTTCAAATACATTGATCACTGGAATACAGTTTAATTTAAAAAAGACTCCTCCTAATCTAAAAGGAATTGAGACCTCTTCTTCAATAGGAATAATAAATTTTATTTTTTTTAAAATATTGATAGGCCTATTTATATCTATTTTAAAGAAAAAATATTTTTGATAATAATTTATAAAATCAAACAATGGATGGAGTAAGTTTTCTTCACATAGATCATAATGTCCATTGTGTTGATAAATAGGTTTCAATGAATCTCTTGGGATTCTAATTGGGCATGTTTCTTCATCTCGAAAAATAAGTATTGGTAATTCTGAAGACAAGAGAGAGTCAAAAATTGAAATAACAGATTGAAATTCTGCATCAATAAAAATAGACAACTTAGTATTTTGAAAGTCTGTTATCGGTATGGAAGTATCTATTTCAAAAATAAATGCTTTTTTATAGCCATAAATATTTTCTTTGCTTGAATTTATATCTGCATAGCGGAAATTTTTTATTTCGCAACATGAAATATATGTATCTTCAGTGGTTGAAAATAAACACTCTTCTTCATCTGAGTTGCTCGTAGAAAAGACTGTGTCTTTTTCAATTTTAAACTGTGAAATTTCTTTTTTAAAGAAACTCCGACTTGGCATTATTTTTAGGATCGTGAGACCAGGAGTAGGAGACACTAATTCTGGAAAAATATGCTCGATAAAATTGATGGCATAATCACTCTTTGCAAGGAAGGACTTATAATCAACTTGTGCCTTCATATAAGCAAAAGATTCAATGAGTCTTTCTGTTTCAGGATCGTTGCTTTTTCTAAAAGAAAAATCAAGGTAGGGTGCAATATCAGGATTCTGTTCCGAAAATATACGCCCATTGCTTCTCAGTTCTTCTAAAGTTTCTGTGTAAATTTTTAAAAAATCCTGATTGCTATATTTTCCAGTCATTTATTACGAACTCCCATAAAGCCACCTTTAACAATAAATTTACCATTACATTACCTGAATGATACACTGCATTAATGGACAGTTTCGCTTCTTTTTTTAATTTATCATAGACAGAAAAATTAACTTCTACATAGGATAGTCTGTGTTCAAATACTTGAAGAGATTTTTGCACAATTTGACACAAAAGAAATCGATCATGTTCAGAATCCATGGCAAAATGAGAAACACAAGGGATTCCAAAATGCAGAGTATTCAAATTTTGATTTTCTAAAAATTGAGAAACTGGCAGTGAGCTTCGAGTGTTTAAAATATTATAAATATTTCTTGCTATAGAAAAAAAAGGATCCTTCTTTTCAGATGGTAAATAGAAAATTTTTTTTAAGCTTTCCATTGCACTAGCCATTCTAAATGAAGATTTTAAAGAGGATACACTTCTTTTAGTGTATCCAGTCTTTAATTAAACAAAACTTTTAGGTTTATTAATTTCCCATCCTTCATCAATTTTATCAACATCTTCTAGCTGAAGAACTCTCGAATAATAACACTTTGATTTTTGACCATTTTTAAAATGCGCACAGAAGTATCCAGGATAATTTGTCTTATCATTAGGATTATGTTCATTTGTTCTTATTTGCAATACATAACCTTGACCTGAATTTTTAATAACAACTAAAGTGTGATTTAAAAAGTGAAACTCATGTGCAGGAGTTACTATTTCTTTACCATCTTTATCAGTTGTACTTTCAATTTGAATCAGCTTTATTGTCTTAACAATACGTGATTTATCTTTAAATGTTTCAAGCCCATCAATAAGATCTTTATCTATATTTTGCATATAAATATTTATATCTTCAACCATATCATTTAAAACTAATTTATTAGAACTTGCACCTTCTGTAAGTTGAGGTACTGCAATATCTTCTAAAGAAATTGCATCTTTAATTGTTGTAGATTTGAAACTTCCTTTTAATCCTTCTATTAATAAAAGTGCTCTCATGATATTAATTCTCCTTTAAATTTTATTATGATTTTTGCGGAAGTTCTGTCACCAATCTAAGAGATACAGATAACTCATTTAAGTAAAAATGTGGTCTTAAATACATGACAGCTTTATACGCACCAACTTTTCCTGGCACTGGTAAAATATCAATTCTTGCTTCTCTTAAAGGATAACAACTCTTAATATAAGTGCTTGCGGAATCATCTAAAATAACATATCGAGAAATCCAATTGTTTAAATAATTATCAATCTCCCCCTGAGTCGTAAAAGAGCCAATTTTATCGCGCATGATCACTTTTAAATAATGAGCAAAACGCGAGACTGCCATCACGTATGGCAATTCTATCGAAAGCTGCGCATTGGCATTTGCAAGATCATTGTCATATTCTGTCAACTTATGAATGGTTTTTGATCCAAAAAATGTTGCAGTATCAGTACCACGCTTATAAACCAAGGATAAAAATCCAAGATCATCAAGTTCTTTTTCACGTCTATCAGTAATAATTGTTTCTACTGGCATTTTAAAGGAATTGTTACCTTCGCTGTCAACGAAAGGATGATAAGGTAGACTATCAACAACTCCACCATTTTCCGAACCACGGATATTGGAAAACCAACCATATTCACGGAAAGAATCAACCATTCTTTGTGCTAAAGAAAACGCTGGATTTCCCCATAAATATTTTTCATGTTCTGTCCCATTTAAATCTTCTTCAAAATAAAATTCCTTCACAGGTATTCCATTTGGCCCATAGGGATGGCGCATAATCACTCTTGGCAAAGTCAAAGTTACATATTTTGAATCTTCAAGTTCTCTAAAACTTTGCCATGAACCATATTCAGCAGAGTTAAATAAACGACCTAAATGACGAGGTTTGTCCAAATCTTCAAAAGATTTAATATTGAAAAGTTCGCAACTCGCTGCCGCGACGAACGGTGCATGCGCTGCGGAAGCAACTTTCGAAATAGCTTTTAGACATTCGATATCTTCTAGGCCTTTACCGAATGAATAATCACCAACGAGAAGTCCATAAGGAGTCCCACCAAATGTGCCATATTCATTTTCGTAAACGAGCTTAAATAATCCAGAGTCATCGAATTCAGCTGCAGATTCAAAATCTTTTAAAATATCTTCTTTAGTGGCATCGAGAACGCGAATATGTAATCTGTCATCTGGTTCTGCAAATTTAACTAAAGATTGCAATCCTCGCCAAGAAGCTTCCAATTTTTGAAATTCTTGATTGTGAATAATTTCATTTATTTGTTCAGAAAGAAGGGCATCAATGTCTGCAATTCTTTCACTGATCATATGCGAAATATTTTTTTTATAAGTCATGCGATCCGAAATAACTTCATCCGCAAAAACAGTTAACATTTCTTTTGCATTATTTTTTTGCTCTTCATTTTTATTTAGATTACTAATAGTAAGAGCTTGATCGATAACAGAAATATTGACATCTTCTAAATTAAAAAATGAATTTGTTTTTATTGCAAGATCTGTTTTGAGAGTCATTTTATATCCTTTATCAACCGAGTCTTATGCTTCGCTCGTATTTGAATCAATCTCTTTTTCATTTTGTGAGCTTGATATTTGCTTTAAAGCTTCAGGTGATTTTAAAAATTGAATTAGAGTTTCTTCAAGCTTATCGTTACAATCAACGCTTGTTTGCAATTCAATTAATTTTCTTCTTGTCTCAAGCAAAACTTTCAAAGAATCAACCTTTTCAGCTATTTTTCCGGGATTAAAATCATCAATTGATTTAAAATCAAGTTCAATTTGTTTCGATCCACCATCATTTTTGATTTTATCCAAAACTTTTATCTTAAGTTTTGGATTAATTGATTGCACGACTGAATTAAAATTCTCTTTGTTAACAGAAAGAAATTTTTCACTCTTCAGTTTCTTTGCTTTTTGATATAGATGCCCAGAAAAATTTGCCATAACTCCGATGACAAAAGGAATATCTTGTTCCTTTGGATTGCCATTTACTTCGAGATCATATGTGATTTGCACACGCGGGGGCTTATATCCAGAAATTTTATGTTGGGTACTCCTTGACATAATTCACATTCCTTTCATATGAGTATCTGCCTGTACGGTTTGTAGAAATGAGAAATGCTGATGCCAGCACTCTTATTTGCTTGTAAAGCAAATATAATGCCATACCAAATTTGTCAAAATTATAAATTTCAAAATAAAACGAAATGTAATTTAAATAATTAAAGAAATGCTTTTTTTTAATTATTACGAATCATCTGTTGTAATTGGTAAGCTACTTTATGAAATGGGTTTAAATTAATTAAATATTCTCGGTATTTTTTAATGATTTTATACCTCTTATTTTTTTAAAATCTTAACAAAATATCTTCTTCACTCTTTAATTTCCACTTTTAAAAGAGGAATGCTCTTGAAAATAAAAATTACTTTTTAAATCGCTTGCACTTTATTCTTAAATAATTTAATTATTATCCGTTGGTTTATTGAAATATATACTGGAAAAATTATGGCTGAAGATTTCAAAAAAAAGCATTGTACTTTACTTTCGGGTGATTCTTTTAGTTTTGACTCAATCGAAGGTGCTCAATTATTAAGTCCTGTGAATATTTACCCAATTACTGGAAGCGGAAAATCGAGCATAAATTCAAGAAATATCTGTTTAAAAGGAGATGAGTCCTCTGTAATTCTCCCAGTTATTCCTTACAACACTTCATCACACACAATTCCCGGAGTTTTAAAAGGGGAAATTAAAAAATTAGCATCTGATAATATAGATGAAAAATCTTTCGAAGATGGAAAAAATCTTTTAAAAGTGGGTTCTAGCGATGTTGAAGTCGAATATATTGTTCTCATGCCCGCAATGCAACCTGGCACCCCTCCTATTCCAGATCTTTCTAAATTTAAATTTTCAGGCAAAGGTGGATTTAAACAGTTTACCCCAGAAAAAGATAATCACGATAATTAATGATTTGGATTTAAAAGCTGGCGGATAGCTTCTGTGGTTTTTTGCGGATCATTTTTAGCAAGATACATTATTTGCTCTTTAGGTGACATTTTGTCAAAGGGCACATCCTCTTTTAACTGAACACGTCTTGCACCAGCACCCGATCTTTCGAGTTCATAATCAAGCATTTCTAGTTGCTCTTTCGATCGTTTATCTGGATCATAGGTAAGCCATTTAAAATAAGGCCGCACAAGAGCAATATAAATAAAGAACATTGCTGCAATAGCAACCGCTGAAAGAATTGCTGTCTGAATAAGCGAAGCTTGTCGCGCTGAAAGCGAAGCTTTTTCTGCCAATGCAAATTCATCCAATTCAAATTGCGTAGATTCCACCGTAATAGCATCACGTGCTTCTTGAAAGCCAATCGCATTCTTGACTAATTTTGTGATCATATCCATTTCTTCTTTGGTTCGTGGCACGAACTTACCATCAACCATTTTTCCATCAACCAAAACAGATGCGCTTAGTTTTGTTACGTTACCAATTGGTTCAACAATTTTACTTAATGTTTTTTTCACTTCGAAATTTAAATTCTCTGTGCTCGATTTTGTACTGTTCGTCAAACCACCAGCAACACCAATGTCTTCTCGCTCACCTGGTAAATTGCTTTTAGCACCAGGAACACCTGTAGGATTGAGCCCATTCCCTTGAGAAGATTGCTCGTTCCGTTGAGATGCTATTACCGCAGTTCTTTCTGGATCCACATCAGAAATAGTTGTTTCTACTTTTTTGAAATCAACAAAAGCTTGAACTTTTGAAACAACTTTATCATGCCCAACCACACGAGCTAAAATATCTCTAATTTTTTGTTCTAACTCTCGCTCAACCCGTCTCTGATATTCTCTCTGTGCAGATGTGATTTTATCAATTCCACCATCCTGTTCATCGGGCTGCGTAAGCATATTACCATCTTGATCAACTATGCTCACTGCCTTCGGTTCAAGTCCTTCGACAGCGCGTGCTGCCAAATGAATTATACCTTGAATTTGTCTTTGTGTAAGCGTTTTACTTGGCTTCAATTTTAAAAAAATACTCGCAGTGGGTGATTTTTTTTCTTCTGCAAATATAGCATTATCAGGTAAAACAATATGGACTCTGCTGTTCGCTACCGGCTCCAATTTATTTATTGTTCTTGCTAATTCACCTTGCAAAGCACGCAGTTTATTTATGCGTTGATCAAAGTCAGACATACCAAATGCTCTGTCATCGAACTTTTCCCAACCCACTCCTATGCCCGAACTTGGTAGACCCTCTTGCGCGAGCAACATGCGCGCTTCTAATATTTTGTCTTCAGGAAATGAAAGTGTATCTCCTTCCATTTTAAAATCGACAAATCCTGATTTTTTTAAATGAGCGAGAATTGCTGTTTTATCATCAGCAGATAAATTCATAAATGCAGTTTCGTATTTAATTGTTGGTTTCCAGAAAATAAACATGGCTAAGGCAAAGAAAATTGTAAAAAGACCGAGAGCAATTGCAATTTTACGACCTTTCGTTAGACCAGCATAAAATGCTTTACTTTGAACGATAAATTGTGACCAAAATTGCCTAAATTTTTCTATCATTCCTTTTACTTTCTTCAAAGCAATAATTATTGCTAAAAAGGTTTAATTAAACTTGCATTCTCATAACCTCTTGGTATGCCTCAATCACTTTATTTCTCATCTGCACCATCATATCGAAACCAAGTTCAGCCTTTGTTACTGCAAGCATAGTTTCATGAATATTACTTGTACGGCCGGATGCTAAATCCATACTTGCTTTTTCAGCTTCTCTTGCACCCGTGTTAATTTCTTTGATTCCTTTTTCCATTAAATCGAGAAATTCAGTAGCTGACGGATTTTTAGGCGGACTGCCTCCTCCGCTCGGAATGCTTGAATTAACTAATTCCTGTTGTAACTTTAAAAAATGTAGATCATTTGCTGACATCACTTTTAACATGATCTGTTACCTTTAAATTATTTACCAATACTTATAGCAGTTGTTGCCATAGATTTCGTCGCATTTATTGCTTGGGTATTACTTTCAAAAGCTCGATTACTTGTGATCATATTCACCATTTCTTCCATTATTGAGATATTTGGCATGGAAACATAACCATTTTCATTTGCATCAGGATGATTAGGATTAAAAACAAGACGAGGCGCTCTTCTATCCTCTGTAATTCCATCAACTTTTACTTCTTTTAAATTTGGATCAAAAGCGAGGCGCATTAGATTATCAAAACTTAGACCTGAATTACGAGCAGTAAATAAAACATCTTTTCTTTTATAAGGACCACCTTCTTCTGTTCTAGAAGTATTTGCATTTGCAATATTCGAAGATATTACGTTCATTCGAATACGCTCTGCAGATAATCCTGATGCACTGATTTTAAGTCCTTCTAAAAAACTCATAATTTTTTACTCCTATAAGTTAATTAGTTAATATTTATCTTCCACCATTGATTGCATAACGTAACATTCCAAGTTTTCTATTCAAAGTTTCAATTGTAGCTCTATAAATCACTTGGTTACCAGCCATTTCGGTCATTTCTTGATCAACATCTACTGTATTTCCATCGTTACCAATACTTTCAGTTGGTTTGACATAAAGATCTGGCTTTAAAACTCCATCAGCTCCCATGCCAGGAGCTTTTATGTGCTTAGGATTGCTTACTTTCATAATAAGATCTTTGTCAGAACCAATTGCAGCCTGTAATTGTTTTTCAAAATCAAAACCTAAAGATCTATACCCTGGCGTTAGAGAATTCGTAATATTTGCAACATTGACATCTTGTCTTTTTAACCGTTGATTAAGACTTTCTTCCAAAACGGAATCTGTTTTTCCAAATATTTGATTCCCGATAACCGTGCTCATATATTCTTTCCTTCAACTTCATAACCACAATCAACCAGCTCATTTAATTTATAACGCAATGCTCTCAACGATATTCCTAATGCTTTCGCAGTGTGAGTTCTATTTCCATTCATTCTTCTGAGTGTTTGCAATATCAGTCTCTGTTCAAGTTCTCTTAAAGTTACCTGTGGAAGCGGTTCTCCCATAGCAACTTCTGTTCTGCTATTTGCTCTCATTAGATGAAGTTCTTCTACACCTATGTAATCACGGGTTGAAAGTAACACTGACCGTTGAATAACGTTACGCAATTCACGAATATTTCCTGGCCAAGTGTACGTCCTGAGAGCTTGTTTAGCAGTAGGTGAAAGTTGAACATTTTTAGAAAATTGAATATTAAATTCACGTAGAAAAATCTCGGAATAGAAATCTATATCAACCAATCTTTGTCTCAATGCAGGAATTTCTAAATGTATGACATGTAATTTAAAAAATAAGTCATTGCGAAATCTTTGTGCATTGACTTCGTCTTGAATATTTTTATTACTACATGCAATTATTCTTGCATCTGCAGCAGTACCACGTCTTATTGCACCTTTATTAACATCTTGTTCTTTTAATATTCTTAAAAGCTTTAATTGCATAGATGCTTCTAACTCAGTGACTTCATCGAGCATCAATGAGCAAGTTTCAAGTGGACGATTGCTGTGATTTTGATTATATTCGTGTGGATTTCTTTGCGCAGGAAAGAGTTCCATTTCAAAAAAGTTAGCAGGAATATTTGAACTATTTGCGACAACAAAGCGACCTCTTTCTCTTCCACCAGCAATATGTATCGCTTTTGCAAATGTTTCTTTTCCTGTTCCACTTTCACCCGTAATTAAAATTGGTACTTTAGTTGGAGCAATGGTTCTAGCGACTTCAAGCAATTTATATATTTTTTCATCACGAGTTGGATAATGCCTAAGCATTTCCTCTTCTGAAATTCTTAGATCTGTTTCATTTGGAACATTATTAGAATGAATGCTGCGTCCTTCCACAGCATTGTTACTTTGTTGTGTTCCATAGTTTGCAGAATCTATGTCAAACAATCCCATAGGACGCACATCACTCATATACAAACCTCCCCTTAATTTCTGAATCACCTGTTTACTTATTGAGTCTGTCGAGCCTTTCGCTCGCCAGTGAAGAGTATCGCTTGTCGTTAGTGTCGTTTGCTGCTAAGAGCCATGCTGTTTTCGCTTTATCGAAAAGGCCTGCTCTCGCATATACAACTCCTGCTTTATATGCGGCTTCGGCTCGATGTGTTCCCTGGGCTAAATTTGCCATTGCAAGAAACATATCTCCCGACTTCGCAAATCTGCCCGAATCCCGTAAATCTTCTGCATATTGCATGATTGACGCTTCAACTGTTTGAATTTCATCCAGTGACTTTGCAGGAAATGCCAGAATTTTCTCATAAAGAGGTTCGACATCAGGGGTACCACGCAAAGCCCGAGCCCATTCACCCAGAGTTGGCAAATCGCGTTCAACATAACGTCCAAGTTTCATCTCATCTAAAAGTAAACGTAACGCTATTTTGTTACGGTAAGGAGCAACAGAAAGCTCCTTCAAAGCCTGTACAGACTTTTCAGTTAATCCATCTGCTTTTCTTTTTTCATCTTGTTCGATGCGACGCAAAAATATTTCTGCGTCAGTAGGTTTATTGCTTCGAAAATATAAGCGCGCAGTAATGGCAGCTGCTTCATTCTTTCTTTTTTGATCCGTCGAAGCTTGCCAAAATGCACTGTAAAGTTGAATTGCCTTTTGGTTTTCACCTACGGCATCAAAAGCTTCTGCTCTGGTAAAAAGAGACTCTGGATCAGAATACGTAAATTCAAGTAATGTCTGCCGCGCACCTTTTTCAAAACGTGTCCATACTTCCCACTGTTTATTTTGTGCAGTGCTCTTTAAGAGATCCTTTACTCTGCTGTTCACAATATTTTCAAGAATAGCAGTGCGTTTATCACCAGCCACCTTCTTTTTAAATTGCTGAACGGCAGCGTCTGCAGTGTTGATATTTTCTTTTTCAACCGTAGATCTTATCTGATCATATGCACAATTTTTCAGCAAGTCAAACGGGATACTTTCAGAAGTGACGCAAGCGTCTATATTTTGCTGATACGTTTTTACCGCATTTGGATTTTCATCAACAACATCATTCAAAACACGGAGAGAAGAAGCGACTTTTACGATGAGAGGATTTTTGTCGTACAAAGCCATTTCAGAATATTTCTGAGCATTTTGATAACCTGTTTTACCCATTCCTTTTGTCTTTGAATTACTCAATTCATCGATATCTAAAAGTCTAAGTTTTGCTAACGCTGCATATTCACTGCCAGGAGAATTTAACAAGAGCGACCTAAAATAATCATTCGCTAAATCAAAATTCCTAGTGAGATAAGCTGATTCACCAGCATGCCATAAAATTTTTGGATCAGATTTAAATTTTCTTTCAGAAAGTGCAACAAGTCTTCTATAAATACTCAATGCTTGATCTTCATGACCACTCTTATACAGCTCTTCAGCAAAATTTTTGCCAACATCAAATTCTTCTTTCGTTCCAAAAACAGAGCCCATCTGCGCTTGTAACAACGTCATTCTATATTCACTTATTTGTTTTAAAACTTCAAGTCTGCCATATATCTCTGGTAAATTATATTCTTTTTCTCTTTTTATTTTTTCAAGATCTTTTTCAGGCATTAAAGGAAGTGATTTATTTTTATTTTCTTTAATAAAAGCTTTTTGATTATTTGCTTGACCTGAAGAGGTAACAACTTTTTGACTTTCACTTTTATTTTGCCCATTCATTTTGGGCGGGTATTTTTTATCTTGCACAACCTCATTTTGCATAATATAAGTAGGCATAATTTCAGGGATATTTTCTTTACTCAAACCTTCTATATAATCAGGTTGCCAATTCCAGTCCGCTTCCAAATTTTTACTCTCAGGCTCAGTTCGCCAAAAATCAATTAAAATTCTCCAAGGTTTATTTTGTGTTGCGACTACCCACCCGATTGGTAAATTTTTTAATTGAATATGAATCGTAACTTCAGATTTTTCTTCGCGCATATACACACGTTTAACAAAACGAGTGTCATAAAATGATGTATTATTAAACTCTTCCATCCTTGCAGGAATAACTCTTATTTGTAACGTTCTTGTTCCTTTAATAAAGCGCGTTGCATACCTCCGCGGTTCTCCCAAATCAAAAACCATGCGATAACTATCTTCTCCTGCAAGAAAAGTTGGAGAAATTTTATCTTTTCTAATTTTTAATATCTCTGTACTTGCCAAGTTTGAGTCAAAAACTCCTCCTGCAGCGGTAAGAAATGTAAAGAATGAATATGTGAAGAGTTTTTTCTTGAACAACTCTTCTTCCTCCAAAATAAATACAAGTAAATAAATTTCATTTCTTGTAGTTTACCTGAGTGATGTTCTATTATGTCAGTCTGAAAATTGTCAGAAAGTGAAATTTTGACGTGTCAAATTGTTTATTAATGCAAATAATATACCTATTTAATGAAAAATATTTCCTCTGTCATACTTTTTTATATTAATTTTGTTCTTGTGTTCGTGCAATTATTTGTGCGAGTTGATTTGTTCTACGAGTGAGAACATTTGCAAACTCTTTAAATTTTTTTGGATCATTTTCAATATCAATTGGATCAATCGTAATTTCGGGCCAGTGAATTTGAACGGTTTTATTAGGAACTATGTCAGATTCTTCTTCTGATAATTCAAATTTACCCAGTTTAATTAACATCAAACAATTATTCCAATTAACAGTCGTTATTCTTGCAATAGGAAAAATTTGCGGGGTGATTTCGTAATCAACAAGTAAATTTGTAAAGTTAAGAATATTATTTGACTTTATCGATTGAGTTGTAATAACAGAAAGCTCAACAATATCCTTCACATTTTTATACAGAAATGATGCAACGAGACTTGCTATCATTCCTCCAATATTATCTATAAATACCAAACGATATTTTCTTTTTCTCAGCGTTCTTCGCGCCATTCCATTTTCTGCAAAATCTATTTGTTCTGCCCAGTTACAACATAAATCGGCAATTTTTTCTAATTTAGAACTCATACTGATAATTTTAAGCGCTTTTTCTATACTTTTTTTATTGCCTTTTTTCAAAATGTTCTTTGCAATTAGATTTAGCTCTCTTTGTTTTACATCCACTTTATCATCTAAAATATGTATTTCTTGGATCAGTGACAAGTCACCATCGAACATGGCAGTATAAGAACGCTCAAATAAATTTTTCGTATCTAACAGCATTTCCAAAAAAATCTCTTTTTGTTCTGGAACGTCACCGTTGACAAGTTGTCTCGCCAAACTTTCCACTGCATCGCCTATCCGCTCAACATGGTGGGCAATTTTTGCACAAGCATAGGCCAAGCGTAATTCGTATCCCAAGGGCTGCTGGGTTGCAAAAACTTGTAAAATAGAGGCATCGATGGCACGCTCAAGATTGTCTATCTCTGAATCGAGAACAACTATTTTAATCAATCTATTTGTGTTTGGATGCTCAAAATGTTGCACTAAAGTTTGCAGGCCCGCATGTACAGCATCACACATTGTTCTTAATAATGATTTTACATTCGCTAACTGCATTTCAAGACTTGAAATTCTCGACATGAGGATTGTCCTTACGTAGTTTGCATTAATTTGTGCACACTGTTACGGATAAACTGAATGTGCCACGTCGAATGTGCCATAGGTCTTTTGGAGAGTGCAAATATGCCAGAGAACATCAATTTAAATCAAATAAACAAACCTCAAAATCTGCTAGACAACTTAGATAGCCGCAAAGAAATTTATGCAAAGCTTGCCGCTCTTGCCATAGAACCAGAAATTCATCCAAAAACAGGTCGTCCCCTAAAACCTCAATGGCTTAAAGTTGGTCTCACCGGTGGTGAAGTCCTTTTTAATATCAAAAAAGATCTCAGAGAGAAAAAACTCTACACAGTTTGCGAAGAAGCAAAATGCCCTAATATATCAGGATGTTGGAATACAGGCACTGCTACTTTTATGATTTTAGGCGATGTCTGCACACGAGGCTGCCGCTTCTGCCATATTAAAACAGGCAACCCTGGGGGGCTGCTTGACAAAGAGGAACCATACAAAGTTGCTGAAAGCATTCGCATGATGAATCTCAATTATGCCGTTATTACTATGGTTGATAGAGACGATATTCCTGATGGCGGGGCAGCGCACATTGCCGAAACAATCATAGCGATTCATAAAGAAAATCCCCGAACCAAAGTCGAAATTCTCGCAGGAGATTTTAGAGGACAAATTGAGAGTATTGACCAAGTAGTCCATGCAGGCCGGGGCCTCGATGTTTTTGCCCACAATGTTGAAACCGTGCGGCGCTTAAGCCCACGCGTGCGCGACGCACGCGCAAAATACGACCAAAGTCTTAAAGTTCTTGAAAATGCTTTAAAAATTGGGCCAAAAGGTATGTACACAAAAAGTGCTATTATGCTTGGGCTGGGCGAAGAATTCGCTGAAGTTGAAGAAACGCTTTGTGATCTGCGCCAAGTTGGCACAGAAATCATAACGATTGGTCAATATCTCCAACCAACCACAAAACACTTGACCGTAAAGCGCTTTGTCCATCCTGAAGAGTTTGACTACTGGAAAACACGCGCAAAAGAACTTGGCTTTAAAGCCGTTGCAGCGGGACCTTTGGTCAGAAGCTCCTATAAAGCTTCGGAACTGTTTCCAGTATAATAGATTCTTGCTCCTACATAAATAAAATTAAAGCGCTTTGCTTTGTACAAATAAATGGTTCCCAACAATACTTCCATTATCTAGCTTAAATTATTTCTAATAATGAAGAAAATGAGTCTATTTTATATGTTAGATTTAAATCGATACATTCTTCTTTATTTCCATCCCCATACTTTGCCCAGCAAGATGAAATAAAAGAATTTTTTGCAAAATTAATATCGCCTACCTTATCTCCAATCATTAAAACTTCTTGGGGATTTAGATAAGTGTATTTAGTTCTTATAACCTCATTATATATCATAGGATCCGGCTTTTTTTTCATTTCTAGACTATCAGCAATACACATATCAATATACTTATCTAATTGAAAATAATTTAAAGCTTCTGATATCGAAATAATTCCTTTATTACTTAGCACAAAAATCGTAGAATTATTTAATTTTAAATAATCAAAAACTTCGTGTACGTTAGGATACAAATTACTCATTTCTATCCCTTTTCCTGAATTGTAAATTACTCTATATTGTTTAATTAAACTTTCAACACAAGTATTTTTCGCTAGCTCTGCGAATGTATCTTTTAAACTCAAGCCCTGTGATATTAAATATTCTAAATAACTTTTATCAAAGTTAATATTATACTCATCAAGCGTTTTCGTTATACAGTAATGAACAGCCTTATTTGTATCACAAATATTCCCATCAAAATCAAATATAAAAAAATTAAATTTTAACATTTTCTTCTCCTGATTATTTACTAAACACTTAGAAAATTATACTAGAAAAAATAATTAATTAGCATAGATTAATTTAAATTGTAAAAAAATAATTCACAATATTCTCTTTAAAAATAAATTTTAATATTTGAATAAATCAAAATTAAGGGGTTGGCATATTAAATTATTTAAATTTTATGTTATTTTTTAAAAATTAAATGTAAGTATTTTTACACAAAAAAAGAGCTTACTATTAAATAAGCTCTTAAAATCAGTTGATCATTTATTTTAATTTGCTTCAACAATTCTAACTGATTCAATAATCACAGGAGTTGTTGGCACATCGTCATGAAAACCATGGCGGCCTGTTTTGACTTTTGCAATAGCGTCGACAACATCCATTCCTTCAATCACTTTACCAAAGACCGCATAACCCCATTGAGCTCCACGGTTGTTTAGAAAATCGTTATTTGTTAAGTTAATAAAGAACTGAGCTGTTGCTGAATGTGGATCGTTTGTGCGTGCCATAGCAATTGTTCCACGTTCGTTGCCAAGACCATTTTTTGCTTCGTTTTCAATCGGATTATTTGTTTTCTTTTCTTTCATTTCAACAGTAAATCCACCACCTTGAATCATAAATCCAGGAATCACACGGTGAAAAATAGAGCCATCAAAATGCTCAGATTTAACATATTTAACGAAATTTGAGGCTGTCATAGGTGCTTTTTCATCGTTAAGTTCAATTGTAATTTCACCAAGATTCGTGATCATTTTTACTAAAGTCATTTTACGCCTTTCCTGACCCTAATTGCTGTATAGGGAGTAAAAATCTGTGGATAATTACTATTCCACAGATTTTATTTTGAATAACATGTGAGCTCCTGCATGGAGCTGAAAAACTGCTCAATTGACATAATCAATTTCAGTATGGAAAACAAATTTTTATTTTTGATTTGTATCAATTCCCCAAAAGGAACCGCACTCCGTTTTAACATGGGTTAAAAAATCTTCCGGTGACATGGGAGCTAGATTTTTTCCATCCCGATACCGTGCAGTCAATGTGTTTGTCTGCGCTTCTTTATCGCCAATAACAAGCATATAAGGAATTTTCAGCAATTGCGCATCACGGATTTTAGCACCCAGTTTATCGTTGCTGAAATCTGTTTCTACGCGCACGCCATTTTCTTTCAAATACTGAGAAACTTTACGCGCATAATCTTCTTGTGCTTCCGTAACTGTTACGACACGACACTGAATGGGGGCAAACCCGAGTGGGAAATGACCTGCGCAGTGTTCGATAAACACGCCCATGAATCGCTCGAGTGAACCTAAAACGGCACGGTGGATCATTACAGGAGTTTCTTGCGTGTTATTAGCTGCTTGGTAAGTCGCTCCAAAACGCATAGGCATCATAAAGTCAAGCTGGATGGTTGCACACTGATGCATTCGTCCAATCGCATCTTTCACTTTAAAGTCAATTTTAGGACCATAAAAAGCACCATCACCAGGGTTAATGCTGTATTGAACTTGTGCTTCTTTTAAAGAATCTTCCAAAGCCTTTTCTGCTATATCCCATACTTCCTCAGCACCCATACGGTTGTCTGGGCGTGTAGAAAGCATATAAGTCACTTCATTAAAGCCAAGTTCTGAATAAGCTTCTTTGACAAATTGTAGCGCTGAAACAATTTCAGTTTGAACTTGTCCAAGCATACAAAAAATATGACCATCATCTTGTGTGATACGACGCACACGAGTCAACCCATGCAATGTTCCGCTCAATTCGTTGCGGTGCACAATGCCAAACTCACCATAACGTAACGGTAAATCGCGATAGGATTTTTGTCCCACCATAAACATGCGCACGTGGCCAGGACAACTCATGGGTTTAATTCCAAATTCATCATCATGATCATCTTTAAAAACGTACATATCTTCACGATAATTTTCGTAATGTCCACTGACCTTCCATAAGTTAACATTCATAACTTGTGGACTTTGGATTTCTTGAAAACCAAATTTCGCCCATTTCACTCGAATGTAATTTTGCAAAAGGGTAAAAAGCTTAGCTCCATTTGGAAAAAAGAACGCTGCACCCGGGGCAATATCACTCATTAATGTGAAGAGATTGAGTTGACGCCCAAGTAAAATATGATCACGTTTTTTTGCTTCTTCTAGCATATTTAAATAAGCATCGAGATCTTTTTTATTTGCCCAAGCAGTTCCATATATACGGACGAGTTGTTCATTGTCTTTATTCGCACGCCAGTAGGCACCCGCAACACTCATCAGTTTGAATGCCCCAAGTTTGCCTGTAGCTGGTACATGGGGACCACGACAGAGGTCATCCCAATCACCCATATTATAAATTTTTATTTCACCCTCTGCGGGCAATGCTTCAACTATTTCAACTTTAAATTTTTCGCCAAGTTTAGAAAAATGTGCTACTGCTTCATCTTTACTCACAACTCTTCTTTTCACAGGAATATTTTTAGCAACTATTTCCTGCATTTTTTTCTCGATCAGCGGGAAATCGTTTGTGCCTATTTTAGTTCCTTCTTTAGGGTAAACATCATAATAAAATTGATTTTCTACCACAGGTCCAATCGTAATCTGCGTTCCAGGAAAGAGCTCTTGAATCGCCATTGCCATGATATGCGCAGTGGAGTGTCTTATAATTTCAACACCTTCTTTAGACCGATCGGTGATGATTTCTACTTTTACCCCATTTGTTAAAAGGGTATCAAGGTCGACTGCTTGCCCATTTATTTTTCCAGCAATTGCACTTTTAGCTAAACCAGAACCGATACTTGCGGCAAGATCAAGAACAGTTGCAGGGGAAGGAAGGGAACGGGACGATCCATCAGGTAAAAAAACTTGTACAGTTGAACTCACAAACGACTCCTTATACTTATCGCTCCCCACATACAGTGTGGGTATGCGGCCACGAGAATTAACCACGTGAGACTATACAAATTTTATAGGCAGGTAAATCATGTTTTTAAATATTAAAAAAATATATACCTATGAATTGATGTTTTTCTAATATATGTCTCAAGCTCAATGACTTGCAGTTTTCATCTTGACTTCATTGACAAAAAATTGTTTAAGATGTGTGCCTGTTTTAGAGCATTCTCTGTGTTGCCAGATGCTTGGTGGATTAAACAAATCCGTGGCAATACAAGGGGTTAAAACCATTATAACCAAGCAGGAGCTAAGTATGACTGTTGAAGTACAAATGCGCGACTTATTAGATGCTGGCGTTCACTTTGGTCACCAAATTCGTCGTTGGAACCCAAAAATGCGTCCGTTTATCTACGGTGAGCGCAATGGCATTCACATTATTGACCTTCAAAAAACACAAAAACTCTTTAAAGATGCACTTTCTTTTGTTGAGCAAACTGTAGCTGACGGTGGACACATCCTCTTTGTTGCAACTAAGAAACAAGCTCAAGAAATTATCGTTGAAGAAGCGGAAAGAGCAGGAATGTTCCACATTCACCACCGCTGGCTCGGTGGTATGATGACTAACTGGCAAACTGTACGTTCAAGTATCACTAAACTTAAGCGTATTGAAAAAATGGCGAATGACGGAACTTACGAAAGCATTACAAAACGTGAAGTTTCTCTTAAAGAACGCCTTCGCATTAAGCTCGAGCGCTCTCTCGGCGGAATCAAAAATATGCCAGGCCTTCCTTCTGCTATTTTTGTAATCGACGCTAAAAAAGAATTCACAGCGATTGCAGAAGCAAACCGCCTTGGAATTCCAGTTATCGCAGTTACCGATACAAACAGCGATCCACACGGCATCGACTATATTATCCCTGGAAACGACGATAGCCTTAAAGCAATTAAGCTTTATGCAAGCCTTATCTCCGATGCAGCTCTCGAAGGCAAACAACGCCGCAGATCTGAATTGACTAAAGAAGACTCCTCCTTCTCTTCTGAAGGTGGACGCTCCCAAGTTAAGGTGAAACGTCTTAAATCCCGTGATGAAGACGAAGCAAACTAAATAAAAAGGGTGCCCCGAATGGAGCACCTTTCTTTCTTCTCAACTTTAAAAATAGGGAATATAAAATGGCCGTAGTAACAGCACAAATGGTTAAAGAATTACGCGAAATGACCCTTGCTGGAATGAGCGACTGTAAAAAAGCTCTTGATGCCGCTGAAGGTGACATGGAAAAAGCAGTCGTTATTCTTCGTGAAAAAGGTCTTGCGACAGCAGCGAAAAAAGCTTCTCGTGCTGCAAGTGAAGGCGTTGTCACAACTGTTGTTGAAGGCAACAATGTTGGTTTTGTTTTCGAAGTAAACTGCGAAACAGACTTTGTAACAAAGAATGATGGTTTCCAAGCTTTTGTAAATAATCTTCAAACACTTATTAGCAAAAGCAAACCAGAAAACCTTGATGCGCTTCTTGCAAGTCAATATGACTCCACAAGTTCTGTGAAAGATGCTGCAACAGCTCTCGTTGCACAAATTGGTGAAAATATCACTGTACGTCGCTTTGAGCGCGTTGGTTCTGGCAAAAACTTTGTCACTTCCTATGTTCACGGCGGTGGAAAAATTGGTGTTTTAGTTGAACTTTCTGGAACAGGAATCGAAGCTCATTACAACAATCAAGCTCTCGTTGAACTTGGTAAAGATGTTGCTTTGCAAGCTGCTGCAATGAAACCACAATACCTTAATGAACAGGAAATTCCTGTTGAAACTGTGAAGGCTGAAGAAGAAATCATCCGCAATAAATTCCTTCAACAAGGTAAACCAGAAGCGGCTCTTGCTAAAATCGTCCCAAGTAGCATTAAGACATGGTTCAAAGAAATTTGCCTTGTCGATCAGCTCTTTGTAAAAGATGACAGCAAGTCTGTGGCAGCACATGTTGCTGACTCTGGGAAAAAACTTGGAATTGCTGATCTTAAAGTTTCCGCTTTTGTTCGTCTTGAACTTGGTCAAGGTGTTGAAAAGAAGGCAGAAGATTTTGCTGCTGAAGTTGCTGCAACAGTGGCTGCAGCTGCAAAAGGCTAATTTATAGATTTCTTAGAATTCAAAAAAAAGAGTGAATCACCTTATAGGTAATTCACTCTTTTTTTATATCCATTTTGGATCTTTTTCTGATAACGTGCCCCTTCTTTTCATTGTGTTCACTTCTTCGGATACGAATGGTAAATTCAACCTTATGTTGCCGCGCAACTGAAAAAAACTTTTCAATTCCAAAAGAGATCATACTTTTAGCCATTTCTTGAGTTAGGCCTTTTATAATTTCATCTTTGCCTTTCACAATAAATTGGGTCGCATCTTTTGGAAAGTTATCTTTAACTTCTTTAATAACATCCATTCCAGTTGCAACTGTTTTCTTCAAGATATCTCCGCCAATTTTAGCTAAGTCTTGAAGATCTCCTTGTGCAAACCACTTTTGATGTTCGTCATCATTTTGATTTTTCTTTTTCTCTGATTTTTCATTTTCAGAATTTTTATTATGATTCATACTTTTACCTCATAGAATAATCACTCTAAAAGGAATATATGGGAAAATAAATGAGAAAGCAAAACAAATAAAAATTAACTTGCCTTTTGCGGAAGTTTAGAATTTTTCTGTTTATTCAAATTAGATGGGAGAGCTTTTCCTTTCATTCGTGCTAAAGCTACTTGAGTTTCACGAGCTTGAGGATCAAGTTTTAATGAGAGTTCATAACATTGAATTGCTTTTGGTTTATCGCGCAGAGCTTCATAACAACAACCTAAATTATAAATGTATTTTGAATGATTAGGTTCCATAATGGTTGATTGCTCGTACCATCCCAGTGCGCTGCGATAATTCTTCATTCTAATAAACAATAATCCAACTCTTGCTAAATTATCCGCAGTGGGCTCCATGTTGGCAACTTCTTCACATGCTGCAATTGCATCGGGAAGTTTATTCATTTTAGCAAAAACCCGTCCTTTTGCTTTTAATACCTCAATGCGCAAATGAAGATTTGTAGTCGGAATTTTATTAAGATCTGACATTGCTTTATCGAAATCATCCATTTTTTCGAATATTTTTGATCGACACAAATATATGTCATATTGATTTGCATTCTTATTTATTAAATCTGTAAATAATGCCACAGCTTTTAAAACTTTACCTTCAGAGATATACATATTTGCCAACTGCATAATCGATTTAGTACTTGATGGATTTTGCCTTCTCGCCTTCATACAATAATGCACTGATTTTTCAAAATTCCCCATTACCTTCATAATATCTGCATACTTTAATAAAATAACTTCATCACTCGGACTGTCTTGCAAGGCTAACTTCATATGTGCCAAGGCTAAATCAGTACTTTCTGCTTTTTTTTGTTCTAAATAGAGATCAGCCAAAAGAATTCTTCTATGCGGCTGTTTTGCATTTATTTTTAATTCTTGTTCTAAATAAGGAATTGCTTCGGATTTTCTTTTCAAAGAAAGCAATATATCTGCAGCTGTTGAATATGCTGGAAAATACATACTATTTATTTTAATAGCTTCTTTTATATAATCGAGTGACTTTGTCACATTTCCGAGTTTTGATTCGACTAAAGCAATTCCACACATAACCTGTGCACTTGGTTTACCTTGACTTATAATTTTTAAAAACTCAATTTTTGCCTCTTGATACTTTTCATTTAAATACAGTGTTTCGGCAATTCTTAAAGTTTTAATTTCTTCTGGGGGATTTTTATACTTATCGATTAAATTTATAACTTTTTGTATGATATCATTTGTCTCAAAAGGTTTTAAAATATAATCAGACACTCCTAAGTCAACACTTCGAATAATGTCTTCTTTAGTAGCTTCACCTGAGAAAAATAAAACTGGAATGTCGTTTTGCATTGTACGATTGCGAATAAAAGCGAGAACCTCGAAACCATCCCCTTGCTGCATATAAATATCAGTGATCACAATATCAACACTGTGGGTTTTTAAATAAGCTATTGCCTCCCGACCATTGGGAAAATCTTCAACTGAAAATTGACCCGTTTTTTCGAGGATTCTATTCACTGCTTTTCTCATATTTAATTGATCATCAATCACGATTGCTTTTAGATGATCGAATTTGCCAACAGTCATCAAAAATGACCTTTCGTTCATAAAGATGGCAAAAATCAAATTTCTTAAGCAACATCGACAGAAATTGAGAAATCAGTGAGAAATGCGAAAGTATTCTTGTCAGCACAAATTTGCAGGGCTCAAAGAACACAATGTCAACTCTTTGACATGAACTTTTAATTTAATCTTAGGAATGAATCAAAAATCCATCCTGAATAAAAAATCTACATTTAATGAAATATTCTTAAACAATTATTTTCCACTATATAAAAAAGACGCTCATTATTTTAAGAATAAAAAAAGAAATCCTATATTTTTTTATTTATCTATTATTGATAACAATAAAAACACAACAACAGATTTTTATTTTTTAAATTATATTATTTTTTTAAATAAAAGAAAAACATAAAAAATAAAGCAAATAATTGACTAGATAGCCTAAAATAATATTCCATCAATCAAAAAAATGAATCTCTTAATATATTTCATCGTTTTGCTCCGATCAACAAAAGACATGCATGCTAGTACTATTTATTTTAGAGAGAAAACTATAAATAGAGCTTACTATTTTTATTTTACTTCCTAAGTACAAATTTCATAATCTATAGTTATGGTATTCTATTGAAAGTTTTTTTCGAGTTTAAAACCCCCTTCTTTACGTAACAAATAATTTGATTTATCGTTTAAAAGGTTAATTTATACATGAACAAAGAATAATATTTATGATGAAATTTCTTCACTCATTAAATAGCTTAGTTCAATAATTAACTCATTTTTAACCAAGGAGATTCGTTATGCGTAATTTTTCGAAAGCAAAAGCAGTCATATCGTCTTTCGCTCTTTTATCAATTGCTGCATACGCAGCAGGAAGCGAGAATTCTCCTCGCTACACTGTAGAAGGTAGCCAAACAGTAACTATTCCTGCAGGTGTGGATCCATTCGAATTAAGTACGGATCTAGAAGCATTAACAGGTTTTAAAACAATTAAGCTTATGACTATTAAACCATCAGCAGAAATGCTTGCTGAAAATGACTATGCATTAGAAGAATTCAAAACAAAAATAGGAGCAGAACCGAACTACAGCACCATAGTTCCATTTAGCCAATCTCCTGGAGCCGTCGATCTTGGCATGAGCAACGTTCCTGTACTCAATCAAGGTCAATACGGAACCTGTGTTACGTTTGCTGCTACAGCAGCATTGGATGCAAGATTATCTGCCGGTGACTTTATTGACCAACAATGTAGCCTCGCTCTTAATAAATATCTTGGCAATGACTTTTGGAATGGTGCATACACTGCCGTCCAAATACTTCAACCTTTAAAAACTTACGGCATTATTCCAAAAGGCAAATGTTTTGGCTCAACTTACCCTACTCCGAGCCAAAAAGTTTCTCCTACCCAATACCAAAGTACGAGCGATAAGAGCCAAGCTGGTAATATCAATTGGACTTATGTAGGTACTAGAGACATCAATGCAGTAAAAGCTGCACTTAAAAATGGACATAGAGTGGCAATTGGTTCATTGCTTTCAACGGCGGACAGCACAGGTGTCAATGGCTTTAGTTTTAAAATCAATGGTAAAAAAACCAATGGTGGACTTTGGGCTTGTGATCAACCTGGCAGCAGAAACTACTGTGGCAGAAGCAATGCGGGTCATGAAGTTGTTATCATAGGTTATGACGATAACCAAAAACTCTTCAAAATTCGTAACTCTTGGGGCGCAGGAGTGGGTGATTCTGGCGACTACTATATGAGCTACAATTTCTTCAATGTCATGGAAATGGACCACACAGAAGTTAAGTGATAATTAATAATTTATTTTGAAATTGAATTAAAAAAGCAGGATATATTCATAAATATCCTGCTTTTTATTATTTAGTTTAACTTTCAAACAAGCGTTTTAATGCTGTTCGGCTGTCTAGAATAGCTTCAGCATTTTCCTTGTCCCACAATGAGTTTTCTTTATAAGAAAGTGAGCTTTCAGGTAGAGGAATAAAACCACTTTGCCAAAACCAATTTAAACGATTTCTTGGATTGCCTAAAAGATCTGCTGAAGGTCGCCAATCAATGTGCTTATCAACAAATTGATCCGGAGGATAGCGAAGTTGTAAAGTCTTATACCTTTTTTTTACAACCGAAGACGGAGCCCAGATTTCCACACCTAAGCTTGCAGCTGCTTTTGAAGGGGATAAATTTTCTGCAGGCTGAGCGGAAGACCATTCACTGCCAATTTCTTCACAAGGACTTTTTCCTTTTGGAATGAGTTCGAGGCGCAGAAGTTTTATTTCACTTGCCGCCCTCCGACGCGGAACGATCATATTTTCTTCATGCTTTTCTTCATGATAGAGATCCATTTAAAGTCTCCTGAGCGGGCTGAAGATTTGTCTTAATAAATTGACATAATTCTTTTGTATTTTTAGTTACCTTAACATTTGTTTCTAAAAAATTTAACAAATATTGAATTGTTTTCTGAATATTTTTATCAAGAAGATCAATCTTATTTTCAAATATCTTTCTCATTGGATTTAAATCTGGAGGAAAAGTCTCTGGCATTTGTATAGTTGTTGCAATGTCGGAAAGAAAATTTGCATCGATTGAATTAGGTAATGTTTTTTTAAAGCAACAGACACCATAAATTGAACTCAAAACCAGATGTAATTCACGCGAATAACTCCATGAAAATGATTTGATGGCAGATGAAGGATCGAATGAAAATGTCCATTCAAAAGGTTTTTTTTCAATAAAATCAAATAAAGTCTCATCAAAAGGTTTTCCTTGTGCACTCATACAAGCTTGCAATAAAAGTCTTGAAGAAACGTCGTTATTATTTAATCTCACTCTTGATAGAGCATATCTTTCTAGAAGATTTGGAACACTTTCACAATAACGGTGACGACTGACAGAAGCGGGCAAAAATATTTTTTGCAAACCAGATAATAGCAATGAAGATGCTGCTTCGAGTTCTAAACGGATATCATCCGAAAAATCTTTCGCCAAAGAAATTCTTTCAAACCACTCTTGAAAGTCACAAAATGATTGCAAGCACCAAGTTGCTAAAGTATCTCGTCGTGAATTCATTTTATTAACGACTTGAAGATGCTCTTCTTCAGCTTTTTTTGATCTTAAATTTTGAAAGTCTTGAAAAGTTCTCCCATATTCAACGGCAAGAATAGAATTTAAGTGCTCCCAATCATCAATAAGTAAACAAATTTCCCTTTGAATTGTTCGAATCCGTGCAAATAATTTTCTTTCTGTTGTTTTTTCTGTAAATTTTTCTAATTCGCAAACTTTAGAAACAGGCATATATTTTGGTTCATGATCACTTGAAGCCAATCCAAAGCGGATGCCATCTTCACTTAAAGAAACTGCAAAGTCATGTTTATTTTTTGTGAGAAAGACAGATCCTATTCCTTCTAACTCAAAAAAGTGAATAAGTGTTCTAAATTGGTAATTGCGATCGCTTAAACCAAACCAATAATAGAGAGATAAATTAACACTTTCTTCAACTTCATTTAAAATATTTAAAATTTCTTCTTCTGAATGTTCGGCTAATCCAGTTTTGGCAAAGATATTTATAAAAAAATTAACTATATTTTCTGCGGTCTGTTTAGCCAATTGATCTCGATTATAAGATTGAGGAATATCTAAAACTTTCATTCCACGATAATTTAAAAGAAATTTCTTAAAATCTTTAATTAAAGTAGGTGAATACAAATATTTTTCAAAAAGATCAAAATTATTTTCTATTTCAATGATAATTTTCTTTGTGGTTGAATTCAGCATTGCTTTATTTTCCTTCCAATAACGCAAGCAATTGTGTTTCAACCAACTCTATTTCTTCATCATTTTCATGTCCTTGCTGCGCTTTTAATAGCAAAGATGAATAAGTTTTTAAACTTTCTAATATAAGATTATATTCTTTATTTTCTTTTTTAATTTTATTTAGATACCTTTTTGCTCTTAATATTAAAGCATTTACAATCTCAGGTTCACATTCATATTCAGATAATTCAGCCTTTTGTATATCTTCATTTTTTCTACCAAAGGGAAAACTAACAATATTTTCATGGGACATAACTTTTTCGAGCTGCTTTGTTGACGTCTTTTTTTCATAGATCTCATCAACTGTTTGTAGTTTCTCTTTTTCTGCAAATTGTTCTTCTTCTTCAAGATTAAGTGAAGTCCAACCTGTCACTTCACCTGTCCGACTATCAAATTGAGCTTTCGCCTCATTTTTTGTGCCGAGTTGTCTTGCAAAAACATGCACCATTCCATTCACATCATAAGTTAATTGAATTTCGCAGCGCGTTCCTTTAGGACAAGGTTGTTCAAGTTCAAATAAAAATGAACCAATTAATCTATTTTCGCCAACAATATCACCTTCACCCTGCACGACAACTACGTGGACAGCATGTTGATTGTGATATATTGTATTAAAAAATTCGGATCTTCTTGCTGGTAAAGCACTATTCCTATGTAAAATTGGGGCTACATGCAATAATTTTTGCAATTCGTTATTAAAATCTTCGATACGCGCTCCCAGTTTACGATGCAACTCTTGCTCTGAAATTGGATAGGGTATACCAAATTTTTTCGCTACGGACTTAAAATTTTCATTAATAGCTTCTGTATTTTCAACTACGCCAATACCTAAAGAATGGCTACAAACATCAACTAAAATCGTGTCCGGTTGAATCCCAATTATGATGGCTGCTTGTAAAGATGCACCCCAGCTGACAGCGAGATCGGGTTCTAAGCGTGCATCAACAATACATGCAAAATAGTCTGATAGCATTTTGCGCACGAGAACAAGCCGTGTACTCCCCCCAACAAGCAATATCCGTGAAATATATTTTGGATTTCTTTTTGCAGCGTGCATAGCACTTTCAGTTAAAAATAAAGTTCTTTGCAAAATTGGAGCAACCATTTCATCAAAATGTTCACGACTCAACTCTGTTTCAATCGATGAGCCTTTTCCATCCAAATCATTTGATTGGACATGATATAGTCCTTCTGATTGCAAAGCTTTTTTTGCACGTTCTGCTAATATTATTAAATTTCTATAAAGTTCAGATGACTTTGATGAACGCCGTGCTACCAGTTGCGGATGTACTTTTTCGATAAGTGAATTTGCTATAGCTTCATCTATATCATCTCCACCTAAATGCACGTCACCTTCACTGCTTAAAACGTTGAAGACCAAACCATCTCGATCAACTATACTCACATCAAAAGTACCTCCGCCCAAATCAAATACGGCAAGGGTTTCTTTTTCTGTTTTTTTATCTTCAGGCATCATGCTATATGCAAGTGCAGCAGCAGTGGGCTCATTCACTATTCTTAACACATGTATACCAGCTTTTTCTGCTGCGGCAACTGTTGCCAAGCGAGCTGCGTCATCAAAATGTGCTGGAACTGTGATAACGGCCCAAATCCCACCAAATTTTTCTTTTTCTTCTTGTAAAATTGGATGTGAAACTAAGTAATTTAAAACAAGTGCTGCAGCATCTTCTGCACTAAATTGCTTTCCGTTTGATTCAAATAAAGTATTATTTTTACCCATAC
Organism: Fluviispira vulneris; assembly: GCF_014281055.1. NCBI lineage: Bacteria > Pseudomonadati > Bdellovibrionota > Oligoflexia > Silvanigrellales > Silvanigrellaceae > Fluviispira > Fluviispira vulneris. The sequence continues at coordinate 511,300 of NZ_JACRSE010000002.1, read as the reverse complement.
TTCTTTTTGTACTTTTAATAACTTCAGCAGGAGTAATTTCATTTTGTAGTTTAGCTTTATTACCAACAAGATTTTCATTTTCATTTTTATTAAAAAAAATCATTGATGGTACGAGATATGAATTTTCATATTCTAAAGTAACAGGATGACTTGCTCCATTCGAAAAGACTGAAACAACTGAATTCGTAGTACCAAGATCGATTCCAATCGCTGAAGCTCCTTGGGGACTCTTCGGATATGATTCCGAACTGTAACTATTATTTCTATTATTTTCTTTATTTTTTTTCTTGAACTGAAGAACATTCATGCTACAGACTCCAAAGTGCGCTCCTGAATCAGGTGCGGGCATGTCTATTTGATAGACTGTGATTACTATGGCATATTGCATAATGCAAACCGGTTAACCCGGAATAGTTGTAATTCAATTTGAAAGAATGGTTTTTTTAATATGCTTAAAACGCGACTGACTACGGCTGCAATTTGTTCTGCAGTCATAATTTATATCCTCAGTTTCTCTCCTATCTCACTTTTTTATCCCCTTTTCGTAACTGTAACAACAATCGCAATTTTTCTATCTGGTACTGAATATGCAGCTCTCCGTTGGAATATTTTAGATGGAACGAATAATATTGAACAGCCAAGACCCAAACTAAAAGCAAAACATTTTGCTGTTGGATTCTCCTATTCTTTTCTAATTATCACATTTTCGATTTCAAATGTTATTTTTGCAAGCGAACCTCAGAAAATTCTTATTATTCCAATCACTTGGATATTTCTCTGTTTTTTTGTAGCTGCTGCACTCATTTATCGCAGGGCACATGACATGCACACGGCATCAAATAAACTTCTCAATGTGATTGCAGGTTTTATTTATTTGGCTCTTCCTGCTGTTTGCTTGACAAATCTAAGCCTTTTACAATTCGAAGGTTCTTATCGCAGTGCCCAATTGTATTTTTGTCTTGCCACTGTTTTTATGGGAGATACGGGTGCCTATTTCATAGGTTCTAAATTTGGAAAACACAAACTCATTCCTAAAGTTTCCCCGAAAAAAAGTATCGAAGGTGCGCTGGGAGGTCTTTTATTTAGTGGATTAACAGCACTTATTCTAACGCATCTTTTTAACCTTCCTTTTCCTCCTTGGTTCTCTATCCTCGTAGGTATTTCTATGGGTATTGCTGGCCAAATAGGTGACCTTATGGAAAGCGCTTTTAAACGCGCTGGAAAATACAAAGACAGCGGCAATTTACTTCCTGGGCATGGAGGTTTTCTCGACCGCATCGATTCACTGATTCTTGCTGTCCCTATCGCATTTTTATTTTTCTCACTTTATAAATAAGAATACTTTTGACACCTTTTTTCTATCTTACCTTTTTTTAACTTCCATAGAAGCCGATTCATACATTGGGAAATAAGCAAATTACATTCGTTTTTTAATTGGATCCCTTTTATGAATGTAAAAACAAATAGACGTAGAGAAACAAGAAGAACTGTTCATTTAGGTGAGGGAATAAAAGTTCATCTAAAAGACGACAGCGAAATTTATTCTATTAAAGGGGAGGCAACGGACTTTTCTCCATGGGGTATAAACGTATTAATTGTCGATCAAAAACTCTCAACGTATCCAAAAAAAGATGATATCGTTCGAATTCATTATACAATTCAGGATAAATTGAATACCTTTGTAAAAGGAAAAGTAACAAATGTTGTAAATTTATCTTTGGATGAAAATCCATATGTCCGCTTTGGTATAGAATTTATAATTGAAAAGAACAAAGTTACAGAAGCAAATGCCCAATTAAAAAAATACGAAGTTCCAGATATTTTTGCTCCGCATGCTTGGTGTAATGACCCATTTTTCTTTCAAGAAAGAATATTATTTAAAGTAACGAGTTTCTATGCCAATGGCATGCTGTTAGTCACATCTGCTCGAAATAAGACACTTATACCAAATCTTCCTTTATCACTTAAAATGTACCTCCCTTTTCAAGGTGAATTTGAAGTTCACACAAAAATTATTGAAACTAAAAGCTCAACAGAAACAAATCTTGTTGATCGATACACGGTTAACGTAGAATTCACCCATAAGAATAATGCATTTATGCAAATGATGGTAGAATATATATTATTTTGTGGTGTGGAAGTTACGCCGCAAGAACTTAGAAATGAAAAGCTTCCAGTTGCAATAATTGAAAAAAGTCTTTCTTTTAGCTATGCTGCAGAAGATGAAATTCCGATAATAATGGATTTAAGAAAAAAAAGTTTATTTGAAGAAGTTGAAATTTCGACAGAAGCTTTTATCCAAATCGGTGATACGTTAGTTGAAAACCCCTATGGTGGATTGCAAGATAAATTTGACGAGTTCTCACGCCAAGTTGTCTGTAAAGTCGGAAGAAAAGCAGTAGCTGCTTTGCGTATAATATTTAATAATAAAGATAAAAATCATTGTGAAATGGCCACATATATCATAAATATGCCTGAATGGCTTTGGTCAAAAAAATTTGTCGAAATTTCACGTTTTGCCTGGGAGAAAGATTATAGAGAAAGTGATATTTTTATAAATATGATAAGACATGTCGTTCGCATTGTAATAGAATCTGGACATACTCATATTCTTACAAGTGCCCCAATTGCTTTAAAACAACTTTATATGCGAGTTGGTTTTCAGCCAGTCCAATTAGCTTGGAAAAGTGATGTCAGTGAGAAGAAAACCAAAGAAACTCCTCTTATACTTGATGCTAAAGGAATTCTTGCTAACGATGTGGTCATCGATAAATTTATTTGGAATAAAATATATTCTCCAATTGCCAAACATTTGGGTTTTACAAAATAATTATTTAAGTTGATATACAGAAGGGGCTATTGATTTTAAAGTCAATTTATCACCCATAATTGCTTCAGAGTGAGCAATAAATAAGTATCCTTTTTTGTCAAGACATCTCGATAATTTGACTATTACCTCTTCAACAGCTTTATGGGTAAAATATATAAGAACATTTCTGCAGAAAATAATATCAAACTTATTTATAAATAAATATGATTCTGCATTTAAATTGAACTTCGAAAACTCAATCATACATCTATATTTTTCTTTGATTTGTAGAAACTCTTCTCCAGTATTTGCATTCCTTTCAAAATATTTTAAGACAAGTGCTGGGCTTACGCTTTCTAATAATTCTTTTTTATAAACACCTAACTTAGCTTTTTCTAAAACTAGAGTGTTAATATCAGTTGCTGTGATTTTCACAGCAATATTATTTAATGGATTCAAAGATTCTAAAACGGACATTAAAATCGTGTATGGTTCCTCACCTGTACTCGCAGCTGCACACCAAATTCTTATTTCTTTTCTTTTTTCTGCCAATAAATAGCTTTCAATTTCTGGCATTTTTGCTTTCAAAAAAATAAAATGTTCATTTTCTCTAAAAAATTGCGTTGTATTTGTTGTGAGAGCTTGATAAAAATCTTCTTTAGCATCATTATTATTTGTATTTAATATATTTATAAATTCCTGATAGTTTTGGCAGTTGTATTTTTTTAAGATTTTTTGCATTCGATTTGACATGAGAGAATAATTTTTTTCGCAAGGATCCATGAAAATACCAGTGTGCTCAAATAATTTTTTTGCTAAAATTTCGTAGCCCTTGATATCTGTCATTAGGACATCATGAGCTAATGGATTTTTAAGTTCGGTATCAGTCACAGTGTTACCTTTAGTTGTAAAATTTTTATGTCATCAATACCTAAATGTTTTCGGTCATATTTAAAATAAGTATAAACTTTATGTCGGTTTTTTAACACAATTCAGAGCTTGTCAGGAATTCTCAATATGACTACTATATAAAATGATGAAAATATTTTGTAAATAAAGCATTTTAACATAAACCTTAAAGCTTTGAATCGCATTTATGCTGGAGTCAATTATGAGCATTTTAAAAGATAAAATTGTACTCGTTGTTGATGATGAAATTGATCTACGAGAAATGCTTATTTTTGAACTACAAAATATTGGCGCTAAAACTCTAGAAGCAAAGAATGGAAAAGAAGCGTTAGAAATTGTTAAAAATGAAAAAATTGATCTAATTATCAGTGATGTTCGCATGCCTGGTGGAAATGGCATAGAGTTTTTAGATGAAACCAAAAAAATCAGCCTCAATAAACCTGTTTTTATTTTTATTACAGCATATTCAGATAATACAAGAGAAGAGTTGCATGCACATGGAGTAGAGGGACTTTTTGCAAAACCATTCGATCTCCTGTTCCTTATCAGTTCCTTAGAATGGTTTATGTACGCACCGGAAGATCGCTACTCATTAAAACCCAAAGAAAAAATTATAGATGAAAATATTTACAAAATATCCGCTAAAGATTGTAACGATTTTCGCATGGGACGTGGAGGAGCATTGATTCCAACCAATACGATATTATTGAATGCAGGTGCGTTTATAAATTTTCAAATTCAATTAAAAGGTGGAGAAGAAATTTCAGGAATTGGAGAAATCGTTTGGAATGGAGCTCTCAATCACAATGGTGAATACTGTGCAGGATTAGAGTTTAAATACTTCTCTGATTCCACAAGAGCATTTGCGATTCACACGTTAATGAATCACAAATGTCTCGAATATATTCCACAAAGATTAACTAAAATTGATTAAATATTCTTTATTTTCCTGATAAAGAATGAACATATTCAGCCAAATCCATTCTATCACTCTCTTTTGGCAATTGAGCTTTAAAACTTGCCATACCTGTTCCAGGCACTCCTTCGGCAATCACTTTTGCAATATAAGCTACAGGCGATAAATTTGTTTTATTATGTTGGAATTTACCAGCAGCTAAATTTGTCGCTTTCATTGCTTTTGCAGTAGGACTATCTGCTTTGCCATCAGCACCATGGCATACACCACAGGTGGTTTGAGCATAAAGTTTTTTGCCATTTTCCAATTGTTTTGCTGTAGGAGCTTTACCTCCAGCATTTACTTTTTCACTTTTATCAGACGGCTTTGCAGCTGGAGTTTTACCAACATCGGCATTTGCACTTTCGCCTGTTACTTCTGGTAAAATAGCATCTACAGTTGGTGATTTAGAACTATCACCTTTTAAAATAAGATTGTAGCGATAAAGAGCAACACATATAACTAAGACTGAAACAATTGTAGAAATAAGCAGTACCCGCGCTGGAGCCTTCATGATAACCTCCTAGTGAAAAAAGTAACAAAAAATGAATCAATTTAAGGCTAATTTTAAAGTTGCGGCAAGCTTTTGTGGACTTACCTGAATTAAACTTCCATTTAAATAAAATGCGGGTGTCCCAGAAAAACCTACATTTTCATTAAACTGATTGCGAACAATATCTATATATTTTCTTGCATTTTCTGACTCAAGGCAAGTCGAAAACTTTTCTACGTTTAACTTGACAGATTTAGCCAATTCTATTGTTTCTAGATTAAATGCCTTTTCAGGTTCCATTAAACTTGGAGGTTGCATTTTTGCAAATGGAATGGCAAAAGCAGCTTTTTGATAATCCCAAAATTCTTTTTCTCCCTGTTCTGTTGCACAATAAGCTCCGCGCGCCAAGGCACCGCTGAGCCCCTGAGGAGCAAGAGGATAGGATACATGCACAAATTTGACTTTATTAGAAAATTCTTGGTAGATTTTCTCAAGTGCCTCTTCGGATTCTCTACAATGAGTACATAAATAATCCGCCACCACCACAAGTACTTTAGATGAATTAGCATTCCCTCTCACAGGAAATCCTGATAAATTTAACTTCACGGGTGGTGCTGTAGGCGCTTTTAGCAAAACTTTTATTCTACCGGAATCTTCAAATTCTTTAATTTTTGTCGCAAGCAGTTCTCTCGCTTTTTCATGTTTCATCTGTTGAAGCAATTGGTCTTTAATTTCTTCATAACTTTTGCCACCAAAAAAGCTTAGTCCCCACTTTGCCACGTTTTGATCATAAAAAGTTCGAGCATCGATTTCTGTGACACTTTGCAGAGGTAATAAATCTTCAATTTTTGCTATATTTTCTGGAGTGATAGGTTTTCCTAAATCTTTTGATAAAGCAAGACGAAGTGCGGTTTTACTTGCAATTGCTTGACGAGCATTGAAGATATTATTTTCTAAATCAAAATACTCCATACGCGAGTCACCTGGCAATTCGCTGGTATTCCAAGTTTTACCATCCACAATAAAAAGTGGTTGTCCAACAGCATCGGAGACATCGACAGCTTTTTTATTATATTTAGAAATCATTATTCCAGCAGTCAATAAACTCCCAAGAACAATTCCTCCAACAATAAAACCCACACTTCTTAAAGGACTCATGCTTGAACTCCACTTATCATCTATATTCATTTTCACTCCAAAAATAAGAAAAAAGATATTTAAACAATTGAGAAAATATACTTTAATACAACTATATTTTAAAATCCATCATCTAACTCTTCAGAATCATCTATTTCTGAATGTAAAGTGATTAATTTTTGCGGATAAATATCATGGATGACACGCGCTGCATTCAAAGGTATAATCACATATTCATCAATATCTTTATGAGGTTTGCCTATCCCCATTTTTCCACGAGCAAGCATTTCTCTTTGCCATGAATTTACCATAATTTTCTTTATTTTGTTACCTTCAGCAAAAAAATAACATTCATTTGCACTTCTGATATTCATACTATTACTATTGAGAATCTGTAAAGAGCGATAATATGATTCACGTTGACTCATTAATAAATCACGTTGCTTATTTAATTCCTTATCAAGTTCTCTTCTTTGATTTTTTTCATCTTCAATTTTTTTTAATTCTTCTAATTTTTCAGCATTGACTTTATCAGCAAGCTCTTTGTTCTTTTTAGTATCATGTGCTTGCTTGCGATTAGCTGCTTCTGTTTTTTGTGCTTGCTTTTTGGAAACAAGCCCTGCTTTAAGTAGCTGGTCTCTCAAGCTCATATCTCACCCTCCTCATCATGCATCCTTCACTCGACTTACGCATATTGTCAATTTGCATTTCAAATTCGTTTTCTTGTGGTAAATATTTGCCTCAAATTTAAGCATTAACCGCATATGAGTTATCCACATTGAAAGTGGATAACTCGCCGCTTGAGAGATGACTTATACTGTCAAATTGTGCATTTCAATGGTATGCTGTTTTTTGTAGCTATTAATTCTTCGAATAAATTTTCCTTGTATTATCAAGGCCATTTTTCAAAAGGACTTTTTATGGATTTACTGAATACAAGCCTGCTTGCTCTCTGTGCCATAACAAGCTTATTTATTTTAATTATTTACAACAAAATAAAACATATGACAAACTTTGATAAAAATATTTTCGAAAAATTTGAATATTTTGAAGATAAATTTGAACACGCCTTAAAAAATGAAATCAGGATAAATCGTGAAGAACTTGCTAACAATATCCAAAAAATACGCAAAGATTTGTCTGAAAACAATGCTTTGCTCCTAAATTCACTCGCACAAAATAGTAGCCGAGGACAAAGAGAAATCCGTGACACACTTGACTCTCAAATTTCAAAATTAAGACATGAAAATGAACTCCAACTCGACAAAATGCGCGGACTTGTTGAGGATAAACTGCATGCAACCCTTGAACTTCGCTTAAATGCCTCCTTTAAACAGGTTGGAGATAGACTCGATCTTGTCCATACTGGAATAGGCGAAATGCAGAAAATGGCCTCAGAAGTTGGCAATTTACAAAGAGTCTTAAGTAATATTAAAACAAGAGGAATTTTAGGAGAAGAACAACTTGATAGAATCTTAAGTGATATACTCTCGCCAGAGCAATATGAAAAAAATGTTAAAACAAAAAAAAATAGCACCAATTTTATTGAGTTTGCAGTAAAACTTCCACACAATTCAAATGACAAAAAAGCTCTTTGGTTACCGATCGATGCAAAATTTCCCATGGAAGATTACGAACGGATCCTCGATGCTAGCGAAAAAGGGGATCATGAAAAAGTCACTCATTCTATTAAACAATTAGAAACAAAAATAAAAAACTTTGCAAAAGACATCAAAGAGAAATATATCGATCCTCCGAGCACTACGGATTTCGGAATCCTATTTCTACCCACAGAGGGTTTATACTCTGAGGTTTTAAGAATTGCTGGACTATCAGAGCATTTGCGCCGAGAGTTACAAGTCGTTGTTGCAGGACCTTCAACCCTCGTTGCCCTGCTAAACAGCTTACAGATGGGGTTTAGAACCCTTGCTGTTGAAAAACGCTCCGATGAAATACGCCTGTTACTCGGAAATGTGAAAAAGGACTTCTATAAATTTGGAGATTTATTAGAAAAGACACAAGAAAAATTAAACGATGCCAGCAAACAAATTGGGGAAGCCTCTCATCGTTCCAAAATAATTTCAAATAAATTAATGAGAGTCGAAAGTCTCCCCCAAAAAGAACTTGAAAATGAAGACAGTGAATTTGTAAATATCAATGGAGAAGTCAATGGGTATAAAGAAACAGGACAAGAAACACTCGCAGAAAAAAGAATACTCTAAGGATTCCTTTAAACCGAGAGCAGAAAAGAAAGAGTATTCTAAGGATTCATTTAAACCAAAAGCCGAAAAGAAAGAATATTCTAAGGACTCATTTAAACCAAAAGCCGAAAAGAAAGAGTATTCTAAGGATTCCTTCACTCCGAGAGAAGAAAAAAGATCTTATTCTACAGAAGAAAGTGAAAATAAATTCGATGGTGAGTTTAAGAAAAAAGAAAGACATGGCGAAAATCGCCAAGTGCCTAAACCACGTAGACATGTGGAAATGAAAATCTGTGGGATTCATGCCTGCCATATGGTTTTTAAAAAACGTCCGCAAGATATCATCCGTGCTTACGTAACAGAAAATCAACTGAAAGAATTTACAAAAGTCTTGAAATACTGCGCAGATAAAAAATTAGCTTATCGAGTTGTGACCGATGACGAACTTGAAAGAATATCTGAGTCAAGTCACCATGAAGGCGTTTGTTTTTTAGTTCGAAAAATCCCTACCGTTACTTTAGAAGATTTTTTAGCTGAACACGAAAAAAACAATCAACCTGCCTGTGTAGTCGCTCTCGAAAATGTGCAAAATCCACATAACCTTGGAGCTATTATGCGCGTATGCGCAAGTTTTGGCGTGAAAGCTATTCTTCTCTCCCAAGCAGAAGCTGCCATGTCAGGAGCAGCTTACCGCACTTCGGAAGGTGGAGCAGAATGGATCAAAGTGATTTCAACCGATAGTTTTGAAAAATCAGTTCAGGCATTTAGAAAAAGTAACTTTAAAGTCATGAGCACCACAAGTCACACAGGTAAATCATTATTCGAAATCGAAATGCCTAGAAAACTTCTCGTTCTCTTCGGTTCTGAAGGTGATGGCCTGAGCCAGCAACTTTTAAAAGCGGGTGACAATCTTGTCCGTATTCCAAGTACAGGTCATGTTGAAAGTTTAAATGTTGCTTGTGCCTCTAGTATTATTCTTGCAGAATTCTGGCGAAATAATATGAAATAATTTTTTTATATTATTTCGTGGGATTTTAAAATTATAAGTTGAAGATTTTTTCTTAAAATGCGCAGAGAGATAGGCCTTTACTGAGGGCAGAGTTGCTGGCCGCAAATGCCCTCTGTAAAGGCCTATCTCTCTGCTTCAATTAATTCTAAATTAAACAACTTATATTTTAAAATTGTATTTTTGCTGACACTTCGAGGTTTTTGCTCAAACTTTGCTTCGAGAGTATTTTGGAATAAACGTTAACTCATATTTTAAAATTGTATTTTTATGTGATTACGTTGTTTTTGCCGTGACTTCAATAGTTTCGCTCAGTCTTTGCTTTTTTTAGAAAACATCCCACCCAAATTTTTTCTATTGAAGACAATTTTGTCTGCAATTTTATTTTCTGATACTCTTGAACACAAGAAATACATATTTCACTTATACAACACGAACAACCTTCTGCAGTTGCACTATAAAAAATTTTAATTTTTAACAATTAATTATACAATATACCAAATTTTATTTTTATTCTTCTCTCGCATAGATAAATACTTTTTTTTTGAAAAGTTTTTTTAAAATAATTATTGATTAATAAAAAAATAATAAATGTTTTATTACCTTGTAAATTTTTTTTAGACAATATATTGCAGTGAGAATAATACTCTGACACTACTCCAAAGATTCTAAAAAACAGATAAAAAAATCCTTGGAAAAAACAATAAAAAAGGAGAAAATATTGCTTAAAATATTAAATACATGCGCAATGAATATTCATTTAAATAGGATATCAACAATATGAAATTATATTATTTAGCTTTATTACCTTCAATAGTTTTTTTATCAATGACAGCATGCAGTAAATATGAAAAAAAATCTAATAATGAAAATATTGGAAAACTAAAAAACTCAATTAGCATTGAAATATCTAACCATAAAATCAATATTAATGATTCGTATAAAAACAAAGAACAAACAGAAAACAATACAAATTTAAAAAAAGTACAAGATATACAAATGTCAGATAAAGATTACGACTTTGATGATAGTATCGTCACAAGAGATCCCATACTAGGACAAGGATATAATTCCAATACAGAAGAGTATTTATCTCAATGCGTCTCAGACACTGAATCAGAAATCATATATACAGGTCAGCCAAGTAGTACAGTTCATCAAAGAACAAATATGTCATTCGAAGAGTTAAATTCTGTTATAAACGGCAGAGCTGATGGAACAACAACATTTAGTAGTTTTTCAGCAAATGGCTCTTTTGAATATTCTTCTAAAGCACAAAGAACAAAAAATAGCGTAACTTTTACAAATATAATAAATTATGAAAACAATCACATTACGATTTTAAAGCCATATCTCAACAAAGATGCTTATAGCTTGATAAATAAAACAACAAAAAGTGTTAATCATATTTCGGATGATGTCTGCGGAAATCAATTTGTGTCCTCTCTTTCATTGGGTGCCAAATTACTCATTACTGTTAAAATATCTCTCAGTGATTCTCTAGAAGCACAAAAAATTAGCGGTGATCTCGATGTAACCGTACCAGCATTTGGAAGCATTGCAGGATATATTACTGCACTTGATGAAAAAACAGCCAAAGATAAATCAATTTCAATATTTATTAAGCAAATAGGTGGGGATGTCAGTCAACTTGCAGCAGCAATCCCTTTAGATGCTCTAAAATGCAGTTTAGAAGATAAAAACAGTCGAGAATCATGTATCAGAACTTTAAAAGAATTAAGTAACTACGGTACCAATACTTTTACACCAAGCTTAACGAAATTCATAAATGACAAAAATAATTTAAATGGTTTAGCTGTTGTCGATGTCGATCACTCTTCTTACAATCGCTCACCATTAATATACATAGACGATGAAAATAAATCAGATAGTATTATTCTAACAAACAACATCCCAGATTACGTTAAGCCATTTATTGAACAAGCCCGAAGTGAATTAAGTCAATGGTACAATTTTGAACAAAATATATACATAAGAGCAAAAGATATTCTTTCTACGCGGGCAAATGAATATCAAAGAAACCAATTATTGGAGATTCAAAAAAGCGCTTCTGAAAATATGAAAAGATATGCGAATGCAGGAATTTCATGCTATCGAGAAATGGAAAATTGTCTTGAAAAAAAGGAAGATGCAAGAAAAAACGCAATAAAATATGAATTAGGTATACTAAACCTTATTACTGTAAAACCTCTCTTTAATCTTTCAGGAGTTTGGCAAGATCGCAATGCAAATATACTATTAAACATTTCTCAAATAGGGATTGGAGTAGATGCTATTTCTTCGCAAGACGAAAATATATATTCTCATAATTATGGAATATACATGAACTCAGACACTGCCCATCTAGATTCAGATAATATTATTGAATATAATGATGGTAGTAATTGCATATATAATAAAAAAGTAGTTTTTTTTCAAAAAATCGAAATAAATAAAACAATTTTAAAAAAATTTGAACGAGTTTATCCAAATAATTGCAAAATTCCAATAATTAACTGCAATCTTCCAGGAGAAAAAATGTATCAAGAAAACTGCAAGCCTTCAATCTATGAAAAATTGCTTATAAGTATGGATAATAATTATTCCTATAAATTATGAAAGAAAATAATAATATGAAAATTAAAATTTTGTTAACCTTATTTTATATTCTTCAAAATCAATCTTTACATGCAGACACATATATTTCAGGTGTGAATAAATTCACTTTTTTAGCAAAAGGCTATGACACTAAAAACCAAATATCGACTGGAAAATGTATTGATGGAAACATTGTATTTTCAGGAAAGAATACCGCTGAAGAAAGTTTTTTATTAAACTCTTCTTACACTGATTTAGTTGAAGTACTCAATGGAGGAGTCAAAGGGAGTCTAAATTTTCAATACTTTAATGTAAATGGCCAATTTGATTATGCTTCCAAAAATTCAGCAAGTGATTTGAATTTATCGTATACAGATATTATATCCATAAATCCTAAAAAACCCACTCTCATTAATTATAAGATTGCAAGCGGAATGGAAAAATTACTCGTCAACTCAGATGGATCAATCAATAATAATATTGAAATGTTCTGTGGCGATGAGTTCGTAACTCAGGCAGTTATAGGAGCAAAACTTTTAATAAATGTAAATTTTTTATTTAAAAATTCTATGGATAAAAAAGAATTTTTCGGTAAAGTAGGAGCAAATATTTTCTCGATTGCTGAAATTGAAGGAAGTTTAAAGGTAATTGATGAAAAACTTTTAGCAAAAACCGTTGTTTCAATAGATGCAAAGCAAATTGGCGGTAACGCGACTCTATTTTCATCAGCAATCCCTAGTGATTCAGTCTATTGTAGTTTAGATAAAACACCTATAAAAGTAGGCGATAAAGAGATCAGACCAATTGATTTCTGTCTAAAAACTTTAGAAAAACTATCTAATTATAAAGAAAAATTTTCAGCTCAGCTTAAAGACAAAACTTTTGATCCACACGATCCCAACGGTTGGGCCTATTTTGGATGGATTTCAACGAAATATAAAAATGCTCTTATTTCATTTAAAAATAAGCCAATACAATTAACTCCCAATAACCCATCACCCCCACTTGCTCAAGAAATTAAGAGTTCTAGACAAAAATTAAAAGAAGCATTTGATTATCAATTGAAATATTCTAAAACAGCTTATGAATTAATGCACTTTAATATTCCAACCGCAAAATTGGTAAAAATTCAAGAATTATCAAGTCAAATAAGCTCAAACTTATATAAAATTGCTTCTGCTGCTAAAAAATGTTTTGGAGAAGATATATCATATTGTGTAGAATCAACTTCTTATGCATTGAATAATCTACAGGAATTTGAAGAAAATGATTTTATTGAATTTGATTATACAGATCCCGACAAGAAATTTTCTGGTCTATGGATATCAAACGATAATACATTTATAAATATTGCTCAATACAGTAATAAAGTGACGGCCATTATAAATTCAGTTAAACTTAATAACTTAACTTCAACAGCAAAAGGTGGATACATTGGGGAAAATATTTTCTTTCTATCAGGAGAAACTGAAAAAGATATGTTTAAGGACAAATCAAATATTAAGTGTAAATCATATATCAATATTAAAATTAAATACATTGATAAGAACCATATTAATATTCAATTTAAGCCTCAGAGTCCATTATTTAAATACAATAACGAATGTGAAATAAGTCCTGATGATGTGTGTATCTTTGATAGAAATGACATTAAATTATTGAAAGATATGAGTTCTATAGATTATCGAATTTGTGAAACTGTGTCATTTCAACGCTTCTGACGTATTAATAGGAATTTTTATGCTACTTAAAAAATTAACATGCTTGATTAGTATATTAATATTATCTAAAAACGCATTCGCAATTGAAAAAAAAATGCCGAGTGTAGGTTATGATTCTTTATTAAATACGTTTAAAGATAATTGCTTAGAAGAAGATATAAATCAATTATACTATACAGGACAAAACAGTATAAAAACCTTCTATTATTATGACTTGAATGAAGAACAAATTTCTCATAATTTAAATGCAAATGGGACAGGAGGGGTTAATTTTAAAGTTTTATCTTCTAAAGTAAATATTAGTTTAAATAAATTATATTCATCAAAAAATTCAGATTTATCTATAATATACAATAATAGAATAGAAGGCAAATCTGTCCATGTTATGAATCCCTTACTTTCTAATATAGGAATTTCAACAATTAATTTAACACCAAAAGAAAGACGAAAAATATGCGGAGATAAATTTGTCACTGGTATAAATCTTGGAGCATTTTTCATGGCAAGTGTTAAACTTTATTTCAGAAATGAAGAGGTAAAAAATAGATTTAAAGCATCAGTCACATTTAAGTTACTTTGGATGAGCTTCACTAAAAATATTTTTGATAAAGTTTTTGAAAAATTTAAAAATGATGTTTCAATAGGTGTGAATGTTTATCAAATCGGGGGCAATGAGAAATATTTTTATAATTTTCTAAAAAAATTAGGGGACAAACCTAATTGCTCTTTACTAAATTTACAACCATGTCAAACATATTTTCAAAATCTTATTAAATATGGTCAAGAAGAATTTCCAAAGCAATTAAATAATATGAACTTCACAATGGAAGAAAACCATGGTCCAATAGCACTTTCCTTTGAATTTTCAGATTATACAAGACAAGGTTTTCCATATTTATCCTCAAAAGAGGCAAATAATAGTGATTTCATAAATGCATTGAATATAGAGAATGCTATCAGAGAAATACAAGAAAAAATTGATTCTGAATATATTCACAATGAAAGGGCAGAACAATTGTTAAAAAATTCAAATATATTTAGATTAAATCTATCGCAATTCGAAATTATCCAAGATCTTTCAAAAAAAAGCGAATACAACTTAAATATTCTTAAAAGAGTAATGGATAATTGCATGATTGACCGTTACCAATGCAATGATCTAAAAATAGAAAGCTTCAAAAATTTAATAGATTATGACGAAAAATCACTCAATTTAAACACTATAGATTCTCGAGGAAATTAAAATGAAATTCAAAAGTGCTATATCAATATCTTATTTTATTAGCATATTTAATTCTGCATATGCTCAATCTGAAGTAAGTGTTGAGATCGATGAGAATAAAATGATTTGTAAGCTTAATTCTAGTGATGAAGATATAGAAGAAAAAAATAAATCTTACCAATGGATGATAAGTAGTAACAAAGAAAAAGATGGATACTACTCAAAATACCCTTCACATAAGCTTCTTGAAAATCAAAATACCCTACAAACTGTCACGATAAATCCAAAAGAAGAAAGAGGAAAATATGAATGGGTAAAATGTCAAGTTGAAATTGAAAATAAAAAAAATGGAGAAAAATTATTTGTTACAAGCAAACCGGCAAAGATTGAAAAGGTTGAGAATGAAATATTCAGCCGATTTTTTGGCCCTGAATGGGAAGATAATTTATTTATAATAAATAAAAAGTTATATAAAATATTTGATAATTATTATTCCGTTAAAATTCATCGAGACATGGAGCGCATTACATACATAAAGCCAATAGAATTAAAAGATAAAATCATTAAAGTTTTCACTATGAATGATTTTTGTACTTCATTGCAACTAAAGAATGGAGAACTAGCTTTTAATAATTTTTACTATTCATTGGAGCAAAAAGACAATATTGAAAATATTTTTACCACTAAATACGGATATTTTATATTATATAAAAATGGAGAACTTAAAGATATTTTTGGGAAAGAATTGATGCCTAATTTACGAATAAAAAAATTTTTTACTCCATATGAGGATTCTACTATAAGCAGAGAAGAACGAAGACATCTTAAACTTCTCTATCGAATACTTGATTATACATATTTTTTTAAGGATAATACTGGAGATATATATGGATTTGGTAGTAATTATAATAATGAAATATCAAGTTCTCTCCCTAAAGAAGAAATTTTTCTTCCAGCCAAAACCGAATTACCAAGTAATATTGATATTATAAAAACTCCTCGCTCTAGGTATTCATTTTATGCATTTGGTTCATCTAACTCACTTTACATCTGGGATCAATACGTAAGAGAATTTCCTCGTACTTTTGATCATTCAATTAAATATTTTTATTCGAGATATCATGGATCTCGTCAAGCTCCAGCTAAAATATTTGCTGCTTTAGATGATAATAGTCTTTGGGTTTGGGATCTTATACCTAGAACTGATAAATATACTACTGAAGATAATGAATTTAAATTACCGAGTTCTGTAAAAAATGTTTCCGTCTCATTTCAAGATAATACTGCTCATTGCTATTTACTACTTGAAAATGGAGAAGTTTATGCTTGTAATTATTCTATACATAATGAATATAATAATAATGGAAAAATTGAGAAAATTGATTTTCCTAAAAAAATTATAAATATTATTGACAATGAAGATAGATCTGATACTAGATATTTTATTCAAGAAGATGGGAATATATATATTAAATCGCCTAATAATACTATAAAATCAGATATTACAACAGAAAAAATATCGAAAATTGAGACAATAGATGATTTAACAATGAGTCTTTCTATCAAAGGAAAAGTAATCTTGTATGATTTTTCAAAAAATTCACTTGAAAATTTGATCACACCTGAAGAAATTACAGATATAAAATCTATAAATAGTGATTTTACTAAAGCATTTTTACTATTTTCAAAAGGTGATTCTATCTATTATTATAATGCTGAAGCCGAACTTGTAAATAAAAAGAAAGAAATTAAAAAAATAGGCGAATTTAAGGGCAATTATGCAATAACAAATTAACATTTATTTCTTCCCTGATATTGTTAAATTTTCTTTAAAGAAAGGTTCTTTATGATTTTAAAAAGATTAAAAATATCTATATCTATTGGATTATTTTTAGCATTTAATTTTTCTTCCTGCGGAAGAAAAAGTCAAAATGAATACCAGCCTCAGGTAATTGATAGAAATATCAGTGCTGAAATGAAAACATTTTTAAAGACAAAAAATTCAGAAAGTATTATCCCACCCGGTATTTCAGACAAACTCCTGCTCGGTAGCGGCTATGACAGCAAAACACAAGAGTATGCAGCACAATGTATAGAGGGAGATATCCGTCATGTTGGCCAACACAGTATGGAAACAAATATTTATCACAATATAGATATGCATTCACTCATAAATGAACTTTCTGGTAATGCTAATAACAAAGTTCAATACAGTGCATTTAAAGAGATCACTCTTGCTGACTATGTTGGAGAAATTACAAATGATGATTATAGCTCAACTTTTACAAACATTACGACCTACAAAGCAAAACAGATCACTCTCACAAATCTAAAGACTTCAAAAATTGGAGGAAGCACAATTAATCCTAATAATACAATCAAAAATTCCGTAACTCAAATTTGCGGAGATGAATTTATAAATGCAGTTAACCTTGGATCGAAATTAATTTATACAATCAAGTTTGCTTTTGAAAATGAGCTACAAAAAAATAATTTTGAAGAAGTTACCAATTTTGAGTCGATTAATATTGGTAATATTCTAAAAAAATTGGAGACAGACAAAGATAAATTTTCAGAAAATATTAACTTGCAGATTTCTGTCAGACAATTTGGCGGAGACTATGATAAAATTCGAGAAGTTATCGAAGCATCAGATTTAAACTGTGATCTCAATAATGTCAAAAAATGTATTGATACTATCAATAAACTAGAAAATTATAAAGCAAATGAATATTCAGATCAATTACGAAAGATTGAGCTGAATCCTGAAACTGAAAAAGGCTTTGCTGTAATTAATTGGCAAACTGCTCAATATGCAAATCACCTAGTCGCACACAATAACACTGCCATTCGTTTCATTCCCAAAAATGACTTGCCCAAATATGACTTTGAACTCGAACAATTAAAAAAGGACCTTTTATATAAATATGAAGAAGAAGTCACAAACCTGAATCGTGTAAGTTCTTTACTCTTTAATTTCAAGATTAATAACGAATATATAAAAGAGCAATTAAGCAATATCCTTTTAAAATCTACAGAAAATAAAAATTTATTAAGACGCGCAGCTGATACCTGCTTTTCTGAGCCAAGCAATTGCAAGTTTGCAACAGAAGAAGTCTATGCAAATCTCAATATATATAATTCTGGTGTATTGCATTCAAATATTATGAACATATTACCAAAAAATATTCTATCTGGATTATGGACTTCATGGAACCCAGCAAGCATAAACATGTTCCAAATTTCCCAAACAGGATCACGAATAGCAATGGGTGTTTATGATTATCGTGGGGAATTAACTTTCTATTCTTATAATGGAAGTTTTATCGACGAAGAAACAGCTTTTTTACCAATTACTGTTATAAAGAGAAAGCAAGACAATACTTATTGCTCCCTCAATGCAACCGCTAAATTATCCATAATTGATGATGAAAACTTCAATTTAAGAATTAAATATTCATCTGAAGATGATTACAAAAAATGTTTTGAAACTGACAAATTTCAGATTTGCACTAAAGGTGATTCTTATAATTGCCTCGAAAAAACTCTCTTTACCCGTGTACCATTTTAAAGAAGGAGTAAAAAATGAAAAATAAAATTTTTATATTTACCTCACTCAGCATAGTTATTTCATGTCTTTCCTATGCAGCATATCAAAATATTTCTAATAAACCTGATTATATATTGATACCTCCAAGTGAAAAAGTGATGAATACAGTGAAATTGTCAAAAGATTTATCCACAAACGATAAATTTAACTCTCTCAGTTTTTCGTCACTTAAGAAAATGAACCACACTTCTATCCCAGGAGAATCGATGGTTCCCGCCCTGTTAGGCAGTGGTTACGATAGAAAAAGTCAAGTGTTAAAATCCCAGTGCGTCACTGGCACGATAAGGATCCCAAGATTTAATATTAGTAATTTTGAAGTTGCATATTTATACAATTTATCTACTGAAAACTTAATAAGAAACATTTCAGGAGTGTTACCTTATGATATAAATTATTCATTTTTTTCCTCAAGTCGTTCAACTGAATACGCAAAAAAAGCTGGAGCTTCTCATACGAGCATAAGTTTTACTGAAATTGCAGAATTGAATGCAGGAATAATTGGATTTGATTTAACTACAAATGACAAATCTGTGTCTATTTTAGCTCAATCTCAAATAGATAGCAATGGAAAGACTCTCGATACTGTTGAGGAAGCATGTGGTGATTCATTTGTAGACAGCGTCAGCATTGGTGCAAAATTATATACAACTGTTAAATTTTCTTTTAAAAGTATAGGCACAAAATTTCTTTTTCAAAGAAATATTAAAACAAATCTGCAAAATCTTGGAGAATTAGAAAGTGAAATTGCAAAATTGGATACAAACATTAAAAAATCATTTCGACTTGCAGTCTATGCCTTTCAATTGGGGGGAGAACCTTCCCAAATGTCCACAGCAATCCCTACGGAAAGTGAAACATCGTTCATAAATTGCAGCGGTGAAAATGCAAATGCATGCTTTGAAGTTTTAAAAGCTCTTGATTCATATAGAAAAAATCAATTCACCAATCAAATTGCTCAAAGTACTTATGATGAAACAAATCCAGCTGGTCTTGCGGTTATAAAATGGAACCTAGCCTCTTACGAAAGGCAAGCACTTAATTATAAAGATTCTATAGCATTACTTACCCCAGAAAAACCCTCCCTCCCACTTACCAATGAAGTCAAAAGCACGAGACTTGATCTTAAAGAAAAATATCTTCAAATATTAAATGACAGTATGCGTGCGGAAGAACTACAAAAGTTCATTCTTCCAAGTGGAACAAAGGAACAGGTGAATGATATTGTCAAAGCTTGTCGTAAAAACAAAGAAATAATTGCAGATGCGGCTGCAAAATGTTTTATGCACCAAACAACAACGGATGAAAACGTTCATCGTAGCAATACAAGTGCATGTGTGCTTGGAGCAGAAAGTGCATATAATAAACTTATCAAATATGATCGAAGAGCATTAAGCAATTTTATAGATAATAGCTTAACAAAAATACCATATAATTACACTGGATTTTGGCAATCGGATAAATACTCATTTTTATCGTTAGTGCAAACGGGAGAAATCTTAAACGGCATTAAAAATATGCATATAGAAGAAGGATATATCACTCAGCATGCTTCAGGAGGGTTCAGAAGTCTTAATGAAATATATATGCGTTATAAAATCCATGTTCCTCTTAAAGAAAAAACACCTTTTTATTGTACATATGAAAAAGATGTCTTGATCACTCCTATTGATAAAGACTCATTCCAATTAAAAGAAGTCAATGTCGATAATAAAAAAGCTCAAGAGTGCAAAGCAGAAGTCACACCTTGTAGTGAAGCTGAAGATCGATTCGCCTGTGTTAAAGAAATTGAAAAATTTGAAAGAATTTAAAATAAAAAAATCATTCTTCATGCCATAACCTTTTTGAAATCTTCCTTAATTTTCAAAAGTATGCAAAATTTTAACATAAAAATTATCAAATATTTGTATATTATCATCTACGCTATTAATAGAAAAAAAATTGACTTTATCCACACGCAATTTATAACCATTCTAAAAATAAAAATTATTAATACTTATAAAATTTAAGAGATTTTTAGTTACAGACAAATAACAATAATTAAAATATTTTACTCAAAGCAATAATTTTAGCTTGACCCAGCCAATTTATTATTATAATAAATTTTAAAATAAAAATAGCGAGGCAAAATAATGGAAAAGGATCCTGATATTGAAGCTTTAAAAAAGAGTATGTTTATTGCAAATGAAGTAACAGCACCACATTGCTTCATACTTCTTTCTAATCTTGAACTCCGACTTCTTGTCGATGTCTATCAAAGAATTTCTCATAAAATTGATATTTTTGAAAATTACAATGGCTTTATGATTGAAAAGATCAAGCATCTTATTCTACCAAATCTTCTCAAAGATAAATTAATCATTGAAGGAGAAAATGGTTTTAAAGCTGCTCATAAAAATTTAATATTTGAAAGCCCAGCTTTGAAGGAGAAAGTAAAAAGAATTGCAGGGGCTGTCGAAGGAAGCTTAGATGTCATGTCCGAAAAAAATCTTGAGGAAAGTAAAATGTTTTACTTAAACTATAAAAAAGTTCCAAAAGAAAAATATGATGAAATAATCCACGATGCAAAGAAACTATTATTAAAGATAACAGATTTACAAAAACTTCAAAATAAGGGTGATGTTGACTGTGAATTTAGTTACTTAAGCTTTTACAACCAAAGGAAGGATTTATAATGAAATTTATAATTACAGTTTCTTCATTTTTTATATTATTTTCAACTAGTTCCTTAATTTCTCAATCAAAAATAATAAACCAAGGAGAAATAAAATGGGTAAAAGAAGTTAGAGAAATTCATTGGTAAAAAGACTTTAAAAAGTATTTTATTAGAAATAGAAAAGGAAAAATATCTCACTAACTCCCTAGAAATATCATACAATGAAGTAATTCACTTAAATACATTTATCAAAAGCTCTCTATCGGCTTCACTATCTATACGTTCAAGGCTTAACTCAAATTTATTTTTTATAATATCTCCAAAATCACCAATTATTAATTCCACAGTTTGACTTTTTTTGCTAACATCTATTAATTTAGTTATATTGTCATAGTGAGGCTTATCATAGCTCTCAGTATCACAAAACAAACAATTTGCTCTATGTATTATTTTTGAGCGATCACCAAGACCAATAACAACATAATTACAAATATTCTTATTTTCTCTTTTACATTGTGACAGTTCAAGAGCATTATCGATTAATTTGAGTTCTTTTCCAAATAGGTTTTTACTATCATAAATTGTCTCTTTTTTGGCAATATAAATATGTTTGACCTCACCAAGACTTTTGGCATTTTCTTGTTCAAGACTACATCCAATAAAAATAAAACTTAAAGAAATAAAAAAATATTTACTTAGATTCATATACATAAAAATCTCCATTTGTAAAAAAATAACTAACAAGAAAATTCATTTACTTTTATAAATAATATATTATTTTATTTCAAGAAAAATCCATAAATAATATTATAAAATTTAAAATAAAGATTTATACCACCAAAGAGGTAAGGATTTAAAAAGTCCAAGCATACAAACAAAGTGTGAAAAGACTCAACGAAATAAATACGCTTTTTAGAATAGATCCAGTTTTTATGCAGATATAAAATGATAGTATTATAAAAATAATATTAAGCAGATAAAGCAGAGTCTTAGTATCCCAAAGAACTTTCAAACTTGCGTTTTTAAAAGCAGCAGAATAAATAATTTCACCAATGATACAGCAAGAAGCGTAATCAAGGATTTTAAAAATTGTATTCTTTTTTAAATCTATGTTTCTTACTACAAACATGGGAATAATTTTAAACATATAATTTACAACTGCAGCAGCCAAAATAGCAATCAGTATTGCATTATCCATTTTTAGCCCTTTCTTTTCTTGCATCTAAAGCACAAAAAAGAACTCCTATTACTAATGCATAGACAAGCTCAATAAATTTTAAATGCAAGCGTTGCAAGAAAGGCATGGTAAGAAAACCACTGACTGTTGCTACAATTGCAAAAATATCAGGATAACGCCGTGCAGTCAGCGCTGCAAAATGCAAAGGCATCACGATCATAAAAATGAGTGGAATACGTGTATCTGTAATATCTTTTACAAAATAATAGCCAAATAAAGTTGTAAGGCAAGCAAAAATATAGCTAGGAATTGCGACACCATAAAAATACGCAATGTGTCCATGCATCATATTTTCCGATTTATATTTAGTGTAAGCAACTGTAAAAGTACTTGCACTAAACATAAACATAGCAATTATAGAGTGAATTGCTTTTGACTTCTTAAAATAGGGAGCCAGTACTGCAGAATTTAATAAAAAACGAAAATTAATAACAAAAACAACAAACGTAATATAGAGAACATTCACATCTTGCTTAAAGGCATAGATGAGAGCCAGCTGAGCAGGAGCTGCAAAAATAAGCATGGTCATTAGCAAAGTATTTATATTATTTAATTGACTTTCATGACATAGAGAACCTAGAGATGAAAACATAAAAAAGAAAGACAGCCAGATGGGTAATGCATCGACTAAACCTTCTTTAAAATATATTGTATTTGATTTTATATTTTCCATGCAAACCTTCAGTCAAAGCATTCACTTTTTTAAACTTCTCATGTGCTTTTGATAACTATACAATAAATTATGACACAAAATGCCCGAAAAAGGTTTTACTTTAATGGAATATTGTTCAATTTCCTCACGAGTAGCCAAATCATTTGCACCTAATGCCCATTGAAAGGATTTTTTAACTGCAAAATCACTCACAGGAATACAATTAAAGTTACGCATGATTTTAAGTTCAAACCAATCAAGTGTCCAATCACCTATGCCATGAATATTTTTTAAGGCTTTTCTGAATGCAACTAAATCACCATGTCCAAGCATTACATTTTTAATATCTAATATGTTTTTCAAAAAGAAATCTGATAGTTCTTTTAAGCACTTGCGCTTCATTGCACTCAAGCCAACATCAGAAAGCTGATGGTCTTTAAGAGATTTAAAAATAGAAGCTGAAGGAAAAGTTTGTAAGGTAACAGCATTATCAAACGATATTTTTGTTCCAAAACATTTTATAAGATTTGTTCTAATCGTATTTGCAGCAGCCACAGAAATTTGCTGACCTATTACAATTTGTCCAAGCCCCTCAAAAAGACCTTCAAATCCACTCAGTCTAATAGGAGGACATTTTTCCAATCCAATTTTTTTAAATAGAGCAAATTTGCGAATATTTTCTGAAACTTTGTCTGGAAGCACATAATCATATCCTAAAAGAGATGCAATAATAGAATGTTCATTTAAAATATTATTAAAATTTTCTCTTGTAAGTTTAACGATCTGTGCAGAGTCAGATGACAAATCACTATAGGCAAGATAAAGTGCATCTTCATAAAAACTTGCAGATTGAGAATGAACAGAATATGTAGATATATTTTGAAAAAAATTATCTATCTCTATTTTATTAATATTAATTTTAACCATAAATCACAATTTTAACATCAAAAGTTTAACAGAATTATAAGCAAAATACCCTGCTAATAATATGAGAATTGCTCCACTCACTTGATTTATAATTATAACAACTTTTTGTGTAAGCATTTTCTTAGAAAAGAAGATAATTAAGTTAATCAATATAATCCAAATCAATATACCAGTGAGAGTTCCGATACTACCCATAAAAAAAGAGTGCTGACTTGAAATAAGATTATTAATTTGCGCACTCACAGAAAGCCAAAAAATTACATTGTAAGGATTTAACAAAGTGAGCAGAACTCCATCTAGAAGTTGCTTTGCAAAAGATTTATTTAAACTTTTTCTTTTGCTTTCAGCTGGGGGGGCTCTAAAACTCATTATACCAAACCAAAAAACGAGTGCTGCTCCAAATATTCCAAAAATAGGCATATAAATTGAATTTGAAAATAACTCCAAAAGCCCTAATCCTAAAAGAGCAAGGAAAATTAAGTCCGCAAGGCAGGCTCCCAAGCCAAATATAACTGCATGGATCCAACTGATATTTATATGCCGGCGCATTATTTCAATATTTATTGGACCAATTGGAGCAGCTGCACCAATTCCTAAAGCAATAAAAACAGCAAATGGACTAATCAAAGACTCCATTATTTAATTCCATAGCATTAAATGTTTGTCTGGCAATATACCTATAAAACTTTGTAATGTTACACGATAGTTAGCTGAAAAGCTACGAATTGCATGCGGTTTCCGAGTATTAAACATGATTAAGTCACCTTGTTCAGGCCTAACAATAAGAGAAGTAGGTAAAATACCACGCCAATCACATTCAGATGAATCTTCTATATAATTTTCTATAGGAATTGCTGGAACATCCCAAAGCTCCAATTCACCACCGATTTCAGGCATAGATATGTATATATTTACTGAATATTGCCCTAATAGTTTTACTTCCTTTTGTTGTAATCCATCAAAGTGTGGCTGTTTTTCAACAGAATAGGATAATTCAGGCCTCTTCATAATACGTGCAATACCTGCATGCATTTTTTTTCCTTCAAAATTTGCTAAACTTGCTCCATACGACCAAATCTCATCTAGTTCTAAGCGAAATTTATCAAATGGTGCCAAATATGGTGAACATGCTTTACGCACATCTCGGATTGCTGGCAAAGCTCCGTCAAAATATTTTTTATAACTTTCACTCTCTTTGCTTTGACCAAAAGTTGTATTATAAGATACTCCGACACGGTCTACCCCATAATCAACTAAAATAGTTTTATTCTCTTTTTTAAGATCGTGAGGATGACATTCTAATTTTGGATGCTCAAGAAAATATTCTGTTAACTTATTTGATAAGTTAACATCTGCAAATTTTTTAATATGTATTGCTAAAGCTTCATCGTTAAAAAGTTTTTTTAACGATATTTCATCAAGACTATCTCGAACGATAATTTTCTCATTGAACATATACATCTCCTTATAATAGTTCGGTGCAACAAAATTTTTTAAATATTAAATATTAAAATAAGCGCAATAAGAACAGGAGCAATAATTCTGCATATCCATTTCATACCCAAAGATATACTTGGAGAGTGTGATAATTCATCCTCGATCAGCGGCCATATCTTCCAGCCAGTGAAAAGTGCTGTTCCTATTCCACCCAAAGGAAGGAGGATATTTGTGGCAAGATAATCCATTGAATCAAATATATTTCTGCCAAAAAATTTGTACTCAGATAAAATTCCAAATGATAAAGATGCTGGTATGCCAACTATAAATATAAGAAAACAAATTGTCACAGTTACATGTTTTCTTTCAAAATGCCATTCATCTATAGGAAAAATAATAATTAACTCTAATAGAGAAACAGCAGAAGTTAATGATGCAACTAATAGAAGAGAAAAAAATGATATTGCAAAGAATTGGCCAAATGGAAGATGATTAAAAACGATCGGCATAGTCATATAAGTTAAGCCTGGACCAGAAGCAGGATCTAATCCAAATGAAGCCACAGCAGGAAAAATCATAAGACCTGCTAAAATTGAAGTCAACATTGTCAATGAAGTGATCCATAAAATTGCGCTTGTTAGCTTTGTTCCTTTAGATAGATACGAGCCATAAGCAAGCATACAACCTGCTCCAACAGATAATGAGAAAAAAGCTAAGCCCAAAGCTTCTACAATCATGGATGAGTTTATTTTTGAAAAGTCAGGCGATAATAAGATGAGAACTCCAGCAAAAGCACCTGGTAATGTAACTGAGCGGACGATTAAAATAAGCATAAGAAAAAATAATGCTGGCATAAGTACTTTACTTGCACGTTCGATCCCTTTTTGTACACCAAAAATAACGATTAAAAGAGTAAATAAAACAAATAAACCATGTGTAATAATTGGTTCATAGGGATGCGAAACATAATTGCTAAATAGAGACGAAAGAATTTTAGAATCATTTGTCATAACACGCCCATCAAGCGCACGCATCAAATAACCTATAGTCCAACCTCCAATCACACTATAAAATGAAAGAACTATAAACCCACACACAACACCCATATAACCAATAAAGGACCACTTTTTTCCGCCTAAACTACGAAAGGCTCCAACTGCACCACAGCTAGCTGCTCGTCCAATAGCGATTTCTGCAAATAAAAGTGAAACTCCTAGAGTAAATATTATCAGTAAAAAAATAATTAAAAACGCACCTCCACCATTCATCGCAGTTACGTATGGAAATTTCCAGATTGACCCCAATCCAACTGTTGCTCCAGTAGATGCAAGAATAAATCCAATTTTCGAACTCCATTGCGAGCGCTTCATAATAACTCCAATTCTAATAATTCTTCTTGCATGCTGTACATTAAAAATATTTTACAAACAATTATAATGGAAGGTTTAAAATAAGGCTATTATGCTACACTAGTGCTATTTTTATGCTGAAATAATTTCTTATTCAGCAAACTATTAAATATTAATTACATTTTAAAACAAAATATACAAAAACGACGATAATTTGATTTAGTAAACAAATTTAAAAAGTTATGGTAACTTAAAAATAAAAATAAAGCTATCAAAACAACATAAATTTAATCTAAATTTTTTAAATTTTTACTCTTATTGAATTTAAAAGTTATTATAAAATTTTATCGAGCAATCTTTTATTTAGAAACTTCCTTTATCACTTTATTTTTCTACTCAACAAACTTGCAATTTAGTCAATATACATATATGAAATAGCTAGGATTCATTTTTGTATTTAATTCAATCTCAGAGGTAAGTAGACTGTTTAAACTCCCTCCCTTCCATAAGAAGGCAAAAGCATCTTATGGAAACAAAAAGTTTGTCTAAAAAAAATAATATATTCTTAATTATTTATTAAGAATTAATCTAAATTAAATATGTATATTGGAATAAAATAAAATGACTAAAGTCACATTCATATCATTTTTACTATTTTCTATTTTGTTCTCTAGTTGTGAAACAGCCGACAATATCTGGGGAAAAAGTTTTATAATTAATGCAATGGTGAAAAGAGAATCAAACAATAACTTTGCATTTGAAACTGATATAGTTGTTGTAAAAAAAGATGAATTTCACGAAAAAATACTTAAATATACAAATCAAGAATGGTTTGATGATTCCTATCAAGAACTAGTAAATTTAAAAAAAACTAAAGATCTTAAAATTTTTAAAGTCTACACTGTCCCACAGTATATAAGAAAATCTATAGCTGTGAATTTACCACCTGGATGCAAGCAAATTTATTTATTCAATCGTTATAACGCCTTATTGAAATCATACCCACTTAAAATTGATACAGAAAGCAATGTCACAATTATTTTCAATGAAAATCAAATCGAAGTAAAAGAGTCAGGGAGAACTAAACAAGAAAGAGATGAACTTGAAACCGTTATTAGGGAAAATGAAAGCAACGAAAATGTTTAATAATAAAGTTTATTTATCAATGGTTTTTATATTTTTTACATCAAATGAAAATGCGTATTCAATTGAAGAAGAAGCTAATGAGTACGAAATACCCTATCCAAAAGAAAATAGACAAAACTTGTTTGCAAGCAATTCTTACCAAGAATTTAATACCCATAATGGATTCTATCTTGAAGAAGGATTCAAGATTTCCAAATATGGGGACAGTTATATTCCAATTTTTTCAACTCAAATTGGTATAAATATTAACAACTCATTTCAATTATATGGTGGAGCATTTTATTTATTCAACAAGCCTACCATAAATTATAAAATTCAAAATACTGAAGAAAAGGTTTCAATATTAAATTTTAGTACTCTTAATATAGGTGCATCATACACTCCATTTGGAACATATTATATTCATCCTAAATTAGGTATTGATTATGGAAGAACACAATTAAGTCTTTTAAATACTGCAACAAATTTACCAGTTCAATTTGATTCCATTTCACCAAGTCTCTATCTAGAGTCTAATATTTGGAAATATTTAAATTTTTCTATTGGTATACAATATAGATACATCTTTAATAATGAAAGATTAATTTCTGAAAGTAATATCGAATATATTGTTAAAATTTCTCTTGGAAATTTTTAGAAAGGAGGATAAATGAATATAAGTTTTGCAAATGCCCCAAAACTTGTCGCTTGGAAATCTGGCGAAATTTTAATTCCAACAGTTCTAAACTACGCATTACAACGTTCAGAAAATTTAAATAGAATTAGGCATATTAAAGTCAATAAAAATCAATATGGAATATTTAATCTTACATATGAATTAAATAGGTCATATACAAATTCATTTAAAATAATAGAAATTGATTGCATATTCAATGATGGATACGAGTATTATTATAATCATAAAACACAAACTAGAGAACTTATAATTTCACTTAATGAATTTGAAAAATTCGCAACAAATGAAGCTATGATTTATATAACAATCCCCTATGGCAATAGTATATTAGAAAATGACAATGAAAAAGAATCAAGATTTTTAAAAAATACTCCTGAGACAATTAATCATTTTGATGAAGAAAAAACATTTTCAATCTTAGAACCAAATGCTATTTTACAAATAAGCGATTATCCTCCAATTAATTGCTCATATTTGCCAATCGCAAAAATAAATAAAATTAATGGTTTTGTAGAGATCGCTGAGTATATACCACCACACATACATTTTAAAGATAGTTCACAACTAATTAAAATAATTAAATCACTAAATAGTTTACTCAGGAAAAAACTAGAATTCATTACAAAGGAAGCACTACTATTTCAAAATATTAATAATACTTTAAGCTATATGCAATGCTTAAATAAATGTGCTACACTTAAAAAAACTATTGGCATACTTGAACCACTTATTGAATGCGATGGTATATCACCGAATCAACTTTTTCTAGAATGCAATAAAATTCTATCATTTGTTTTATCTTTCGAAACTACAGATTCTTTACCTTTTTTTATAAATTATCAACATGAAAATCTATTACTTACTTTCAAGCCATTAATTGAAAAAATTGAAAAAATATTGGAAGCTGAAATTTCGGAAAAATTTGTTCTAATTAAGTTCAACAAAAATGAAAAAGTATACAGTTTAAATATTTCTGTAGAGTTCTCCAAAAAAGAAATTATTATACTTTTAAAGAGAAACAAAAAAATGAATGACTTGGAATTGATTGAATGGTTCAAAACTGCTCTCATTTGTGAAAACAGAGACTTCCAAGCATCGAAAGAAAAGCGCTCACTTGGTTTTGAAAGAAATCTTGAAGCAATATCATATGATGAAATTCTAAAAGATAAATATATTGGATTTTTAATCAAGTGTGATTTTAAAAGCCATCATGCAAACAATGAACTCATCATTTTTCAAACAAATAATTTGATACAAAATAATGCTCCAGATGAAATATTAATATACCAAGAGAAAACATTATGAGTAATGAAAAAATATATGAACCAAACAATAATCAAAATCTAATTAATTTTTTCGATAATTCAATAAAAAAATTAAGTGAAATATTATTAAAATTCGATGATGATTTTACTTCAAAATCAGAAATAATAGATGAAAAGACAACTCAGATTAAAATTGAACTTGTAAATTATTTTAATAAAGAAATGATTGAATTAAAAACAAATAGACGAACTCATGACACACAAATTGTTGAAGAAGTTATTTATTTAGTAGTATGCTTATTCGATGATATTCTTATTCATCAAAAAAGTGAATTTGCAATTTTCTGGAAAAACAGTCCTCTTGAAGAAAAAATATTTGGTTCTACTTCAGGTGGACATGTTATTTTTGACCAGATAGATATTATTATTGCTCAACCTCATCAAAAAAAACAGGAATTGATAAAGTTATATTATTCAGCATTAAAAATTGGTTTTCAAGGGAAATACAGACAGATATCGTATAATAATGTAAGACAAAATTACGTTAAGATACTCAGTGAAATAATAGACGATTTCTTTGCAGAAAATACTCAATTAAGTCCTCCTTCATTTCTTGCATATAATTCAAGGATTGAAAAATATTTGAAAATAGAATCCATATATTTTTATATTAAATTCATAACAATATTAACAATTGGGTTATTACTTTCTGGCGATTTATGCTGGTTCATAACAAACCAATTCATGCTCCACACAAGGTAAAATATATTATGATATTTTTTCTATTAATTATTACCATATTTTTCTTTTTATTTATAACGATAAGAAAATTTATTTTCTACAAGAAAAGAAATTATTCATCACTTTACTTTAAATCAGCAATTACATATTTTACAGATTATTTTTATTTTTATCAAATAAAAAGCAAATCAAAGAAAAAAGATTTTTTTATTATATCTTCAAATATGAATAAAGAAAATTTATTAAAGTCATTTACAGAAGATGAAAATTTTAATTTTCCTGATGAATCACTATTTTCAACAATTTTTATTGAAAATAAATGTTTTATTATTCTTCAATGCAAAAATCTAATAGATGAAAAAAATCAATATAATTCTGACATTAAAAAAAGATATATCCGCCTATTCAAACGTCTTAGAAAAAACATGGATTATTTTCAACTAAAAGGAATAATATCAATTAAAGATGAAAATAATTCATACGAAGAATGCAATCATCAAGTTCTGCAAGAGTATTTTCTGTGTACAGAACTTTATGGTATATACAGAGCACCCATTCCATATTACAGTCTTTCAGCGATCAATTTTTCAGAAGATTTATATGATGTAATCCCCAATTTTTTTGCTAAAAAAGGAACAGATTTAATAGGATATACTGACAAAATATCAGCAGATTTGCGACAAAATTCTAAATTTAAAATCTCCCAAGATTTATTTAATGACTTCCAAACTTCTATAGATCAAAAAAAGTTTAAAATGCTTCAATTAAACCTACCTGAGTCTGATCTTAGAAAATATTTAAGTATTTCAAGCATACTTAAGGAAAGACTAATTCAAATCAATAAAAGTCATATTGAAAGCCTTGAATTAAAATTAGAAAAATTTAGACTTTTATTAAACTCAAGAGCTATTTTCTTTTTTGCTGGAGAAAAGAACTACTCTTTGAAGAATTCTTTGCAAGCACTTGCTCAATATCCTTTAGAGAATATAAAGCTTTCTAAAAATAAATTTACATTTTATAAACATTCAATTTATACTGGAGTTATAATAACCATTTGTTTTAGTGGAATTATATTGACTATTTTCTTAAAGTCTCTTACTCACTATATTTCAGATTTTAAGAATATAAAAACTAACATGCTTAAAATGCAATCTTTTAATTCTTCTATTGACAAATTATCTAGCACAAAGGCATTCACTCATTCATGTGAAATAATTGAAAATGCATTTAAATTTGGAGATATGTCTGAAAGTTATCTTTTCATACCAAAGTCTTGGTTGCAAAAATTTCCAGAACCACTTATTCCTGAATATTCTAAGCAATTCTCATTTTTTTTAAATAACAATTTAATAAATAAATTCAATGAACTAACTGATAATATTTTATTACTAAATCAATCAGGAATTCATTTTAACAACTCTAATTTTTCAATATTAGATATAGAGAAACTTACCAATGATTTAAAACAAATAAATTTAATTTATAATCAAATAAATAAAAATAATCCTGACTCTTTTCAAAAATCATTATTTAATATTTATACATTACTTAGTGAAAATCAGAAAAAAAATGATATATGCACATTCTCTCAAACAAAGATTTCAAGAAATTTTTCTATTTTAAAAAATAAAAATTTCAAGGTAGATTTGAAATTTTCATATAATGAATTTATTTTAAAAGCTAAAGATAAATTAGACGAAATCTTTAATAATATTTTACAAAATCAATTTAGCAAAACTTATATAGATAATTTGGTAGACAACTTTAATAAAAATTCTCTTGAAATATTTTCAAATGAAAACAGTTCATTCTTATTTCTAAGCGATCAAGAAAAAAATATAAAAATTAGTAATCTTGTTAACAGTTATGAAAAACTTAATGAATACGTAAATTTATCTAATGAATTAATTAAAATTCAAGAAGAAAATAATTCAGAAAATATCCATAATAAAATTTTATCATATTTTAAAAATTCTGGATTAATTTCTGATAAAGAAAAAGAAACATATAAAGCAAAATTAGCTACAGAACTTAAAGTGTATCAATCACTTCTGAAAAAATATGAAAGCCCTATTTTTAATCAAAATATTTTTTCATTTGATACAAATAATACTGTTCATATAAATAAAGATATTAATTTCTACCTAACACACTTAACTAAATCATACCGCAATATGCAAACAATGGATGAGAAAAAAGTTGATCGTTCTCAACAGGCTCAAAGTTTATTTTTAAACACACATTTTTTAGAAGACACTTACATTAAGATTTTAAATTTAGATTCTGTAATAAATA
The DNA here is from genome assembly GCF_014281055.1 of Fluviispira vulneris. NCBI lineage: Bacteria > Pseudomonadati > Bdellovibrionota > Oligoflexia > Silvanigrellales > Silvanigrellaceae > Fluviispira > Fluviispira vulneris. The sequence goes on along the minus strand of NZ_JACRSE010000002.1, from coordinate 478,261 downwards.
ATTTTGCAGAGCGGAATTACCCATTAGCATTTAACCAAATTCTTAGAGATACATTAAAGTATGTAATAGAGATGGATATTTTTGCAAATAAAAATAATTTGCTTACTGAAATTCCAGATTCTAATTTGAATATACTTGCAAATGGTGATGAAGAGTTGCATCAAAATATTTTAAATTCATATAAAACTATAAAACCTCTCGATGCCCTCATAAAAAAGAATAACTTAAATAAAGTTGCTGGCTTGATATATCCAATTATTTTTACAAAGATAAATTACCACTTAGAAAATAATATGAATAAATTTTATAATCTCGGTTTATATACAAGCAATAAACATAATTTTGATAATTGGAATGGCGAATCATCGCCTGCACAATATTATTTTTCACAACAAAATGAGGCAGATTTATCAAGTTATTTAGAAAAACAAAAAAATTTGATCGAGAAATTCTATTCTGAAAATATGGAATCACTTGTTCAAATTCAAATTGCCCTTAACTCAACTTTCAAAGATACATCATATAACTCAACAAATAAGTTTTGGCAGGAAATAAAGTTCGAAGTGATAGATAAAACAAGAAAAGGCTCTCTCATATCTTTAAATGATTTTATATTTAATACTATAGATAAAACAAATAGCACCAACTGTTATCAATTTATAAAGAAGTTCCAAAATATTAAAAAAGATGAGTTTGAATATTTTTCAAATATAAAATTTAATATTTCCAATAAATTATCGCATAAATGTGAAGATATATTTAAAATTAAAAGTATTACCGAATTTAATTCACTTGCTAAAATATTTAATAATACACTTGCTGGAAAGTTTCCATTTGCGAAATATAAAAATTCTAAAACAAATTACCATTTTGCACTTATAGATGATGTTATAGTTTTTAATCAAAAATATTCTTTATTTATTAAAGATTTTTATCCATTTTTAAGAGAATTTCATCCATCTATTTTAAATAGAGATTTAAAAGAATTTCTTTCAAAAATGAGCAATGTCTATAACTTTATAAATTTTAATAAAGACAAAGATAGCCTTATAAAATATCCCGTTGAATTAGAGTTTAGAGCAAATAGAGCAAATGAAATCAATGGAAATCGTGTTATCAGCTGGAAAATTGAATCAGGAAATCAAAAATATGGCTCAAACTATGGAACACCAGAAAAAGCATTACTTAATTGGAAAGTAGGAGATCCTTTGAAAATGGCATTCCGCATTTCTAAATCAAAAAAAAGCAATATTGTTGGACGTGAAATACAAGATATTTCTGTAGAAGAGAACAATCCATGGGCTCTTCTAACTTTAATTTCCCAATATAGAGATTGCGAAAAAATTTGTAATCCAAACCTACTAAAGCTTAATTTTGCAACAAATGCTGGAGACAATGAAATCGTTGTTTATTTTAGTTTCAAAATTTTAAAAATGAATACATTCTATGAGAATGTAATAATTCCAGAATTCCCATTTTTTGCTCCAGAAATACAAGAAAATTTAAATACTAATTCAGATAGAACAATTAGTTTAATTGATTGAATCATTTTTTTAACACCCAGTTCCTATAGAGGAGACTGTAATTTAGGAGAGTTTAATGTCAAACAATAGTATTCAGCACAAATTAACAAAAGTAAGACCACCGCGTGTGCAAATCACTTATGATTTGCAAGCTGAAGGAAATGTAAAAGCAAAAGACATTCCATTTGTAGTTGGAGTTATGGCAAATTTTTCGGGTCATAAAAATAAAAAGCCGCAGAAACTTAAAAATGCACAATTTCTTCCAATCGATAAGGATTGCTTCAATACCACAATGCAAAAGGTCGCTCCAGAACTTACTTTCAAAGTTGAAAATACGATTAAAAAAGATGGGAGCAGCTTAAATGTTAAATTAAAAATGAACAGTATGGCAGATTTTAGTCCAGGAAAAATTGCAGAAAATCACCCTGAACTCAATAAATTATTAGAAATTAGAAAAAAGCTAATTGATCTCCAAGCAAAGGCTGATAGCAGTGAAACTCTTGAGGAAGTTCTCAATAAACTTATCCAGAATCCAGAAGCTCTCATGAAAATTGCAGCACCTAAAAAAACTGATGATGACATTGTGAAAAACTAAATTTACTTAAGGAGATTTCATGAGCACACAGACTACTTATCAGGATATCTTAGAAGCAGATATGTCATTTTTTGAAAACGGAAATGATTTAGCAGATAATATTATTAATACTGTTCAAAATAACATCGATATTCAGCAAAAAGAAAATTTAAAATCTATGCTCCAGGTTTTTGCTGAAGAAGCTGTGCAAAATAATTTTAATACTCAAAATGATTTTAATAAAATGATTAATGAGCGAATTTCAGATATTGACCGTATACTTACTGAACAAATAAATAAAATAATTCACCATGAAGAATTTCAAACACTTGAAGCAAGCTGGCGTGGACTCGAAATGTTAGTTAATAATTTAGAGCCAGATGAAAAATTGAAAATTCGCATTCTCGATGCAAAAAAAGACGATGTATTATTAGATCATCGCACTGCGCCAGATTGGGATCAGAGTGGTTTATTTAAATTAGTTTATGAAAGCGAATATGGAACATTTGGTGGTGAACCATTTGGCATGCTAGTTGGTGATTATTACTGCAGCCGTTCACAAACTGATATTGAATTTTTACGCGCTGTTTCTTTAGTTGCATCTGCTGCACATGTTCCATTTATATCTGCTGCCGATGCAAAATTATTTGATATGGAATCATTTACTGATCTTAATAAACCAAAAAGCCTGGAACGCATATTTAACTCTGTAGACTATGCAAACTGGAACACATTCCGCTCAAAAGAAGAATCAAAATATGTTTGCCTCACTCTTCCAAGCGTAATCATGCGCAATGAATATTCTGATGATGGAATTCCTGTGAAAGAATTTAAATTTGTCGAAGATTTAAATGAAAAGCAACATGAAAAATTCTTATGGGGAAATGCCGCATTCCATCTCGCAGAGCGCGTAGGGCAATCCTATCGTCAATTTGGTTGGTTCCAAAATATTCGTGGGGTTGAAAATGGTGGAACCGTGGATGGCTTGCCCATTTATATGTTTAACGATGACGAAGGCAATCGCATACAAAAAATTCCTGTTGAAGTCACGATCACCGATCGACGGGAAAAAGAACTTGATGATCTTGGCTTACTTAGTCTCGTTTACAAGCGTGGCACCGATCAAGCTGTCTTTTTTGGTGCAAAAACAATCCATAAATTGAAGGAGTACGACAATGATCTAGCAAATGCAAACGCCTCACTTACTGTGCAAATGCCATACATTATGGCCATATCACGCTTTGCTCATTATCTAAAAAGCATTATGCGTGATAAAATTGGAAGTTTTTCTTCTGCAGAAGCAGTTTCTGCATATTTAAATAACTGGATTTCCAGTTACGTTATTTTATCTGATACAGCCTCTGATTGGGTAAAAAGCGCATTCCCACTTCGTGAAGCACGTATTGACGTTTCGACCGTTCCTGGTAAGCCGGGTATTTACAGCGCTGTCATGTACCTCAGGCCACATTTTTATCTAAATGAATTGACAATTTCAATGCGTTTGGTGAGTGAATTGCCAGCAGGAAAATAACATTTTTTAAATTAATTTAATCGGAGATTATAATATGTCTTTAGTGCCAAAGTCGCAAACAAAGTTAGCTATTTCTTTTTCTGGTTATTCACCTAAAAATGCTGCGCATCCTGCTCTTCCAGAATATTTGATCATTCAAGATATAGCTGGAGAGTTTATGCCAGAAGCAAATATCAATACAACTCTCAAAGAAAGGACATTTAAAAATTATCCCGTGAATGTTGAAATCACTCTTTCATCTCCTGATGCAGCTGAGATTGATGATATTTATGCTCAACTTGAGCAATCTAAAATAAAAGCCGCAAAAATTATGGAATATCTTGAAGATCAAGATCGTTCTCCAAAATATGTTAAGCATGCTTCTTATTTGGATTTACATGTTGACTTAGCACTCCCTGTATTTATCGGTGATGGTAAAAAAACTCTTAAAATCAAAATTACCAATGCGACAGCTTATGTTGGTGTTAAATATGCTGATAAAAACCAAGCTCAAGGTAATCCCGTTATTCTTGATCCACAACTCATCACTTATGAAGATCTTAAGAATATTAAAGTATCTCTTGATATCTATAAAAATTATGCCCTTAAAGCATAATTTTTATAGAATAAATTTGGAGTCTAATGCATGATTCGCTTGCTTGAAGATAAATATTTACAAGATGATATACATTTTTCAGTTAAAAGTAACTTTGATTACATTTTAAATACGAGAAATACATTGACTGTAAATGAATTTTTATCTCTGCAGGCAAGTCAACTCAATTCTTCAAATTTTGGTCTGCCAAATGTAAATAAACTTTCCTTGGCAAATGAAGAAGATAAAGAAAGTCTATGCTCTTGTATAAAACTTGCTTTAAACTCTTTTGAGCCAAGGTTTAAAAATATCAATGTATCATTTCAAAATTATGATAAAAATAAGCGAGTAGCTAAAATTTGTGTTAGTGGATTTATTGATGTAAATAATGCGACGATTAATTTATTTTTACATGTTTCTGTCTGGAAATTTAATTGTGAATAAAAACAGAAAATAATTTATATGAAATTTAAGTGAGTCAAAGAATGTACGAGAAAAATGTTGAAAGTTTCATCGAACCTTGTTCTAGCAACCCTCCCTGTGGAATAGATTTAAATCTAACTGATAAAATGTCCTGGTTACGCGATCAACGCCTTGAATTACAAAAATTTCAAAGTGACAACACGGCGGAATGGACTACAACAAAAGATATACAGCCCAGTCAGCAAAAATTTGCCAATATATGTGAAGATATTTTAAAAAGAGAATCTAAAGACCTAATGATTGCAGTTTATTATATTGAAGCTCTTTTCAAAATAGATTCTATCACAGGTCTTTTACATGGACTTAAAGTTTTTAATATTTTATGTGAAAATTATTGGAGCGCTCTCTATCCTGAGTTTAGCGAAGACAGCTCAGAAATGCGTGTCATTCCATTTAAACTTTTACAAAGTTCACTCGTCAAACTTTTACTCAGCTATAAATTAATTGAGAACGAAAATGAATCTGTTAATTTATCTCAGTTGGTCGAAGAAACAAATTCGAATAAAGCAAATTTTTTAAAAAATAAAATTGAAACTCATTTATTCAAACTCACTGAACAAGAATTACAAATAAGAATTGATGCCTTAAATGAAATAAAAGATAATCTTATTAAAGCATCTGACTTTTCGAGTTTACTAGAAGATGATGAAATTGAACTTCTACTTTCTGAAAAATATCTCAATCAAATTTCTCGAATGCTTCAATCGGCGCTCGATAAAAAAGAAAATGCACTGTCCCAATCGGTTTATGAGATCGTTAAAAATACAGAGCAAAATTCTCAAGCGATCGAAAAAATATCTTCACAAAATATGACCCCTCTGAAAGGTAACAGTATTTCCGTTCATAGATTCGATCTTCCAAATGAAATTCAAACTATAGAAGATGCTTACACCCTAATAGAAAAAGCCAATTCCTTTATTTTAAATCAAGATCCGCAAGCGCTTATTCCAAGCCTGATAAAAAAAACTCTCAGCTATCGCAATCTCGATTTGACAGAACTCCTACGCGAATTGCTTACAATCAGTAAAGATACGGAAGGTTTTTTAAAACATTTTTCAGTAAATAGTGCAAAGGAGAGTAAATGATAGATGATCTTGAAAATAAGAAAATGTTGCTATGTCAACCCGAAGCAAAAGAATCGCTATGGGATATTGTCTGCTCTCTCTATCCGCATATTAATTCAATTGAGCAAGTGGAAGCATTATACGCTTGTCTGCAAATAATCAATTCACCTGCTCAACCTGGAATTCCTGAGCCGATATATATGTTTGAATTAGATGGTGCTCTTCTCGATCGCAGATTGTTACTTATCTTCCCTGCCTATGGCTCGAAACTTTATTTTGAAATATTTTTAGTAGAGACACCCGATTTAGAACTTATCCGCTCTCTTTCGACGGATATTATGCGCAGTCTTTTACCAGAAAGAAGAAGGTTTTATACCTCCATACCCACTATGCTTGCCATCAGTGAGTTTGGTTTTTCCCGTGTTCTTGCAATCAATGAATTTATGTATGAGTTAGAATCTAATTTTAAACCACAAAGTCGTTCTTCTTCACCAAGTAATGAACAGAGTGAAAACGGTGAGGAAAAAAGTTCCGCTTGGTATAATGAATTAATTGCTAGCGCTAAAGAAAATTGGCGCTCAGAAACGACTCAAGTTTTAATTGATAAATCAGCTCATAAAATGGCAAGCATTTCTTATGAAACTAAGAAATTAAATGAATTGCTAGTTGATTATGCTACAAATAAAAGGAGCAGAGCAATAATAAAAATGGAAATTGAGGCTACACATGCAAAACTGCAAAGAGCAATCCCAAGTTTCTTAAAAAAGCCTTTAAATAAGATCGCAAAAAAATCAAAAACAAAAAATGGATACAAAAAAAAGTCAGCGCAAGTTCCAGCTCTCTTGAGAGAGGCTATTAAAAATAAAATGGAAAAAGCAAAGATAGAGCGATTGATATAAAATTCTCTGCGCAAAATAAAAAGGCAATATGATGCATATTGCCAGACAATTTCTCACACTAAAAAAATGTCAATATCCCCTTTGTTCATTTAAACTCATTATCATTTTGCTTCATTCGCTCGCAGCATTGTTTTTCGCTTTGCTCTGGATAAAACAATGGCAGCGACTGATCCAAGTAAAAAAACAAATATCCCGCAAACAATATAGGATTGTTTCGCACTTAAAAAACCCAATAAAAAAGAAATCCAAATTCCACTCAACGAATCACCTGCAAAAGCTATCGTTGACCAAAAGCTATAGACTTTGCCAATATGTTCTTTAGGTACTTCTGTTTGAATCAGAAGCATATGTGGGACATCAATGATTGATTCAGATATTCCTGCAAAAAATGCTAAAAAAAGTGCAATAATAAGTGAAGACGATAAACCTATACCTACATAAAAAAATCCCCACAAACTCCAACCGAAGAAAATAGTAATAAGTAAATTATTTAATTTTCGTTTACTTAATACTATGGACGAAGCAACATTGCCGATTGCAAAAGCAGCTAGCATATAACCAAGCCCTTTTGCATTTATTTTCCATATTTGATCTGAAAGAATCGGCAATGCAATTTTATCAAGCCCAACAATGAAAATTAAGCCAATAGGAAGTATTGCAAAACTCCAAAATAAATTCATATTTCCTTTTATAATACTCAATATTTTTCCAAGGTCTTTTACTATATTTTCTTTTAATGGATTGATCTGCCTTTGCCAATTTCCTTCCAATGAGATAGCAAGGAAAGCTGCAATTAGGTGGGTTATAAATGTTAATAAATAAATATGTGGAGCGCTTATATGTGCGATTAATATTCCTCCGATTGCAAAACCTATCACTCGGGATGTTTGGAAAGCAACATGGAAGATGGACACTCCTATTTGTAAACTTTGAACGGGTAGAGCATCATTTACTGATGACTTGAGACTTGGTTGAAAAAAGCATCGCACACTTGAACTGATAAATGCCACAATTGCGAGTTGAGCTAAACCGAGTAAATCCAAATAATACGCTAAAGGAACAGTTCCTAATAAAAATGCACGAATAATATCGCAAAAAATCATTAGTTTTTTTTTATTCAAACGATCTGCATAGACACCACCAATCATACCAAAAATAAGATAGGGCACAGAGAAACAAAGTATGACAAGTGCGGTTACAGCAGATGATGGACTCATCTTATAGGCAAGCCAAAAATATGCGACATGATAAGACGTTTCACCAATGATAGAAATGAATTGGGCAAGCCAAAGTTTAGCATAATTTTTAATTTTAAAAAGATTATAATATTCTTCTAACATAAATACCTCTTAATAAAAACTATTTAAACTAGATAACATAAATGATAAAGAAATCTAATTGATATATAAGAAATATGAGGCAAAAAAATCTCGTACAAATAGTAAAATTTAACTCAAAAAATCGCTTGAGTTAAATTTAGTTTAAGTATATCAACCTAAACTACTATAATTGTATGAATTTATAAATCGAACTCATCTATACAAAAAAATTAAATGTAATTTTACATTAAAATAAAAATCAATTCATCTACTCCCCTCTCCCATCAAAATACGTAAGACGCTTATATAACTAATATAAATAAAATATTTTAATAATTTATTCAAATTTACTTTATTATTTTGATTTTTTGTTTTTATAAAAAATAGACATTCGTTGTGTCATTTCTGAAGTCCTAACATATTTTTTGAGGTTTATTCATGAGATATCATAGTTTTGCTTCTTTGACTAAGATTGCCTTCTGTTCACTTTTTTTAGCCAGTTGTGCTAAAAAAACTATCAACGACTCTTCCACTCCAAAGTCTCCAACTTTAGCGAATATTTCTACTTGCTCTAAAAATTCTAAAGGAATGTGTAAAAAACCTGCCACAAAAGAACCTAGCGTAAATGAAATTGTCCCAGCACCTGAAGTCAATGAAATTGTTTCTGAAGATGAAAGTGAATATTTACAAGATGATAGCAAAAATAAAGATGAAACTTCTCCTAGCCAAGATATAAAAAATATTAAAAGTCCAATTGAATCAGATATCCCTACAGAAGAGGAGCTTACAAAAACCCAAGATAAAGAAGATACATTTGATGATGACATGGAAGAGTTTTTTAAAAGTTACCTCTACTTTCAAATAAACAAGGAAAATACTTTTCACATAGCTTATTTAACACTTGATACAGATGGAAAAACAAAAATAGCACTTGCAGAAGATAACGATGGGAATTTAAATTATGGTGGGCTTTTCCCAGAAGAATTATTGAGATTTAGAATACCAGTCATGAGCGATGTAGGCCCGATGGGTTTATATAAATTTACAGTCAGGCCAAAAGAAGGGAATAAAAATAGTTTTTGTGAAAAAGTCGCATTTACAGTCGCTAAAGAAAATGTATATCCAGAGATTATTTTAAAAGAAAGTATGCCGATTGAGGTATTTAAAGACTTTAAAAAAGCGCAGTTTTGCACGTACGAAGTTTATGACAATGATAAGAAATTAGCATCCTTTAATCTTCTATTTAACAAAACATTTTTAGACTGGTGCTTCCCTGCGAAGACACCAATGAGTAATGCAGAAAAATCCGCTTTAGCCATTGTAGATCATTTTAAGCAGACAAGAGATTTTTCACTTAGTAGATCTGAACTTGAAAAAATAAAGTCAATTAAAACTTTAAAATTGAGCTCAAATGTCATAAGCGATCTCGCTCCTCTCACTGGCTTTATAAAACTCGAAGAACTTGATTTAAGACGAAGTTCCTTAAAAAGGATCCCTCAAGGAATCTTTTATAACCTGAGAGAACTCAAAACCCTTGATTTGAGCGAAAATCAGATTACAAAAATATATCCTAGCAATTTTATTGGTTTAAATAATTTGAGCCAATTATATCTTGGCAATAACTTATTCGAGAAAATTGAAGAAAAATCTTTTGACATACTTACTTCTTTAAAACGAATTTCACTACTTTCTAGTAAAAAATTTGACTTATCCGATAATTTATTTAGCAAACATAAGAAATTAAATAAAGAATCTTTAAGTGAAATCAACTTTATAAAAGGAAAAAAGATTAATTTTTCTTTAAAATTATGCGAATTTGGCGATAGCATGTGTGAAGAAAATAACGAGAATGAAGAAAACTTAGAATACATCACAGAGGAAATAGAAAGCGAAATGAGTCCGTTAAATAGATCCTATTCAGAATTTATGACCTCAAATACTTGGGAAATAACAAATAAAGTCAGACAGTTCGTAAACAATGAAGGAGTAAAGGTCATACTACCATCAACTAATTATTCAGATATTATAGATTATATGGCTATAAGAAATGATAAAATATATTTTTGCTCAATTGCAAAATCAACAAGTAAAATTGTATTTAATGGAAGCCTTAGATTACTTAATTTTAGTCCCTATAATAAATCATTTAGTTTTAAAAATCCGGGAAGCAATATTGAGTTAACTACCAATTACAAAAAAGTTGCAGATGATTATGTATTTAGTTATTCAAATTTAGACGTAGTTAATGATAATGATAAATTAAAAAATATACTTGTTGAAACAATTACATATACACGTAAAGTTACCATAGAAGAATTCATTAGCCTCAAAGATAAATGCCGCATTCCATTTGAAGTTGAAGATGTTTTAGAAGAAAAAAAATAGCTAATCTCGCAATTTAAAATAGTGAGATTAGCCAATATTTCGATGGTTGATGAAAATTGGGAACGATTTCATTTTTAACTATTTCCCCGCCTTCACTTTTTGAATATTTATTCTGTTTCCAATAGGGCGCCAATAAATATTTTCTATCCCCAAGGCTCAATGCACCTTGTATAAGAATTTTTCGACTTTTTTTATTTATAATTGTTTTTAATTGATTGTAAGTAAACGACATACCAAAAGAATTCCTTAGTTCTCCTTTTAATAAATCATTTTTGTACAGTCTAATAATTTCTAAACCTGACCAAAGCTGTTCATTCGGTATTTGACTCCGCTCTGATCTTTGTCTCAGCCCAATGAATTCGAGAGCAATCCAATCTCCATTTACAGTCATTTCAAATTCAAGATATCGATTGGAATTCTTAACATCAGCAATAAATAATTCACTCACACTGTATTTCCATAGCTCATCTACAAAGTTATTTTTCTTATTATTTTTTCTAGGAGGTGAATGGAGAAAATATTTTTCAAGTGAATCCGGGCAATAAGTTAACCATTTTAGAAAAGGCTGATTTGCATTTTTAATGGCTTTACTCATCGATATTAATTGGACAATTTCTATACCTATTGATGGTATACCTTGATAAGAATTTTGCGAATATTCTAAATATGGTGACTCAAAGATTTTTTTTGGAAATGCTTTTAGAGATGCTGATTTCTTAGTATGTCTTTCATTTGGATGCCACAAAAGACCTACCCACTTATTATTTTTCTCACTTTGATAACTTGGACCAAGCGCCTGCATGCCACATTTCGTATACAATGTTTGAGAAAATTCACCCACTGGTTGAACTTCTAATTCTAAGTCAGCATCGAGTTCAGTCATAGCTTTGCTACGCATAATTGCAGTTAATGATAACATATCATATGTAGATGCATTTCCAAGATTCCAAACAAAATTTGCATGAAACTCACTCACAGCAGCATTACCAACACGTGTTCCCTTTAAACCTAATTGATCAAATAACTGACCACTCGGTTTTCCAATTGAATAATTATTTTTAAAAGTTGAGCCACAACTTGGCATAAAAAAATGCTTTTTTTTATGCCTATCTGCTTCACATTCATGCATAAATTGCATTAATATTTCAGGTGATTCAGTTTGTGGAAATCTCAGACGTGCACCAATTACAATTTCCGGCTTATTCATGAGAAGTGTTTTTTTATAACCTTGAAAAACCTCTTCATTACGATATGTCTTTAAAATACCATCCATATCGAGCGTAAAAATTTGCGATACGATTTGTGAGATTTCGCCACCATAACAGCGCGCATTCATACGCACAGATGCACCCAACTGCCCTGGCATACGGTACATCCAGCCCGCTCCTGCACGATTTTCTTGCAAACATATTTCAGCTATTTCAGTATTTGTAACCCCAGCTTCTACAAATAAAGTTTCTGAATTCTCCCAATGCCAAGCTGAAAGTTTTTCTAAAGAAATAACGAGACCAGCAAAATCTCCATCTGCATAAACAGAGTTGCTACCAGAGCCCAATACTGAACATGGAATTGAATTTTCTTTTGTCCAAAAGATTGCTTGTTGTATCTCTGAAATATTATTTGGTTCAGCAAAAAAACGGGCTTTTCCACCCATCCGATAATATGTTTTATTATTTAAAGGTTGATTTTCTAAAAAGAAATAGGGCAACCGATTTTTCATTTATTCCTGTCCTAAAGCATCGAGGACTTCTGATTCATTGCAGTATTTAGGACCGCCTTCATAAAATAATTCTGCATTTATTGCACTGACTATTTCAAGAATTTCAAAATTACGCACCTTTAGATCTTCACAAATTTCAGAAAATAGCAATTCTGTTTGTTTTTCCAATTGTACAAAACTTTGATAATAATCAGGGTTATCAATTCGATTAAATAACTCTCCAACTTTCCAATTATCTGGTGGTAAATGTCCGAGTTTAGTTTCGATATGTTTCAGCTCTATAATTTTTTTATGAATTGAATCAGGAATTTTTTTTAATTCGATTTTACTTGCCATTCTTGTTCTTCCTCAGATTTAACGGGTGCAAAATATCGCTGAAAAATACTTTTAGACATGCGCACCTTAAAAATTCCTTCATCTTGAGTCCAATTGGACTCTAAGACACGTGTGTGAGAGTAAATAAGTGATAGCATTTTAGAATCACCATATGATACATGAAAGACTTCCTCGACCATATTTTGGGCTAGGAAATTCACAATCATCTCTCGAAAACGTTTGATATCCTCTTCTTTATAACTAGACAAGCAGATACTTCGTGGGTATCCGCGTGCGAGAATTTTTGGCAATCTAGGTTCTCCTACAACTTTATCAATCTTATTGAAAACAATAATCCTTGGCACATCGGATGCACCAACTTGCACCAGCACTTCATCTGTTACTTTTATATGATCTTTATAAGACTTATGAGTAATATCTACGATATGAAGCAAGAGATCTGCCTTGCTTGTTTCCTCTAAAGTGCTCCTAAAACTTGCAACCAAGCCATGCGGTAAATTGCGAATAAAACCCACAGTGTCTGTCACAAGAATATTCATATTATTTACGCCACGAATACGACGTATACTAGAATCGAGTGTTTCAAATAGGGAATCTTTTGCTGATAAATGGCTCTCAGTGAGAGCATTCATCAAAGTTGTTTTCCCTGCATTTGTATAACCAACCAACACGACATTCCACTCATCAGCTCGATTTTTTCTTTGGGTCTCACGTTCTTTTTGTATTTTCTCAAGGTCTTTTCTAAGGCTAGCAATCTTATCTTTCATTCTACGCCTATCAATTTCGATCTGCGTTTCTCCTGCTCCTTTAAGACGCCCCCCAGAACCTCCACCACCTCTTTGTCTTTCCCAAGTGATCCATGCATTTGAAAGCCTAGGTGCTATATACTCCAGATGAGCAATTTCAACCTGCGTACGCGCCTCTTTTGAACGCGCATTTTTTCTAAATATTTGCAGGATAACTCCTGTTCTATCCAGAATAGGTTTACCAATTAAGTTTTCAAGATTTCGCACTTGGGTTGGAGAAAGTTCTTGATCGAAAGTTACATAATCGAATTTTAACAATTCACAGGCTTTTTTTATTTCTTCAGCTTTCCCAAGACCGATATAGGTTGCAGGGATAGGTTTGACTTTCTTTTGTACCGTTACACCAACACAATCATCCCCTAAAGTTCTGACTAAAGCGCCAAGCTCTACTAAACTTTCTTGAATCTCTACGGGATCATCATCTGGCAACTCAAGGCTTACGAGATAGGATTTCATCCCACCTTGAAGACGATTTTCTAATTGTTGCCGTGCTTTTTCAAGTTCTAAAGTTTTTTCTATATCAATATTATTTTTACTCAACGAAATTCCTCTATGAATTTTGTAATATCATTTATCTCTTCTTGACTAATATTATGACCCATTTGATATGTTTTTGCTCTTAATTTAGCTGTCCCCATATCTTTTAATATATCGATTGTTTCGAAATACATAGCTGGTAACACAACTTGATCTTGCAAGCCATGTGCAACGAATATCGGAGTTGTTATTCTTTCACCTGCATAACTATTTTTAATTACATGGCCTTGAATCATAAATCCACTCAATGAAATAATACCAGCTAAATTCTCTTTACCTTTTAATCCACAATTGAGTGACATCGAAGCACCTTGTGAAAAACCCAAAACAAATATTTTATGAAACGGGACATTAATCTGTTCAGTTACGTTATATAATAATTGCAAGATAGAGTCTTCTGAAACTCTTCTTTCTTCTGTGGGATTATTAAAAAGCGGAAACCATTGTGCACCATCAATACCCATAGGATAGTTTCTCGGTCCTTGTGGAAAAAGCCAGAGAACATCAGTTACCTTAATTTCGTTTGCCAACGATGCAAAATTTGCAGCATTATCACCAAATCCATGCAAAGCTATAATCACATTCTTAACTTCATTACCTTTAAACTGCGCCACTGTTTTTAAAGGACTCTGCAGTTTATCAAGACTTTTCGATCCTATCCATTTGATGTTATGCTGAATTGACATTCTTTCTCCATAGGTGAATTTGACGATTTATTAATACCAACTAAGGCAATATACTTGTTTCTAGATCAGCGCAAAACAACTGGGGCAAACTCATGATGCGTCTTCTCGCATTTATTCTTTGTAGGATTTTCTTTAAACGCATAAGCGTTTCTGGAACTCCTTATACAGGTGGTTCGGCAATTTGGGCGGCAAATCATTCAAGCGGCATTGTAGATCCCGCTGTGATGCTTGGATTGGCACCTGTCACAATTCGACCACTTGCTAAGCATACCCTTTGGGAAATGCCTGTGATGAAACAAATACTACAGATCACAAAAGCAATACCTGTAACACGCTTGCAGGATATCAAAAAGGATGTGCAAGCACAAAAAGAAATGCTGCAACAAGGTAATTTTGACCCCGATTGGCGCGCAAAAGCAAATAACGAAGCTTTTCAAGCCGTCGGTGATGCGCTTCTAAAAGGGGATTGCATTTTAATCTTTCCAGAAGGCGTCAGTCATGACGATCCTTATATTTATAAATTTAAAACAGGCTTAGCGCGAATGGCATTGCAAGCAATGAGTCGTGCTAACGATGAAAATTTTCATGTTGTCGTTCAACCCGTGGTCATAGATTATTCTGAAAAAGATGAATTTCGTAGTGAACTCAATTTGCATTATTGTGAACCAGTCGTGATCACTTCAGCCGATAATTCAGTCAACGATATTATGGATGGAGTTCGAGAATCATTAGAAGCAGGTTTTGCAAGTTTTTTTAGCTGGGATGAAAAAAGAAACTGGAGATTTTTATTTGAACTTTCTTATGGTCGACAAGCATATTCATCACGTGAATTTAGAATTTTTGTCGAAAAACTTCGCCCAGAATTCGACGTAGACCCGATTTTGATGGCACGTATACAAACTATGCGCCGCATGATGCAAGCCGTTAATGTATCCCCCATTCAACTCGTCTGGGGAGATGTGAATTATAAACGGAGAAACTTCTTTTGGGTTATTTTTAGACATGGTTGGTTTTATTTATTTCTAACCCTTCCTATTGAATTTTTAGGAACAATTGTTTGGGCAATTCCTTCTAAATTTTGTGAATCACTTGCAAAAAAAAGTACCTCCGATCGCGATGTCAGAGCTACCATGAAGATTGCTCATGGTATGTGGTTCTTTCCACTTTGGGCTTTTTTTACATCATCTGTATTTACATATCTGCTAGGCGCCTATTTACCTCATATTAATAAAATCGTAATATGGGTTGCTTTCTTAATCTTGACTCCTACATTTCTTGCTTTGAGTCTGATGGTGAGAGAAAGTATTAACTTCTTCCCAGGTTTTTTAAGATTAGCAAAACTCCGTTTCTTCTTCCCCAGAGGGTGGTATGAGCTCATGAAAGAGTGGAGAGAAATCTCTGATGGAGTCATGCTTAAAATTAAATCCCAAGAAGAATCTAAAAAACCTAAACAAAATTGAATTTGAGGCAATAAAAATTTATGTCTTTGTATAACAAACCTAATGATACGTCTTTTGAATACTTTTTAAAAAAATCATATCCTGAACACGCAAGAAGAATTTTACTCGCAAAAAGTAATGCAAATATCGTCCGCTTTTTTTACCCATTGTTATCTTTCTTTATACCTATCATCTTTTTTGCGATTATTTCTCTGACTATTGCTTTTTTTAAAAAAGCAATTTTAACCAGTGTTGAAGGTGGTAAATTCGCAGAAGTCATTACTGAAACTTCCATTCACAACAGCATTATCATCATATGTACAATAGGATTTATTATATCTCTTATGTTTTTATTGATAGGACTTCTCTTAGGATTTTCCAAAGCTAAAGATCTTTTATTTCATTCTGAACAACTTGAAACTTCTGTCCGCCAAGTATGGCTCTTAGAACAAAATAATAAACTCAGCACAAAAGAAAATGCCCCAAAAAATTATGAATTTGAAAATTAAGAAATATGTGATCTTTTTAAATGGTTTTCATGAGTTTTCTCCCATTAAGGTACTTTGTTACAAAATTAAATCAACAGATTTTAAAAAAAACCATTTTGACACACTTTATGCTGCTGATGGTGGTTTGAATCATATTTTACAAAATAAAGTAAGTTACCAAAATATAATTTGGTCTGGGGATTCTGATAGTTTAAACAATAAATCCAAAAAATATCTTGACAATTCTTCTCTCAGTTACAACAATCAGAAATCTAAGAGTTCTCCTTTAGAAAAAATCCTTCTTGTGAAAAACAAGAACTTTAATGACTTTTCTGTTCTTCTTGACAGAATTCTTAAAGAAGCAACAGATCATCAAGTCTTCCTAGAAGTTTTTTATGGCTTGGGGGGACGAAGAGATCATGAAGTTGCAAATATTCTTGAAGCAGAACGTTTTATTTGCCAGCTCCCACTCGGAGGAATTTGCTATTTCCATGGGGGAGTCATAATATCTTCAGTTGAATTTGAAATATTAAAAGCAAATAAGATGTTATTTTCTGTTTTCATAAGAGGAACAAGAGGATCTCTTGAAATATCAGGCGCAGAATTCAATGGTCATTTTTTATTAGAAAGACCTTCCCATGGTTTAAGTAACAAAGCGTTGGGACAAAAACTCTTAATAAAACCTATTGAATCTGTAATATCAGTTTACTTTTAAAGGATTTCTCCATGATTCAATTAAGATCTCACAAAACCTCTAAAGAAATAATTCAATTTTTACAAGAAATACATTGCAAAGATTTAAATTCAATTGAATGTGAACAGCTTCTTAAAGTATTTTTAACCCCTGCAGAAATTGATGCTATTGCACAAAGAGTTCAAATAGTTGATTTAATTTCTAAAGGGGTTGCTCAACGAGAAATTTCTGAAAAACTTGGAGTGGGCATAGCTACTGTCACACGTGGAAGTAGAATGCTCCAAGAAAATCCAGATCTTTTAAGCAGAGTCTTCCCAAGAATCTCCGATTCTTTTTGATTTATAAATGAATTCTTACTTAGAGAATGATTGGATTCACACCTTTACATCTTCCTTGTATTTTCGAATTCTTTCAATAAGAATACGTATATCATTATCTTTTTCATCATCAATATTTTGATAAATCTTTAAAATCAATTCAAAAACAATTTTAAACCATTTCTCCTTCTTAGAAATATCTATGATTAAACAAAGTAAAAGAAAGTTTTTAATTAGAACATCAA
Organism: Fluviispira vulneris; assembly: GCF_014281055.1. Taxonomy (NCBI): domain Bacteria; kingdom Pseudomonadati; phylum Bdellovibrionota; class Oligoflexia; order Silvanigrellales; family Silvanigrellaceae; genus Fluviispira; species Fluviispira vulneris. Next base: position 460,641 of record NZ_JACRSE010000002.1, on the reverse strand, counting down.
TTTGCTCATCATCTTTATCTATAATTGGCTTAATTCGATTTACAAGCAATGCTCTTCTCAAGATAGGCCCAACATCCGTAAATGCTTTTTCAGCAATTATCATCCATTCTTTTTCTTTAGATTCTAGTGAAATTTCCTCTATTTCTGCTAAAAAATGAATAAGACTTTGATTGTTTAAAGAAGCAAATTTCCTTAAGGTTGCTATGCTATTCGTTAAAGGAGAAAACTTTTTCAGTCTTATCTTGTTATAATAGCTTTTATCCATACCTAAAAGTTCCGCAACCTCCTTGTTTTGGTAACCTGTAGCAGTATGAATTTTCTCAAGGTAATGTGATAATGTCCGTATGTGCTTTTGTTCATCTGTATTTATCTTAACTTCATCCATAAAGTTTTTCATTCCTTTGTAATCTTATGAAGATCTCCACCTTCTTTGAATCTGTTACTATACAGTTTTAAAGGAATCCACCTTTTCAGTGGAAATGAAAACCATTTAAAAAATTCTCTAAAATTTAACCCATTAATTATTTTGTAATTTTTTTTTATTTTTACGGAACATTTCCAGACAAGCATCTATAATTATTATAAAATATAATTTTTAAAGAATTTTAGTAGTTTTAAATTCCTTTGAAACCACTATAGATAGAAGATAAATCTATCCTTATTTCTGGAATTATACGCAACCTTTGATTACATTTTTTAGGTTTAATTTTTTAATATATTTTTGAATTAGAATCAATAATTGATAATAAAATTTTATTTAAGAGTAAAAAAGTCAATTCATCAGTTCAAAAGTTTCTTTTTTAAATTCATATATGTATGAGTAAAAACAACTTTACGAATATGTTCTCTCAGATCGAAACCATAAGCCCTTGGTGAAATGGCAATTACAGGTGGAGCTTGCATACGTTTAATCACTCCAGATTCGACAAAATTATACCACCAGCGCTCTAAATCTCTAGTAAATTCTTGGACAGTAGGAAATAGTTTTCGAACCAATCCTTTTTCGCAACCGATCATTTTTTCCAAAGTACCATCAACATATGCATTTAAACAATCTTCAGGCGTTTTTCTCTCCCAATGTTCGACCCAAGAACGAAAAAGAAAATCGTGATAATTGTAAATTAATGGATCTCCTTTATTCTCTAAAACATTCTGCTCAGCACTCAGTTCAGCACTTGGAACGACATCAAGAGTTTCTCTTGGAATAACCTGCATTTTGTAAATCGTTTCATTATAAAAATAGGCTAAACTATAAACATCGTGTTTCCATAAATCAGCTAAAGGACACAAAAAACCAGCTTGATCACCATATAAAGTTGAATACCCAACCGATAGCTCAGTCTTATTTGCATTACATGAAAACACAGCCCCCAAAGATTGAGCCAATGCAGCTAAAATACGTCCGCCCCTATCCCGAGCTTGAATATTTTCAAACACTAATTTTGTCATTTGTGGTTGCGCTGTTGCATTTATAAACTTGAGATTTTCTAATTGCTCTGCACTTAAGTTTACAGAGTCCTCTATTCCCACACTTGCATAGGGACAACCAAGATTTTCTGCGAGTTTTTTTGCAGCATTGATAGTTAATTGCGAATTAAATTTAGATGGCATATTAACTAAATAAACGTTTTGGGCTCCTAATATTCTTGAAAATATCACTGCACTTAGAGCTGAGTCTATTCCCCCGCTTGCTCCAATGACGACTCTATTAATTTTCCATTCCTCAAGACACTTCTGAATTATATATTCTAAGGACTTTTGTGTTTCTTCCACAATTGATAATGCTTTTAAACATTTTATTTTTTCATTATTTTTTACTTCGTTTGTTGCTAAGTCAAGGTCTATTACTTTTAGTTCTTCAGTAAAAAATCCGCATAAATTAATCACGTCCCCTACCGAATTATAAAATGATGAAGAACCATCAAAACCAAAAACTGTTTTTCCTATATTTTGAATACCGACGCAATTAACATAAAATATTTGTATTTTATTTTTTATACACTCTTTTGAAAATATATTTTCTCTTTTTTCTTGTTTTCCTCTAGTAAAAGGAGAGCAACTTAAATTAACAAAAAAATCATGCTTATACCGACTAGAATATATTTTAAATGGAGAGACATCATAGTCTTGACTCCAGCCATCTTCACAAACAGTAACACCAACTTTAATTTTCTTTTTTTCAAATTTTAAGATTAAGGGTTCGTAGAGGTCAATAACTTTACATTTTCTTTCAAACGCAAGTTTTCGAAGATCAAAAAAGTACCGTGAATCATCAAACTCTTTATAATTTGGCATTAGGGCTTTTATCCAAAATGGATAGTTTGATTTCTTATTTATTTGAAATTGACCATTCTGTGCATGAAAAACAGCATTGTATTTTCTCACTCGCCCGTCTTCATTTTTTCTTTTCCAATCGATCCCCACCGATCCAAATATAATATCAACATCTTTGGACAGTTCAGATATTTTATTGTTATAAAATTCACACTCTCTCAGAAAAGAATTTTGTTCCCAAATGTCTCCATTAAAATATCCTGGCAAAGACATTTCTGGGAAAACGATAAGATTTGCATTTTGCCTCAATGCTTGCTCTATGTAGCTTTTCATCGTTTCAAAATTTTGTTTGCAATTTTCCGAGAGCACTCTGATTTGAGCTATGGCAATTTTCATATTTTATTTTACCTTTTTACCCTTTTTTACAACGAGCCTAATCTAAAACAGTGCAAAACTAATATGAAACCAAATGCTCTTCAACAAAAAAACCTTTTAGATCGAACTTGAGTTCATAAAAAAAAATTGAGACAATTCAAATTGAAAATAAAAAAATAAGGGGTCAAAATGACTTTTCAATCCAGTGTTAAAGAAAAAGTATACTACTCTATTCTGGCACTATTCTGTCTTACTTTTTTTGCAAAGGTGCATGCATTAGAAGTGAAAGTAGGAGCGCTCCTATCACTGACAAACACTTTAGCAGCTTATGGCCAAGATGCTAAAAAAGGTATTGAACTGGCTCTAGAGCAAATGCCAAAATCCGATGTGAAATTAATCATTATTTACGAAGACACACAAAGCACTCCTTCAGAATCTGCGAAAGCAATAAATAAATTGATTGTCTCAGATAAAGTTCGCGTTGTCATAGGTGAAATGACGAGCTCCAATACAATTGCAGCTGCATCGATTGCAGAAAAAGAAAAAATTCCAATTATATCTCCTAGCTCAACTAATGATTCCATCACTTTTGGGAAAAAATATATTTTCCGCGCATGCTTTATAGATAGTTTTCAAGGCTATGTGATGTCCAATTTTGCCCTTCACAATCTGAAAGCAAAAAAAGCTATTGTCATAGAAGATGCAGATTCCGATTACAGTAAAGGATTGAGCCAAAGTTTTCGCAATGACTTTGAAAAAAATGGTGGCAAGATAATTAAAGTCTTATATTATTCTCAAAAAGATACCAGTTTTACAGCTCAGCTTGCGGAGGTTCGCCGTTTAAAACCAGAAGTCTTATTTATTCCTGGATTTCACCAACAGGTTGGAGTGATTCTCCGCGAAGCTAAAGATCTGCAAATATCGGCAAAAATACTTGGTGGTGACGGTTGGGACACGCCCGAATTAAGAGCAATTGCTAAAGGCGCAGAAAATGGAGCTTATATATCAAATCATTATTCCACAGATTCAGAAAATGTCGTCCTTAAAAACTTTATAATAGCATATCAAAAAAAGTATAAATCCTCTCCAAGTGCATATGCAGCTCTAGCATATGATTCAATTAATATTGTATTAAGTGCAATTAAAAAATCCAACTCTGATAATCCTGAAAAGATACGAACTGCAATGAGTGAAATAAAAAATTTTGCCGGTGTTACAGGTACTATAACCATTGATCAAAATCACAATGCCCTTAAGCCTGCAGTTGTACTCGAATATGTGAAAGATGGGTACAAATATATTACGAGCGTAGATCCTATCCAAAAGCAAAAAACTAAACTATAATTGTTAGTGCTTCTTTCTTAACTGACAAGCCAGTATTTTTATTGTTACAAGTACATAAATAAATTTTTCCTATTTTTACTAATTGCATTATATATATAAAGATGATACTTACTCATTTCTGTTTGATGTATTTTGACAAGAATTCGTAAGTATTTATCTCGTACAAATGAGAAATCGATTCTTGTCCAAAATATTTGCGTTTCAGGAAGAAACCCAATTTTTAGTACCTGTGGACATACGAACGAAATTTTCATGAGGAGAACGAAGTATGAAATCTTTTAGCAAACGAAACTTTTTTTTGGCAGGATGTGCATTAACTTCAAGTTTTGCATTTTCACTAAATGCAATGTCTGTTGAAGCCCGTATTGGGATCATACTGCCGTTAACAGGAACTCAAGCGTTTTATGGCAAAGAAGCAGAAAAAGGGATTAAAATTGCTTTAGAAGAACTGCAAAAATCTGAACCTTCCCTTAAAGTCTTTATAGAAGACTCTGCTAGTTCTCCATCCGAATCAGCAAAAGCTATGCATAAACTTATCACTTCAGATAAAGTTATAGCGGTCGTTGGTGACATGACAAGTTCTAACACAATTGCCGCCGGCTCAATCGCAGAAAAAGAAAAAATTCCAATCATAACTCCAAGCGCAACAAATGATACCATTACAGATAATAAAAAATATATTTTTAGAACTTGCTTTAAAGATAGTTTCCAAGGCGTTGTCATGGCTAATTTCAGTTTAAAAAACTTAAAAGCTAAAACAGCAATTATCCTTGAAGATTCTGATTCTGACTATAGCAGAGGTTTGGCGGAAAACTTTAAAGCAACATTTGAGAAAGATGGCGGTAAAATTCTAAAAACTTTAAAATTCTCTCAAAAGGATACAACTTTTACAGCGCAATTAGGGGATGTACGAAAAAGGAAACCCGATATTCTTTTTATACCCGCATACCATCAACAAGTTGGAGTTATTATACGTGAAGCTAAGGATTTACAAATAAAATCGACCCTGGTTGGAACAGATGGTTGGAACACTCCTGAGTTACGTAAAATTGCCGAAGGGCACGAAGACGGCTCCTATTTCTCAACCCACTACTCTCCAGATAATAAAGAAAATCCATCCCTACAAAAATTCATTAAAGTCTATTCCGAAAAATACGAAGCTCAGCCGAGCGCCTTTTCTGCTTTAGGATATGACACATTAAAAATCCTATATACAGCAATTGAAAACGCAAAAATCACTGAAACTGAAAAAACAAAAGCTTCTGAGAAAATAAGAAATGCACTTAGCAATATTAAAGATTTTTCTGGAGTCACAGGAAATATTACAATGGACAAAAATAATAATGCAATTAAGCCTGCCGTTATTCTACAATTTGTTCCAAATGGTTTCAAATTTGTCACTTCAATTCTTCCTCAACAAAAAAGTGAATGAATAAATTGCTGAAAATTAATTCTCCGTTTTACAAAAATAATTAATTTTGAATTTCACTTTTTGATTATTTTTAAATCAAAATGGGGAATTTTTTGGTTATGGAAGGTGCTTGAATTTGTATTTATTTGTATTGTGCTTATTTGCTCTTTAACAAAATGAGTGATACTTATTTTAGCTATACCATATGGAGTTGGTGTATTAAGTCGTGGTATTTTGTGTATAATTGATAATTAATAAGGAGAATTTAAAAATATTATATTCAAATGAATTAATTTTTTTAATTCTATTTTTATTAATTATTATTTTTAATATCGCACTTAATAAAAGCTTTTATAAAAAGCAAAATTTAGAGGAGAATCGTTAAATGAAATTAAAATGTACCAAAATTATAACTTGCGCTTTTACATCTTTTATAGCTTTTGCGACAAACACTCACGCTTTGGCTATCGATGCAAAAGTAGGAGTTCTGTTACCTTTAACGGGTTCCCAGGCTTTTTATGGTAAAGAAGCAAAAAATGGAATTGATCTCGCTCGGCAGGAACTCTCTTCTTCAGATATCGATTTAAAAATAGTTGTAGAAGACACTCAAAGTACCCCTGTAGAAGCTGCTAAAGGAATGAATAAATTAATCACTTCAGACCGAGTAAATGTCGTAATTGCAGAAGTAATTAGCTCCAACGCAATTGCCGCAGCTTCCATTTCTGAAAAAGCTAAAATTCCAATGCTCTCTCCTGCTGCGACAAATGACACTGTCACTTTAGGAAAAAAATATATTTATAGAACTTGTTTTATCGACAGTTTCCAAGGTGTCGTTATGGCAAAATATGCTAAAGAACATTTAAATGCAAAAAATGCTATTATCCTTGAAGACTCAGATTCTGATTACAGCAAAGGACTAAGCAATAATTTTAAAGCTACTTTTGAAAACGAAGGTGGAAAAATTTTAAAAGTTTTAAAGTATTCACAAAAAGACACAAGCTTTACATCGCAACTCGGTGATGTGCGCAGATCAAAACCTGATATTCTTTATATTCCCGGATTTCATCAACAGGTTGGAGTCATCTTACGGGAAGCAGAAGATCTTGGTATAAAATCTAAAAAACTTGGTGGTGATGGATGGTACACACCAGACCTAAGATCAATAGCCAAAGAGGCTGTTAATGGTGGAATTATTTCGACTCATTTTTATTCACCGGAAAGTAAAGATTCAGAAAATAATGTTAATCCACACGTCAAAGCCTTTGTCGATGCTTATCAAGCTGAATACAAAGCAATGCCAAGTGCACATGCAGCATTAGGCTATGATTCTTATAAAATTATTCATAGTGTAATTACTGAAATCAAAGCAGCCAAATCTAAAAAATCAGAAGCTATAACTTCTGAAGAAATCAATACTGCATTAGCTAAATTAAAAAACTTTAAAGGTATAACAGGAACCATTACTATGGATAAAAACCATAATCCGATAAAACCGGCAGTTATACTTGAATATATTCAAAATGGATATAAATTTAAAGCAAGCATAAATCCACAATAGTCATCTCACTAAAACTGACTTTTTTAAGGTAACAGAAGTAACATGCTAGATTTTACACAAGCAATCATCGATGGTATCGCAATTGGAAGTCTTTACGCACTTATCGCAATTGGCTATTCAATGGTTTTTGGCGTTCTCCAATTTGTTAACTTTGCGCATGGTGAGTTATTTATGCTTGGCGCTTATTTTGTCATGCTTTTTCTCACCCTCGGAGCACCTCTCTGGGTTGCAATTTTATTTTCTCTTTTAAGCGTTGGCACTATTGCTGTTGTCATTGAAAGAGTTGCATATAAGCCGTTGCGGAAGCACAGTCGCTTAGCTCCTCTCATCACTGCTGTGGCTATAAGTTTATTTTTACAAAACATTATCCAAGTTTTATTTTCTCCGAACTCACTCAGTTTTCCGATAAATATCCCCGGAAATATTTTAACTTTTGGAGAACTTTTTGTTCGAATTCGAGACATTGGAATTTTTTCTTTGACTTTATTACTGGCATTTTTACTAGAATTATTTTTATTTAAAACAAAAGCGGGAACTGGAATCCGTGCTTTAGCAATGCATGCCGATGCCTCTCGCTTATGCGGTGTGCCATTTAATCGTACTGTTAGTTTAACTTTTTTTATAGGTGCTATTCTTGCTGTTGTAGCAGGAACAATTCAAGGAATGGCAACAAATCAAATCTTTCCTCTCATGGGTGTCAATGCGGGTTTGAAAGCGTTTGCTGCTGCTGTTTTAGGAGGTATTGGAGAAATTCGAGGCGCTGTTTTAGGCGGACTTGTTCTTGGTATTTCTGAAAGCATGCTAGTGAGCTATGGGCTCTCTACTTATAAAGATGGCTTTGCTTTCGTCATTTTAATTCTCGTTCTTCTAATAAGACCACAAGGGATATTAGGGCGAACACAGCTAGTTAAAGTTTAATATCTATGATAGATTTTTTAAATTATAGTCAATTGCCTTTTATTATGTTTTCTATTCTTGCTATTCAAGCAATGAGTTTACAATTGATTTTAGGTGGAACAGGTTTACTTTCCCTTGGTCATGCCGCATTTTACACGGTCGGTGGATACACATCTGCAATGTTCACCGTATTCCTAGCTCCTTTATTAGGAATAAATGATACGTCTCTTTTATTAATATGCGCATGCCTTGTTGGCATGATTGCTGCAGCACTTACTGGATTAATAGTGGCTATACCCTGCTTAAAGTTACGGGGTGATTATTTAGCGATGGCAACCTTAGGAGTCGGTGAAATTGTAGCTACTTTTTTTAAAAACCTAGATTTTGTTGGTGGAACGAGAGGTTTTAAAGACATACCTAAATTAGGTTCTCCACTCCTTATTTTTTCTATTATGGTCTTAATCTTTTTATTTATAATAAGGTTTTATAAAACTAATTTAGGCTATGCAGTCAGAGCAACCCGTGATGATGAGATATCTGCTAGAAGCCTAGGTATTAATATTTACAAAACAAAATTAATTTCTTTTCTATTAGGTAGCTCTCTTGCAGGTTTAGCAGGTGTATTCTATGCACATACTCTCCAATTTATCAGCCCTGATGAAGCAGGATTTTACAATAGTGTCGTTCTCGTACTAGCAGTTGTCATTGGCGGAATGTATAGTGTATTTGGAAGTATTTTTGGAGCGTTTATTATAGTTATAATTCCAGAAGTATTGCGCTTCATTCCTCAACTGATTAATCCATATTTATTGATTATGTCTGATAAAGGATTTTTGTTACCTTCGCTCATCCCAATAATTGACTCTATTTTATCGAATAGAACACTTATATTTTCTGTTCTTGTTGTTTTTATAATGCTCCTTAATCCAAAAGGTGTTGCTTCTTTATTTGAGAGAATAAACAAAATGAGAAAGACAAATGACTAATAATATCCTTTCTATTTCAAACGTAACAGTAAAATTTGGCGGACTTGTCGCATTAAATGATTTCTATATAAATGTTCGAGAAGGTGGCATATCAGGAGTTATTGGGCCAAATGGTGCAGGTAAAACAACAGTTTTTAATATTATTACCGGAGTTTATAAACCATTTTCTGGTTCGGTAAAAGTAAATAACAAGGAACTTGTTGGAACACCTACTCATGTTATAGCTCATCAGAAGGTTGCTCGCACTTTCCAAAATATACGTTTATTTGCAAATATGAACGTCATAGAAAACGTAATTGCCGGAGCTTGCATTAAAAGAGAAGGAACATTTTTTTCATCTTTATTTTTGTTACCTAAAGCGATGAAGCAAGAAAAAGAAATATTAAATAAAGCAAATAAACTCCTTCAGTTTTGTGGACTCGAAAAATTTAAAGACTTTCCTGCAGTTTCTCTTCCTTACGGAATGCAAAGAAAATTAGAAATTGCAAGAGCTCTGATGACTGACCCACATTTGCTTTTACTAGATGAACCTGCAGCAGGCATGAATCCAACAGAAAAAATTGCGTTACAAGAACTTGTGCAAAAAATATCTGAACAAAAAATATCTGTTTTACTTATAGAACATGACATGAAATTCGTTATGAATTTATGCGAAAATATAACCGTTCTAAACTATGGCAGCGTCATAGCTGAGGGAACCCCTGATGTTATTCAAACAAACCATGAAGTGATTGAAGCATATCTTGGTTCAGATGTTGAAGATGATTTTATTATTAAGGATACATTAAATGTTGCTCGTTGAGAATTTATCTGTTAATTACGGAGCTATTCAAGCATTAAAAAATATTAATTTTGAAATTTTTCAAAATGAAATTGTTTCCTTAGTTGGAAGTAATGGAGCAGGAAAAACAACTTTTTTAAGAACATTATCCGGCCTTGTTAAATCGAAGAGTGGTAAAATATTTTTTAATAAAAATAACATTTCAAACTTAGAGTCACATGAAATTGTAAAACTTGGAGTGAGTCAATCTCCTGAAGGCCGTATGGTTTTTCCAGATATGACAGTTAAAGAAAATCTTTTGATGGGAGCTTTTTGTACAAAAAAATCATCTCAAGAAGTTCAGAACGATATTGACAGAATGGTCGCTTGGTTTCCCCGATTAGGAGAGCGCATGGCCCAAAAATCCATTCTCCTCTCAGGTGGTGAACAGCAAATGTTAGCCATAGCCCGCGCATTGATGGCTAAACCTAAATTACTGCTTTTAGATGAACCTAGCTTAGGGATTGCCCCACTTATTGTTCAACAAATATTTAAAATTATTTCAGAACTCAATCGTGAAGGAATGACTATTCTACTCGCAGAACAAAATGCCCGTTTGGCTTTGAAAATTTCTCACAGAGCATATGTTTTAGAGCTTGGCTCGGTAATTAAAAAAGGTGATGCTCAATCCCTCTTATTTGATGATGATGTTCAAAGAGCTTATCTAGGAGGGTAGTTTTTTATGCCACTCATTATTATCACGCGCAAAAAAGAGCTCATGCAATATGTTGATGAACAAAAAGAAAAAAGAAAAACGATTGGTTTTGTCCCAACAATGGGAGCACTTCACGAGGGACACGCAAGTCTTATCCGCCAATCTGTGAATGAAAATGATTGTACTATCGTTTCAATATTCGTTAATCCAAAACAATTCTCTATTCATGAAGATTTGGCGAACTACCCAAGAACGTTTCAAAGTGATTCAGAACTTTGCGATAAATGCAATGCAACATTACTTTTTGCTCCGACGGTAGAGGAAATGTATCCACTCAATTTTAAAACCGAGGTTAAAGTAACCGGATTGACTGAAGTCCTATGTGGAGCATTTAGACCTGGACATTTTGATGGTGTTTCTACAGTACTTGCTTTATTAATTAATTTAACTCAAGCAAATAAACTCTATTTAGGCCAAAAAGATTTTCAACAGGTCCAAGTCGTAAGAAAAATGGCCACCGATTTACTCTTTCGTACCCAAATTCTATCGTGCCCTACTGTAAGGGAAAAAGATGGCCTCGCTTTAAGCAGTCGCAATCGCTATTTAAGTCCAGAAGGACGAAGAAAAGCAGTTGCTATCCCAAAAGCTCTGGCTCTCGTTGCAAAAGCTTTTCTTGCTGGCGAACGATCTGTCAATAAACTAGACGAATTGTGCCTTGCAGAATTAAAAAAAGAAAATCTCATCCCTCAGTACCTAGAATTCCGCCTGATCTCTGATATAACTCAAAAATATGAAGATAGCCTTAACGCAGAATGCGTCCTAGCGATAGCCCAATTTATTGAAATAGATGGATCCAAGACTCGCCTTATTGACAATATCGTTCTCGGCAACGATTCTTCCCAAATTGATGCTCTCAATGAGCTTATCAAGAGGGCATTAGGTTAGTTTATTGGAGATGAATTTATATGTATTCCATGTTAGGCATTCATTTTAGACGCTGGGCTTGGCTCATTTCACCGCTCGCTTCATTTATGCGAATACGCATTTACCCAAAATCGATTTCAAAAGAGAGTATACAAGAAACCCTGAATAACAAATCTGTAGTTTATGTCCTTCCAAGAATGTCTATCATAGATACGCTTGTATTGAATAAAGCTCTCAATGAATTTGCACTAAAAAAAGTGACATTAGAAGCAAAACCAAAACGTTTTCGCTCATCCGCACTCATGGCGATTAAAACAAGTTCACTTATATTTTCCAACTCCTCCAGAGATAATTTTTTAAGTGATTTTGTTCGACTTATTCGCAATGATCCACGTGCTAAAAGTGAAAAATTAATATTTATTCCTGTTAGTATTTTTTGGAGTCGAGCACCAGAGAGACATGAAAAAAGTTTTTTCTTACGTTCATTATTTCCTGATGATGGTACAGGGAATGGTCTACAAAAATTATTTATGCTTGCGCTGCATCGTGGTGAAGTCAATATTTCTTTCGGAAAAATATTTCATTCCCCTCTCATAGAACTGCAAAATTTTGAAACAAATAAAACTGAAACAACAACTGCCATAACCACCCAAGATAACAATGAAAATATTGAAATAGAGTATGAAAATGCACGAAAAATGCGGCGACTTTTTAATATCGAATTTGCAAAAGAAAGGGCTGCAGCATTTGGCCCAGCTTTGTATGATAATGAAAAAATCAGTCAATGGATTCTAAACAGCCAATCTACAAAAAATTTCATTCAATCTTCAGATAATCCATTAAAAACAGAACAACAAATCGTTCGATACATTCGCGAAATTGGTGCAAATTATAATTACGTGACAATTCGTGCGCTCGAGAAAGTCTTTGACTTTATTTGGACTAAAATATTTGAAGGTGTTCGTGTTCGTAATTTTGAGCATATTGAACGAGTTGCAAAAGATGGACAAATTCTATGGATGCCAAGTCATAGAAGCCATTTTGATTATCTCCTTCTCTCTTACGTTTTATTTAAAAAAGGTTTTGTTATTCCTCATATTGCAGCTGGAATAAATCTAAATTTTTGGCCAATTGGTTCTATTCTAAGAAAGGGAGGAGCCTTTTTTATCAGAAGAAGTTTTGCAGGCAACCGCATTTATGCTCATACTTTTACAGAATATGTAAATTTTCTTTTGCAAAATAGTTTTCCAGTTGAGTTTTTCCATGAAGGAGGAAGAAGTCGAATAGGAAAATTACTTCAACCTAAGGTTGGTATGCTAAGTATTTGTGTTCAAAGTATACTTACGCGTAAAGCAGAAAATACTTATATTGTTCCTGTTTATTTTGGTTATGATAAGGTGATGGAAGACGATACATATGCGAAGGAATTGAAGGGTGCAAAAAAACAAAAAGAAAATGCATTACAATTTTTAAATGGTGTCAGAAAAATATTTACCAATTATGGCAGTGTCGATGTTTCTTTTGGAGATCCTTTGCGCATCGGTGATATTTGGAAAGAATATATTGAGAAAATAAAAAAAGAATCCAATTCAGAATTTCATGTTGATCCTGGAAAAGCATTGCCTGATAACTTAACATATTTACCTGAAAACTTTGACGCAAGAGATCCACAAGTTCAAGGTTTTGTGAAATATTTATCAAAAAGAGTGAATCAAAAAATAAATGGAGCAGCGACGGCTTCTGATACTTCTCTTTTAGCAGCATGCCTTCTCACATCACAAGAAAAATGTATTCAATACAAAAGTCTTCAATTTCAAGTGATATTACTACATTATTTGATTAATTCATTGGCTAAACCATTGAATTGGAAGATATCAACCAGTTCAAATGCAGATAATTCTCTTTCATATCTAATGAGCCATTATCAAAATAATGACTCAGAGAGTGCGTTAAGTTCGACCACCGAAATTATACTTTCTGATAATGATTCAAACTCGATTATCAACTTAGCTAATCAAATATTTAATGCAGGTGAACGCTGGTCGTTGATGAAAAAAATAAAGAATAACAATAATGAATTTGAATTCACAAGAAATGATGAAAAGGAAATGAATTTATGGTGGTATAGAGGCACTATCTTTCATATTCTTGCTCCGTTTGGTATTATTGCAGCTATTCTTCTTAGCGAAAAAAATCAATACCATGTCGACCAACTTGAAGGAAAAATGTCGTCAATACGCCGAATTTGGCAAGATGATCTTTATTGGGATAGTAAAACTTCAAGCCAGTTAATAACTCAATCTTGCTTAAATATTTTTATTCAATTGCAGTTTATAAAAATTGAAAATGATTTAATCATTCTTTCGAAAGAAAATTCTATTTTAAATTCATTAGAATTTTTATCTCGAATCGTTAAACCAGAAATAGAATTATATGGAATCCAGTTAGCAACAGCAATTGAACTTGTAAAAGAAAAAGGTTCTTTTACACGTGATGAATTGATTCAAAAAACAATTACAACACATTCAGCTGCATTTTTAAGAACTATTGCTATACAACCTCCAATATTTTCCAAAGTTTTTGCCCAAAGAACTTTTGAATCTTATTTTAAGGCAGGAGTTTTTATTCCTCATAAAAATATCAAATTCTCTTTAAATGCAACTTCATTGAATGCATTTTCAGACTTTCTTGATGTAACCTTGTGGAGCGATTTCGTTCCCTAATATTGCATTGATAATTAATTTAATTTTTATTATCTAGAACTTTTTAAATTATTTTTTAAAATTACCAGAAACACCCCCTCAAGATAATTATTCCGAAAACGATTGAGTTTTTGGAATAATGTCATATGATCAACTTTTGAAAATACAATTTGTATTCTTTGCTATAATATGAGTTATCTTAAGTTAAAAGAACTGGGAAATCTAAAATGTTCAATTTTTTTATCTCCAAGAAAATAATATATGACACATTTATTGATCTTGGGACAGCTAATACGCTCATATATAAAAAAGGCTTAGGAATTTTAATTAATGAGCCAAGTATAATTGCATATGATACAAGGAATGGGGAAAAACAAATTGCTGTTGGGAAACAGGCATTGCATATGCAAGGTAAAGCACCCTCTTTTATTGAAGTGAAAACCCCCTTAGCGGATGGTATGGTTCACGATATATCTTTAGCGCAAACTCTTATAAAAGAGTTACTTAGAGGTGGAAAAAGCTTTATTAAAGACACTTTTATTCAGCGAAGAGGAATTATAATATCCGTCCCAAGTGACTCGACAAAGATTGAAAAAAGCGCCTTTTTTGAGGTGGCCAGAGCTGTTGGAAGTGGAGAAATATTACTTGTCGAAGAGCCTCTTGCAGCTGCTGTCGGAGCTGGACTTGATGTTTGGAATCCCGAAGGAAAATTGGTTGTTGATGTTGGATGTGGAATAACAGAGTCGGTACTTATTTCTATGGGTGAAACCGTCAATTTTAAATCCGTTCGCAAAGGGGGTGAAAGTTGTAGTCAAGAAATTATTCAGTATTTTAGAAATCATTACGACTTTCTCATATCAAAAAATACTGCAGAACTTCTTAAACAACAAACTAGCTTACAAAACTTACAAAAATCACACAAAACAAAAATTCCTGGATTCTCTTTAAGAACAAAACTTCCATCTACTCTAGAATTCGATTATTTAGAAATTGCAAAAATTCTTTTAATATTTGCAAATCAAATATTAAATTTAGTTGAAGAAACACTTGAAAATTCTCCACCCGAGCTTGTTGGAGATCTCTACCATACAGGAATTCTTCTTTCTGGAGGTGGAACATTAATTGATGGCTTAAGTGAGTATCTTCAATTTAAGCTCAATATTCCTGTTATTGAATCAAGTGAACCATTAAACGGAGTAGTTTTTGGGAATTTAAAAATTTCTGAAATTCAGCATTTATTTCCTGCGCTAAAAGCACTAAAAGATTTCTGATATTAATTAAAAATTGTATACCTACAAATTCTTTTAAGCATAATTTGATTGTTTATCTAGCAAAATTTTAATTAACTAAAATACAATAAATAAACAAAATATTATATAAAGTATTTACTTTTATTAAATTTATTATATATTAAAAATGTTATTTTTGAAATCTAAAATTCTTAATTGATTGGAACTGAAATGAAATTTTCGAAAGTCAAATCACTTATTAGTATAACTGTCATAAGTGCTATCAGTTTTTGTAGCATTACATGCACAACTGCACAGAATGCCGAAATTCAATTACCCGAAAGTGAAAAGAATATAAAATCACAACCCGAAAATTATTTAATAGAGAATCTTTTTAAAAATGATATTTCTGAAATATTATATGACACAAATAATTGCATAGAATCGCTGAATGCAGAATACGAAATAAGAGAAATTATATATCATTACAATGACTTTTCCCTTACCCAAAAAAAATTAACAGGGAAAATTTTTTCCTTCCCAGCAACCCTCAATTCAGATTTACCAAAACGCATTGAGCTTATTGATGTTAAATTGAAAGATAAGTCTGCAAATAGATTTGTTACAATTGAAAATATTATTGCAACAAATATAGAGAAAAAAGACGGAATTTTTTATCCACAAACCGTTGAATTTAAACACTGGGTAGAAGTGCAGAATACAAAACATTTTGGCGAAAATGAGACAACAACAATTATTACAGAACGAGCACAACTTTTAAATTTGATACATGAAAATAATAAAACTTATCCAAAAGATATGCATTCTAATCAAATTGAGGTCAACTCAGTTACAAAAGAAAACAACTTCGAAATCAATTATACTGCAAAAAATTATAATTTAATTGATATAAAAAAAATAAATTCGAAATTCTTCTCAACAAGAGAAGAGTATTTTGGAGTCAAATCTAAAAAAACATTGCAGGAATTAGAAAAAAAATTCAACTTAAAAATTCATAAAAGATATTCAGAACTGGTAAATTATTTTTTAAAATCAGCCGAAGCAAATTCAATTTCTACATATAATGATAATGGTTCAATTGATTTTGAGACAGAAATTATTTTTAATAAAAAAGCAAAAGTCTATTTTGCCATAAACATCCCTGACTATTTAAATTTAGATTCGAGAATTGCGAATGAAATTAGTGAATTCGCCAAATTGAACCTCAATAAAGATTCAAAAGAAGAAAAAAATGCAATTTTTACTACTTCTATAAATTTCTTACGTAATAATTTTGATCTCAAAAAAGCTGATATAAATCTCGAAGAAATCCCTATTCCTTTAAAACATTTAGTGAAAAATTCTGATTTATTTAAAGAAATATTTAAAAAAAGCAAGGAAAAATCTCTTGTTGACATTAAACTTTTATACCGTTTAAATGAAGAAAAATATGAATCAGAAAACTCAATCACTTATAACTTTTCAACAAAAATAGATAATACTTTCAATCTTAACTGTAAAAGTCAATTTGAAGCCGAATCATCTTTACTTGACTCAACCATTGATGAAATTAAATGTTCAGTGACTGGCAAAGTAGTATTTGACAATATAATTAAAAATATTGCTAAAGATTTGCAGATAAATGTTCCAACACTTGTGGATATATTAAAATCAAAGTCAAAAGAGACCCTCCCTCAATACCATCTAGCTCACAATCTAGAAGCATTTGAAAATTTCATTCATTTTAGACAAGGTTTTAGCTTATCTACAAAACCAAAGGGATATGTCACTATAAATGAAATCATCGATTTTTTAAATGCAGGAAAATTTGATGTAATTAAGGAATTAAATATAAATTTTAAATCAGTATCATTGCAATATTTAAATAATGAAAAAAAAATATCAAAGAACTTTTAGAGATATTATAAAATTAAAATATCTAATTCACAACATTTAAGCGGGGCTGTTCCATTTTGTTGTATTGTAAGCTTTTATTTTTATAATTTATGGCATTCTGAGTAATTTTATTTATTTCCTCTTCCGTTAAAAGTCGCTTGACTTTTGCAGGCGAACCCACAACCAACGAGTTGTCTGGAATAATCGTATTTTCAAGAACTAAGCTCCCGGCTCCTACCATGCAATTTTTACCAATTTTTGCATTGTTTAAAACGATTGCCCCTATGCCGATTAAAGAGTTATCGCCTATGGTGCAACCATGGATCATACATTTGTGGCCTATGGTGACTCTATTACCTATGTTAACATTGATTCCACCATCTGCATGCAAAACACAGAGGTCTTGGATGTTTGTCTCCTCGCCTATGAGAATCATTTCAGAATCACCTCGAATCACTGCCCCAAACCAGACACTCGATGCCCGGCCAATTTTAACATTGCCAATAATATCAGCATTTGGAGCAATAAAATACGCATTTTTTATATCAGGTAAATTATTATAGACAGTATAATTCATTTTGTGTTCCAATATAGAGAATTGATTAAAAGATATTTATACTTAACATAATAAAATTCCTGTGTAAATAAAATTTACAGTTAATTTTCTAAAAAAACTTGCTTTTCATATTATTATTTATTTCATAAATACTTTAATTGAATCGACAAGTTCTTGTGCCATCAGTATTTCATTAACAGAAGGCTCTCTTTTCTCTTCACCAATATGTTCTAAGATATGACTTTCCATGACTTCTGCCATTAACCCTCCCAAAGCTCCTCTTATAGATGCTAAAATATGTAAAATTTTTTTACAGTCAGCGTCTTCGCCCAACGATTTTTCAACTCCCTCGAGCTGCCCTTTAATTTTCCTTATTCTTCCTAATAGTTTGTTTTTATTAGTAATTATATGTTTTTGTCCTTTTGGATTTTGCTTCACCATTGACATTATATACCCCCCTACCCTATAATAACCTAACAAGAAATATACGCAAAAGCAAAGTTATGAAATATTTCTTTAATATAAACGATGGGACAATAAGCAATGGTCAATATTAAAATTTTCTCTTATTTAATTAAAGGCATGGATTGTGCTGGTTGTGCAAATAAAATTGAACTTTTTTGTAATAAAATAAAAGGTGTTATAAAAACAGAAGTCAATTATACGAATGCTCAATTAATTGTACATATAAGTGAAGGATCAAATGCGAATCTGATTTTAGAAAAAGGCATCCATTCACTAGGTTTCCAATTAATTAAAAGTGATCCACTCGAAATAAAACAAGATGAAAACAAATCCTGTTGCCATAATGAGAAAAAACATAATAATGAATTAGATATACTTGAACATGTTCATAATAATAATAATTCTCACCCCCTATTTTCTCCCAAAAATAAAATTTTATTTTCTCTTTTTAGTTTACTCCAAAAAAATATTTGGTTTCCTATTCTCTTTTTATCCATTGGATTTTTAATTTCATCCTTTATTGAAGCCTTCTCAGAAAAATTCGGCTTAGGTGCTTTTATAATTTTAACACTTCTAGGACTCTTACCAGTTGCTAGAAAAGCATATGTTATGGCAAAAGTTGGATATCTTTTTAGCGTAGAAACATTAATGACAATTTCAGCAATAGGGGCAATCGCCATAGGAGCGGCAGAAGAAGCTGCCGCAGTCATTATTCTATTTATGATTGGTGAAACTTTAGAAGGCTATACAGCACGCCGAGCGCGCTCAGGAATCCAAGCTCTAGCATCTTTATTACCAGCAAATGCTTTGCGTATAGATAAAAATGGTGAGAAAAAAAATATACAAATTCATGAAATAATTCCTGGGGATTTAATAGAAGTTAAACCCGGAAATAGAATCCCAATAGACGGTGTTATTCACTCTGGCACAAGCTTTATCGATGAATCTTTATTAACTGGAGAGTCACTCCCTATAAACAAATCGGTTAAAGATAATGTGGTAGCAGGATCAATCAGTACAGATGGGTATTTAATAATTCAGGCCACTCGTCAAGGTAGTGACAATACAATACTACGCATGATTAAAATGGTAGAAGAGGCTCAAGGTTCAAAATCTCGCAGTATGCGCAGCATAGAAAAATTCAGCAGAATTTATACCCCTCTAATTCTCTTAATTGGTACTTTAGTTGCTGTTCTTCCACCTCTTATTTTTTCTTACCCATTGATTGAATGGATTTACCGTGGATTGACTATTCTTTTAATTGGTTGCCCCTGTGCTTTGGTTATTTCAACTCCTTCAGCAATTGCTTCTGGTATTACAGCTGCAAGCAAACTTGGAATATTAATAAAAAATGCGGGAGCTCTTGAGCTCATTGGTAAAGTAACGACTGTCGCTTTCGATAAAACTGGCACTTTGACAAATGGATATCTTAAAGTTCATGCTGTGCACAATTTTAGGCATGATGAAAATTTCATTTTACAACTTGCTGCCGCAGTTGAAGAAAAGTCAACTCATCCTCTGGCAAAAGCAATTTTAGCGTATGCGCAGGAAAAAAATATTAAAATTGTCGAAGGAGCGAATGGAAAAACACAACCAGGAATTGGCGCTTCTGCTTTAGTAGATGGCAAAGAAGTTTTAATCTGTTCTCCGGCCTATGCAAAAGAAAATAATTTATTAACCTATGACCAGATTTTACTTATCGAAAAGTGTCAATCTGAAGGCAAAACTGTCACTACAATTATTCAAGAAAAAAATGCAATAGGATTCATCTCTCTAACTGACGAACTTAAAGCCGATGCCAAATCTTCACTCGCAAAATTAAAGAATATCGGGGTAAAAAGTATAATTCTTACTGGGGATCATACTATATCTGCAAATGCGATAGCCGCAGGGCTCGACGCAGAAATCTTTGCAGAGTTATTACCCAAAGACAAACTTTTACGTATTCAATCAATTGCTAAAACTGAAAAAATTGCCATGGTAGGAGACGGGATTAACGATGCGCCTGCGATTGCAGCTGCCGATATTGGCATAGCTATGGGTAAAGGAACAGATGTTGCCGTAGATACTGCGCAAATCATAATTGCCCGCAACGGGATAAAATCCATTGTTGAAACTATTGAGCTGTCTCGAAAGACTATGAATAATATTAAGCAAAATATTTCAATTTCTATAGGTTTAAAAGCTATTTTTTTATTTTTAACCATTGTAGGTGGAACACAGCTCTGGATGGCGATCTTAGCGGATACAGGCGCAACAGTAATTGTAACTTTAAATGCTATTCGGCTTTTGCGCTATAAAGGAATTATAAATCTATAGTTCATTCTAATTGCAATCTGCCTGAACAAGAGTTTACCGCATCTTCATTAGAAAAATCATTATCACCTACAGCTTTACAGCTATATACTTTTCTAAATTTCTTTTGCTTACCTATATATGCTTCGACTGTACATTTTGTTTCAACAACACGGTCTTCAGAACCAGGTATTTTTGTACCTGCTTTTACCTTACAGTTTCCAATGATTTTTCGTTTTACATCATGAGGTTTAAGATCATTTGATTTTTCAATAACATTTCCATCCATAACTTTTATATTATCGGCTTCAATTAACGAAATCAATTCTTCTCTCAAACCGTTTGTAATATCATCATTACTTGAAAAGAAAATATATTGATCTTTATCTCCATCTTTTGCAACGATTTCAGCGAGATCGTGAAAAGCTGTATCGATTTTTAAATCTTTACAACCTTTATAAATTTTGCAGAGCTCTAAATCACTTTCCGAATTTTCCTGATAATCACTTAAGAATTTTTTCGCATCATCAATAAGTTTAGCTGATACTTCTTCAGATTTTGAATTTTCAAGTGATTTCTTTAAATTAACAGCTTTTTTTAAATTGGTAGAAATTTTTTCTGTTAATGAAGTTACAAACATGTTGCGATCCAATGTCACAACTGAAGAAAAGCTATCAGTATGAGGACATCTCTTAATGACCTTTGCACCTATTAATA
Organism: Fluviispira vulneris; assembly: GCF_014281055.1. Lineage (NCBI taxonomy): Bacteria > Pseudomonadati > Bdellovibrionota > Oligoflexia > Silvanigrellales > Silvanigrellaceae > Fluviispira > Fluviispira vulneris. Next base: position 439,537 of record NZ_JACRSE010000002.1, on the reverse strand, counting down.
CTTCTGATACAACAGACTTTGAAGTAGAATTTAATGTTGCGTCTGTATTTGTTTCGTTAACAGTTGAGGATGAGGTTACTTTTTGTCTAATATTTCTTGCCAAATCAATTTGTGCATTTTGATCCGCTTCCTTTTGTGTTCCTGCAGCACCAAATCCAACAAAAATGGATTCATTATTTTTTGATTGCATGTCAGCAAGGGTTGAACAAGGATCCGTTTGAGCTAAAGCGAGAGTAGAAATAGATATTGATGAAAATAGTAATATTATATTTTTTAATAACATAAAACACCTTTTTAAATAAAATAAAAATTAATTATAATAATATTTAATTAGATGATTTATCATTTGATTCTTTCTTGCCTACACCATCAATAAAATTCTTTTGAGCATCTAAAAGTTTTTGGCGAATCTCAGGATTTCCTCCAGGAGCTCCATTGATCGCTTCTCTCATTTGTCTTTCAAGAGTTGATTTATCAATAGAAACTTGCACTGCACACATTAATTTTTTTACGGGTCTGACTCCGGTATCATCTGCTTCCATGGTTTGTTCCCAATAAGTCGTTGTTACCTTTGCCCCTGAAATATTCCCTTGAGATAAAAATGCGGTTAATGAGGACATAGAAGGATCAGAAGAAGCATTTAAATCTTCAACTTGCCCTGAAGATGTAACGGAGTTTTTAATATACTTCATCATTTCTCCCACTGCTTGAGTGCGAGCCATAGAAATACAAGCATCAGGTCTTGATGTGCCACTTAAAGACATTTTATGGATAAAAATAAAATTACCACCCTCTTCCAATACAATTTCAGGATTAAGAACCCAATCAGGTGTTTTTAAAGTTTTAGTTGAATTAGCTATCACTTCGGGTTTTACATATTTTGAAGAAGTACAGCTAGCAATAAATAAGAAAGCGGACGCACAACTTACAGCAATATTGAGCGAACGTTTATAAATTTTCATAAAAATTTCCCTTCATTAGTTATCTAAGAAAATTGGAATTTAACATTGTTTATTTAATTTCGCAAATGGCTTTATTATAAATTAAATTTGGCTTTTCAAAAATTGAATATTGGATAAAATAAACAGTTGTAAAAACGAAAAAAATTCCTAAACAAGAAATAAAAATTCCACCTATAAAACCTAGCCAAAACCACCTTTTTTTTATTTCTATTTTATGAATAGAATCTTTTTTCCGTGAATAAGAATTTCTTATAACCTCATTCATAAAATTTTGCGCTTCATGTGCACCAATTGGAACAGACAAAGCTTTTTCATTATTTACATGATCATACGATGTCTGTTTTAATTCTCCCATGCCTAAACACTCCCAGGTGCATACTTCTTTCTTATATGAGGAAGTTCTGCGAATATTTTTCTTTGACGGATCGCTTCTCTCATCTCTTCGGTTAAATCATAAAGGAATTGTAGATTATGGATCGACAGGAGACGAAAAACTAAAAGCTCTTCAGCAACAAAAAGATGACGAAGATAAGCACGAGAATAATTTTTGCAAGTATAGCAGCCGCATTCCGAATCCAATGGTTCCTTACTCGATTTATGCGCTGCATTTTTAATTTGAATTTTCCCATTGGCAGCTGATTTGGAGCGAACAAACACACTTCCATTCCGTGCATTTCGCGTTGGCATAACACAGTCAAACATATCAATTCCAAGCATGATAGAATCAATAATATCGTCTGGAGCTCCTACACCCATTAGGTAACGAGGTTTATCATGTGGCATAAATGGGATTGTTGCCGAAAGGAGTCTTCTCATTTCCCGTTTAGACTCACCGACGGAAAGTCCACCAATTGCATAACCCTCAAAGTCATTTTTCTTTAATTCTTTTATACTTTTGACTCTAAGATCTGCATACATCCCTCCTTGCACGATTCCAAATTGAGCTCTGTTCAACTTTTTTCGTGCTGCTCGAGCCCTCTGTGCCCAACGCATAGAACGCTCCATGCTCGCTTTGGCTTCTGCATGTGTTGCAGGATAGGAAGTGCATTCGTCTAAGACCATTTGAATATCAGAGTCAATATCTTCTTGAATATGAACAACATTTTCTGGTGTTAAGGTAATTTTTGCTCCATTAATATGATTTGCAAATGTAGCCCCTTCTTCATTGAGCTTACGAATTTTGGCTAAACTCATCACCTGAAAACCACCACTGTCGGTGAGAATTGCACCTGGCCAACGCATAAATTCATGCAATCCACCAAATTCACGCATGAGCTCCATTCCAGGTCTTAAATTTAGATGATAAGTATTACCTAATATAAGCCTATAACCTATGGAATAAACATCCTCTGGTGAAAGAGATTTTACGCTGCCTACAGTCCCAACAGGCATAAAAATTGGAGTTTCAAGTTCAATATCACCAAATTTCAACTTCGTTATGCGTGGACCCACTTTCTGTACAAGATTTTTTTCTTCTTCTAGAGCGGCACCTTTTTCCACAGCAACAGAAAATTCATTTTCTAAGTCTTCTGCTTTTAAATCTGCAGTGTCGTATGCACCTGATTTAAACGAATTGTCTAGTTCAATTGATTTAAGTAACGAAAATTCAATTAAGTTTCTATTTGCTAACATTTTTAAAAATTTTCTCCAAAGACAAGAAGACTCGAGTCTCCATAACTAAAAAAACGATATTTTTTACAAATAGCATGAGAATAAATTTCTTTCCAGAAATTAAAACCCATAAGTGCCGAAATCAACATAGCTAACGTGCTTTCAGGTTGATGAAAATTCGTTATTATTGCATTGCCAACACATGGAGTAACGATATCATTTTCATGCGTAGGATGAATAAAAATACGTGTCGCATGCCATTTATCAGCAAAATTCAATATATGTTTATTTAACTCTTTATCTTTAGCTTTTTGTTTAATTTCATATCTATTAAATTCTGGAAACACTGCTCTATAAAAACTTTCTACAGCCCTTAATGCCGTTGTTCCTACGAATATAATGGGCCAATCATTTTCTAAATACAAAGTAATTTTTTCAGCAACATCTTTAGAAACGATATAATGTTCTTCATGCATGTTGTGTTGATGCACATTTTCTGTTTGTACAGGTTGAAAAGTTCCCAAACCAACATGTAAAGTAACTGATGCAAATTCAATATTATTTTCAGTGCATTTTTGAATTATTTCTGGAGTAAAATGCAATCCAGCAGTTGGCGCTGCAGAACTCCCTATTTCCATTTTATTAGAATATACAGTTTGATATCGTTCTTTATCAATTTCTTTTAAATCTTTATTATCTACTTTTCCCCGTTGTATATATGGAGGCAAAGGCATCTCTCCGTATTGTTCTAATAAATAATCTAAGGGCAAAGAATCGATTGTTTCAACATGGGGGGGAGATAAACTCGTAACTTTAAATAACGGTTTAAGTTCATCTTGATCAGCATAAAGAATTTCTCCCTGTTTGATTTTACTTTTCGGTCTCAGTAAACAGCGATAGAAATCTTTATTTCCCCTTTCAAGTAAAAAAACCTCACCTCTAGCTCCTGTCTTTCTCCGAATTCTGACACGAGCCGGATAAACTCTTGAGTCATTGGCAATTAACAAAGCTTTTAGGTTTTTATTTTTTAAATTAAATACTCTATTTATTTCATCAGCTATTTGAATAAAATCGCTATCAACAATTGATTTATTTAAAGAACGAGCAACCAATAAACGACTGTTTTCTCTTTTCTTTAAAGGAACCTGAGCAATTAATTCTTCTGGCAATTCATAATTAAAAAAACTTGTTTTCACTAATCCACAACCACTCGCTTAAGATGAGATCCAATGCGCGTCACAATTTCATAATTGATAGTTTGAGACCAATCCGCTAAGTTTTCTGCAGAAATAGACTCTTTTCCATTCGAACCAATCAGTGTCGCTACCACAGATGTTTCATCGCTTGTCGCTTCGGTCACGTCAACTATTATATGATTCATCATCACTCGACCTAATACTCGACAGCGCATCTCATTAATGAGCACGTAGCTTTTATTCGATAAAAGTCTTGGATAACCATCATAATAGCCAAGCGGAAAAAGCGCTACACGCAAATCTCGATCTGCTCTAAACGTACAACCATATCCAATATAGGATCCTTCACGAATATGTTTAATGCTTTGGCTCAAACACTTCCATGTAAGTGCTGGTTTTAACTTAGGTAAATCCTGTAAAACCACTCGAGTTGACAATTTCGTTTCAATAGAGGGCCAGAGACCATACAACGCTATACCAACACGCATTATTTCATAGCGAGCATTTGGTAAAACTAAAGAAGCTGCGCTCTGAGCAAAGTGCCGTTCTAAAGGATAAGCCAATGCCAATTTTTTTTCTATTTGTGCAAAAGCATTATCAAAAGCAGCCAATTGCTCATATGCATAAGATTGCTCCGTCACATCTTCGGTATTTGAAAAATGCGACATTACCCCTTGGATATGAATAAGATCCTTAAATTTTGTTAAAAAATCAATTTTTTCAGCAATATTATCGACTGTGAAACCTTCACGCCCAAGCCCTGTATCGATATGGATATGTGCTTTTAAGGGGCGATAGGCATTTCCTGCGTCTTCTTCTGATCGCTTTAAATTATGAAGTTTATGCAACCAATTTTCATCTCCAATAACAACTTCAATGACCTTTCGAGCGCAACGTACTGCTTCGTCTGCACTTATTGCCCCAAGCACCACAACCCTTTTTTGAGTCAAATCATTTTCTTTTTCATATTTGCGAATTTTAAACGCATCGATAGGATTGATAACGAAGATAATATCAATATATCCATGCATTATTTCAAGACATTGCATGAGCCCATGTCCGTAAGCATTTCCTTTCAAAACACAACCCAATAACACGTTGGAGTCGACAGAATTTCGATAAATGGCAATATTATGAACAATAGCTGCTTGACTGATTTCAAGCCACGAAGCTTGCTCAGGAAATTCACTAATAGACGCCAGATCACCCATATTTTTTTGCCTCCAAAGCTTACAACTCACACAGTTTATGACATTGAGTTTAACTACAATTATATTGATTTTTATTTTTTTGTAACACGCCTATGGAACAAAAACTTTACGCCGATACATCATTTGGAAAAAAGTGAGAATGTTTTACGGGGTAGCATGGAAAACGAAAAACTCATTGCACAAATATCTCAACGAGATGATGCGGGCGTTGATAAAGTTGGAACACTTTCAGCGAAAACCAGCACAGTGATCTCGCGTATGCAAAGAGCTGATGAACTTCGTAAAAAAACGATTCGTGTTCTCAATCTTGGAAAATCTCGCTTAATTAAGTTAAAAATACAAGAAAATCTCGAAATAATTAAAAAGACCTTTTTCATCGAATATGGTGAAAATATGGAATTTTATTTAAAAACAAATGAAATCGAGATTTATTCGCTATGGATTGAAGGAATGACACTTGCTGAAAATTTGGCGAAAGAAGTTCCATTAAAACCAGAGGAAATCATACGCTTCCGCAATCGTTTAAGGCTTTGGGTGCGAATTTTTGAAAATTTATCTTACTATCACGCGAAAGGAATTTTACATGGTAATATCAAACCGCAAAATATTTTAATAAAAGACCGTAGTGCCGTTGACTTAAAACAAACCTATGATTCTGAATTTTTTGATAAAAAAGAGGAGGTACCCCAAGTCGCTTTCCTTGATGGAGGTTATGCTCACTTTCTTCCTTACCAATCCCATAACCTCGAAGATAAGTTCTCAAAAGCAAATGATATCATTAATAGAAATTACTGGCTCCCCCCTGAAGCCAGAGGAATTTTAGACGGCTGTTATCAAGAAAACTCTGAAGTTTTTAGTTTGGCAGCCATTATGGCATATGATTTGGGTATCATTTCCATTGAAAAACAGTCTGCATTAAATGCTCTTTGGCCCATGTATATTATCAATGATCCCAACGTCTTTAACTTAGGGAAAAAATGGTACAAATGGACCACTCGTCATCCCATAACAGATGTTATGAAACGATTAAAAAATATTTTAACCCGCGCTACCGATCCGGTGCCTGAAAAAAGAAACATTGGCGCAAGAGAAATGGCATATGAAATTATGCTGTTGGCAAATCGACTGGGAGAATCCTCAGAACATCAAAATTTAACTAGCTTTTTTAATGAAATTAATCCTGACTTTGATGAAGATTCATATAAAAATATTTTTCTTAAAAAATTTGATGTTCCCGAAATTCTCACTGAGTTTTGCTTTAATAAAACAAAAAACCATAGCAACCGCTTTTGGATTGATGCTCGCAATAAAACGGCAAATAAATTTTCATTTATGCGAAATTTAAACTCAAGCATGAATGTCACTCAAAAAAATACAATTTATTATGGGGTTAAGTTTAGTCCTATCAACGTTCCGTTTTCAAGTTTAGACGAATTTTGTAATTGCTTATTAAATAATGCATTGTTTCATAATCCACTTTTTCTGCAAGAACTACGCACCTTATTTTATAATCTTGGAAGCGAAGTAGATTCAGTATTTTATGTTTTACCTTCGCTCATTAAATATAGCGATAATAAAACCACTCCAAATAAAAGTATGAAAAACTTACTTATACAAGTTAGACATGAATGTTTACATAATAATATTGATAAAATTTTTGATAAAGTTTTAAATTCTTCTAAACTCAGTATGATAATTATTGATGATATTAATCGAGCAGATAATTCATCTCTCGCCGTTTTACTACGACTTTTAAAAAAGCAATCAAAAAACATTAAATGGGTCATAGGAGTGAGATCTGAAGAAGATATAAATGATGATGAAAATAAGAAAAATTTAAATCTTTTAAAACATCAAGATCCTTCCTACAGTACTTTAAAAGATGACAGAACCCGCTCTTTTTGGGTAACAAAACTCAACAATTTAACAAGTCAACAAGCACGATTTCTTGCTACATGGTCCATGGTTGATCTGCAAATAAATACAGAAATTATAGAACTATTAAGCAATAAAGTAATAATGATTCATGATATATTCTCAGAAAGTTATCATTTCGGAAAAAGTGATACTGTAGCTAATGCACCCGAACCCGAAGATCTAATAAAAGAAGAAGAAAAAGTAATCGTTGAAGAAGTAAAACCTATGACTGATGAAGAGGAAGAAGAACTCGAAAAGAAAAAAGAGCCTCTCCATTTAGCTTATGACGCTTTGAAAACTGCTATAAGAATTGGTTTAGTTTCTGAAAATAGAGATGCTTTAACTGGGCAGTTACTTTGTTACTACTGGGAACACCAATATATTTGGTTAAGCTTATCTCTTTTATTAAGTCAAAAAACAAAATCAGATATTTATTATATTTTGTCAGAATACTTATGTAATAATATACAAGATAAAACAACACTTTTTGATATTATACACATATCTGAATATCTCTCTAAGAGTGATTTATCTAAGAGCGCTTATGGAGCTTATTCATCACTCCTTGTTGCCTCGGATGAATTATTCGATATTAATTCTGCTGAGTTTGTCATTACTAAATTGCAGATGCTGGGGGAATCTGTAGAAAAGGATCGGCCTGACGATGCATCAGTGCTTGTGCCAAAAATAAGAGAGCATATTGCCGATTTATCTAAATCACTTGGAAATATTGAACAAGCTGAAAAATATTATCATGCGGTCAGCTGGAATTTAATGAATCCAAAAAGAAAAGCAATTCTTGCTATGAAAAATTTCTTTCCTTCTCAGTTTAAAAATAAAGAGAAAAGAACAGAACAATTTTTAAAAATCATTCATCAATCAGAAAAAGCTGAATTATTTTCTGATATTCCTCATAGTTTAAATTTTACTTATCGTTCTGCTATTGAGTTTGAACTATACAAAATTCAAAAAAAACTTATTGATCCACAAGCATTTTATGATGCAGAAGAGTCAAAAAATTTAAAACTTTTATTTAAATCTTTTATACGTGATGATAAAAGCTCAGAGTCAAAATCAGATAAATTACCTTTCTCACCACGCTCAAAACCAATTCGTGGTATCGTCATTTCTCAATTGCTGCGCTCATGCATAGGTTGGATTGATAACAATATTCTATTTCCACAAGTGGTAAGAGCATTGCAATTTACAACTGAAAATAATGATGGAGAAAATACAATACATCTTTTATTTTCACTTATTCTTTGTGCAGAAAGAAATATTACAACAAAAATACGATCATTTATCCTTGAAACAATAACAGATCTTGCCGGACGTATTGGCAATGAAATTGCTTTATATGAAGTTCTTATAATGCGTGCTTGGTGTGCATTTTTTTATGAAGGGGATTTAAACGAAAGCAAAAAGAATTTGGATCGGATAAACTCATCCTCAGGAGAATTACCATTCTCCTTAAGGCAGTGTGCACATAAATTACATTTATTAGTTGAATTTGAAAAATCATCGATTGAGCAAATACTAAATCACCAAACACATATTCAAAAATACAATCGAAAAATGCAAGATTATGAACTCATGGATTGGGATATTGGCTATACTATACTTTTTTTAAAGCAAGTTCATCCGACCCTTAAAAAAGTACCGGGTGATGAAATGTTCATAGGTAATATTTTAGCTGAAAAAACAGACCAGCTCCTTCTCTATACCCACTATTTATTTGAAGGCGGACATGCACAAAGCGCCTCGATGGTAACACAAGAAGCCAAAGAAAAGCAGATTAGACAATGGTTCAATACCTCTATGCATATGGAATACGCCCCTGAATCTTTTGCCCTCAAAATTATTGAATACACAGCCATTATGCGCGGTTCACAAAACCAGAGTGTAAAAATCAAAAAAAGAAAAAATTTATTTGTATCTATGGCGAAAACCTTATTTAGAAAAAAAGAAACAATTTCAAAATATTGGGGTGAAGATAGAGCTATTAAAGATAATATTAAAATTGACAAATCAAGCACTCAAGACACGGAGAGATTACATTTTTTAGCTCAAAATCTATTTCGAGCTGGATTTCATTGGTCAGCGCACCGTCTTGCAAGCAAAGCACGAACAGATTTAGGCGTAATATCAAATGAAATCATATCTTTAGATAAAGATGAAAAAAAAGCAACTTCACTCCATCCATTGCCTGAACCCAGCTATCACTATGAGCAAAATGAGAATTATGGCAAAATGCAAGCCTATCCTGAACAGGGTGTAGCTATTAATTATATTCTTGAGTTTCTCCATAACTTTCAACATAATGTTCAGGCTGCCGAACTACAAGAGTCTGAGCTTAAGCATATATCTGAATTTATTAGAAAATCTGTGCCAAGAGAAACCGATTTGATCGAATCAACCCTAGGAGCAGCCCTAAAAGCTTCAGCAAAAAGAATACATTTAAAGAACTCAGAGGGGCATGATGATCAGCATTTACAAGAAGAATCTGAAAAAAATGAAGAACTTAACGTTTCTAAAGAAAATAAAAACGATTCTCTCAAGCGCGCTGGATAGCTATTGACAGAGTTCTTTGACTCTATTATGTACATGTGACGTTTTGTTGCGTGATGTGATGGGGAAAATGCTCTCTAGATATCACATTCGTTAATTTCTGCCTACAATGTGTGCAGCAAATTCAATGCCTTAAGGTTAAAATTTGCACTAAGAGGATTTTAGTATGCCAACTCCAAAGATGAAAGTTTCCCGTTCACGCCGTAATATGCGCCGTGCTCACGACGCTTTAACACCTATTAACTTTTCTAAGTGCTCAAATTGCGCTGCCCCAAGACTTCCACACTCAGTTTGCGAATCCTGTGGGTTTTACAAAGGCCGCTTTGTCGCTAAAAATATTTTAAAAGCTGACTTATTAGCAGTTCTTCGCTAATTTCAAGCTTTACACAAAAAAGGCTCTCAATTCATTGAGAGCCTTTTTTTTCGTCTAAATTACTTAATAAAACTACTCTCTACCCCATATTTCAACTATAAAATCACTTTCAGTAATATTTTTTGGATTTGCTACATAAACAGACTCTTTACCTCCACAATTATCATTATAATTCATAACCACTGTGTCAGAAAGAACTTCATAGTTTGGATGAATCGAAGCAAATAAAACAGGATCGAAACCTTTGTACCATGGTTTATTACACTTTAAATCGAAACGAGCGCCCGCATTTCTTATTGTATTATTCTCAATATTCTTTAGCTTGAAGTAAAAACTTGAGTATTTTCCTTTTTCTATGACCGGACTCAAATTAACAAAATCTTCAGATGAACGCTCTTTTTGCCCAGAAAGTGGAGTGTTTTGTGAGCGGATTTTGGCAATCAATTCCCCCATATTTGTTTCTAATAATGAATCATCATATTGTGAAACGAGAGAATTTATCTTAAATGCTGAATTATTTAAGCAATCTGCTAAATTAATAAAGCATTGACTTGAAAATCCTTGAAGCATTTCAATATTTGTATGAGATAAGTGCGATATATTTTCTAATCCTTCTCGCTCATTGTCCGCAAGGTAAGAAATGTTTAATAGTGAATTTGCTAAAGTATAGTTATCAATTTGCTTAGAAATTGTATGACTCACTTCACTTTTTAGCTTTGTTAATTTAAGTAATTCAGTAGGATCGTCCGTAACGCTTAAATTTAAAGCTTTTCCAGCTTTATCAACTATATTTAGTTCCTCATAAGAAACTGTTGAGGAATTTTCGATTGCCCATGTGTTTACATCGGCTGGATTTAATTGTTGAACAAAATCTTCAGAAGCATATTTATTTAAGCGATCAAACAGAGGTTGACATTCCTCTACTTTATCCAAGCGACATGTTACTTTTGACGTCAGAACAGATGCTAACTTTTTTGGATCTCCACCCAATTGTAAACCATAAATGTTTAAATATATCTGTCTTTTAGTATCTTCATTCAAGTACTTTAATTTTGTATTAATAGCAATTTTCTCATTGTTTGTTAATATATCCTTTACAGAAGCACCAACTGTTGTTTGAAAATCATTTAATACTTTTTTGGATTCAAAATTAAGTTTCATAGTCAATAGTATTTTTGCAGAAAGTCGTTGGGATGTAATAACTTCATCTCCACACTTTTTAATAAAATTATAATGATTAAACAATTTCCCGTCAGCATTAAAATTTTCACTCAGACCTTCTTTTAAAACATAAGCATTACCAACTTTCGGAGCAATTTTGTTTTCACCAAATCTTACATAGACAGAATAAGTTGTAGTACGACTTAATTTTGTAGCAGAGGCTTCACGAGCAAACTTTACTTCAGGTGAAATATCAACACCTTTAACTGGAACTGTTGCAGAAACACCGATATTTAAAACCTTTCTAAAATCGTGTTCTTTTAAGTTATCAGAAAAATCAACAATAGATTTTTCAATTGATTTAGGCTGAACATAATCACCGCCTTCTAGACAATTTTCTGAAAATTGAAAACCCATTTTATTAAAGCCCTGCAAAAGTTTTGCAGAAGAACCATCACTATTTAAAATAGAACTACGCATTTCGGTTAAATTATTTTTTAACGAAGCAATTTCAGGAGAGTTAACTTCTTTGTTGGAACATGAAACAAAAATTGCTGAAAGTACAGATACAATTGGCAATATTCGCGTAATCTGAGACATCATGCACCCCTATAGGTTATGGCAAAACTGCTGCATTAAAAAAAGTTCGATTTTTAACATAATATGAGTTCTTTCCAAAAAAACAAGTGGACGGCCAATTTTTTTTAAATACATATGAACTAGTATCGTTTATATTTTATACGAATTGATTATAATTATTTATCCCACATAGAATGGCTCAATAAACTTACCAAAAAAATAAATTTATTTATGCTGTAATATTATGCTTATAATTTATAAAGATATTAAACTTATTTTTGTATAATTTTGAAATAGTTATAAGAAAAACCGCAAATTTTAACACTCTTTTTTTTAGCAAAATTTTTTGTAAGTTTTATGCAAATTCGATGAAAAATTATTTTTTTTAGGTTATGTTTCTCTTTGTTGAGGTGAGAACCTAAGCTTAATTATTAAAATTATCACTCATTCTCAAAGTAATAGCCAAGTTCAATCGATTTGCAATTTAATAAAATAAAAATATAACTTAAATTTTTAATTCTTCACTATTAAGGAGATGCTTTGAATACATGTAAAAATTTGATTGATTTAAATCTCATAAAATTAAATATGCATTTTGCCAATAAAAATGAGGCTATCATCTCTGCTGCAAAGGCTTTAGTTGATGAAAATTATGTAGATAAGAAATATGTTGAAAGTTTATTTGCCCGAGAAAAAATATCCAATACTTATCTTGGCAATGGAGTCGCTATACCTCATGGAATGTCTAATGATAGATATTTAATAAATGCTTCAGGAATATCTGTAGTCCAAATACCCAACGGAGTGGAGTGGAACTCTGGTGAAAAAGCTCAACTTATTTTTGCAATATCAGCAAAATCAGATGAGCACATTGAAATTCTTAAAAAAATAACGAGATTAATTCGTAATAAAGATAAATTAAATCATTTAATCCATACAAATGACCCACATGACTTTCTCAAAACTTTTGCATTATCAAAAGTAATAAATATTAATACTAAAGATATAACTATTAAAAGTTCGGATTTTGCTTGCTCCTATGAATTGACTCTTGATTATCCGAACGGTCTTCATGCAAGACCAGCTTCTTTATGGTTAGAGACTGCACGAAAATTTAATTCAGATATACAAATACGTTTTATAAATAATATTGCAGATTGCAAAAATTTAGTGGATCTTTTAAATTTAGGCTTGAGAAAAAATGATAAATTTACAATTTCAACAAAAGGAAGCGATGAAAAAAAAGCACTTAGTGCTCTAAAAAAAGCCATAGAGTCCATTTCTTTAGAAGAAAGTATTGCTGCACATAGAGAATTTGAAAGAGAAAAATTATTTTTAATTCATAAAATCTGGACTCCAATTGATAGTCATAATAAAATAAAAGGAATACCTGTCAGCCCTGGGTTAGTGATTGGAAATATTCATTTGTTAACTCAAAAAAATTCATCTATTCCTGATATTTTTAGCTCATATACAGATGCCAGTAACAAACTCGATCAAGCTTTTAAGCTCACACAAAATGATTTAAATCTTCTTTACCTAAACACAAAAATGAGCATTGGTGAGAGCGAGGCAAAAATTTTTAAAGCACAATCTGATTTTTTACAAGATAAAGAACTTCTTATAATGATCTGTCGATATCTAATAGGAGGTCACGGAGTTGAATGGGCGTGGCACAATGCTGTCCAAGCTATCGTTGACAAAATGAAAAGTTCATCGGACGAAATTATTGCATCTCGTGCCGCTGATTTGATTGATGTCAGATCAAGAGTATTAAAACACATTAATCCAACTTTAAATAAAGACATCATACTAAGAGAACTCAAAGATAACAGTATAATTGTCTCAACGGAATTAACTCCATCTGAAACCATCGAACTGGATCACGCAAAAGTGAAAGGTATCATTACTGTTCAGGGTGGCTCCTCGTCCCATTCTTCAATCCTTTCAAGATCTTTAGGCATTGCAGCTATCGTAGGAGCTCAAGATGTATTTCTTTTTGCTCACCATGGGCAGACAGCTATCTTAGATGGATACACTGGGCATATTTATTTTAATTTATCGGACCAAGATATTGTTTCTGCAAAGATGTGGATTGATGAAAAAAATTTACACGATAAATTAGAAGCAAATGTGTTATTAAAGCTGCCTGCAACCACTCGAGACAATCATTCTATTGAAATTGCAGCTAATATAAATGACCCAAGCACTATTGAAAAAGCACTTGCTATGGGTGCTGAAAGCATCGGTCTTATGCGCACCGAGTTTTTATTTCTTGACCGCAGTTCTCAACCAACAGAAGAAGAACAATTTAATTCATATGTGTCCATTATAGAAAAGCTAAATGGCTTACCAATTATAAAACGCTTACTTGATATAGGCGGAGATAAAAAAGTAAGCTATCTCAACTTAGATATAGAAAAAAATCCTTTTCTTGGAATGCGCGGTTCTCGTTTACTTATAAAAAGAAAAGAACTTCTTAAAACACAACTAAGAGCTCTCTATAACGCAGCAAAAAAAACAGATGGTCTTTCTATTATGTTTCCTATGATAACAACGAAAGAAGAGATTTTATTTTTGAAAGAATACTCCGAAAATATAAGAAAAGAATTAGATGCCCCCTATGTTCCACTTGGTATTATGGTAGAGGTTCCATCCATTGCACTTATTGCGAATCAAATTGCAAAATATGTTGATTTTTTTTCGATAGGTACAAATGATCTCACTCAATATACCCTTGCAATTGATCGTGAGCATCCACTCCTATCGAAGCAGGCAGATATCTATCATCCTTCAATTTTACAGCTTATTCATAAAACAGTATCAGCTGCAAAAAAACACAATAAGTGGGTCGGTGTGTGTGGAGGATTGGCGGGTGAACCTTTTGGTGCTGCTTTATTAATAGGTTTAGGAGTCAACGAAGTTTCTATGAATCCAAATGAAATAAATGCAGTGAAATCTTTTATTAGAAGAAATAATTTTTACAAATTTTCCTCCATAGCTCATCAAGCATTAAATTGTGAAAGCGCCGAAGAAGTACGTTTACTTGAAAAGGAATTTTTATGAAACAGAATGTTGTCACTGTTACTTTAAATCCAGCTATTGATCAAACAATTATTTTAAATGGTATTACATTAGGAAAAGTAAACATTGCACAAAATTTTCATAAAAGCTCTGGAGGAAAAGGAATAAATGTTGCCAGTTGTCTTGCAGACTGGGGAATCTCAGCAAATGCAACTGGCTTTTTAGGCAAGGCAAATATAAATCCTTTTGAAATCCTTTTTCAATCCAAACATATTATAGATTCCTTCATACGCTTAGAAGGAGAAACAAGGGTTAACATTAAATTGTCCGATATTTTAAAAGGAGAAACGACAGATATTAATTTAACAGGACTTAAATTGACTAACGATCATTTTCAAGAACTCCTTAAATATTTAAAAAATATTGTCAATGAAAAATCAATTGTCGTGTTGGCTGGAAGTGTGCCAGAAGGTTTAGCTGCTGACAGTTATGCGCAGATTACTAAAATTGTAAAAAAATTAGGAGCGTGGGTTTTACTTGATACAAGCGGAAAGCCACTGAAAGAATCACTCTCAGTAAAAGAAAAATATTTGCCAAATTGTATCAAACCAAATCAACATGAATTGTCGCAATTAGCACAAAAAAATTTGCTCACACAAGATGATATATTACAATTCGCTAAATCCCTTCAAGAAAAAGGCATCGAAAATGTTGTTGTTTCCCTTGGAGAAAATGGTTCTTTATTTATTAATAATAAAAATGCTCTGCATGCAGCATTGCCTCCAATTAAAGCGATCAGTTCTGTTGGCGCCGGCGATGCTCTTGTTGCAGGACTCATAGCTGGATTTCATGGAAATCTTCAATTCGAACAAATTGCTAGACTCGCTGTTGCTTTTTCAGTTGCAAAACTCGGACATATTGGTCCTCATCTACCAAATATAGGAGAAGTCAAAAAATATGAAGAAAAGGTAAAAGTAACTTTATTAAAGTGATCTATTTATAAAGGAAATAATTTATGGCAAGAATAAAAATTATAATAACGAGTCAGGAATATAGTATTCAACCATTTTTAGCTAACGATCTTTTAATACAAGCAGCTTTAAAACATAATCATACTGTTGATTCAGAAATCCATTCGAATAAAATTATACAAAAATCTTTTGCTACTGAGCCCAATTCAGAAAATACAGATATAATTATTCAAGTAGGACAGGAAATTGAAGAAAATAGATTCAATGATTTGCCTATTTATAAAACAACCTTTGAAAAAATATTCAATAATACTGAACAAGAATTATTGAATGCAGTTCATCACAAAATGAATGATAAACAAAAGAAAAAAAACGAAATCGTAAATAAGACTTTTAATATAGTCGCTGTTACTTCCTGTCCAACAGGAATTGCCCATACATTCATGGCTGCAGAAGGACTTATACAAGCAGCTAGTGAATTAGGCATGAATATTAAAGTTGAAACTCAAGGTTCTGTTGGTAAACAAAATACTTTAAATGATGCAGAAATTAAATCAGCAGATCTTGTTTTAATTTCTGCTGATACGAAAGTTGATCTCAGTCGTTTTCAAAACAAAAAAATTTTTCAGACTAATACAAAACAAGCGATTAATAATGGAGTTTTTCTTATTCAGACCGCAATCAAAGAAGCAAAATTATATTCTGAAAGTTCCACTCAAACTGAAACATTTCACGCTTCAAATAAGAATTTTGCTTTTAAACAAAATTATAAACATCTGATGACCGGTGTTTCCTATATGCTTCCTTTTGTTACCGCTGGCGGTTTGATGATAGCCTTAGCATTTGCCTTAGGTGGAATCTATGCATCAGATGAATCTTATAAAGAGTCTCTCGCTTGGGCTTTATTCCAAATTGGAGCTAAGGGAGCTTTTCCTCTTATGGTTCCAGCACTCTCTGGCTATATTGCTTATTCCATTGCCAATAGACCCGGTATTGCTCCTGGCATGATTGGCGGCATGCTCGCAGTGTATTCAGATGCTGGCTTTCTAGGAGGAATTATTTCTGGATATTTAGCAGGATACGTGACAGAATTTTTGAATCAGAAAATAAAACTCAATAAAAACTTAGAGGGTTTAAAACCAGTCATTATCCTACCCGTTCTTTCTTCACTGATTATAGGTTTGTTTATGCTTTATATTGTAGGCAAACCTGTCTCAGGACTAATGCACTTTTTAACAACAAGCTTAAATAATTTACAAGATGGAAGCGCAATTATACTCGGTCTAATCATTGGTGGAATGATGGCTTTCGATATGGGTGGCCCATTAAATAAAGCTGCTTATGCATTTTCGACAGGTTTGATTTCGAGCCAAATTTACACACCAATGGGCGCTGCAATGATAGCAGGAATGGTTCCCCCCTTAGGAGCTGCTTTAGCAACTAAACTTTTTAAGACAAAATTCAATAAAGAAGAGAGAGAAGCGGGAAACTCTACAGCACTCTTAGGCATATCATTTATAACCGAAGGTGCCATTCCCTACGCAGCTAAAGATCCGTTGAGAGTTATTCCCATATTTGTGATTGGATCCGCCATCGCAGGAGCCTTAGCCATGTACTTTAAAATCGAAATAAAAGTTCCACACGGCGGAATATTTATACTGCCCATTCCAAATGCTGTCGTCCATATAAGTGGATTTATATTTGCACTGACTGTTGGAACTGCAATAACAGCAATATTGCTAGGAATAATAAAAAAGCCAATACTGAAGTAATTATCTTTTGAGTATTCCTAATGCCGTTTGATTAGGTAACAAAACCACCTCAGGTAACATAATAGTTCCAGGATTTGTCACCGAATTGCATCCAGTTTGAGCTCTATTGCCAAGGATTGCTCCGAATTTTTTTAAACCTGAATCGACTTTTTTATTATCAAGACGAAGAATGATATTACTGTGATTTATTTTTAGATTTGCAAGCTTTGTGCCTGCTCCTAAATTACAATCATAACCTAATATGGAATCACCGACATAGTTAAAATGAGCTGCTTTTGCATTTGGTAATAGAATTGCTCCCTTGCATTCTGATGAGTGGCCAACGATGGCTCCTTCAGAAATGTAAACAGAACCTCGGATATAAGCTCCATGGCGTACGACGGCTTTTGGGCCGATAAAGGTTGGACCAGAGATATAAGCTCCCGGCTCAACAATAGCTCCTTCACAGATCACTACGGAATCACGATTTTCAATATAGGCATGTGGACTCACTTGTCCCTGAATTCTCTCTTCTAAAGGTATTTTTTGCACTATGCTTTCAACAAATTGGGTAAGAGATTTGCCCAATGCTTTCCAAGGAAATTCGACTTCAAGTAAAAAACTATTCAGTTCTTTTGCTATTTTAAGCTCATGGGCATGTTTAAGCTCAAAGAGTGCATCATTGCTGACAAATTTTGACTCGATTGTGACTCGATTCATAGTCTATCCTTTTTTTTGGGTCTTTTCTTGCGAGCAGATCTACTGCTTAAATGTATTTTTACACAAAAGCCTGAAAATCACACTCAAGAAGATTAAATTTTTTCCGAAAAAATTACAATGCTTGATTTATAAGCAAGCATTTTCATATATTCAGCTAAAAGGCGTGAATTAAAATGTTTGATAAAAATGAATTTAAAATTAATTTTAGAAAATGGTTAGATTCCAACCCAAATGCATCCTATGAAGAAGCAAAAATTTTTTGTGAATCACAAATTCCACTTCCTTCAAGGGAAAACTATACTTGGCTAGAAGAACAGTCTTTAGCTTGGTTCTTATGGAGAAAAGAAAATCAAGCAAAAGAAAACTTAAATATTCATTATTCAGAAGAAGAAATAGAAAATTTTATCGCAAAAAAAAGGATATTACTTTAATAATATCCTTTTTTTTATAATAATTAATTTAATTTATTATATACTGTACTGAAGTACAAGGGCAGTGGTAAATTGATTGAATGATAATGAAGTATCATCATCTTTATATTTCGCAGAGTGTCTATTATAAGCAACAGAACCACCTACGCTCATTGCATCTGTTAAAGGAACTGTACCAATCACAGTTGCCCCATAATAATAATGATTTTTCAATCTTGAACTGTCAGTTTTATCACTTATTTCACTAATACCAGCATAACCTAAGTTCGCTAAAGTAAAGACTTGAAGACTCGAAACTGGGTTGAATTTCACACCTGCATTTGCCTCAGCACTTGCCCAGTATATTTCTGTTTTTTCTTTTTCAATTTTATTAGCAGTATATGCGCTATGCAGACCTCCACCTATAACTGGTGTCACAATTCCTAAACTAGGCAGAGAATAAAGAGCAGAAAGACTTAATTCAGCTCCAAAATCAGCTGATGAATCCGGCTTATAAGTACCAAAAGTATCATTCTTCAATTTTAAATTTTTTGTAAATGAGTAACCAGCAGAAGCAAAAAGATCGATATTTTTTGATTCACTATTTTCTGTTTGTGCAAAAACTGAGAAAGAAACTGCTGAAGAAAGCGCACATACGACGGACTTTAAATACATTTTATACCTCATTTTTAAATTAACAAAAAACCAAATTAATAATTATATTTTACAAAAATAAAAATCAAGCGAAATATGTATATATTTTATATGAAAATTTATTTTGTCTATAAAATCAATGATTTATTTTAAATTTTTAATTTGAAAATTATTTTACAAGACTTATGAAGTTATGCATGAAGTGTATACTGATTTTAGCTGCAAATCATAATTGGCTAGACAAACGATATTTAAAATAAAACTTTTGATATTAAAAAATTTAACCAGAAAAAGCTTAAATAAATCTTTATTGTTAGATGAAAACAAAAATATTATTACGAAAAGTATATCAAATTATGAATTCTCTTTTTTTACAAAAATTATACACCTCAAGTTATTAATTATATTTACTTCAATACTATATATAAGTTTTCTTTAAATACCAAGCAAAAGAATATTGTTTTATATTTTCAATTCTTTATTTTCTATTCGTGCTTATATAGATAGAGAAGAAAATCTAAAGAGCAAAAATAATACAGCCTCTAAATAATATTTATACCTCATTTTTAAAATAACCAAATCGCATTAAAGAATTATAATTTATAAGAATTAAAATCAAGACATTTATTTATTTTTAAATTTTATTTCATAAATTCAATGATTTACAATAATTTACTTATAATGTATTTATAAAATTTACATTATTATTTATTTAAATAAAATTTATAAAATAATCTGGCTAGATAAACAATTTTTTTCTTAGTTATTATAAAATTTTTAATATAAAATTTTATAATGAGGAATTGATTATTTTAAATAAGGTTATTATTTAAAATAATAACCTTATTTAAATAATTTAAAACACCTATTATATGCTGTATTGAAGAACAAGAGAGGTGGTATATTGATTAAAAGATAGATCTTCGACGAAGATTTTATTACTAGACATTTGATGTCTATTATATGTAAAAGAACCACCAATACTCATAGTATCTGTTAAAGGCACAGTTCCAATGAGTGTTGCTCCATAATAGTAATGATTTTTGGAAGTGCTCCCAATTTCAATATTTGAAAATTCAATTGTTGTTTTAGTGTTGGATGCATAACCTAAATTTGCCAGCGCAAATAGATTTAAGTTGGCTACAGGGTTGATTTTGACCCCTGCATTCGCTTCTAGACTCGCCCATGAAATATTAAATTCAGGATCCTTCAATACGTTTTGTATTACACTTGGCAAATTAACACTTTGTGACAATTTTTTTCTAAATGCGGAGCTATGCAAACCACCACCTATGACTGGAGTCACATTTTTATAACTCGGTAAAGAGTAGAGTCCAAAGAAACCTAATTCGACTCCTGCATCTGTTGTCTTGATTGGCTCAACAATATCATTTAGATAAGAGAATCCCAAATTAGCAAAAAGATCGATATTTTTAGATACTTTACTTTCTGTTTGAGCGTAAATTGAAACAGAAACAACCGAAGAAAGAACACATGCCAAAGACTTTAAATACATTCTAAACCTCACTAAAATAACATAAAACCAATATACTGATTAAAGGTTATGGTTACAAAGATCAAGATAATTTTATAAATTATTTAATTTTTATTCTATTTTTTACTTAAAGCTTTAATTTAATTAATTTTTATTCAAATAATTATAAACTATAAATAAGAACAAGACCAGCTGTGAACTGCTTGAAAGAGGCTGGATTATAAGAATCATTCATATATGAAATCTTCATTTGCTGTTTATTTATTGACAAAGTTCCACCCATACCAACAGTGTCCGTTAAAGGCATAAGTGTTATTGCTGTGACACCATAGTAATAATGATCTTTAACTTTAGCATTGCTAGAATATTTATTTGCTATATTTTCAATACAAGTGGCACCCGCAAAACCAAAATTTGCTAATGTATATAACTTAATTTCAGATGCAATATTAAATTTCAAACCGGCATTTGCTTCAAGACTTATCCAACCAATAACATATCTGCCATTAAAATTATTTTCGTTTATTTTTTTTGATGAGTGCACTCCATGAAGTCCTGCTCCTAAAATAGGAGTGATAAAACCTCCTATTTCTGGAAATGTATACAAACCCGAAAAATTGAATTCACTGCCAACTCTAACCTGTGAGCCATTTGTTGATTGAATTTTTTTTAAAGAATCACTAAAGTTATTTAAAAAACTAAATCCTATACTGCCTATGAGATCAATATGCTTCGGAGCAGTCGATTCATTTTTCGCATAAATAGACGAAGAAGATATCGAAAATAAAAAATAAATTAAGAATTTAAGAGACATTTAAACCTCTGCCAAGTATATAAATAGCGCCAGAGATCTAAATATCTATATCTATCTTAAAAAGCAAGCAATAGATTATTTCTAAAGCTTAAAACAAAATAGAGTTATATAAAATATGCATTTTACTTTTTAATATATTATACTTGGAATATTTGCACAGTAATTATTAGCAGCTGGAATCGTTTTACTTTCAATAAGTGATATGGAATCAGAATATTGATATTGAGGATTAACAGATGCGCCCCACATTTCAATTTTAGCATTCTCATTTTTATCAATTTTAAAATAATACTCAGTCAGCACAGGGATAATAATTGGCCAGCTCAATACTGAAATACAAAAAGTTTCATTTATATTTTTATTTTTTATTGTATAATTCCCTCCAGCACCGAGGAGAGGAGAACAATTTTTTCTTGCAGTCGTTGGAGTGCTAAAATCGATATGACATATCTGCGCTAAAAAAGCTGTTCCAAAAATGAAATTTATATCAGTATCCATAGCCCGTGCATTTGGATTAACATAAAAAGTAACAAAAGTAGATAGAATCAATAAAGCATTTTTTATCATATAATTTCCTCTATATAGTGCTTTCAGAAAAACTTGATTTTTCAGTCATATATTTAATACTAATACAAATTAAAATCAAGATATTAATGTATATTATTCTTTTTGAGATCGACTCCCTTGTCATGATATTAATATTTTTTTTAATTAATTAAAGCTCTAAATCCTTTAATATTATATACTTATAATTATTAAGAATATTTATTCACCATTAAATAATTCGTTTTAATAAGAAATATTATAAATATTTAATTAGATTTTCTAAATTTATATTTTGAATAATAATTAAATATAAAGAATTAAAATTTCATTTATTTTAATATTATTCATGTAAAATAAATTCTTTTAAAATTTGATATCAGTTAATTATTTATTATTTTAGACATGAATCATTGAAGATATGCAACCCCGAGTTCTTTTAGGGCAGCTTTTAAACTTTCTGTGTCCGTAAATTGGATCGCATTTATTCCTAAATCACGAGAGGCAAGGCAATTCTCAAAATTGTCATCTATAAAGACTAAGAGAAAATTTATAAGTTTTAATTTCAGATTGAATAGTTTGCGGTCTGCCATGAATGAGAATACCTCCCCTTGTTCTATAAAATGAACCTACCATTATATAGCTAAACTCTATATTTTCACTTGTTATTTGATAGCATTGCGTTTTTTCTGAAAATATATCACGACACTCTAATCTTCTTAAACCGCTTATTATATTTATGATAATTGGAGAATAATAATCACTAAAAAATCCTTTATGATTCTCGATTGATTTTTGAGTAAAGTCTGCGTATATAAAATCGCCAATACTTAAATCTCTTAGATCTTTATTAGAATAGATTGTTATTTCGGAATCTTTTATTCTCCGCTCTCCTTCTTCACGGGTCTTATTCTCTTTACATGAGACCAATGAAAAAATAGTAGTATTTACTATAAATAATTTTAAAATATATCCCATTAAAAATCTCCTAATTTTTTTTAACAAAAACTGAGGGGAATTAACAGTCTTTAATTCCCCTTTTTCTAAATATAAATTATTTTTTGTAAAAATTAATTTTAATAAATATTATCTCCTCCAACCAAAAAATCTTCTTATTTCATTATTAACTCTTTTCACTCCTTTCTCAGCATGTTGATAGCCAAGACTATTGGCTACATTTTCTACAATTCTTTTTGCCTCATTTTTAATTTTAACAATATCTGACATTGATAAAGGGATTGTTAAATCAGGGACTAACCCATGAATTCCTAAATTTCTTAAAGTATCATTTATGTCGTTAACTCCATAACCTAAGATTGAATTAATCGTTTCACCACCCAATTTATTTAAATTATATACCTCACTTAAAACAGGAACTTTGTAATTAAGATGTTCAGAGCCACTTACTAAAGTATCGAAAAATGAATCTAGAGTATTAAATTTAACAATTGACCCAGTAATCACAGTTTTAGGGTAAATTCCAACAGCTAAATAACTATAATCATTTAAACGCATACTATTAAATTCATAAAAGTCAGCAGTTCTTATTGTGCCATCGCTATCTGCATAAATTGCTTTATCAGCTGACTCTATCCAACCAATTACTGTTACCCAGTGCAAATTCAATCCTGATTTTTTCAGCAGAACAATTGCAGGTCTCTTATTAATCAAGACTTCTCGCTTAATAGCGGATGTACTATAATCACGCCAGACTTCTGCTTTTACATCTTGTGTTGTGAGAATACCTTTTTTAATTTTTGAAGCGACTCTTTCAGCGACATAAAAATTGATACCTTGCTGCAATCTGTTTGGAGACAATCCAAGTTCATTGCCAATTTCGAAAGCACTACCAACTCCATTCCCCCACATTTTTTGCGAATAATGTATTTTAAATGTCCTGTATCCAACTCCATGTCCAAAGGCATTGAGGAATTTTGTCCCAGCATATGCTCCACAGCTCCAATCGTCACTTTGCGAGCCAATGTATGAATCAGAATATGGGATAATCCAACCTTTATCAGCTTCATTGTATCTATAATTCCAAGCATATGCATTTAACGAAAGAAGAGCCAAAGTGGCTGCTATAATTTTTAATTTCATATTCTCTCCTATTATTTTCTATTAATTAAAATATAATTTTGGAACTTATAATATAGAAATATTGCATTAAATAATACAAATACTGACATTAAACTTTTATTTTTTATAATTATATTTAATTTATCTTATTATATTTTTAAACATTTATTTGCTTTCAATTTATTGCTGAAAGCGATTTAAAATATTTCATTCAATAAATAAATAATCAAATAAATAGTAAAAATTAAATTTAAAGTTTTACTATTTATTTTTATATTAACACATGAAAACAAATTTCTAGGATAAATTTATTTTTACTTATCTTCGCATCAAATTAACCATAACCTATATTTTATTTTGACTCATCTACACATAAAATCTTCTAAAGCTAAAATGCTTTTTATTTTCAGGAAATATCATCCAAGAATATTTTAATTGTAAACTTCACAATCAAGCCATTTTGTCATAGAAAAATAATTGAATTAAAAGTTGATAGAAATTATATAGTAAGTGCCACAATCAACCTTATTTTTATCCATAAAAATTCCGGAAAATACCTGTTAATTAAAGCACTATTTAAATTATTTATATAATCTATTGATTGAATTATAAATATAATAATTTAAAAAATTTTAATTCACTAATTTCACTCCAAGTTCTTTTAGGGCAGCTTTTAAACTTTCTGTGTCCGTAAATTGGATCGCATTTATTCCTAAATCACGAGAGGCAAGGCAATTCTCAAAATTGTCATCTATAAAGACTGTTTCACTCGCTTGAAGATTGTTACGCTTTAAACACAAATGATAAATATCGGGTTCTGGTTTTATAAGTCCTTCTCTACCAGAAACAACTATATCTTTAAATATTCTGAAAAATTCATGTTTATAATATACGTAGGGAAAGGTCTCACCCGACCAATTCGTGAGTCCGTAAAGGTTGTAACCTTTCCTTTCCAATATTTGTAAGAGTTCCACGTTATCGGTTATGATGTTACCGAGCATTTTGTGCCAATGGGTTTTCCAAAACATAATAGGTTCTTGGTAGTGTGGGAATCTATCCACAAGAGTTTTGATGGCTATGTCAAACGAAAGGCCTCTATCCATTTCTCGATTGAGAATTTTGATTCCTGTTTCTTGGTAAAAAGTTTCTGTGGCTTTTTTGCTCTTAAAATAAGATAAATATAAGTTATCAGGCTCCCATTCAATTAACACACCACCAAAATCGAATATTATATTTTTAATCATTTTATTTTCGCTCCTGTTATTAAAATTATAGACTGTTTAAGAGAATAGAGTACCATCAATTACTTTCTTTCAAATTTTCATTTAAAAAGCATTCAATCATTTGATAAGATCTTTTTAGCACGAAAGTATTTGCAAGGTCTTTAAAATACGGACTCAATCCAAACGCATCGGGATAAATAACGAGTACTTGATCGATCTCTGTGCATTCCTGATGCACCAGATAACCTCGAAAAGAAATTTTTTCATAATCAGAATAATATTGGCAGTCTAATTTTATCATTTTTCGACTTTTCCTTTATACCAAAGTTGGTACTTTCTTATGAGGATTTATTTTGACAAACACATCTTTAAATAGTATTTACAAAAAAACCCTTAAAGTAAAATTAAATTACATTTGACAAGCGTTTATAAAAATATATTTTTATAAACGCTTGTCAATCAAAAAATTAAAAATTTTTTAATGTTCTGCTAATATCATCCTAGTGTAATTTGATTATTTCTTATAAAGAAATTAAGTTGATTATTTATAAATTAAATTAAAAAGATTAAAATTATTATTTTTTTTATACACACAAATATATAAAATTATCTGCAAAAGCACTAAGCTCTTAAAATCATTTTTCTCAAATCTGTTAAATAATGGCAGGCTTGCTTATCAGGAATTGCGAAATTAAAATGAGTGGAATCCCATTCCTTTGCAAAAGCTTGGCGTAAGTGCTTAAAAGCGAGAGCTTCAGCATCCACATACAAAGGATTTTTATTTTCTTTAAATCGTTTACCCTGAAAAACTTCATCACAGATTTGATGTAAGTTCTGCCAGTTCCTTTCAATTTTATGCAGATTATTTTCAAAATTCCAATGCATTAAACATAAAAAGCGATCGATTTCACCCAAAGTCTCAATTTCAAGTTTACTTAAATTCGATTTTGCTAAAACAGAGTCGGTGATCAATTTAAAATGACTCGTTTCTTCTGCAACTACAGCTAAAGAGTTGAGAGAAATAATACTCTCATTTTCAAATTCCTGATAGATTTTATGACCAAATTGAATACCGATAAAAAACTCATCATTCTCTATATTTTCTTCAAAAAGAATTTGTCCACTATAGGCATCAATATCTTCGCTTGGAAATAACACGAATTCTTCTATATTCTCTTCACTTTTTAAGCCATAATAACGCGCTAATATATTTAATGATACTTTACAGCCTTGTGCAATTTTTTTATTTGGCTTAAGAGAAGACATCTTTATTGAACCTTCCGCGAATTGATCTTAATTGGATGAACACCGCGGGCTAAAAGTTCTTTTTCAAGTTTTGCACTGGCAGTGTTTAACCAGGCATCGTAAATGCTTAAAGTCGATCTTATTTGATCTTGGTGAGTTGTTTGCTCAGATATATCCAATAAAATTTCAACTGCTTTCGTAAAGCTTTTACTCATCTCTTGATAAATTTGCGACATAGTTTCTTGATAGGTATTTTTACCTTTAAGCAGATGAGATAATTCGCCGTAAGCTGATTCACCCATATTCACATAATATTTAATATCAAAACTTTTTCGATTAAAATACTCTTGGAAAAATCCGGAAAAATAAAGGGCTGTGTCAGCGAGTTTTTTATATAAAGCAATCTTCTCAACATGTGAGCTTTCAAGAGCTTTTTTTAATATAAGGACAAGACAATTTTCACTGTCTTCACTTTCATTCATCCTAACTTGTTCGCACAATAAGTTAACAATGTAAAATTCGACATTTTCAGTCAACCTAAGTCTTTGTCTTTCCTGAGCTTCTACTACTTTTTCATGAAAGAACTGCACTGCATTGCTCTCGTTCATCCAAATTGGGTTTTCAATTGATTTGGGAGCCATTAATGCCTCCAATACGCTAATTTTACAAATATTTTAATAAATCATAAAATAAACTGACCTATTAGTCAATTTTGTCTCTCTGTAAATATATCGACATACAGGACAAAATTTTAAAGTCTTTTTTGCTATTGTTTATTCTTGATTGTAGCTAATTGTATGTTAAGTCATTGAAAGGTAAATTTGTTTACCTGCTGTGGCTTTCTCCCCTATATTATGGAGCATTTTACTTTGCCGCATATAAAAAACCATAAGCATTCAAAATTACTTTCTAATATCGAAGACACTCCCGAACTCATGGTGAGCCGGAAAAACGATCATATTCGTATTTGTAAAACGGAAAATATTGAATCCGATGGTGAACCCTTCTCCCAGTTTCATTTTATCCCAGAAGCATTGCCTGAAATTGACTTTAATGACCTCGATTTAACTCAAAATTTTCTTAATAAATCGTTTGCTATGCCACTCCTTGTGACTGGTATGACGGGTGGTGTGGACAAGGGGCAAGAGATCAATGAGGCCATTGCTCTAGCTGCTGAAAAATTCAATATTCCGATGGGACTCGGCTCCCAAAAAATGCTGATAAAAGATACTAAATTTAAAAAGCTTTTTGATGTGAGAAAAGTGGCCCCAAATCTTTTTGTTATTGGTAATATAGGGGCTGTAAGTCTAAATTATGGCATAACTCTTGAAGACATTAAAAGATTAGTTGATGATCTTGAACTTGGAGCATTTGCGATTCATCTCAATGCTTTGCAAGAGTGTATCCAACCTGAGGGCGAAAGAAATTTTTCAAAGTTGCTCACAAAGATCGAAAAAATTGCCAGAAGCCTTCACGTTCCCGTTATAATAAAAGAAGTTGGTTCTGGTATATCGTCTGAAACTTATCAGAAACTTGTTTCTGCAGGGGTCGCAGCTGTAGATGTTGGAGGAAAAGGTGGAACAAGTTGGAGCGCAATTGAAGGTCTGAGATCGGACAAAGAAGGACAGAGGCTTGGCGATTTATTTAAAAATTGGGGAATGTCGACCGATGATTCTCTGCTCTGTTGCTCTAGACTGAAAAACGATCTTCAATACAATGTCCCATTGATTGCAACAGGGGGCATTCGCAATGGTCTGCAGGTTGCAAAAGCGGTTGCACTAGGAGCCTCAATGGTTGGTGTTGGTTTGCCTTTATTTAAGGCCGCTGTATCTCCTCTTGCTGGTGAAACTCCTTTGGAATCGGTAGAAAGAGAGCTTAATTTTTTTAGAAAATCTCTTTCTATAACCATGTTTTGTGCGGGAGCTCTTAATTTAACTCAGTTAAATTCTCGCATAGTTCAGAAAGTTCCATAAGAAAAGGTAACAACAATGGTAAAAGACGCACAACAAATCGTAGCAAGAACCACAACTAAGCAAACGGATGTCAATGCTAAGCCTATTATTCATCAAGGCATGCCTTCTTCGAGCCGCATCCCAAATTTTGCCCAAATGAATTCTAAGTCCCGCGCTCAAGCAATGGTTTCGCGCAATATCATAAGCTCGGATGAAGCTCATTATTTAAATAATTCTGGAGCTCTCAATATTGAACAAGCTGAAAAGTTTATTGAAAATTGTATTGGTGGTTACACATTGCCACTTGGGATTGCGACAAACTTTCTCATCGATGGGGAAGAGGTGTTTATACCAATGGCCGTTGAAGAATCGAGCGTTGTTGCTGCTGCAAGCTATGGAGCAAAACTTGCACGCACCGGAGGAGGTTTTATTTCTGAGCCGACTGAAACAATAGCCACATGCCAAATTCAATTTTTTGCTTCCCCATCAGAAAATATATTTGCACTTTTTGACTCAAGTGTTCAAGAAAGAATTATTGAAGCAGCACAAAAATGCCATCCTCGACTTATTTCTCGAGGAGGAGGGGTCAAAAGTGTTGAATTGAGAGCTCTTTCTAAACCTGGCTACTATGTTGTGCATGTGAACGTCGATACCTGTGAAGCTATGGGTGCAAATATCGTAAATTCAATTGCTGAAGAAGTGGGACGCTTATTACCTGAAGTTATCCCTTGTGCAGTTGGTTCTAAAATTCTCACAAATTTAACCACCCATAGAATCACAAAAGTCAAATGTGAAATTGATATGAATGCGCTTGAAAGAGATGGATACTCTGGAGAAGAAGCAGCAAGACGCATTTGCTCGGTTTGGGAGTTTGCCGATCTCGATCCCTTTCGTGCTGCCACGCATAACAAAGGTGTTATGAATGGTATAGATCCAATCGTCATTGCAACTGGTAATGATTGGCGTGCCGTAGAGGCTGGATGCCATGCATACGCTTCATTGTCGGGAGTGTATAAACCTCTAACAAAGTGGTTTATTAATGAAAACAACCGACTACAAGGTGAAATTGCCGTTCCTATTGCTGTGGGCACTGTAGGTGGTGTGACCACGTTGCATCCTTCAGCGGCTGCATGCTTAAAATTAATGGGTTCACCCTCTTCAGCAAAACTATCATCTATCATTGCAAGCGTCGGCTTAGCGCAAAATTTATCAGCGATTCGTGCACTCGGGTGTGAAGGCATTCAGAAAGGGCATATGGCATTGCATGAAAAAAATCTAGAAATGATGAGAAAATACGACCATTTCCCAAGCATATCTGTGGTTGAAACAGATAACGCGCAAAAGTAAAGAAAACTTTAGAAATGCCTCAAATAAGTTTTTATGTCCCTGCAAAAGCCATGCTTTTTGGTGAATACGGCGTATTGTATTCAGGAAGAGCTATTGCTCTGACTTTCTATCAACATACATTTCACATAGATATACACTTGCAACCAACTCAATCTGATGGAAAAGTTACTGTAAAAAGCTCATTTTTTACAGAAAATCCTCTTGAATTTAAATTAACCGAGAGCCTAAATTCCAAAGATAACCGTGATCTTAATTTTTTTAAGAACCTACTTTTCCCGTGGAAGCAGAATTTACAAAATAAAGACTTACAAATTGAAATTAAAAATTCATTTAATCCTGACCTTGGATTTGGCAGTTCTTCAGCACTCATCGCTGGAATATCAAAGGGGCTTTGGCTACTGTTATTTAACGAAAAAGATTTCATGAATAACGAAGAGTTTTGGAAAGCTGTTCGAGAATCCTTAAATTGTATTCAAGGTTCGGGAAGCTGTTATGATGTTGCAGTTCAACTTGCAGCAAGCCAAGAAAATATACCGTTTGATAAAACTCAACTTTGGCTTTTTCAAAACCGCCAAGAAAGCTCGATTCCTATTATTGAAAACTTTACGCTGTCTGACAGCATTGAAAACTATGGTTTTTTTATAAAAACACGTGTGTACTCTGACACCTCAAAAATAGTAAAAGGCTTTCAGTCACAAGAAAATAGGGAAAAGCATGCTTCTGAACATGCTTTGCTTGCAGATAAATTTATAGAAGATTCTTCACTTTTGAATACAATCTACTTGATGAAAATGTCGCTTGAAATTGCTCAAAGACAAAATCTTTTACCTAGAAACAATTTGAATTTAAATATACTTCTCGACAAATTAAATGATATGCAAATACCCTATAAAACAATGGGTGCTGGGCATGGTGATTGCCTCTGGGTTTTATATGATAAAAATAAATTCATAAAGGATTTTAAGATAAACGATTCTGATATCCCTTTTGCATTTACTACAAATGGACAAGCCAAATGAAAAATAATATTATAACAGATATACCTTCTAAACTTACATTAATTCAAGAAAAATTATGTCAGTTAAAAATAGCAGGGAAATTTGAAATTCAAAATGGTGATGAGGGTTATTCAACTGCACCAAGTAATATTGCACTCATAAAATATTGGGGTAAAAATTTAAATAGAAAACAAATCCCAGACAATTCAAGTTTAAGCTACACCTTAGGCGGATTTCGGTCCTTTACTAAAGTAACAACTCAGGGTCGTTTCCTTCCCGAAACTAATGAAAAAACAATTTCAATTAAAAATAAATTGTTTTTAAATAACAAAGATATTGAAGTACCAATTCCAGAAAAAATGGATATTCTCATTCGATCTATTTTCAATAATTTCGCTGATGAAATTACTTTGAAAATAGAAAGCATAAATAATTTTCCCACAGCTTGCGGTATTGCTTCGAGTGCATCGGGTTATGCTGCACTTGTTGGTGCCATTGCCGATCTTCTCCAGCTCAAAAAACATCTTAGAACAGAAGAACTACATATTTGGCTTACAGAGTGGGCTCGCTTAGGCAGTGGATCTGCTACACGCAGTGCTATTCAAAGTTCTGAAGAATCTTTCATTAAATGGGAATTAGAAAATAACTCTAATGAAAACTTTACTGAAACATCTGAAATGATTTTTCATCCCAAATGGAAACAGGTTGAACATTGCGTTTTTGTCCTAAATGAAAATGAAAAAAAGATTTCAAGTTCAGATGGCCATAAGTCAGCTTCCACTTCTCCTTTTCACAATATAAGGGTTGCCGGAGTTACTAAAAAAATCGCACGAATGACCAAAGCATTAAAAGAGTTTGATTTTGAAACTGTTCAGCAAATCAGTGAAGAAGATGCATTTGCGATGCATGCAGTCATGCAAACAGGAAATCCAAAAGCTTGTTACCTTGATGAAGAGACCAGCAAAGCCATAGCACTTTTTATTCAAATGCGAGACATAAATGAAATTTTGGCGTTTTGGACATTAGATGCCGGACCAAATATACACATCTTATTCTATAAAGATGCTAAAGAAATCCTGAGAGATTATCATGCTAAATTACAAGAACTATTGAATAGAGAGATTAAAGTCTTCAAAAATGTATATCGAGGAGGACTTCTCATCGGAAAAAATGAATATTATAATATTCTTGATAAAGAACTACTTAAAAGCAGTTTAAATTGATTTTATTTTTTTGTTTTAGGGATACATATGATTTTTTTAACTCAAATCGATTTAACTGCAACTGCATCTGGGAAAGCTATTTTAATTGGTGAGCATTCTGTTGTGTATGGTCACAAAGCCATAGCGCTCGCGCTGCCTGACGTAAAGCTCAACATCACTTTATTCAGCCCTGAGAAATCAAGTGAAGTGACCGATTGGGACAATGCTTGGTATACAAATGTAAGAGGAGATGCATTTATTCCAGAAGAGAGAGTTACTAAACTCTTGAATAAAGCTTTTTCTAAAGCACTTATGCTTTGTGGTGTGACAGATTCTCTCCAATTGCATCGCCCTCAGAAAATTCTCATTGATTCTGATATTCCACTGGGCGGAGGAATGGGAGGCAGCGCTGCGATCAGCACGTGTTTGTTAAAAATAGCAAATCAAATATTTAACTTAGCAAATAAAACAAAACTAGAAATGAGTTTTCAGCAACAAATTCAATATGCAAATGAAATAGATTGCTTATTTCATTTTGGCAAAGCAAGTGGCCTAGATGCTTCGACAGTTGCAAGCAATGGTATGATTGAATTCACAAAAGGCGAATTGCCTAAATACATTCATAATAAAAAAGAATTTTGGCTGGCCCTTGTTGACACAAAAGAACGTGGTGAAACTGCAAATATGGTAAAAAATGTAGCTGAGAAACTCAATTCCCAACCATTACAAACTGAAAATGCACTCAATCAACTTGGAGCATTGGCAGAAAAATCAATTGTTGCCTTAAATACAGGCAAACTAAATCAGTTAGCTGATTGTTTGAATTTAGCCCAAGTATATTTATGCGAAATGGGTGTCTCAACTGAAAAAATTGAAAGTATTATTCAAAAATTCAAATCAAATGGTGCTCTCGCAGCGAAATTGACAGGTGCAGGTGGCGGTGGAATGGTCTTGGGTATATTTGAAAATTATCCGGAAAATTTATACTCTTGCTTTGAGAAAGATTCTCTTTTTATCACGCGAGTCCCTCAATATGTCGAAAGATCAACTTGATAATTCTTTATCCAAAGTCACCATTAATTCTGTTGCAAAAGAATCATTTCAACAAGAATTGCTCAATAATACAAAAAGTGCTCTAAGCCTTTGGGCACAAAAGCCTTTAACACAAAATATCCATGATGCAATTTTACATTTTATAATGAGCTTTCACAGTCCACACACCCAGAGAAGCTACTTAAATGATTTAAAAAATTTTATTTCTTTTACAGAATATCTAAACTTTAAATGCGAAAATCTTAATGATATTACAGAAAATATACTTATTTTATGGCATGAACACTTAAATTCACAAAAAAAATTATCGCAAAAAAGTATTCGAAGAAAACTTGTCACACTCTCTTCATTTTTAGAATTTAATATCAATCGAAATTTAATAATCGAAAATCCAATGAAATTTATAAATTTACCTAAAATTAAAGATGAAAGTAAAACAAATGCTTTTACAGAAGAGGAATCAAAAAAGATAATAGCTCACTTAAAAGAAGACTTACAAAAAATAATGCCAGATAAAATAAAGAATTTAAGAAAATATAAGACAGCTTATTTAAAATATACTTTAATCAGTACTATGTTTGCAATTGGCATGCGCGTGAATGAACTTTGCGAAATTAAAATTGGTGATCTAGAATTTAATAATGAATTCAGCAGAGTTCATTTAAGAACAAAAGGGAACAAACAGCATTTCGTTTTTCTTCATGAAAAAATATCATTAATTATTCAGAACTATATAAAAGACATTCGAACTTTTGCAAAAGAAAATGATTATCTATTTATAAGAGCACAAGAAGTAAAAAAAGATACAAAATTAAGTCAATCAGCTATTTATTATATGATAAATTCTATTGCCCAAAAAATTGGTATTGAAAAAAAAGTTAGTCCACACAGTTGCCGAGCAACACTTGCTACAGTTCTCCACAAAAAAGGAGTGCCCATCGCAAATATTCAAAAAATACTTAATCACAACAGCATATCAACAACAGCTATTTATATAAAAAAAGCAGATGAATTACAGGAATCAGCTGCTACTAAAATCAATATTCCAAATTTTAAATCTAAATAGAATTGCATTTTTTTAAATCATTTTCATTTGGCATTTTTACAAGAGCTTCTTTTGCTAATAACATTTGGATTTCATAGGCCGCTATGCAGTGCACTCGCGTTGTAGGATGAACCAAATCCCAAAACAAATAATCACGTGGATTTTGACAAGCAACATTTGGATTTGCTGGAGTGCTGGGAACGCCTAAATAACATGCTTTTTCTGAATTTTTAATGTTGTATTGATTTGGATTTAACCTAATTTTTTCTAATAACTCTTTAGCATCGAAATATATAAGTTTGAATTCTTTGATTTTCTTATTTTCATTCAGCCTTAGAACGCGTGTTTTAACAGCTAAATTCTCTGTGCGTGAAATGAGAGACAACATAAAGCTTAATTTTCTGTACTCCTCAACTTCATTATTTAAGGCAATCTTGCCCAAATCAGGTAAATTCGCGACAAGAATATTTAATGCTCCATTGTCTTTTAGTAAACGAATGGAATTGACAACATCAAATGATAAATTCCAAAGTGATTTTATAGATTCAATTGGCTTATCAAAATCTAAAGTAAAAATATTATTTGACCCAGCCCAAACAACGAATAAAGTGTTTGCAGGATTCACGCCACCACTTTTTAATTTTGGAATATAGTTTTCGACCTGCGTTAAAAGCGGAATTGCAAAAGGATAGCGTGCGTTTATTCCTGAGGTCATTGCTCCTAAAAAAGCAAAATCAATGAGTTTTGCATCTATTGATTTTGCAAAATATTCTGACCAAACAAACCCATTCGTAGCACGTCCATTAAAGTAAGGTGGCAAAGGCATACGATTGGCAGAAGAAGCTGAAGCTTGAAAGTAATTGCCATTATCTGAAAGACTGTCACCAAATATTATAACTTCTTTTATCGTATTTTTTCTTTCTTGAGCAAAAGAAATGGAACAGAAAAAAGTCGTAACAATAAAAACAATCCCTTTTTTTAGCATATTTCACTCACTCGTTATGAGGTTTACTCAATTCTTCTGCTCGCAAATTCTTGCGCAATATCTTACCGATAGGAGACTTTGGCAGATCCATTCTAAATTCGACATATTTTGGAACTTTATAAGCAGTGATATACTTTTTGCAGTGCTCAATAACTTGCTTTTCAGATAAATCTGAATCTTTTTTTACAATAAAAGCTTTTACAGCTTCGCTTGTCCGTTCATTCGGTATCCCAATAACAGCGACCTCACCCACACCTTGTAATTTTGCGATACAATCTTCCACTTCATTTGGATAGACGTTAAAACCGCTCACAAGTATCATATCTTTTTTACGATCAACTATTTTAATATACCCATCTTGATCCATAACAGCAATATCACCAGTCAACATCCAGCCATCTTTCAATACTTTTGAAGTTTCTTCAGGGCGCTGCCAATAACCGAGCATGACCTGTGGACCTTTAACTGCTATTTCTCCTTCTTCGCCGATTGGCACGGATTTACCTTCTTCATTGATTAATAGAACATCTGTTCCTGGCACAGGCACACCAACT
Source organism: Fluviispira vulneris (assembly GCF_014281055.1). Classification (NCBI taxonomy): domain Bacteria; kingdom Pseudomonadati; phylum Bdellovibrionota; class Oligoflexia; order Silvanigrellales; family Silvanigrellaceae; genus Fluviispira; species Fluviispira vulneris. The sequence continues at coordinate 403,894 of NZ_JACRSE010000002.1, read as the reverse complement.
GTATCTGATTTAACCACACCATTTATGGGATTAAAGCAAACAACCGGAGAAGTTTCTGTTAATCCATAACCTTCAACAACAGACGTTTTTGTTACTTTTAACCATCGTTCCGAAACTGCTTTATGCAAGGCTGCTCCACCAGCTATAGATGCTTTTAAATGAATAGGTGGATTTTCAGCAAACCATTTTTCATTTAATAGACCATTAAATAGAGTATTAACTCCAGAAATCCAGGTGATATCTGCTTTTTCAAAAGCTTTTTTAATATTTGTAAGCGGTCGTGGATTAGGAATTAAAACACTGATTCCACCCACTTTAAAAAATGTAATTAAGTTAACAGTAAAAGCAAATATATGGTACAGAGGAAGAACAGTCAGTAAAACTTCTTGGCCATTTGTGATTTTTGATTTTCCCATTTCTATTATTTGATACATATTTGCAATAATATTTCTATGAGTGAGCATTGCACCCTTACTGATCCCAGTCGTTCCACCCGTATACTGTAAAGCGCAAATATCATCCAATGTAACAGTTATCCAATAATTAATCACATCAATTTTATTTTCCTTTAATATTTTCTTACCTTTTTTTATAGTTTCTTCAAAAGGGACATAATGAACTTCACAGACTGGAATTTGTTTTCTAACATATTTTAAAACTGATTTAATCAAAACTTTTTTATGTAGTGAGAATAGATCTGCAACACTTACTAATACAACTTTTTCAATTTTTGTATTTGGAATAACTTGTTTGAGTTTATCAGCAAACATATCAATTATAACAAGAACTTTTGCACCACTGTCTAAGAATTGATGTTGCATTTCATGAGCGGTATAAAGAGGATTTGCATTGACGATCGCAAGCCCTGCTTTATAACAACCAAAGACAACAATTGGGTATGCAAGGCAATTTGGCAATTGGATAGCAACTCTGTCACCTGCTTTTAATTTCAATTCTTCTCTTAAATAAACAGCAAAATAATTTGAAAGTGCTTCTGTCTCTGCAAAAGTAATCTTTTTATCCATTCCATTAGGGAGAATCATTTGATAAGCAGTTCTGTCTTTCCAGCGAACAGAATTTTTTGAAACCATTTCTGCTAAATTATTATATTCAAAATTTTCTAATTCACAATTTGTTCCTTGTCCATAATGATTTTGCCAAGGACGATCTACACACTCAAATTTACTACCTGACATCACAGTTCTCCTCTAATGCACTTAACTCGAATTGTAGCTAATCATGAAGAAACGTCAAATTCATACATACGAAATTGTTTCAAACATGTAGCATGTCATAACATCTTTAATGAAGTTAATTATCTTACATGTTATTTTTCAACTTTATCTTTTTGTCAATTATTTTTTGAACAATCTTTAATTTTGAGGACTTTATAAATTGAATGTGGATAAATCTATTGTTGTGTATGTAAATACATTTTAATTTGCAAAATCTAAGAATATTTAATGAACTCAATTTATGCTATTCTTCGATGTGAATGCATTTTTTATTCAAAGTGCACATCCTTCCCTAGAGACACAAAGAATTTGACACAAAAAGTCAAACTTGCAGCTAAAGTTTTTTGAAATGCAGCTAAACTCAAAGCAAACCACTAAAAAAAGGAGAGTGTCATGAGTGTAAATACAGTAAAAGGTTCGGGAGTGATCACAAACCCCAATGCAGTCGCTGCTCCAGAAGCAGCTAAAGCCGAAAAAGCTGCGCCCAAAAATTCTGCACAAGCAAACTACGCTAAGGTAAAAGATGCTCCGAGCATTAAAGATGCAGCAAATGTACAAATTTCACCACGCGCTAAAGAATTGAGCATGGCTAAGAAAATTGTTGAAGAAACTCCAGATGTTCGTGAAGATAAAGTGGCACAGTTCAAAGAACAGATCAATAAAGGTGAATATAAACCTGATTCAGGAAAAATTGCTGATGGGATTTTAAGGGAAGCTATTCGGGATGAATTAGCAAAAGATCCAAGCATAATTTTTGGATAATATCACACATATTAATAAAGTGACATAAATATGGAAGAACTATTATCTTTGATAGCTCAATTTAACGATATATTAAAGAAGCAAATATTAATATTTGGCGAAATTGTACCTATTTTAGATGAGGAAGAATCAGCTATTCGTAAATATGATTTATCTGAATTAGAAAAAATTATAATAATAAAAGATCAACACTCGAGAATTTCTCAATCTCTTGAAGAAAAAAGAGTTATTACTTTAAAAAAAATATGTTACATGATTGCTTTTGACAGTCGAGGTCATAATTTATCCCTGAATCTTTTTGCTCAAGCATTTTCAACGTATACAAAAAATATTCAATCTCTTATCAGTCCAGAAACTTATGAGAAGTTGAAAGATCTTGAAATACAGTTTTTTAAAATAAAAGAAGAATTCGAAAATCAATTTGAAGTTATTTATCCAAGAATATATCGAAATCAAGTCGTTTTAAAAAAATTACAAAGGAATGTTTCACTTTCATTGAGTCTGTTTCAATCCGAGGCTGAAGTTGGAATGAATTATGATTCATTAGGCAAAGCACAATCACTCAAGCATCAAAGTAATAATTTCTCGTCTGTACGTGTGAAAGCATAATATGGTAGCAACACTAAACCACATCCTTAATTTAGGCAGTGAATCTCTGCAAAATTCACGCACAGGAGTTGACGTAACTGGTCATAATATTTCCAATGCACAAACTCCAGGATACAGCAGACAGCTTGTTAACTTAGAAACAAAGTGGCCTATTGAATACGGACTTCATGTTTTTGGTGATGGCGCCCGAATTCAATCGATTCAACGTGCCCATGATAAATTTATTGAGGGACAATTACGCAGAGAAGTGCAAATACAAAGTAAAACAGAAGTCCTCGCTGAGGGATTAAAGAAAATTGAAAGTTTTTTTAATCCAGATTTAACCTCAACCGTTCGCGATCGATTTGTGAGTTTTATGAGTTCAATCCGAGAACTTGCAAATTTCCCAGAAGAACCTTCGGTCAGAATCAATATGATTGAAAATGGAAAATCACTCGCACAAGCATTTAATGCCGCGCATGCAAATATTGTGCAAGTACAAACAGATGCAAATGAAGAATTAAAACAAACTATTTCTGTAGTAAATCAAAAAATTGCCGAAGTTGCCAAGCTCAATGGCCAAATAAGAGAAATGGGCGCTGGTAACTTAACAGATGTAAATGACTTAGAGGATCGCCGGGATAAACTTATAAAAGAAATAGGCAGTATAGTTGATATCAATGCTTATCATGACAAAAATGATCAAATAACTGTCCGTGGCCCCGCTGAGTGTTTGCTTGTTGAAGGAAATTTAGCTTCACGTTTTAAAATTGAAGATGTATATACACCAACTCATATGCCAGCTATTTTAATTTCTGAATTTGAAAAAGAACGCTTCTTTGAAATGACAGATTTTATTTCAAAAGGAAAAATGGGAGCTTTGCTTGATATACGTGATCGTTATGCTCAACGGGTAAGAGACGATCTCAATGAACTTGCAAAAGGATTTGCTGACAATTTTAATGAAGTTCATCGCAAAGGATTTGGCATAAATGATATGCACAATTTAAATGGAAGAGATTTTTTTGCTGGCTTAAATGGCCCAGGAGAACCTGCCCAAGATCTTGAAGTGGACTTAGGCATTGTGTTTAACCCCAATGCAGTTGGAATTGCAATGTCAGCTGACACACCTGGCGACAACGTTGTGGCAAATCAACTTATTAAATTGTTTTATGAACCACTTTTTGATAATAACACAACAACAATAACCGGTATTTACGATAAAATGATCAGTAAAATTGGAATTGCTGCTTTACGTACAAAAGAAGAAGCTACGTCATCACAAATTGTTTATGATCGACTAAAATCGCAGCGAGAAAGTGTCTCTGGTGTTTCCTTAGATGATGAAGCAGCGAATTTATTAAAGTACCAACATTTATTTACAGCCAGTTCACGAGTCATAACGACTGCAGATGAAATGTTTAAGACTGTGCTTGATCTAAAGAGGTAACAGATAATTTTTTGAGGAGGTGTTATGGCACTTCAACCTAGAATTTCAGAAATGTATCGATACGGCGTGACAAATGACAGAATTGGGAATGTAAAAGCTATTGCCGATGATGTAAATGAAACAGCAGCATCGGGAAGAAAATTAAAAAGAATAAGCGATGATCCTGTTGGGACAATTCGCGTTTTGAGAAATAGAAATAGAATTACAAATTTAGATCAATTTAGAAAGACTTTGGATTTTGGAAGAGGATATTTATCAAAAACAGAAGATGCTCTTTCTTCAATATACAATTCGCTTATCCGAGCAAAAGAACTCGCCATCCAACAGTCGAACAGCACATATGATGATCCATCTCGTAAAGCGGTTGCTGCAGAAATAAAGCAAATATTAAATCATGTTATTATTTTAGGTAACACTTCCTATAGCGATAAATATGTATTTGGGGGGTTTCAAACAACACAACCACCAATTTCACCTGATGGGCATTATCTAGGAGACGATGGATTTATTTTTGTGCAAGTAGATGAAGATAGCTTTCGCCCTATTAATGTAAATGGAAGAGATGTTTTTGATGTACCTGCAGAACTTGAAGGGAAACGTCCCCCTTTAGTAAGTATTTTGCAAAATATGTATGAATCTTTGTTCTATTGGGACAGAGATAAACTCCACCAATCTATGGTCGATCTTGATAGCGTTATGAATTCAGTTATAACAACCACAGCCTCTTTAGGAGCTAGAAGAGTTGCTTTAGAAGATGTTGCAGAACGTCTTGATAGAGGAGAGTCACAATTACATAATGATACAAATAATATTGAAGGTGCTGATATGGTGAAATCAGCGCTTGACTTAAAAAGAGTAGAAAGTGCAGTAAACTTTACTTTACAAGCCAGTTCAAAAATGCTTACTCCATCCTTACTTGAATTTTTAAAATAGTTTTACAAAAAATTATTGTTTATTTCTTATTTAAGATATTATACTTTTCTATTCTGAGATAATTACATCTCCATTTTATATGGGCAAAAAAATGAACATAATAATATTATCTGGTAGTCATCGAGAAAAATCGCAGTCTGAAAAAATTTCTAAATATTTAAAGTCTGTTTTTATCAATCAACACAAAGCATCAAATGTTGATATTATTTCGCTAGCAAATAATCCAATACCACTCTTAGACGATCAATATTTAATTGGAAACAATAAAAAATGGAAAGAGATTTGGGAACCTATTTCTAATAAATTAATATCAGCAGATGGAATTGTCATAGTAACACCAGAGTGGCACGGTATGACTCCCTCTGGAGTTAAAAATTTCTTATTGCTTTGCTCTGCTCATGAAATTGGTCACAAAGCAGGTTTGTTAGTCTCCGTTTCTGCAGGAATGGGTGGGAGCTATCCCATAGCAGAACTAAGAATGAATTCTTCTAAAAATTCTAGAATATGCTATATACCTGAACATCTTATTGTTCGTGATTGTCAGAATGTATTAAATCACTCGGAAGCTGAAAATCCAACCGATGCAACTTTAAGAAAAAGAATTGAGCACACAACAAAAATATTTTTAGCATATTCAGCAGCGTTAAAACATGTACGAGAAAGCGGAGTGATTGATTTAAAGAACTTTCCAAATGGAATGTAAAAAAAGAACATTTTTTTGACTAATAGGAATCAATATTCACTCCAAATCATTTCTTTAAATTTATAATATCAATGAATTTATAAATTTATGGATGATAACAATGAATAACAATCAAGAGCAGTTAAAAAAATTATTTAATATTCTTGGAGAGCTTAGACAAGAATTCAACCAACTTGATAAAGAAGCTGAGAATTTGAATGAAATTGCAATGAATGCAGCAGTAACTGCTGCCCAAACTGGAAAATCCATTCGAATTTATACCGAAATTTCAAATCAAATCGCTTACTCATCAAAAAAAATGAAGAATTTTATTGAAAAAAGTAGATTTGAAATTAATTCAATATTTAACTTTACTTTAAAAGTTTTATCCTCAAATTCTCTTGATTGTAAATTATCTGGAGCAATTAGCATCATAAAAAATAAATCAAATTTAAACTATTTACAAAAAAAGTCCAAAGCAATTGAATTAAACTGGAAAAGTGATATTAAAAAAATTTCTAACCATATTTATCCTGCTAAAGCAATTTTAAAATGTATATTACAGATTCAATACAAACTTTTTGGAGCTTATAATAGTTTAATTATTGAATCGATCAACTTAGATGGCAATCAAAAAACAGCAATATCAGCATTATCTGATAATTTAAATAACTCATTTGAAAGCAGTATTTATTGTATAGAAAAATTATTTTTAATTTTAAAGAAAATATGCAGACTCATTAAATCACTTTAGCATGGTGGATTAACAATGCTTAGAACAGTATTACATGATGAAAATAATAGTAAGTGGATCATGTTTGGAAGAGACCCTGATAAAAATAACAACGTAATCGATACTAATGAATATCTTGTGAGTTCAGGAAATGAGTCAATTTTGCTTGATCCAGGCGGAATTGAAATATTCCCTTCTGTTTTAACATCGGTGTCAGAAACAGTTGATATTAAAAATATTAAAGCGTATTTATGCAGTCATCAAGATCCTGATATAATGTCATCCTTACCATTATGGCTAGGAATAACACCAGATGCAAAAATATACCTTTCTTGGTTGTGGTCAGGATTTATATCTCACTTTGGTTGCGAATATTTTAAAAACTTTGAACATTTAGCAGATGAAGGTGCGACTATAGAATTGGGTAGTAATAAATATGAATTTATACCGGCTCACTATTGCCATTCTTCTGGTAACTTTCACTTCTACGATCCGACCGCAAAAATCCTCTTCACAGGTGATATGGGTGCAGCACTTGTGCCGCTCAGTTATCCAATTATAGTAGAGGATTTTAAAGAACATATAAAATATATGGAAAAATTCCATCAACGCTGGATGCCATCTAATAAAGCTAAAAATAAATGGGTGAATCGCGTTCGCAAATTAAATCCAAAAATTCTTTGCCCACAACACGGATCCGTTTTCATGGGTGAAAATGTAAAGAATTTCTTAGATTGGATTGAGGATCTCGAAGTAGGTATAACTAAATAAACGAGGAAAATTATATGAATTATGAATTATTCAAAGCTAAAATGGATAAAATTTCAACAAGCTTCAATGCTTCAGCTAATAATGTAAATGAATTATCTATTTCTCTCGAAAAAATTGAAAAAATTATTTTTATGATCAGAGATATATCAACTAAAACAGATCTTTTATCTTTAAATGCTTCGATTGAAGCTGTTCGTGCAGGGCAAACTGGGAAGGGCTTTGCAGTTGTCGCAGATGAAGTTGCAAGATTAGCAGAAAAGACCCAGGAGTCTATTTCAGATATTGAAAGTGCGGTTGACTCTTTTAAAGATGGATTTGATGAATTGAAGTCATTTTTTAATAATACTAAAGAAATAATTAAAGAAATATCAGAACAATCAAACGTAAGTTAATTTTAAAACACATTCAAACCAAATAAGGATTTGGAATGGATTTTAAAGACGAATTGCTCCAAACATTTATAGAAGAATCTACGGATATAATCGAAAGGATACGGAAAAAACTTGAAAATTTTCAAGAATCATCGAATAAACAAGAAAGGTTTCAAGATATTTTGAGAGCAATTCATACAATTAAAGGAAATTCCGGTACTCTCAATTTTTTTAAAATAAAATCGATTACTCATGAACTTGAAAGCAGTCTTCTTGTTTATAAAGATAAAGAAGACGAAATCCCTAGGAAAATACTCGATGATATTTTCAAATACTCAGACTTCTTAGAGAATGAAATTATAAACAATAATCTTGAAATAAATAATACTTCAGATAACACTTCAAATGAGACATTTCACATTTTCTCCCAAGAAGAAGTACCTCATCCGAAAGTACAAGATAATTTGAATTCTGAAAAAAATATTGATTTTTCTAAAGAGAAAACTGTAAAAGAAAAAATTGAAAATAAAGCTACAAATTCATCAAATGAAATAATAAGAGTCACAGCTGAAAAAGTTCAACAAAATTTTGATATCATATCAGAAATATTTTTAATCAGAAATCAAATGAAATACCTAGTAGATCTGCATTATTTGAAAAAAATAGAGAGTGATTCTTTTTTTCAAAACTGGGATTTTTTAGATAACTCTCTTCGCAAATGCATTGGCGAACTTGAACAAATAGCGTTGTCTATGCGAATGATGCCAATCAAAACACTTTTACGGAGAATGGAAAAAGCTGTTAGAAGTTATTTAGATGAGCATAATGATAAAGAAATCATCGTACAAATCGATGGTGAAGATATAGAAATTGATAAGAAAATACTTGATTCCTTAGCAGAACCTCTTATTCACTTAACAAGAAATGCAATGGATCATGGCATTGAAACAATTGTAGAGCGTAAATCTTTAAATAAGCCACCCAAAGCAATTATAAAGCTATCTGTGCAAATTATTGCAAATGAAGCAATTATAAAAGTCAGCGACGATGGAAGAGGAATTGATGAACAAAAAGTCTTAAATTCTGCAATTAAGAAAGGAATGGATGTTAAAAATATTTCTTCTAAAGATGAAATATTAAATTTAATATTTTTACCAGGATTCAGTACAGCAGAAAAGATCAGCGATATTTCAGGAAGAGGAATAGGACTCGAAGCTGTTAAAAGCTATGTTGAAAGCCTAGGTGGCAATCTCTCAATAAAAACTGAAATTAATAGGGGAACAGATTTTATTTTAAGATTGCCTCTTGGAATGTCTGTTGTACCTGTGATAATAGCCAAAGCAAATGGTTATCAATTTGCTATTTTAAATAATGATGTATTTGAGCTTAAAAATGTTTTACCAAATGAAATCGTGAAAAATGGAAGTGAGTCCTATTATAAACGTGGAAATGATTTTATTAAATGCTTTAATATAGAAGATTATTTATATAGTCACTTAAAAAAAGACAAAGAAATATTCAATTATAAAGAAAAAATTCCTTTATGCATTATAAGCTACGCTGGAAAAATTGCTGCTGTTCAAGTAGGTGAGTTTATCTCGAATGCAGAAATTGTCGTGAAAGAATATCCATCAATTTCTCCTGAACTACCATATATTTCTGGTGTTTCTATCTTGGCTACAGGGGAGTCTACCTTTGTTATTTCACTCACTAAATTATGCGATAGAATCACAAAAAAGTCTTTTGGCAAAAATTTAGGCCAATGGTGTCAAAATGAATAATATAAATAAACTATTTTCAAATCAAAATACATCATTGACAAGTTTGAAAATACAGAATGAAGTGTCAACAATAGAGTATTGCACACTCGTAAAAATAAGTATTAATAATATGCATTACGCTCTAGATATAAAGCATGTACATGAGATAGTCGATGCTATCGAAATTGCCCCTTATCCAGAGAAAATAAAAAATCATTTAGGAATTATAAATATTAGAGGAAAAATACTACCAGTAATAGAAATTGAAGAATGTAAAAAGAAAAAGAAAAAAGACAAAGAAAAGATAGTTGCTATAGCATTTTCAAATAACAACTTATTTACTTTAAAATGCGATAAAGTTCAAAAGCATCTATATGAAAAAAACGCTTTAATTCCAGGGCAAATAATCAATTTAAATAATGTACCAACATATTTTTTAGACGAAGAGGAATTCAACAATTTAATGAGATCGTTAATATGAATGAAAAAAATATCAACGAAGATAAAAATATAATAATATTACCATTTTCAATCATTAATGAAAATTATGAGATTAATTTTTGCTTAAATGTTCAAAAAATTTACTCAGTAATAGAACTCGACAAATTTACTCAAATTCCAGCTGATATCAAGCCATTTAAATTTATTGTTGATTTGAATTCTATACCTGTTCCTGTATTGGAAATACTGCATTTACAAAATTCAAGTGATATTAAAAATTATTCTAATGAGACGCCAAAAATAAAAAAAATAAGAAAATCGAAAAAAAGAATAATAATATGCAATATATTAAATATATATGTAGGAATTATAGTAGATCAAACTAAAAAAATACAGATGCAAAAAAATGAAAATATCTTACCTCCACCTCAAATTTGGGAACAAAACAAAGATCTTTTTGTCAGCGGACTTATTAAGGAGAAAGAATGCTATCGATATATTTTCGATATAGAGAAATACATTATATCATTCGGCTTTAGCCCTGGAGAAGTAGAAAAAGAAAAAGTCACCGATTATAATTTCTCAGATAAAAGAGCACTTATTGTAGAAGATTCTTCTGTTTATCAGCTCCTATTAAAAAGACTTATGGAGAAATATGAAATAGAAACGGATTTAGCAAAAAATGGGAAAGATGGTTTAGATTTATTAATTAAAAATCAAGATAAATATGATTTGATTATTTCTGACATTGAAATGCCTTATATGAATGGAATCGATATGATTCGAGAGTATAAGAAGCTTAATAAAACACAATCAGCTCCAGTGATATTTCATACAACAATTTCAAATGAAAATCTTGGAAGAGATTTGCAGAACGAAAAACTCGGAATTTTTCTAGAAAAATTTGAAGAAAAAAATCTTATGGAAGCAATTATTAATATTTTTATCAATAAAAAATAAGCCTATTTTCTGATTTTAAAAAAAGTTTTTTTAATGTTTGGAGGATTTTATAATATGATAAATACTGTCATTTTTAATGACTTTGCTATAGATTTCTTCAAAGAAAATGACATAGCCGCACTAGAAGCTTCCTTCGGAATAGATGCAAACACTAAGATAAAAGCTTATTCATTGCATACACTTATTAAGCAAAATATCCAATCTATTATCAATGAATTCTATGATTTTAACATAAATAATGAAAAATCTAGAAAGTATTTTATTGACCAAGGTGAAATTGAGCACCTGATGAAAATAAATCAAGATTATTTTCCATATATTTTTTCAGGTCCATTTGATAGAGAATATTATACAAAGAAACTGAAAATTGGATATTTACATTATATAAGATTGATACCAAAAGATATTTATATGGCCTCAATCGGTAATTTAAATACAATTTTAAATCGATTATGGGCCAATCACTTTAAAGATCCTATTCAATTGTATGAATATCAGACTATAACAAATAACTTATTATTTGCTGAAATATATTTTACTTTAAATACTTATTATACTTTTTCAGAATTAAATTATCAAAATGAAAAAGCAAAAGTGAATGAAATTCTAGATAATATACAAGATGCATATTTCATTATCAACAAAAACTTAGTTATCAGTGATATTGTTTCCAAGTCCTGCTACTTTATTTTTGATCAAAATATTGCCTCTAAAAAAATAGAAAATATTTGCAAACAAATTCAAATGAATAAATCAGAAATATTCATACTAAGTATTAAACAATTTTTTGATAATATTTTGGAAATAAATACAGTATTACAAACTCTCCCAAAAGTAGTTGAGATTTTTGGCAAGAAAAGCATTAAACTTTCCTATTCATCAATTTTTGATAAAGACAAAAACCCAGATAAAATAATTGTTTGCGCATCGGATATCTCAGAGCATATAAAAGAACAAAAAAGAATGGAGGAAGATTATCAGAGAAAAAATTGCCTCATTTATATACTTGAAAATAAAAGTGAATTTAATCGAATTTTAAATGATATATCTAATAAAAATTCAATTTTACTGGATTGTGAAAACTCTGACCAAGGTAAACTCATATTACATGAATATAAAAATTGGTTATCTAAATTTCATTTAACCCATATTTCAACTTTAATTAATAATCTTGAATTGGAAATAATTGAAAAAGAAAAGTTTACTAATCCATGTTTAAAAGAATTTTTTTCTTTAGCTAGCTTTATAATTTCAAATGAATTGATTAAATTTCTAGATGAAAATTTTGAAATAATTGGAATTCGTAAAAAAAACGACTAATCCTAACTAAATAAAATACATAAAAAATACTTGATAAAAATTCATTTTAGCTGTACTTTACAAAAAATTTATTTGGAGATTATATGAGTAAGTATTATATATTTTATATTTTGTCTTTAATATTTATTTGTCCATTAAAATCTTATTCTTACGAATCAAATTATTCTGAGGAATTTGTAAAAGACAATAAAAGCAGTATACGAATAGATCTTTTATTTGGGGCTGGTTATATGATGTGGGTTTGTAAAGACTCAGGAAAATCTTGCTCATCTTCATTAACAATTACAAATGGCACAGTTGTTGAAGTTGAAAAAAATGATATTTTTTATATTGGGGTCCATTCCCTACCACAGATTTGTGATTTTTATAAAGTTATAAAAGGCCATAGTTTGGCTGTTATTTCTTATTGGGGAACAGTTTTTAAACCACATTTTACCATTTATGGCGATGAAGTTATTCAATTTTTAAATCGAGAAACAACTTATAATCTTGTGTCTGGATGCCCTAAATTTCTGAGGAAATATAATGAAAAATAAAAATATAAAATTAACTTCATCCCGTAGAAAATTTTTATTAAATATTACCAAAGCAGCCGCTATAGGGACAGGTCTAAATTCAATCCCGTTTTTAAAAATAAATTTTGCAAATGCCATATCATTACCTAATTTTCCGCAAAATATAAATGTGTATCTTGAGAAATTTGAAAATTGGTCTGGCGAGTTAAAAGCAAAAGCTTTATGGACATGTGCGCCAAAGAATAATGAAGAAGTTGTTACGGTTATTAATTGGGCGAAAAAAAATAATTATAAAGTGCGTCCTAAAGGAAAACAGCACAATTGGTCTCCTCTTACCATCGCAAACAATACTGAACTCACAAATAATGTTATTTTAGTTGACACAAAACTTTTTCTTAACAATGTAACAATTAACAAATCCCAATATCCATTCCAAGTCACAGCCCAAACTGGAATTACGATGGAAACTCTGACTACTAAACTAGAAGAATTTGATCTCGGATTGACCTGTTTACCTGCTCCAGGCGAACTCACTTTAGGGGGAGTCTTAGCAATAAATGGCCACGGTAGCGCTGTGTCACCTATTGATGAAGACAGTCATTCTTCTTTTAACAACTTTGGCTCACTCAGTAATCAGATTGATTCCTTAACAGCAATTGTTTGGGACAATGAAAGCTCGCAATATATTTTAAAAAAAATTCATAGATCTCACCCTCAATGCCAAGCTTTTCTTGTGCATCTTGGTAGAGCATTTATTACAGAAGTCACATTGCGAGTTGAAAAAAATCAGAGAATTCGTTGCCAAAGTATAATAGGAATTCCGGCTGCTGAAATTTTTGGTGATCCAATCACTTCAAAATTTAATTTTTCACATTTCATAAATAAATCTGGTCGAGCGGAAATCATTTGGTATCCATTTACAGATAAACCTTGGATAAAAGTATGGAGCATTACATCTGAGGAAAAACCTAAATATTCTCGCGAAACAAATGCACCATATAACTATCCATTTTCAGATAATATCAATGAAAAAATGTCTAATATGATACAATCAATAATTTCTGGTTACACTAAAATTACTCCTCAATTTGGAAAATTAATGTATTATATAACCTCAGGTGGTTTAGAATATTCGAATAGCTTTGATTTATGGGGTTGGTCTAAAAACTTACTTTTATATATCAAGCCTTCTACACTAAAAGTCACCGCAAATGGTTATGTTGTCATTACAAAAAGAGAAAATATTCAAAAAGTTTTAAATGAACTATATAAACAGTATAATTATCTTATTGAAAAATACAGATCTCAAAGCAAATATCCCATCAATGGTCCATTAGAAATTAGAGTAACAGGCTTAGACAAAGCCTGTTACTCTGAAGATACTTCACCAATTTTATCTGCCATTAATAGAGTCGATTCCCACCCTGAATGGGATGTAGGTATTTGGATAAACGTTTTAACGATTCCTGGCACACCTTTTGCAAATCATTTCTATACAGAGTTAGAAGAATGGATATATAAGAATTATTGCGAGCCTTATGCCACAGTGCGTGTTGAATGGTCAAAGGGTTGGGCTTACAATCAAAGTTCTGCTTGGGGAAATAAGAATATGATCCGCAATATAATATCTTCATCATTTAAAAACGGAGGGGTTGAAAATTCGGATTGGGAACGCGCCGCATCTATTTTACACGCATGCGATCCTTATAGAATTTTCTCCTCACCTCTTATCGATGCTTTAAATATATAATCATTTATACTACGACATGCCGAACATGATCCCCTAAAAGAGAGCTAAAAAAATCTTCAACACTATTTCCATCAAAAGCAACGAGAGCTGCTTTTTTACCAATTTCAATCGAGCCATATGTACTTTCCAATCCTAAGGCAAATGCTGCATTTATTGTTACGCCAGCTATAACTTCAGATAACGAAAATCCGCATTGTGATAAAGCCAAATAACTTGAGAACCAGATATTGTTCATTGGAGAACTGCCTGGATTAAAATCTGAGCCTATTGCAACTTTGATCCCCGACGCTCTAAAACGTTTTGCATCAACATATGGAATTTTACTAAAGAAACTTGTCGTTGGCAAAGCAACAGCCCCAACGCCGAGTAATGCAAGTCGACCTAAATCCGACTCGGTTGAATACTGGCAGTGATCGACAGTCAGTACACGTCCTCTTTGTCTTCTTTTACTTGCTGTTTGTTCTAATCTTCTTGCAAGCTCTGCAGCTAATTCTGCCCCCCCACTGCGTGAGAACTCATCCGAATGAATGTGAACATCAAGTCCATGCTGTAAAGCTGCTCCTAACCAACGCTCGGATTGTTCCTTGGTAAAGTAATTTCTTTCAAGAAAAATATCTGCTGCTAAAGGAAAAGATATTCCTTTTTTCACGGCTTCTTCACCAAGGGCGGCAATATTAGGTAAGTCTTCAACGAGAGCTTGAATATAATTATCTAATCCTCTGTATTCCGGACTTGCCGCATGCGGTCCCAAATAGGTAGGACACAAGAGCGGTAATTCGCTTGCATCATTGCCAGAATGAGCTTCATAAAGTGCTTCAAGCATTTTTCTTTCTTGCACAGGATTTAAACCATATCCTGTTTTGGCTTCTAATATAACTATTCCACGCGCAAGAGAATCCTTTGCATTCGATTTGTAAAGTTCAGAGAGTTCTTGTGTTGTTACTTTACGAGTGGCTTTCATTGTTGCAACTATGCCACCACCTTTTGCAGAAATTTCTTCATAAGTCATACCCTGAGATTTCAGCACTGTTTCATTTGCCCGACTACCTGCAAAAATAGGATGACTATGACAATCGATCATACCAGGAATAAGAACATATTTAGAAGCATCTACTATTTCAATTTCTCCTAAGTTTTCACTTTTATTTAAAAGATCTTCACCAATATCAGAAATAAATCCATCATTAATTAATACATCGCAATTCTTTAAAACGGACAATCCTTTTTGGGACAGACTGTCATTTTCTAAACAATCCCAATCTTTTAACGTAACAACGCATGGAGAGTTTTTAAAAAGAATTTTTTTATGCTTTTTTGTAGACCAAATTTTTGCTGCCATAATTCACCTCAGCCCTTAAGGGCGCGTGGATAATAATGAGGAGAGTTTTCTTCAACTTTACCAGACATTTGCTCTTGAGCAATGCTTTGTGCAGTTTCATAACCCGCATCTGCATGGCGAAAAATACCCATAGCAGGATCAAAAGTTAAGACACGTTTTAAACGTTCAGATGCCTCATCACTTCCATCTGCTACGATAACCATTCCGGCGTGTAGAGAATAGCCCATACCAACCCCTCCTCCGTGATGAAAACTCACCCAAGAAGCTCCGCTGGCAATATTCCCAAATGCATTTAACAGAGCCCAATCCGCTACAGCATCACTTCCGTCTTGCATCCCCTCCGTTTCACGATAAGGTGAAGCCACACTGCCGCAGTCAAGATGATCTCTACCAATCACAACGGGACAACTTATTTCTCCATTTTTTACCATCTGATTCAAGAGTAACCCTGCTTTTAATCTATCACCATACCCAAGCCACAAAATTCTGGCAGGCAATCCTTGAACAGAAATTCTTTCAGAAGCAACCTTGAGCCAGCGCTGGATATCTTCATAATCTGAAAATAAATTTAACAGAGCAGCATCTGCTTTTTTAAGATCATTTTTATCCCCACTCAGCATAGCGAAACGAAATGGTCCTTTGCCTTTACAAAAGAGAGGGCGAATGTATTCCGGTACAAAACCTTTGATTTGAAAAGCATTTTGAATCCCAGCTTTTTCTGCCATCGCTCTAATATTATTTCCATAATCAAAGGTAGGGACTCCTCTCCTCTTTAATTCCAACAAACAATTTACATGTTTCCCAATACTTGCAAGTACATCTTTTTCAACGAGCTTGGGGTTTGTTTTTCTTAATTTTTCGACCGTTTCAAGAGAGTATCCTTGAGGCACATAGCCATAAATTGGATCATGGGCTGAGGTTTGATCTGTTACAAGACTCGGTTTAAAATCTTTTCTTTCAAGTAGTTTAGGCAAAATATCGACTACATTGCCAATAATAGCTATGCTTTTAGCTAAACCCTTTTCCAAATGATTGTTGAGCGAAGCCATAGCAGAATCAATGTCATCATATATTTCATCAAGATACCTGGATTTTAAACGCATTTCTGCTCGTTTTCTATCCACTTCAACCCCTAGAAAACAAGCACCTGTTAATACAGCTGCTAAAGGCTGTGCCCCTCCCATGCCGCCAAGGCCTGCTGAAAAAATAAATTTTCCTTTGCTTTTACCTTGATAATGCTGATGAAACGCTTCGTTAAACGTCTCATAAGTTCCTTGAACTATTCCTTGAGAGCCAATATATATCCAGCTTCCAGCGGTCATCTGTCCATACATCATGAGACCTTTTTTCTCGAGCTCATCAAAGTGGTCCCAATTAGCCCAATTTCCAACCAAATTGCTATTTGCAATCATGACTCTTGGTGCATTTTGCCAAGTTTTTATGCGAGCAACAGGGCTGCCACTCTGTATCAATAAGCTTTCATCATCTTCTAATTCTTGCAGTGCTTTTGTGATGTTATGAAAATCAGACAGCGAGCGAGCCGCTTTGCCACGCCCCCCATAGACCACAAGTTCTTCAGGATTTTCTGCGACTTCTTTATCTAAATTGTTGAGAAGCATGCGTAAGGCTGCTTCTTGCAACCATCCTTTTGTATTCAGCTCAGCCCCTCTTGGAGCTGGCTTGCCTGGAACGAAAGTTTTTGTTGTTAATAAACCTACATTATGGATAGACATAAATATCCTCGCTTTTTTTAAAGAGGAGAAAGGAAAAAAATGATTTGGACGGGTCCAACAGCTTCTTATGATTCATCAACACAATACTTCATTCCAGAGCATCTGAAAAATGATTTTGGAAAAATTGATGCTGCATTACGTGGCTTTATTACTGAGCCTCGATTGGCAAAAATGGAAAAAGTAGCTGGAAAAAGAAGCAGAAAAGTATTAACAGTTTTTGAAAATACCCATCATGCTCACAATATAAGTGCTATATTAAGAACAATCGATGCGTTTGGCTTCCTTGATCTTTTCTTCCTTTATTCCAATCAAGAAATGAGATTTCGTACTGCAGATACGATTGATAGAGGTGCAAGTCAGTGGCTCATGCCTAAAAGACTTGTGTCCATTGAAAAATGTGCACATATTTTGCAGCAAAATGGTTATAAAATCGTCCTTGTTTCCTTACCGGATTTTTCTAGAACAGCGAAACATTATAGCGAGAAAATCCCTTCATTTTCAAGCAATCAGTTTGCTAGCACCGCTTTTAAAGATTTCATAGGAGATAAAAAAATCGCTCTCATTTTTGGCAGCGAATTGCATGGAGTTTCACCAGAATGGCAAGATTATGCAGATGCCTATATCTCAGTTGAAATGTATGGCTTCATGGAATCTCTTAACGTTTCAGTTTGTGCTGGAATTATTTTGCAATCTTTGCGTGAATTTTTTGAAAAAAGTTCCGATAACCACCTTTTATCCGATTTAGAGAAGAAATTGGTGATTGAACATTGGATAGCAAAAACATGCTCGAATGCTTATGAGTATATTGCAAACCGCAAACCTGAGCTGTTACCTTGGTTTGAATTTGTCCGCACTGGCAATTTTTTTCAACCCACGATCTCGCTAAATGATCTTAGCCTCAAACCCGATAAGCTTTAAGTTTAATTACTCTTAGAATTTAATAAGAAGGTTTTCTGAATGGATGAAGCTAAGCTCAATATACTTGTAGTTGAAGATGATGAGTATATTAGTAAAGTTATAAACAAAGAATTCAGTGCACTTAATTATGAAACACATATTCTATCTACTTTAGCAGATGCTCGCAATTATATTACTGATAAAGCAGAATTAATTGACCTTTTTTTATTGGATTTAAAATTACCTGATGGAGATGGATTCAGTTTACTTAACTTTATCAAAGAAAAAAACCAAGAAGCACCTATTATTATTATGACAGGTCATCTTAGTAACAAAATTGTCAATCGAGCCATTCGGCACGGCTGTTACAATTTTTTAGAAAAGCCTTTTTCAGTTCAAAAAGATATATTACCAATTGTAAGAAGATCTTTATCATCTGTTCTCCTAAAAAAAGAAAACCATTATCTCAGTGAACAAATGTTACACACTTCTAAACTCACAGCCTTAGGAGAATTATCTGCGACTGTTGTGCATGATATCAGAGGTCCTCTTGGAATAATACAACTCACATGTGAAGATCTAAAAGATGATTTCTCCCAGAAGAATTCTATAACTAAAGATGAGCTTGACGAACATATAAATCAAATAAATAAAGCTTGTGGTAAAATAAAAAAACTTGTTGATCATCTAAGAAACTATTCTAGAAATGATCATTCAGAAAAAGAAGAATATATTGAAATTAATTCATTAATTGAAAATAGTTTATTTATGGTAAAACAAAAAATAAGAAATTTAGGAATAAATGTTATTAATGATCTCGAAAATCATCCCAATAAAATCATTATTAAGTGCTTTCCAAATAAATTTGAACAAGTATTAATGAATTTAATGAGCAATGCTTGTGACGCAATGAAAGATCAAGCAAAAAAAGATCTCTCTATTAAAGTATTTATTAATCAAGGTTATTTATATATATCGATCAGTGATACAGGAACTGGGATTCCAGAAGATATTAAAATAAAAATTTTCGATAGCTTCTTCACAACAAAACCTAAAGGCGAAGGAACAGGTTTAGGTTTAAGTATTGTAAAAAATATAGTAGTGGAACATGGGGGCGAATTGCTACTGGAAACTGAACTTGGAGTTGGCTCCATTTTTACAATAAAGATTCCCACATCAAAAATACTCAGAGGAGAAAATGATGATAAAGATCCTTCTCCTTCTAAAGCAGCTTGAGATTAAAAAATGAATTTAAATAGTTATATATTTGCAGACGAAGAACATATTAAAAGAGAAAAAGCCAAGGTCAAAGCTGCTAAGAAAAGCCGCTGGTGGCAACAAAAATGTGCTTCAGGTATATGCGCATATTGTGGAAAAAAATTTCCTTTCAAAGAATTGACTATGGATCACGTTGTTCCTTTAGCACGTGGCGGCACAACAACTCCTGGAAATGTTGTGCCCGCTTGTCGAGATTGTAACAAAAACAAAGGAGTTGACACTCCAGTTGACCTCATCTTTAAAAAATTATGATAGAATAAGAAAAATACTCTATTTTTGCGGGTTATATTCTTATGGCATCAACTGTTATTGAATTATCGCCAGATATGACATTTTTGGTTGTTGATGACACACCTGCCTCCCGTGAGACTATTGTTAAAACTTTAAAAACCTTGGGTTTCAAGAATGTCTCTGAAGGAACAAGCGAAGGAGAAGCTCTCAAACTTTTACAAGAAAAAGAATTTGGTTTTGTTATTTGTGAAAAAGATATGCGCCAATTGGGCGGATATGAATTTCTTATGGAAATGCATGAAAACTTAGAAATTAAAAGAGTTCCTTTTATGATCGTAGGAACTGAACAATCAAAAGAAGATCGTCTCCGCTTTCCTGAAGCAAATCCTGATGGATTTTTAAAAATGCCTTTTGTCATGAAAGATCTTTCTACACAAATTTCCCAAACACTTATGCGCTACCGAGAAGGGGAAAATATCGAAGTTGATTATGAAATTGCCCGTGATCTTTATATGAATGGAGAATACGAACAAGCGCTTGGCTGGTATAAAAATATTTCAATGAAAAATTTAACCTCAGCTCGAGCTTTTGTAGGAATTTCACGCTGCAACAGAGCAATGGGTAACAATGAAGATGCTGTTAAAAACCTCAAATTTGCCATGCAGAATAATAAAAATCATGTACAGGCTTATATTGAGTATGGAATCTGTTTACTTGCAACCGATCAAAAACAAGCAGCCTTAAAAGCTTTTGATCAAGCCATAAATATAAACCCCAAAAATCCAATGCGTTATGAAGAAACAGCAAATATTTTAACACGCTGTGAACTGTATGAAGAAGCTGAAAATTTTTTAATGCGCGCAGTCAATATGAAAATCGTCTATCCGAAACTCTATGCTCAAGTCGGAAGAAATTTCCTATCCCAAAAAAAGAAAGACAAAGCGCTTGATTTTTTACAAAGAGCTAATGAGCAAGATCCGAACAACCCGAGTTTCCTAAATAGTATTGGTATATGCTATAAAGAAATGGGAAAATTCGAAGAATCAGTTAATTATTATAATCTAGCATTAAAAATAACACCCAATGACGTCAAAATAATGTTTAATAAAGTATTATGTCTTATTACTATGAAAGAATACGAAAGAGCTAAAAAAGTTTGTCAAAGTATATTAAAAATTGACCCTAAGTTTGAACGTGTGCAACAAAAAATTACTGAAATCGATAAATTAGCTGCCGAATCAACTGTTGAAATTAAATACAGAGGGGTTATTCCAAAATAATTATGAATAATCAAGCAAATTTTCCTTTTTTAGATGAAGAAGTCGTTAATAACATGAAAGAACTCGGTAATGGTGATGACGCTTATGCAGATCGTCTTTTAATTGTTCAGCTCATGTCTGTTTACTTAGAGAATTTACCGGAACGAGTCGCTGAACTCACTGAGGCTATGAAAAAAAAAGATGCGCCTGTCATTGAACGTTCAGCCCATACATTAAAATCAAGCTCTCGATTGATTGGCTTAGCAGCACTGGCAGAAGATTGCCAAGTTCTTGAAGATATGGGATTTGACAAAAAACTCGACAATGCACAGCCTTTATTTGAAAAAATTGTAGCTGCTACAACAAAGGCAGTAGACGTTCTAAAAAATAAAATAATAGAAATTGAAAAAACTTAAGGGGAGTTTGTTGTGAGTGCCAAAAGCGTCTTAATCGTCGATGATGCCGTCGAAACACGACTCTTTTTAAAAGGAATTATCAAATCACTTGGCTATACACCCATCGATGCTAAAAGTGGAATTGAAGCTTTAAAAATACTGGGAGATCAAAAAATTGATCTTGTCATTCTTGATGTTCTCATGCCAAATTTCGATGGGTACCAAACTTTAGAATTCATCAATCAACTAAAACAGACTCAGAATATCAAGGTTATATTTTTTAGTGGTAAAAAAGGCGAACTCGATCAAACAAAAATCGATGAACTCAAACCAGATGACTTTATCCATAAAACAGTAGATATCCAAGTATTAAAAACAAAAATAAAAAAACTTGTAGGTGGAGCCGAAGGACAAATTCCCCCATTGACACCTCCCCAAGCTCCCCCTGCGCACGCACCTGCTGCAGCAGCCAAACCAACTCCTGCCCAAGCACCTGCTGCGGCAGCCAAACCAACTCCTGCCCAAGCACCTGCTGCGGCAGCCAAACCAACTCCTGCTCAAGCACCTGCTGCGGCAGCCAAACCAACTCCTGCCCAAGCACCTGCTGCAGTGAAACAAGCACACCCCGGCGCCCCTTCAGCAGCAGCCAAACCACAAGCACCTATTGCAGCAAAACAATCACCTCCTGCTCCTTCTAAACTCGATCTCAGCGCTACGATTACAAATATGCCAATCGTTCTGGATATAAAAATAACTCAACTTTCCTCTTCTGGAATTATTTTTCACTCAAAATTTCAATTTAAAGAGGGAGCACAGCTCTCAATCAATTGTCCACAGGCTTCAGCCACTCTAAAAAAACCAGGAGAATTGCAAACTAAAGTTCATAAATGCATTCAAGAAGGTGAAAATTATATTGTCAACACAGGCTTTGCTTAAAAGTAATCTAAAGACGATTTAAGAAAAAATACTCTGAAAAGTATTGTAAAAAAAATTATTCAATTTAAAGAGCGAGCACAGCTGTCAATCATACAATCCCAAATCTAAAACGAGCTTTAATAATTTTTTTAAATCATGTTAACATTTTTTGTAAGCATTATTCCATCATTTGTTTCCTGAGTTCTTCTAGCAGATCATCAAACGTAATTGATAAAATCATGGATTGTGAAGAAAAAGCCACTATTGCATTCAAGTTTGCATCTGCTTTACTCGCAACTTTTATTCGTTCAAAAAAACATTCATTTACGTTTTGAGCAATGTCATAAAATTTCGAGAAATTATTTAATTCCCAGTCTGCTACACCATTATTTTTTGCAATAAAATATTGTTTAATCAAATAGGATGAAATCGCTCTGAAGGATGTTTCCTCAATGGAAGCAAAGGGCAAATGATAGAAAGCTAATCCCTTAAACTGTTTTAAAATAGGACAGCTGCTCGTGGCCATAACAAGCCCAACCAAAGCTTTTAGACCTGTTTGGGCATCGCATTCTTTGTAGTAAAATCTATTTTGCGTTTCGACAGAAACCTTTACCATATCGGTGGACAAAACATCACGAAACTCAGTCATCATCTGTTGAACGTCGATAGCTGCTGGACATTTTTTATGAGTTTGAGAACTGAGAGGACAAACCGAGCATTTATTAAAATCTAAATCTGTCCAATCAACATTATCAAGTGAAGGAGTCGGTTGATTGCTATCTACTCGATTTAAATCAACTTTATAATCTACTTCTTTGCCATTCTTAAAAATAAATTTATAAATTATTTTATCCAAAACAACCTCCAACATATCTCACGTCTGTATCTCATCGAATACAAGCTAAAAAACCTCAATAATTTTTAAATTCTAACGTGTCAAAATTATAACAGTACATAAAAAAATCATGCTTATAGCACGCATAAACCGATACAAAGCACATAAATATTGAACGCTTAAAAGGATTCAATAAAAATGTTTGCCAAAGCAGATCGAGTTTTAAATAAACTCGAAGATAAAACCAAATATTTTATCATATTATCTACGTCTACACTTGCTATTACATGCGGATTATTTTTAAATTTAAGTTACTTAAATAATCTTCCTGAAATAATTATTTCAGCCATTTTTTTTAGCAGCATTATTGTCATTATAACAATCATCACATTTTTAAACTTGAAATATAATTTTTCAAAGAAAACATTTAGCATAACAAACCTTATCTCATTAGCATTTGTGATAATCGCTATTTCATTGATTTATATCATAAAGATTTCGAATATATTGCAAAATGAAAATTCCCTAATTACCAATCTACTACATATATTTATTTGGTACTCAATTGCCTTTAATTCATCAATTATTTTTCTAAAAAGAAGGACAATTGAAGAAAAATTGGAACAAGACAGGACTGCAATATCGAAAACAAAGCACACAATAGTAATAATAACTTCACTTTTAATATCACAATTTTTCATTATTGATATAAATGTATCACTTTGCATTGCAATTTTTTTACCTATTATTATATTACTTAATGAATTGCAAAATCTCGCACAGTCCAAAGCAAATAACTCACATATTTTACTTATTTTATTTACTTGCTTTATTGGAGCTTGTTTTCAACTTGGACAAATATTTAATCCAAGCATTAACTCAAATAATATTTCAGGAGAATTAACTCTATTAATATGTTATTCCATGATGAGTTTAAGAAACTATAGCTATTTATCATGTGAGTTTAAAAATATTCAGAAGATTTCTATTGGTCTGGCTAGAAAAATGGGTGAACTGAGTATGATGCACATAGAGGCTCAGAAAGCTCAAATTGCTAAGGAAAATTTTCTAGCCACAATGAGCCATGAAATCAGAACTCCTGTTAATGGAATTATTGGCCATGCAGAACTGCTAAGTAACTCTGATATAACAGACGAGCAACAACGTTTACTTGGTATGATAACAATTAGCAGCAAAAACCTCATGAAATTAATTGACGAAGTGCTCGATTTACCCAATTTAATTTCAGGCAATATTGTTCTAAGTAAAGAAGAAATAGACATATCAAACCTTGTTGAAAGCGTAATAGATGTCGTCAGCCCAAAAAGTTTTGAAAAAGGACTTGATCTTACATATTTTATTGAACCAACCGTACCACCTTCTATAATTGGCGATCAAAAGAGAATTGGACAAATACTTTTAAATTTTAGTAACAATGCTCTTAAATTTACGGACTCTGGAGAAGTTTTTATTGGTGTTACTTTGATCGATAATATCAGCGAGGATGAAGTAGAGTTGCTTTTTGAAGTAAAAGATACAGGAGTTGGAATCCCAGCAACAAAAATTAAAAAATTATTTAAAGCGTATTCTCAGACAGATGCTTCTATATCGAGAAAATATGGAGGTACTGGATTAGGTTTGGCAATTTCTGCGCAATTGATTGAACTTATGGGTGGAAAAATTTGGGCTGAAAGTATTGTTGGAAAAGGGACTCGTTTTGTCTTTACCCTTAAATGCAAAGTTGGAAAAAATTTACCACAAACGAATTTTAATATAGATTTTTTACATGGAGTCAAATGCCTCGCAATTTCCGAAAATCCAACTATGCGCTATATTTTAATGCGTCGCTTTAGACAATGGAAAATGCTTGCAAAGATAGTGAGAACCTTTGAAGAAGCTCAACACCTCAGCGGGATAGAAGAATTTCAAATATTGATTGTTGACATTGTAAATGAAAGTAAAAAAGCAAGTATGTTTTTAAAGGGCAATCAAATAAATCCCACTGGAAAAATACCTTCAATTGCTCTTATTAATTTAGGAAAATATTCGGCACCGAATCTTCATCTCATTGCTAATAAAACAATAACAAAACCATTAAAAACAGATTATCTTGCGAGATCAATGAAATCTATTCTTGAAGCAAAGCCACAAGTTAAAGTTGAAGAAACAATTAAAATTATAAATGATATGCAACAAAATATTCCTGTAAAAAATTTATTAATGGAAACATCTTATCCTCTCAAAATATTAGTTGCAGAAGATAATCCTGTAAATCAAAAGTTGATCATGAGTATTTTGAAAAAATTAGGACACAATGCCACTCTTGCAGAAAATGGAGCACTTGCTGTTGAAGCGGAAAAACAAGCTCAATACGATCTCATTTTAATGGACTTACAAATGCCAGTTATGGATGGACTTGATGCTACAAGAAATATTATCATTAATTCAAAAGGAAAAATAAGACCAATTATTTTGGCCTTAACTGCCAATGCTATGCCTGGTGATAAAGAAAGATGCCTAGATGCAGGGATGGATGATTATTTAACGAAACCAATCCAAATTAAAGCGCTTATAGAAAAAATTGAAAAATGGGTACCACAAAAGAAACCAGCAGACTTAAACACATCTGATGCTAAACTAGAGGGTACAAAAATGCCAGAACAAACACAAATCATTTTAAGCGAAAGTGATAAAACAATTTATAAAATTTTAGTTGCAGAAGATAATCTTGTTAACCAAAAACTTATTATGAGTATTTTAAAAAAGATGGGACATACTGTCACTCTTGTTGAAAACGGCGCTCTTGCTGTTCAAGCTGCACTCAATGAAAAGTTTGATATAATCATTATGGATTTGCAAATGCCCATTATGGATGGACTTGAAGCTTCTAGACAAATAAAAGCCAATAATTCGATTCAACCCAAACCAATAATATTAGCTCTCACTGCAAATGCGATGAGCGGTGATAAAGAAAGATGCTTGAGTGCAGGAATGGATGATTATTTAACTAAACCAATTCAAATTAAAATTTTGGACGAAGCATTAAAGAAATGGGGAAATAAAAAAGCTGCTTAATAAAGGATAAGTGAATGATTGACAGTGAAAGTAAGTTTTGGAAAATTCCATATTATTTAATCAAAAAAAGAGTACTAGTCATCATTTGCTTTGTTTCGATTTATATATTAACAATCGAAAAGAATTTTTTTAGTGATAATTTTATATTTTATATTGACACAATAAATGCTTGGATCATTACAATTACTTATTTTTTATTTAATTTAGTTCACCAGAGTGGTAGAAAAAATTATTTACTCTTTTCTAAAATTGTTGCAATTTTAGCTTTTTTTAGCTGGATGACAGTTATTTTATCTTTAAGTGAAAATGAACTCTATAAAAAATTAAATATCTTAGTAGAACAAATTCCAATTATAATAATTTTTATCACAATTATTCATAGCAAAATAAATTATAACATAAAAATTGAACGTCTTGAGCCATGGATGACTGCAATTATTTATTTAACCACTCCTTTAATTTTTCTAATAAATTTTCAAATTTTTTTCAAAAATAACTCTTTTGATTTTGTTGAAAGTTTCTTAAAAACATATATTTATCTTATTGCTTTCTTACACTCATATACAGCTTTTCGTTTTGAATATTCACGCCTTGAAGCACTCAAAGATGAAATGGAAAAAAAGAGTATTGACATTTCAAAAGTTTCAGAATCTATGAAAGAAACGACACGGATAAAAGGTGAATTCTTAGCAAATATGAGTCATGAACTGAGGACACCACTCAACGGTATCTTAGGTTCTGCAAGTTTACTTGTCGATACGAAATTAAATCAAGAGCAAAGAGGGTATTTAGAAATTCTACGTGCTTGTGGTAATAACCTACTCGTTATTATCAATGAAATATTAGATTTCTCAAAAATAGAAGCAAATAAACTTGAATTAGAACATATACCATTTGAAATTAATTCCTGTGTCGAAAATGTTTTAGAACTTTTAGCGCCGGCTGCTGCAAGTCAAGAAACTGAAATCATCTATCATATCGATGCAAAAGTTCCGTTAAAAGTCGTAGGAGATCTCACACGCATACAACAAATACTTACACATTTAACAGACAATGCAATTAAATTCACAAAGAATGGATATACTTTTATTACAGTAAATGCCAAAGTCGACGATTTAGGTAAAATCAATCTCATGTTCGACGTTGAAGATACAGGCAGTGGAATTTCTAAGAAAAATATTGCCAAAATATTTCAAACGTTTTCACAGGTCGATGATTCCTCAACTCGAAAATACGGTGGTACAGGGCTTGGTTTAAGTATCGCTAAAAGATTAACAGAAATGATGCATGGACACATAAGTGTAAAAAGTGAGATAGATAAAGGTTCCATTTTTAGTTTCAATGTACTTACAGAAAACGTTGACTCAGAAAAATATAAAATTGACCCTAGTCCATGTAATTTACCGATTCATAAATTTTTTGAAAAAAAAGTGATTTATATTTTAGAGAAAAATAAGATTTTACAGAAGTCATTACGTCTCCGATGCGAATATTGGGGTTTAGAGGCTTTTACAGCTGAAAATATACAAGAAGCACAAGAAATACCTACACAAGTTCCACCAACATTCGTTTTAGTCAGTATTGAAGATTTCGATAAAAATAAAGTGAGAGAAGTGTTAATTGATAAATATTCTGATAATAAGATTTTATTTATCGCCGTATTTAAAAACTCTAGTCATTATTCACCTGAAGATAAAATCATTCCAAATGGATATTTTGGCAATATATTCAAACCTTATCGATATTCAATTTTATTTGATATTTTGCAAGAAGCATCTACTCAAAGTTTTTCTGGTACAAGTATTCCACAGAAGGCAGAAGA
Source organism: Fluviispira vulneris (assembly GCF_014281055.1). Taxonomy (NCBI): domain Bacteria; kingdom Pseudomonadati; phylum Bdellovibrionota; class Oligoflexia; order Silvanigrellales; family Silvanigrellaceae; genus Fluviispira; species Fluviispira vulneris. The sequence continues at coordinate 375,844 of NZ_JACRSE010000002.1, read as the reverse complement.
GCAAAAAGTTGGTGATATTTTTCCGTTAAAAATATTAGTCGCAGAAGATAATGTGGTAAATCAAAAATTAATAACAAATATTTTAAAAAAATTTGGCTATGTCTGTGACATCGTTGCAAATGGTAATGAGGTTCTTGAAGCACTCACTCGTTCTCAATACGATATAATTTTTATGGATGTCCAAATGCCTGAGATGGATGGGCTTGAAGCAACACGACAGATTATAAAAAAATATCCAAAAAGCAGTTCACGCCCAAAGATATTGGCTATGACTGCTCATGCACGAGGGGCTGAGGGACAAGTTTGTCTGGATGCTGGAATGGAAGGCTATCTTTCTAAACCTATAGATATGAAAGAACTTAAACAAATTCTTTCATATTGGGGAAATATAATAAATAAAATGCGATCCACTCAATGATTTTTTAAAGACGGAGGCGCCTGTGGAATGTCGTCTTCAAAATTCTTTGCTCCGACCTTAGCTTTTGGCAATTCCTCATCATCTGCTGAGTTGAGTGGGCTTTCATCATTATTCAAATGCGATGATTTATCAGTTGGTTTTGATATAGGTTCAGGCATAACCGGTTTATTATTATTTAACGTAACAGTTGAGTCATTTGTATCACTCACATTTATATTTTGTGGTGGTGGAACAGGAGTATAAAAAGATACTTTCCTTTTAGGAATAAAAATATTATCTGAACTTGAACCTGCTATCGCTAGTTTAAATAATCTTTGTCCTGTTTCAGAATAATCGTTGGCATAAGGATTTTTCTGCCCAGAACTGTCATCATCTGGTTCTTGTGCAGAAACAGAAATTCCGGAATTAATTGGAACAATCACTTGGCTCAAGTTTGAACCAAATTCAAAAGGCACAGCATGCGCATTCTTTTCTACCCAATATTTCCAATCCAATTTTTCAGCAAAATTTTGATTTTTAATGATAGCCAACGCAATCTCTTGCCAAGCCGGAATAGCACCTCCACCATATACACGATATCCTTTACGTATCATTGGCTCATTTGTATCATAACCTATATAAGAAGCTATGGTATAAGCATTTTCAGGATTCAGCACATCCCCAGCTGTAGTTGGGTAAGGAATAAATCCAATATATGTACCATTTTTATAATCATTTGTTGTTCCAGTTTTACCAAAGACTGGAACCCTTATTTTTGCTGCTTGTAATTGTTTGTCGATCACTTCATCATTTGAACGTAAAATAATTTCATTATTGAGAACATATGCTGTACCTGCAGTTACTGTTCCGCGAAGTACGTTCATAATAGGTGCAGAATAAAAACTATCGGCAAATTGATATTCTTTCGCTTTCGCTTCCCAAAGTAAATTGCCATTAGAATCTTCAATTCTCTTAATCAATATAAGTTGATTTGGTTGAACAGAATTAAAGTAACGATATGTTTTACCTGTTAGAAATGTTTGGTACATTAATGCAAGATCGGATAACGTAACATCATTTGAACCAAGTGGAAAGGACTGTACCCACTTAAGTGGTTGCTGTATTCCCATTGCATTTGCCATATTAGCAGTATAGTACATGCCTAAAGAATATCTAAAATCAGCATTCCAAAAAAGTTTTTCAAAAGCAGACGCATCTTGTAAATTTTTCCAATATTTTGATAAATCTGCATTTATTGTATCGATTAATGACAATGGGACAACACCATCTATCAGAACATTGCTTGGAATTAATACTGAACTATTTGAACGAATAAAAGATAATAATGCATCAATACTCAAAGGTGATGTTTTTACTCCAGCGACAAGAGTGGATGTGACTTCTGGTTTCCAAGGGTCTTGTGGTTGAAATACCAACATACCCTCTTCGGTTTTTGCAAAAGATAAAAGTAAACCACGATCAACTTCTGTTATTGCTGAACCTGAATTAATATCTTTTAAGGCCTCTATAGCAATTTTTGCTTGTGCTGCAAGTTTATTAAATCTAAGCAGGTTATTTTTCAATAAATTTAATCTAAGCTCTTTTTCTTTTGGTGTAAGTTCCTTGTCTTCAGATATTATTTGTTCCTGTTTTTCAAAACCATTACCAAAGTGTAACGTTCTTAAAAATACTTTTAATCTATTATTTCCGAGAACAGATAAATCTGTTAAAAGATCTGATTTTATTTTTTCTAAAATTCCACTTTTTAAATAATATTCATTGTCTGGTGTTGCATTAAATTTTTTGGCTATAAGACTTAATGATTGTTCTTTAGTCATTCCATTTCCAGTTATTCCAAGAAAATTTAATAAATCTAAAAATTGATCATAATTTAATTTGTCCGTTAGATGCCGTAATATCCAAATACTCGCTAAGTTTTCCGATTTTGCCCCAGCACCTAATATTGTCGTTTCTAAAGTATTTGGTGCATGATCTGGTCTTGGAAAGTAAAATCCACCTTGCCATGTAAACACATCGCGCATGTTAGAAAGAGGATCTAAAATTGTCCATCCAAGTTGTTGAGCTGCATAATATACCGGTATCTTAAATGAAGAACCCGGTTGACGCTCTGCAAAAACAGCGCGATTGTATTCACTTGAAGAAAATCCACCTGCCATAGCAGTTATACGACCTTTATCAAGAACAATAACAGCTCCTTGCACACGAGGCCGCGCTTCTAAATCGCAAAATATAATTCCTTCTGGAGTGATGCTTTTGATACTTGTTAATACATATTGTCCTATATGCAAAGAGGATAAAAAGGCATCTCTTGATTTTTTTAAACCTTTGCGAAAAGATAAATCCGTAATTAACGAAACACGATTAATCGATTCTGTGTTAACTACACAAGTTGGAATTCCAAAATTAATTTTAATTTTCTCTGCATCTTCAATACGTTCAATATTTTCAATTTTGCCTACATAGAAACCATACTCTTCAGGTTTTTGAATATTAACAAAATTTGATTGTGGCTCAGTGCTAAATCCATTTAATATTAATTGAATACGACTTAAGTTTTGTCTTAAACCATATTGAGCAGCATTTTGAATATTTTTATCCAAAGTAGTTGTTATATGCAACCCCATGGTTCCAACTTCATCTACAGAATTTGCTCCAATAGCCTGTAAAACTTCAGGACGAGCAAGTTGTTTTGAAATGATTTGATTAACTGCAAGTTCATTAAATTGAAAACGGCCTTGATTAAAAGGGACGGGTTCTTTTAATGATTCTTCGAGTTGCTGTTGAGTTATTTTTTGATTTTTAAACATTCTATTTAAAACATAATTCTTGCGAATACGAGCTTCATTTCTTGCTTTTTCTTGTCCATCAACTGTAATTTTTGTAAATGGATTGTATTTTTCAGGAGCCTTAACACTTCCAGCAATAAATGCCGCTTCTATTAATGTAAGATCTTCAACATTTTTATTAAAATAATATTTTGCTGCAACACCAACGCCACGACCATTTCCTGTGACATGAAATTGATTTAGATAGAACTCAAGAATTTGATCTTTTGAATACATTTTTTCTAGTTTAAAAGCATTTATCATTTCTTGAAATTTAATATAAATATCTGTTTCTTTACGGCCAAAAAGGTTTTTAACAGTCTGCTGGGTTATTGTAGATGCGCCTTGCCTTGTTCTGAATAAAACATTGTGAACCGCAGCTCTCAATATTCCTTTAGGATCAATACCAATATTTGTATAAAAATCTTCATCTTCTGCAGATACTATTGCATCTTTCATCACTTGAGGAACAAGATCGACAGGCACATAGATGCGATGTTCCTGCCCGAATAAACTGCCAAGTTGTGATTGTCCATCAGCATAATATAAAACAGTTTCTTTTGATAAAATCTCTATTATTTTTGACTTCTCAAAATCTGCATAATTACCTGCATAGACTTGCCACACAACAAAGCTTGCACCAATGACAATAGGTACACAACTTAAGATAAAAATAAATAAAAATATAAATATAATCTTTTTCATATGAACTCCAAAAACATGCATTTTCCTCATGCCTTGTTTGCTTGCTCAAAACAACCTAGTGTCATACAGATTGCTTAGTGTACGATAATCCTTAATGCTTTCAAGAGGAGATTGAGTGTCATGAACCCATCCTATCAATACTGGAGATTTGACTTAAGCCCCTATGTTTTTCAAGTCATGAATATTAATTTTAATTGGGTCACAACAATATGGGGTGCTTCCCTTTTAATAATATTTTTTGGCACAAGTCTCTTTTTAACACGAAAAAAAATATCTTCCACAAAAAAACTGATAACAAATTCAAATCAAAATGAAAACAAGTTAAAACTAAATAAATTATTGACACGATTCGAATATTTCGAAACGATCCTTATTTATGTATTAGGAATTTTCATTATACTTTTTACTCTACAAAAAATGAATATTCATTGGGGTCTACGTTGGTATAGCACAATGTATCTCATAGGATTTATGGCAGTCTATTTTTCATGTATGCATTGGATAAAAAAGAAAAGTCTGATGATGACAGAAAATATGTTAATGAATTTAATTCTTGCTTGCATATTAGGCATGCTTATTGGTGCTAGATCAGCATATGTGTTCATATATAATTGGGATCTATATAAAGATCACCCACTCGATGCGATAGCTACCTGGGAAGGAGGACTTTCATTTCACGGTGGAATTGTCGGTGTTTCATTAGCTTTATTGATTTTTTGTAGAAAATATAAAATTCCCTTCTTTCATCTTTCAGACAAACTCGCTCTGGTTGTGCCAATTGGAATTGGGATGGGACGCATAGGAAACTTTTTTAATGGTGAGCTCTGGGGGCGTCCAATTTCAAGCCATGTCCCTTGGGCAATTATATTTCCTGACGGAGGCCCCTTACCACGCCACCCAAGTCAAATTTATCAAAGTTTGGCAGAAGGATGGGGGTTATTTTTGACTCTTTTTATAATATCAAGATTTAAACAAAAGGAGGGAACTCTTTCTGCTTGTTTTGTTATTTTCTATGGCTTTTATAGATTTATTGTTGAATACTTTCGAGCCGCAGACCCCCAATTAAATTACTACAGCTTAACAACTTTTACTTGGGAACCTCTCTCTCGTCTAGGCCAACTCCAATGGTGGCAATATGTTACCATGGGACAGATCTTAAATATCCTAACAATTTTAGCCGGTATTCTTTTTCTTTTTTTGACACGCAGAAATATTCAAGAAAATAGTACAGAATGGTTAAATAGAATAAATACGTTTTACAAAACTCATAAAATTGAAAAGTCATAAATATGTTTTCTGCACCAGATCTTCCACCGCAAGAAAAAGATATTGCTCCACTCAGTTGGAGTCAATTTAATCCAGGTGATTTAAAGCAAGATCTGATTACATTGCCCCTCGAAGCTGGTCTTATTGAAGCTATCAATCTAAGTTACACACATCGCGGTCTAAGTATTTGGCCTTTTCAGTCTGAGAGTGCAACAAAAACAAGCTTACCAACAACACTTTCTCGCTCAACTTTACTTCCAATTGGTCTTGGCGTCACAGCAGTCATTTTTGGGGGATTGAAACTGAGCAATAATGATTTTTCTTTGGGGACTCAATTAAGAGGTTTGCTGCATGCGCATTTGTTAAATGAAATTGCCACAGCAACTGCCAAAACAACTTTTCAAAGAAAACGCCCTTTTTATGACACAGAAGTGAACTCTGGTGTTGAGCCTGCAGAAGATGATCAATTTAGTTTCTTTAGTGGACATGCATCGCATGCTTTTACTTTTGCAACGTACACAAGTGGTCTAATGCTAAAGTACACAAACAATCCTTTACTAAGCTGGAGCTACACTGCTGCTGCTTATACAACTGCTGCTTGGATAGCTTCTACCCGAGTAAATGATCATGCACACAATGTAAGTGATATTATTTTTGGCGCTCTTGTTGGAACAATCATATCTGGTGCTGTTTTTTATAGAGTCCAGCAAGTTGATTCTGTGCATAAAAAAACGGATGACAAAGATTTAATTTTTGACTATCAATTTCTACCATACACTTTTCAAGATAATAACAAAAGATCTTGGTATGCGGGTATGTTTGAAATAAAATTCTAATTCATAAATTTCAAAAAGGTTACAAATATGAAAAAATCTTCTATAGGAGTTTTTTGTTCAGCAAAAAATAATATACCTGATGAGTTTCTAAAATTTGCATTTAACTTTGGCGCATTTCTTGCGAAAAATAATTTCAAGATTGTTTATGGTGGTGGGAACCAAGGGATGATGAGGCAAGTTGCTGAAGGAGCTATAGCAGAAAATGGTGAAATATGTGGGATCATAACAAATGAATTTATCAAAAAAGAAGGAAATTTTGAAAAACTCAGTGAAAATTTAATTTGCGAGACATTAGAGGAAAGAAAAAAACTTTTAATTTCTCACTCCGATGTGCTATGTATTCTTCCTGGAGGCTTTGGCAGTCTAGATGAATTTTTAACAACAATCCAATTTAACGCAAGAAACACTCCACAAAAGACCGTTATAATAATTGATTTTCTTGATTTTTATGCACCCTTTTTGAACTGGCTTGAGGATATTTCAAATATTAATATGATCGATAAGCCATCTAACTATTTTTGTATAGCCAGAACAATACAAGATGTAGAAAAATTACTTTTATAAAGAATTGAGAGAAACAATGATAAAAAAAATATTCAAGTGTTTTTTTATTTATTCATTACTATTTAGCACTCAAGCATTCTCTGAAAATATTGAAATAAAAGCAAAAATAGAGCAAAATTTTGACAAAACTGTCCAAAACGTCCTAAATGAAGCATCCAAACAGAAATTTTTTCTAGTAGAGTTTACGCAGAGTTCTTTCTCATTGCTACGTAATAAGGTAACTGAATCGAGTGGATTATTATACATAAAAAAACCTTATTCATTTCGCTATGAAATTCTAAAACCTCGAAATGAACTTTATGTCTCTAATGGAAAAGACTTTTGGAAATATATTGAAAGTCTTAAACATGCTCAATATCTAAAAAATTCTGCACAAGAACTTGGATTTATAAATATATTGACAAACCTCGCACAAATTAAAAAATATTATATTGTATCCGAATGGACTGATGAAGAAGCAAAAAAACTGAATCACTCGGCAAATATGTCATCGCTTGAATCTGACATCCCTCCAGAAAAAAACAATGATTATATTCTTTTGAAATTGGTACCGAAAGGAGACAAACAACAAAAAGTTTTATACGCTAGAGTTCAGGTGAAGACTGGATTAATACAAGAACTTCGTATTGTTCAGCTCAATGGGAATCGAATCCGTCTTGTGTTTTCTAACTACTCACAGAAACCCATTTCGGATGATGTGTTCAATTTTACACCCCCACAAGGTATAGCTGTGGATAAAATGTAATGGGAAGGAATGAATTTCTTAGAAAGTATAAAAACAATTTTATCTTGGAGATCAATAGTAGATATAGCTATTGTCGCAACTCTATTTTATAATATTATTTCTATTTTAAAAGGCACACGTGCGGCTCAAGTCCTTATCGGAATGCTCGTTATTTTTATAGCTTTTGTAATTTCGAGCTCTCTCCAATTCGAAACGATTCATTGGATAATCAGCAAATTTTATGCGTCATTTATAATCGTAGTTATCGTTCTATTTCAAGATGATATCAGACGTTTGCTCACACGTGTTGGGCGAGGTCCATTTGTCACGGGTCTTGATGTGCTCTCTGGGACTCATATAATTGAGGAAGTAACAAATGCTGCTAAATCATTGAGTCATGAACGAATTGGAGCCCTCATTGTCTTTGAAAGATCTGTTGGCCTCGATAAGCTCTATGACCACAGTGTAAAATTAGATGCCATTGTATCTGAGCAACTCTTAAGCAGCATATTTCAGTCATTCTCTCCATTACATGATGGCGCTGTTATCATACAAAAAACCCGAATCAATTGCGCTTCTGCACAATTGCCTCTTTCAAAAAATCCTCGTTTTTCTAAGAAAATGGGAACACGCCACAGTGCTGCCGTTGGAATTTCAGAAGAGACCGATGCTGTTGTTTTGGTCGTAAGCGAAGAAACCGGGAATATATCGATTGCTTGGGAAGGTAATCTCCAAAAACAAAGTTCAGTTGAAGCAGCTCGTAAAATGTTGTCTGTTTTGCTTATTCCGCGTGGGCAAAAATCAAATTTAGTCTATTGGATAGAAAATAAAGTGATTTTTAAATATTATAAATTATCTAATAAAATTAAATCTACGCTCATGCATTCTAAAGTATTATCGACTGGCTTAGACGGTGATAAACGAAAAAATACTGATAAATTGACCAATCAAAAGAAAGTATCTTCGCTTGAAAGTCTTGCTCTTCAACAAATAGAACAAGAAAATAAACTTGCTGCAAATGCTCCACGCAATATCCACATAAAATTCCCAAAAAATTCAAAAACAAAAGACATTACATCGTCTGAAATTAAATTTATTACAAGCAATATAAATATATCACCCACTTTAAATATCAAAAAAGAAGAAAACGAAGAAAATTTTTACACAAATTCAGAAGAAAGTGATGATGTAAACAATCAAGAAAGCGAAATAAAGACAACTCAGACAAGTAAAATTAATTCTGCATTAAAAGCGCTAAATGACCTAGCACCTGAGGATAGATTCGATCCACCTATTCCAAAATCAACACCACCAAGAGATGTCTCGATTGGTGGCATCCCACTCAATCCTCCAATAGAACAAAAAAATAACAAAGAAAAGTCTATTGCTAATGATAAAGATAAGGATGAGAAGAAATAATGCCAAGTGGAAATCAAGAACAAAACTCAATATTTAAATTAATCTTTAAAATGGTTATTAATAATTTTTGGTTAAAAGTTATTTCTGTTGTTTTTGCTATTGTTTTATTCTCAATAGTTAGAACAGATAAAGATATGAGTTTTGAAAAAGTTGCTAAAATTAAACTTATAACAGCTCCAAGCATGATTATTTTAGGTTCTTCTGAACGTACGCTAGATGTCATCATCAAACAACAAAATTCACTCTTTTCGGTCTCACCAACTGACACAGAACTGACCGGAGAAATCGATATATTAAGCGAAACTCCTGGGAGAGTTCGAGTGAAAGTCACGAAAGAAAGTTTTCCAAATCTTCCCAAACATTATGCGATATTTATTGACCGTCCTTTTATAGATGTAGATATAGATAAATTACAAGAAAAAGTGATACCAGTTCAAGCTGTATTAAAAGGCGAACCGCAACCTGGCTTGACCATAGAAAAAGTAACTGTGTCACCATCACAAATAAAAGTAACAGGAGCACGTCAAGAACTTGCTAGAACACAAAGTTTGTTCACAATTCCAATTATTATAGAGGGCATAAAAAGCACACTTTCAACCGAAGCTAATATTGAACTAGAAGATAATTCTTCTCTTGCTGCGCTCGAAAAAAATGTAAAAGTCACTGTTACATTATCACCGCGTAAGTACAGTCGCATATTTAGAGCTGTTCCAATCGAATTCAGCGGTGCATCAAGAAATATAATTTCAAAATTGCAAATACGACCAAGGGTCGTTGATATTGAAGTTTCTGGAGAAAAAGATATCTTAAAAAATTTAGACCCTTCAGATGTCCGAGTTATTTTAGACACTGCGGATCTTGAAACAGGTTGGCAAGACAAACGTGTGATATTAAAAATACCTGATAATGTAACACTCGTTAAAATGAATCCAGATACAATATCAGTGCATCTCAATCCTTAAAAGGTTTTTTTTCTATGGCTAAATATTTTGGAACAGATGGTATAAGAGGCGAAGCAAATTTTGGGTCAATGACTCCAATGAATATTTTAAAAATCGCTCAATCTTTTGGTATAGCTCTCAAAAAAAGAACAAAGCGTCCAAAAGTAATTATTGGTAAAGACACGCGCGTGAGTGGATATATGATTGAAGGGATTTTTTCATCTGGACTTTGCAGTGTAGGAGTTGATGTTCTTTTCGTAGGTCCCTTACCAACACCTGGTATTGCATATTTAACTCGAGGAATGAGAGCAGATGCTGGAGTGATGATCTCTGCTAGCCACAATCCTTATCATGACAATGGTATTAAGCTTTTTGATCACAATGGATTTAAACTCCCTGATGCCGATGAAGAATTTATTGAAACACTCATTGACGATCCAAATCTGGAAAATCATCTTGTTACTTCTGATCTAATGGGCAGAGCAAAGCGAATCGACGATGCAATTGGTCAATATGCAGTTTTTTTAAAAGAAAGATTTCCAAAAAATTTAAAACTCGATGGAAAAAGAATTGTTCTGGATTGTGCACATGGCGCAGGTTATAAAGTCGCACCAAAAGTCTTTAGTGAACTTGGAGCAGAAGTGATTTGTATTAACAACGATCCGAATGGTTTTAATATTAATTTTGAAAGTGGTGCACTTCACCCTGAAAAATTACGACTCGAAGTTTTAAATTTACGCGCAGATATTGGCTTTGCTCTCGATGGCGATGCCGATAGACTCATTGTTGTCGATGAAAAAGGTAACATACTGGATGGTGACCATATTCTTGCTATGTGCGCTCTCGAAATGAAATCACAAAATCAATTACTAAATAATGGGGTTTGTGTTACCATAATGAGTAATAAAGGTTTTGACATTGCAATGCAAAATGCAGGAATACAAGTCTACAGAACAAATGTTGGCGACAGAAATGTTGTTGAAGAAATGCTTAATCGGAAACTTGTATTAGGTGGAGAACAGTCTGGTCATTTGCTTTTCCTTGACTCAAGTACAACGGGTGATGCAATTGTTGGATGCTTAAAAGTTTTAGAAATGATGTGTCGATCTGGAAAGAGTATTTCTGAGTTAACCTCTGTGATGCAAAAACTGCCACAGATCACACGAAATGTTAAAGTAACAGCAAAACCTCCAATTCGCACTCTCAAGGCAACAACTACATTATTAAAAGAATTTGAAAAAGAATTGGGTGATTCAGGAAGAATTCTATTAAGATATAGTGGAACAGAGCCTCTTGCTCGCATCACTCTGGAAGGTCCGGAGCTTTCTCGTCTCCAAACAATTGCTTTGGAACTAGAGCAGGAGCTCCTCAAAGAAATAGGATAAATAAAAAAATGAGTCCTCTAGGATTAAGTTTGAATACTCTTTCTAAGAATACAAAACTGAATCGCTTTTTAAGGCTCAATTTACTCAAATATGTTGTAAGACCTGCAAGAAAAGTAGAAGATTATGATGTAATAAAATCCACAGAATTACAGTTAGATAAAAGTGTTTCATCGGCATTTAAAAAATATTTAAACGCTATTGGCTTCAGATCGTATGTTATACCAACACAATTTGGTGAAATGCATTATTATGACAGCAATCCTAAATCCGATCTTGAACCTATAATATTTATCCATGGACTTGGTAGCAGCGCTCAAAGCTGGTGGATATTAGCTCAGATGTTAGAAAATAAACGAAGAATAATTATGCCTGATCTTTTTCATATGTCAGGATTTAGTAAAGCTAATAATCCAGTCATGGATTTTTTACAGCACTCTCAATCTGTAGTGGAACTCATTAAAAACATCACGAATGACAAAGTAGATATCTGTGGTTTAAGTTTAGGTGGTTGGATTTCACTTCATATTGCAGCAACTGAAAGCAAAATGATTAATAAAGTAATTCTAATGAATCCTGCTGGATTAAAAATTAATTTATTTGCTTTAAGAGATACGTTAACTTATTTGAGTTGGACAAAATTTCAAACGCTTTATCCAGGAATTATGAAAGCATTTCCTTATACTGGAGCGCTTTTTCTAAGTGAAACAGCTAAAAGAGCGCTTTTTCGCAACTTAAAAAGTGATCATGTTAAAGATTTACTTAAACTATCAAAACCTGAACATTTTATGGATAGTTTTTTGGGGAAAATAAAATGCCCAGTTTTATTATTATGGGGGCGTGAAGATCAGCTTTTATCAAATCAAATTCCAATTGTATTAACTAAACGGATTAACAATATCCAATCAATTTGGGTGGAAAAATGTGCACATGTTCTTTCACTAGAAGCGCCTGTTAATTGCTACTTAGAAATCAATAAATTTTTGAATTTATCAGGCATTAAGGATAATAAATTTACAAAAGCGTTACTTTCGATTTCGAAACCCTATCCTACGAACCCCATAGTCATAAAAGAGATTCATCATGATTATTGATAAAAATTTTTCACCAATTATGGAACAGGTCTTTGCTGGACGCGGATTTTCTAAAGATGAAACATCAGCTCTTGTTCATAGCATGATCGATGGCACATTATCAGATATGCGCGTGGCTGCCGTACTTACAGGTTTTCGGTTTATAACATTAACCGAAGAAATTGTTATTGCCATTCTCAATGCAATCCGAGAAAAAAACCCCATTTTTGATTCACATGACCTTGAAAGCGTTGTCGATTGTGGTGGCACAGGAGGCGATCACACTTCCACTGTAAATATTTCGACCACAGCAGCAATCGTTGCAGCAGGAGCAGGAGCAAATATTGCAAAATTTGCTGGGAAAAGTATCTCAAGTAAATCAGGAAGCAGCGATGTTTTAAAAACTCTTGATCTGACACCTGCAACAACTTTAAAAGTTGCTTATGAAAATATTAAAAAATTTAATATCGCATTTTTACCTTCGAATATATATTTTCCAAATCTTAAACACCTTGCGCATATTCGAAAAACACTCGGTTTTAAAACAATCATAGATCTTGTTTATCCCCTTGCGAATCCAATGAAACTTACAGGACAGCTTGTAGGAGTCTATAGTAAAGACTCCCTTCCACTTATGATAAATTGTTTAAAAAACTTAGGGAGAAAACGCGCAATTGTTGCACATGGAGAAGATGGCTTAGATGAAATATCTGTTTGTAGCGCAACTTATATCGCCAAACTTGAAAATGGAAAAATAACTCATGAAGTTTTAAAACCTTCCGAGTTTGGAATAAAAACGCATAAAATCAAAGATCTCATTGGAAAAGATATAGAATATAATACGAAAATATTATTAGATGTCCTTAAAAATGATGCACATCCTGCCATTATGGATGCAGTCATCATCAATACAGCAGCTATTCTTTGGTGCGCTGAAAAGTGCGATACTATTTCTGAAGGGATAGAAATTGCAAAACACTCTATATCTTCTGCAAGTGCATTGGCTACACTAGAAAAGTGGAAAAATCAAAAGTAGGATTTAAATGCTCGATTTTTTTATTTTACAGCAAAGAAATATTACAAAAATAAAAGAAAATTATTTAACGTTAAATGAATTAAAAGAGCAATGTGAATTAAATTCAATAAATAGAAAAAATTTAAATTCTTTTGCTCAAATCATGACAGAAGAGTCTTCCTTAAAGAATGAAAATTGTAAAATAATTCCAAAAATTATTCCAGACTCAGAATTTCGCCCACTTTTTTCTACAAATAATATAAGTTTGCAAAGCTCAATTGATGAAAAGATTTTTACACTATTTACCTCGGAGCTATCGTCTGATTGGAAAGACCTCATGATTTGCAAAAGCGATGATAGCTTTGTGGTGCGCAGTGGTTTTTTTTCGAGTGAATACGATATTTATGAATCAATTTTACTAGGATTTAATGGTATTATTTTATACTGCAAGGGTTTTGATAAATTCAAGATTCAATATTTTACAGAGATTGGTCGTGACTTTCATTTCTCAGTTTTTTTTCTGATTCAATCTAAACAAGAACTATTAACCGTACTTGAAACAGATGCTCCATATTTCCCAATTTTTGGTTTTAACCCTCATAGTTTTTCTCTAGATTTCAGTCTTTTAGTTAATTTAATAAATTTAATTCCAAAGACAGCTGAGCCTATTGCATATGTTGGCAAAGTAAGTAACGATAAAATTAAATTTTTACAAGATATAGGATATAAGTATATTATAAGAAGTTAAAAAAAGATAAAGATTGAATTTTAGGATAGTAAAATATTAATTATTTATATAAATGCCTAGACCACACCTTTCCTCCTTCATAAATAAATTATTCTACAAATAAAATTTCAATCCTTGAATTCACAAAGAGATAGTCATGTTAATCTTTATGTCGGATATAAAGTTTTTATCATGTGAGACTACGAATAAGACTCCGCTAAATTTATTCAAACATTCTGTTAATATTTCTATCGATTCAATGTCCAAATTATTGGTCGGTTCATCTAGAATAAAAATATCAGGAGCGTTATTCATAGCCAATAAACAAGCTAGAGCAAGCCTCACTCTTTCACCACCGCTTAAATATTTTACTTTTTTAAAAACAGAATCGCCATAGAATAAAAATCGTCCCGCTTTCACTCGCAATTCATGCTCTACAAAGTGCTCCATGGCAAATTTTTGTAAATTTTCCAAGATACTCAGTTCATCGTGCAGAAAAGAAGTCCCCTGATCCAGCAAGGCAAATTTTAAAGAACCAATTTTAATATCACCTACTGTTGGGAAAATTTGTTGAGTGATTAATTTTAATAAAGTTGATTTTCCAGATCCATTACGGCCAGTTAAATGGACTCGTTTATTGCCTATAACTGCAAAGTTGATATTTTCTTTCCACAACGAATGATTCGCATTTGAAAATCTATAATTCAAATTCTGGCACATAATCATTTCTTTTGTGCTTGGAATATTTGATTTTTTTATATCAATTTTTATTCTATATTCATCCCTTAACTCTGCCTTTTCCCTCTGAACAGCTTCAGAGTATTCCATTGTCTTATCTGCATGGATATCTTTTAAACGCGAAGTGGTATTTTGCGCATTCTCTTTCATTCTTCCCAAGACAATTTTGGGCAAGCCCAAATTAGGTATATTTTTTTTTCCTTGGACATTTCTCTTTTCTTGTTTCTCCAACAAAACATGTTCCATTTTTACTTGCTTTTTTAATCTCTCCTCGGCAAATGTAACTTTATGTAAAGCTGCTTCATTTTCTTTATTCCGCTCTTCTAAGTAAAAATCATAATTGCCTTGATATGTTCTTAGACCAAGATTTGAAATTTCAAAAATGCGATCCATCTTATTTAACAATTCACGATCATGACTTACGATTAAGTACCCAAGTCGTGAAGAGCTCAATGCTTTATAGAAATGATTTTTCCCTGCACTGTCTAAATTATTTGTCGGTTCATCGAATAAAATAATATCAGGATTTTCTAAGAGAAGTCGAGCATATAAAAAATGCATAAGCTCTCCTCCACTTATGCTTTCACCTAACCGTTGTAGATCGATATCCTCAAGCTCAAGAGATTTTAAAATAGCTTGAAGATGAGTCATAAAATCCCAATCATCATCAATTTCATGTAAATCATCTAATGTAGCTTTTCCAATATCTGCTTTTTGCAGCGCGTTTAATTTTTTTTCTACGTTCAGTATTTGAGCAATTGAAAATTTTGAAAAATCTTGTATTTTTTGTGGTAAATAGGATAATTTTCCTTCAATGACAATAGAACCTGCTGAGTATTCCATTTCTCCAGCAAGAATTCTCAATAATGTGCTTTTACCAATGCCGTTTTTCCCAATAATTCCCACTTTTTCTTTACCAAGATTAAAATTAAAATTGCGAAAAAGCAGAGTTCCGTCAGGCAAATTTTTTGCTAGATCATGTACACTAATTAGAGAAGACATATGCTCTCCGTATAATATTATTTCATTTTTATTTTGCAGGTAATTAAATTAACGAGATAGGATTAGTTATTCATGACACCCTGAGGGTAAAAATTGAACTGAACTTGAGCTTACTATATCTATCGAAAAAGTCAATTGATTTTAATTTAAAGTATTTATCTTTTATATTCAAAAAGCTTTATCCAATAATAAAGCTTTTTATGCGAAATTATCTGCGAGTGAGAAATTCTTTAAGCGCAGCTGAACCCTCTGTGACCATTTCAGTACTGCAACTGAAAGCAAAGCGAATACCATTGGCACAGCTTTCTCCAAAGCAATCACCAGGAGCACTGCCTATGCCACATTCAGCTAAAAAGTCTGAAAGCTGAGAAACCGATTTGATTTTTAATTTTTCTAATAATTCAGGTTCAACATCGCACCATAAATAAAATGCTCCTTGAGGTTTAAATGGAATTAAACCTGGGATAGCAGCAGCGGCATTGTACATAATTTCACGACGTATTTTGTATTCAGAAAGCATATAGTTTAAATGGTCACGTGGACCTGTCACAGCTGCCAGAGCTCCCCATTGAGATATGCTATTGATCCCGTTGACTGTACAACGTAATAACTTTGGAATGCGCTCTTTTAACATAGGATTTGTTGTTACGATATATCCAACTCTTAAACCGCTCATCGCATGAGTTTTTGAAAAAGAATAGAGTGAAACTGCTTTATCATAACCTTGCAATCCGCTAGCTGGAGAATAGTGTTCTCCTTCATAGACAAGATCTTCATATGCTTCATCTGCAACTAACCATAGTCCACGCTCAGCAGCCAGATTAGCAATTTTTCTTAGTTCTTCTTTTGGAACAATTGCACCTGATGGATTTTGTGGAGAGTTTACAAATATTGCTTTTGTTTTTGGTGTGATTTTATTTAAAATATCTTCATATGAATATTGATAATTTTTTGCTCTTGTAAGTGGAACGGATACAGTAACACCACCAGCAAGGCGAATATTGTCACCAATTTCTGTCCAAAGAGGTTCAGGAACAATAACTTCATCGCCTTGTGCTAACATACACTGAAAAACAACAAATAATGCATGCATCGCGCCGTTTGTAACGTAAATATCATTTTCTGTTACTTTGATATTATTTTGGAAATGCAATTTTTGCGCAAGAGCTTTACGTAAATCTGGAATACCATCATTTGGAATATAATGAGTTTTACCATCTTTAAGTGCTTTATTAATTGCTTCTGTGATATGTGGAGCTATTGAAAAACTTGGATCACCAGATTCAAGACGGTATACTTTTTTTCCGCCTGCTTGAAGCTTGAGAAGATGTTCACGTATTTGCACAATTTTACCAAAACTGATCGAGTCAAGACGGTTCATTATAATACCCCTGAATTTCACGTAAAAAACACACTAGAACATGGCAAAGAGAACCAGATCATTGATATAAAGTCAAGAATTTTACAAGAAGTTTGTAAGTTCATGTAAATACACTTAGTTATTTCCTTCCCTTTCTTATCTTAAACAAAGAATTATTAAAATGAGCCGCTCAAAACTATATCAATATAACAAATTATTATTATTGGTATTTTTTTATTTTTTTTTATTTATATAAAAATACCTATTAAGTTCCTGTAAATACCCTCGATATTCCCCTCATAGGTCACGGAAACCTCACGGATTACAGAGGAATGACCTATAAGTTCGCAAAGTACCAAGGTTGGTATTGCGAACGGTCGTTTGTGTCTCAAACACACAAATTTTGGACCATCAAGGAGGAAAAGTCATGGGACTTCGCATTCGCACCAACGTAGAATCACTTTCCGCACAAAGATTTCTTTCCAATAATAATGCAGATATGAATTCAAGCATGGAAAAATTATCATCTGGTTTAAGAATAAATAAATCATCTGATGATGCTGCTGGACTTGCAATATCTGAAGGATTAAGAGCAAAAACAAGAGGCTTAATGCAAGCAAAACGCAATGCAAATGATGGTGTTTCTCTTGTACAAGTAGCTGAAGGTGGGCTTAACGAAACAAGTAATATTTTAATAAGAATGAGAGAACTCACAGTGCAATCAGCTTCAGACACAGTTGGTATACAAGAAAGAGGATTTCTTGATAAAGAATATCAGAATTTAATGGAAGAAATTGATCGTATTTCAGACACTACAGAATTTAATGGTCGCAAATTATTAGGACCACAGACGTCTGAAAATGGTGTTATTTTACAAGTTGGATATAACGGAACAGCTAACGATATTTTAAAGTTACAACTTGGAGATGCACCTGAAGGAATTACCAGCGAAACTTTAGGAATTAAAGATTCATCATTAGCTGGTGAAGACAGAGAAAAAATCGCAGAAAATTTAAGCATAATTGATGCTGGTCTTTATATGGTTGCCAATACCCGTGCAACTCTTGGAGCAACACAATCTCGTTTAAACAGCGCCATAAGCAATATATCAGTTTCAACTGAAAATATGATGGCAGCAAATAGCCGCATTCGTGATGCTGATTTTGCTGAAGAAACAGCAAAAATGACGCAAAGCCGCATTCTGAGTCAAGCAGGACTAGC
Source organism: Fluviispira vulneris (assembly GCF_014281055.1). Lineage (NCBI taxonomy): Bacteria > Pseudomonadati > Bdellovibrionota > Oligoflexia > Silvanigrellales > Silvanigrellaceae > Fluviispira > Fluviispira vulneris. The sequence goes on along the minus strand of NZ_JACRSE010000002.1, from coordinate 357,628 downwards.
TGTTTTATCTCAAGCAAATCAGCGACCTGAAATGGCTTTATCACTCCTTCGTTAATTCAAAAAATAAAACATAAGGAATAAAAGCCATGGGATTAAGAATTAAATCAAATGTTGAAAGCTTGATTGCACAAAGACGCTTGAATGAAAATGAAGAACAATTAAGCGATAGCATAGAAAAGTTAGCATCCGGTTTAAGAATTAATAAATCTTCGGACGATGCCGCAGGACTTGCAATTTCAGAAACAATGCGAGCAAAAATAAGAGGATTTGCTCAAGCAAAGAGAAATGCATCGGATGGGATTTCTTTTTTGCAAACAGGTGAAGGCGGATTAAGTGAGCTCAATAATTTAATTATTCGTATGCGTGAATTAACCACACAAGCAGCAAGCGATACAGTAAGTTCAACAGAAAGAAGTTACCTTAATAAAGAATTTCAGGAACTTGGTTCCGAAATCAATCGTATTAAAGATCAAACTGAATTCAATGGCAAAAGCCTTTTTTCAGAGGAAGGACAAAAAGATATCGCTATTCAAGTTGGAGTTAATTTTAGAAAAGCAAACGGTGATACAAATAATGAAAATGAAACCATTAAGTTAAAATTTGAAGATCTAAGCGAGTTAAATGAATCACTCGCGAATTTAAAGGATTTAAATATTGAAGGCGAAAGTGGAGATGAATTAGGCGGAAGTGACACAGAAAAAATATTTTCAAATTTAGATGACTCTATGCTAAAGATTACTAAGGCACGTGCAACGTTTGGCGCTTTGCAAAGCCGATTGAACTCAACAATCACATCAATCGATGTAGGGAGTGAAAACTTGAGTGCAGCACAGTCACGAATTCGGGATGTTGACTATGGATCCGAAAGTGCGCGTTTTACCCAAAATAAAATTCTTGTTGCTGCAGGAACTGCTGTACTTGCACAAGCAAATCAGCTTCCAGAACATATATTGCACCTAATTGGGTAGCGGAGTAATTGAATGGCGCTTGAAATCAAACAAGGACTTAAAACATCACAAAGAATTTCACTTTCAGCTGAATTAAAAAATTCTATAACAATTTTAACATTAGGAAGAATTGAGCTCGAAAAGTTTGTCAATGAAGAATTAGAAAAAAATCCTTGCCTTGTTGATATTTCAAATTCAAACAAAAAAGAACAAAAAAATCACTATGAAGAATTGAAGTATGCTCTTCAAAAATCATTTAATCAGAGCGATTTTCTCGAAAAATTTAATGATATAAATGGATCGGAAGAAATTTCTTCAGCAAATCAAAGAAAAGAATTTCCAGATAATTCAGCTATTCACTCAATTCATGATTTCATTGAAAATCAAATATCCACTCAACGTCTCAGCCCGTATGAAAAAGAATGTGTGCATATTGTTCTTCAATATATTGATGACAATGGATTTATCAATACAAAATTAAATATTATTGCAGAAAGTCATTCTATCCATGAAGATGATCTTATTTTTGCTCTTGAATTAATTCAAAAATGCGAACCAGCAGGTGTGGGCGCTCGAGATCTCCAAGAATGTCTTTTGCTTCAGTATAATAAGCTAGAGAAAAAATCAAAATTTGTTGAAAAAATCCTTACAGTATACTGGGAAGAGTTTCAAAAACAGAATTTTCAAAAAATTGCAAAAAATGAAAAAATGACTCTGGAAAAAGTGAAAGAATCTTTCCGTTTTATTAAAGCAAATTTAGATCCAAAACCAGCAAGGCAGTTTGGTACACAAACTAATCAAATTATAATTCCAGATGTATTTGTCTATAAAAGAGATAATGAATGGATTTGCAGTTTAAATGAAAACGATTTGCCTCGACTTAAACTTTCAAAAAAGTACACGAAACTGATTAAAGATATAAAAGAAAGTATGGATAGAAAAAATAATAAAGAAACATACAAATATATTTCAGAAAATATTAAATCTGCAAAATGGCTCGTAAGATCACTTGCGGAAAGAGACAAAACAATTTTAAAAGTTGTTGACACTATTCTTAAATATCAAAAAAGATTTTTTGAATATGGCGTTGATTTCCTCACCCCAATGACCCTTAAAACCGTTGCACAAGAGCTTAATTTACATGAAAGTACAATTTCTCGAGCAACATCAGGGAAATATCTTTATTCACCTCGGGGAATTTTTGAATTAAAATACTTTTTTAACGCATCAGTCGAGAACAATGCTGGGAAAGAATTGGCGAATGAATCAATCAAGCAGCATGTCGCTGATTTCATTAGAAATGAAGATAAGTCGAAACCTCTCTCCGATCAAGAAATTGTTGAAAAAATGTTTAAAGAAAAAAACATTAAAATTGCACGCCGCACAATCTCTAAATACAGAGAATCTTTGGGAATTCTTTCTTCTGCGAAAAGAATCCAAAGGTTTTGACCGTTTAGCCAAAAATACTTGACATCCAATCCATTTCATGCTAGCTTTCAGCAAGATATTGAATACATTTATTGTTCAATATCTTGCTGTAGTCCTTAACTTTTGACGGGTAATTTCCGATAAATTTTAAATGTCCTACCAAATCCCAAAGAGGAGGTTACATGAGAGTCGACGTGCAGTTTGTAAATTTCCCTAAATCAAAATTAATCCAATCCTATGTTAAAGAAAAAATCTTAGATTGTATTGAAAAGTTTTCGGCAAATACCACATCCGTTAAAGCATTTTTTAGTGTAGACGGTATTGAGCATCATGTGAAAATATCTGTAATTGCCGGTAAACTCAGCACATGTGTGAACGCAAATTCGAATGATATCGGCTATTGCATTGATAAAGTTCTTTCTAAGCTAGAATCATCTCTTAGAAAGGTTTCAAAAAAAGCTCGACACAAACGTGCTGAATTTTCTTCGGTAAGTGAAATGTCTGACTATAGTGCAACAAATTTAAGATTGCGTAAAATTAGAAATCAAAATACTGAAAATATTTTTGATAAATTTGAAACTCATTTTGTCTCTGATTTTGAGGATCACGTTCGTAAAGTCAGTTAAAGTAACTTTACAACTATTTGTATATTAGAGGGATCAGTTTTCTGACCCTCTTTTTTAATATCAAAAATCATATAATATAGTTTAAGCACAAGTCTTCGGATTGACAGAATTGAATTTTTTACCTATCAACAGTACGACTTCTTTGAGGTCACCTTTCTTAAGCACTTCTTCGTTAAGCAGGTGAATTTAACATGGCAAGTGAATTACTTCGCAATTTAATTAAAGAGCAATCGACTCCGCTCTACCTAGAAGCTCGCAGCAAAGAAGATGTGATAAAGGAAATATCCTTAAAAATTTCTCAAGTAAAAAAAAATCTTAAAGAAGAAGAAATATTCATAGGTCTTTCAGAACGTGAAGCGAAAGCCAGCACCGGTGTGGATCTCGGAGTTGCTATACCTCATACTTCTTTAACTAAAATAGTTGACACTGAACTTTATTTTTTTCTTGCCCCACATGGCATAGAGTTTAGCTCACTTGACTCCGAACTCTCTTATCTTTTTTTCGTTATTCTTTCGCCTAAAAACCCTAAAAAACCATATATTTCTTCATTAAAAATAATGGCTGATATATGTCGAACAATGCGCATTGATCGTGTGAGATTTAAGCTCAAATCGGCGAAAAGTTTACCTGAAGTGTTACAAATCTTGGAGGGGTGAATGAATGAAATTCATTTAACTGAATCTCAAAATAAAAAAAATTTAGTTATTATTTCTGGACTGGCAGGTTCAGGGAAAACAATTGCAATCCATGCTCTTGAGGATATGGGGTATTATTGCATCGATAATTTACCCTCTGTCCTATTAAAAGCTTTTACAGAATCAATAAAATCAGGCAAGATTAAAAATCCATACATAGCTCTCGCTCTCGACTCCCGCGATACAGATATTCCAAATACCTTTCAAGAAAATTATGAAGTTCTTTCAACAATCTGTGATTTGCAAATACTTTATTTAAAAGCATCCGATGAAATAGTTGTCAAACGTTTTCGCGAGACACGTAGACAACATCCTTTAAATTCAAATGCTCCAAATTTAAGCTTACTTGAAGCAATTAAACTCGATGCAGTTACGTTAGAGCCAATTAAAAATCTTGCCAATCGAATGTTAGACACTTCTAATATGTCAACGCAGAATCTTAAAAAGTTTCTCCATAATCATTTTGCAATATCTGATTTTAAAAAACATCTATTGCTGAATATTGTCTCTTTTGGCTTTAAATATGGCACCCCAACTGATCTCGATACAATTTTTGACGTCCGCTGTTTTAAAAATCCGCACTATGAAACGCATTTACGTGAACTCACAGGTCTTGAGCCCGCAGTGAAAAATTATGTTTTTTCTGATGAGCGCGTTCCTCTTTTTATAGACAAAGTTGTTGAATTAATTCAATTTCTGTATCCTAATTATTTGGAAGAGGGAAAACATTATTTTTCAATTGGCATCGGCTGCACTGGAGGAAAGCATCGTAGTGTCGCCATTTCTGAAGAGCTAGCGCGTATTTTTAGGGAAAGACTCCCTTTTGTCAATGTCGAACATCGGCATGCCGATTTAGAATAGAGGAATCTTCCCTCTTGACCAATACTGACAACCGATACAACTTATGGGTATGGTTCTCAGATGTTTTGAACCAATTTCTGAAAGGGTAACTCATGTCCGACTTAGTATCAAAAATCACCGATAAAAACTTTCAAACAGAAGTCCTTGAAAGCAAAATTCCTGTTCTCGTCGACTTTTGGGCAGACTGGTGTGGTCCTTGCCTTGCACTTGCTCCTGTATTAGAGCAAATCGCGAAGGAGCACCCTGAAAAAATCAAAGTCTGCAAAGTAAATGTCGAAGAAAATCCACAACTTGCAGCAAAATTCAACATCCGTAACATTCCTTTTTTAGCATTTGTTAAAGATGGTCAAAAAGTTGCAGAACTTGTTGGCAACCAACCCAAAAAAGTAATTTTAAATCAAATAGAAGCATTGCATGATAGCGGAGCTAATTGAAAATCACGATGACTTTCACTCCAACTCGTTTTAAAAACGAAAATATTTTGTTGAAAATTCTTTCCTGTGAGTTTGAACGAGAGAATGAGTTTTCAGCAATTATAGCCATTGATGAAGTCGGACGAGGCTGTGTTGCAGGATCGGTCGTAAGCTGTGCAAGCCTTTGGGTCCGTAAAAATATTTATAAAAACATCCATTCTAAAGAACAAGAATGGCTTGCACACATACGAGATAGCAAAAAACTCTCTGAGAAAAAACGAAAAATCTGTTTTGAACAAGTAATGAAAGAATATAATTATTCTTTCATTACTTTACCAATAGATAAAGATTCTCCCAAAAGTCCGAATGATATTTTTAAATCCAAGATAAAAAAGAAAATCGATTTGGCTTGTTATCCAAATGAATTAAACCCTATTAATTCAGAGAAATCAACAGAATTTGAGTGTATTTCTTTTGCATTAGGAGAAGTAAATTCACAAGAGGTGGATGAGTTTAATATTTGGAACTCAGTTCAACTTGCAGCATCACGTGCACTTGAGCTATTATTTCATGTAACGAACTTAAATATAATAGATAAAAATAGTATTTTCAGCCAAGCGATTTTATTAATGGATGGAAACCATTCTATTAAAATCCCTTCCCGTTATAAAGACAATATACAAATTACTGTAATAAAAGCTGATGATCTGTTTGTCTGTGTTGGCTTTTCCAGTATATTAGCAAAAGTTTATCGTGATAGCTGTATGGAAACTCAAGATTCTTGCTATCCGATTTATGGCTTTGCTAACCACAAAGGCTACGGCACACCAAAACACCTTGCTATTATTCAAGAATGTGGTGTCAGTCCCATCCACCGCTCAAGCTTTCTGAAAAACTATATACCACATACATCTTCTTGATGAATTAAGAGAGTTTCTACTCAGTCGAGCTAAAGCTGCCCCTGCAAAATCCGATATCTAGAATGAAGCTAAATCATATCCTCAACAAGCAAAGGATTCTGAGGATATGTTTATGATATTCAAGGAGTTTTTAGAGGTGAAGAACAGCACGACGTCAATCAAAGTAGATGTTTCCTATGAGCTTTATAGAGAGCTTGCAGGGGAAATTTGCGCTCCTATCGATGACAGCGACTTGACCTATGATTTACGTTATGAACTTTATACGAGTAAATTGACTTATTTATATAATATTCAAGAACAATGTTTCCGCTGTATAAACTCTGATATCACTACAGACACCTATACAAAAGAAGACTTATCTATTATTCAAGATGCCATTGAAATTACCAAAGAGTTTTTACGCCAAACCATTCGTGAAGCGCTGATTAGCAGTCTAAATTCAGCAGAAAAGAAGGCTCTTCATGGCACCAGAAATTCACAACATTCTTGAAGTGTTTGAACGGATGTCGCTCGATGACAAAGCCTACCTCACTTTTTCAAATGAAGAGAACATGCAGGTGTGTCTTAGCTATCATAAGCAAACCGATCAAAGGAATTGGTCTATTTGGTTTTCAGTAAATGAAGAAGCTTCAAGGCAGACAATTTCAGTAAATCACTTACAATCTGTGTTGAAAGCATTTAAAGTGCACGAAGAACTTTTCATAACTGAAATTTCAGGACTTTTGCTGCTACAAACTGCTTTTGCAGATGAATTTATTCGACAGATGGTCGAACTTTTCGGCAACGAAAAAGTGCAAAAAAGTATTTTGGCAACTCAAAATTTTATGGACGAATTGTCTATCCAAATGAGAAGGTATATTCTTGAGCTCGATGGAGAGAATACAGCAAAACGGAAAAATAAAAAAACATTTAAAATAGTAAAGTAACAAATATGAATACGGAAAAGAAATCAGATCGATATAATAAAATTGATTTATGGGAAACCAAAGATATTTTACAAGCTATATTGGAATCACAACTCAACGCTGTTTCAATTATTGAAAATGTATTGAGCGATTTGGAAGTAGCAATTACAAAAGCACTGCCGCTGATAAAAGGAGGTGGGCGAATTATTTGTGCAGGAGCAGGAACATCGGGAAGAATTGCTGCACAAGAGTGTTCAGAGCTTTTTCCAACTTTTTCTTGGCCAAAAGAAAAAACGATATTCTTAATTGCTGGTGGTCATAAAGCACTCACTGATGCTATAGAACATGCTGAAGATGATATTGAAAGTGGTGAAAAAGAAACAAAAAAATTAAAATTAAATCGTAAAGATATCGTCATTTGTTTATCCGCAAGTGGAAGAACACCTTACACACTCGGTGTATTACGAGAAGCAAACTTGGCTGGCTCTCTCACAATTGGAATTGCGTCAACAGCACATTCGCCCCTCCTTAAGGAAGCACAAATTAAACTTTTCGTAGACACTGGACCTGAAATTATAGCAGGTTCAACTCGCATGAAAGCAGGAACAGCTCAGAAAATTCTCCTCAATATGTTTACATCTACTCTAATGATCCATTTAAATCGAGTATACGATTCTTATATGGTTGATCTTGTGGCGACAAATGAAAAATTAATCAATAGAAGCATTCACATTGTTTCAGATATTTGTAAAGTTGACAATGAAACAGCGCACACAGCTCTTATCAAATGCAAAGGAAATGCTAAACTCGCATGCGTCTATATTAAGAAAAAAGATCTGAAACAAGCAGAAAAACTTCTTAAGGAATACGAAGGCAATCTAAGAAAATGCCTAGAAGATTAATAATTTTTAACTGAGAGAATAGTCTCTTTACCTTGAATTTCTAAATATAAAGAACAAATGTTTTCTTGGCAGCGTATAATATATTGAGGATAACTTGGACCATACGTAGCGTATGCATGCAGATTTAATTCGTCGAGCAGATTTTGCTGAAATGCTTCATTTGGAAAAATATCTCCCCATATTGATTTGAGAAATAAAATATTTTCTTTCAAAATTATTTCAGCGTCTTTTAAATTTAAATTTGCTAAATTATTTTGTAAAACTTTTAATTTATATTTTACCGGCTTTTCATCTTCATGAAAGCACAAATAGGGTGTTTTACTTATGAGATCAAAATAATTTCCTAAATACTCATATAGAATTCCTTTTTTCTTTGAATAACTTTTTAAAAATAATTGTTTACACTTTTTATGTTCCCAGATATAAAATGAATTAATTTTTGCTGATAAATTTAAATTTTCAACCATTTCAATGTCAAATGGTATTAAAGGAACCGAATACTTTCCAAATATTTTTAAAGCATCAATTCTTTTTCTCCTTTCTACTTTAGATTTTTCATTTAATATATTATATAAAATGTATCTTACTTCTTTTTTTTCTGATGATATTGGGGTAAAATAAATAGACCTATCTAGCATAATAGGATCACCATAAGAATTTACATTTGTTAATAAACCATGAAAAACTTTGTTAAATTTTTGTGACTTGAGGATATAATCTGGCACAAAAGAAATTTTATTATAAGAAACATCTACATATTCAATACTTCTCAGTCTCAATAATAAATCTGGCATCAGATTTAAATTATTATAGGACAAATCAATTACCTTTAGGTTATTTAATTCAAATATTAATTCAGGAATACTTTCAATCATATTATTTTTTAGAGATAAATACTTCAATTTTTTTAGAGATAAAATTGGGGATAAATCCTTAATTTCTTTATTTTCTAAATTGAGAGTATCTCCACTTTCCAAACTTGAGCTTTCCTTAAAACTATCCCACATATTTCTTCTGCTTTTTTTTACTAAATCTACCATATCATGATTTTTGTTATCTCTCTTATAATATTCAAGGATTGCCAAAGCAGTTTTTTGTGCTTCAGTCCCATTTCCTAATTCAGAAATCCAGTCATCTATTAAATAATTAAAATGTAATTTTATCTTCTGATAGCTTTCTTGCAGTGTTGATTGAACAATAAAATCGCAAGATGTCAATGTATTAATTAAAGGGAAAAACAAATTTTTGAATACTATTTCTCCGTTATTCAATTCAAAATCAATTTGTTTACAAAATGATCTTTGCATGAAAGAGTTATCGAGATAAATTTTTTTACTATTTGCAAACTCTGAAGGCATAGATATATAAATTGAAGAATTTTTTTTTAATCCGAAAACATCGTTAGTATGTTTTACGAATGGTAATTGTCCGTTTTTTAAATAAATAATTGGTGAGTTTATTAAATTAGCAAATGCAGAAATATGTAATACAAATGCAAATAAGAGTAGAATTTTTACTCTACTGAAAAAAAAAAAAAAATCTCTGACTAAGAAAATTCATCCTAAATCTTCTCCATTATAAAAAAGAGCATAATATAAATATATATTAATATTACGCTCTTTTTTTTAATTTTTGTTTAGACATAAATAAACTAAACAATTAAGAATATTATGAATAACAGCTAAAAAATAAAAGATCAAGTTAATTATATTTTTTTTAATCGCTTGTTAATTTATCAATTTTAATATTTCTTCTCTTATAACTTCTTTAGCATACTGAGGAGCTACATCAATTAGCCATTTTTCTACTTTCTCTTTGATATAATCTTCAACATCTTTTGAAGGTGCTTTAAACTCTTTTGTTGATAAAATATCATCGATTCCAAGTAAAAAATTTACTTTATTCTTAAAATCAACACCACTAAATGGTTTTTCAATAAAATTAACATAACCATCATTTTGCAAATGAGAGATATTATCTCCACTTTCATGCATCAGAAGAATATTTTCATGGGTCCAATTCTTCTTTTTTATATTTATTTTCCCATCTGTAAATATATAATCTATATGTGAAACAATTAAATCATAAATAGATTCTTTTAAGCATGTCTCAAATTTTTCCCTGTTTTCTGCAAAATGCAACAGGTATACATCTGAATTCGAAAATAAAATTTTCATTGCTTTCTGCAATGAAGGGCTATTTTCAAAAAAAAGAATTTTTTTCATATTTCACCTTTATCTTGCCTCAATTAAATTTGCTTTCTGACTTATGATATTTTATTTTGAAACCTTGCTCAATTATGCAAGACAGGGTTTAATTCCTACGGCGGTTTCTCATGCCACATCTTTGGCATATCAAGACAAATCTTTATTTTTGTCTTGTTTTGAAAGTGAATTTAAATATGAAGAGAATAATATGAAATCTTCTGTATATGCTGGATCCTTTGACCCCTGGACGTATGGGCATCAATTTGTACTCGACTCAGCTCTTGAAGTATTTGATTGCGTGCATGTAGTTTCTGCAATCAATCCTGCAAAACAAAGTCTTTTAAAACCTGAAGTCAGAGCACGCGTAATAGCCCACTCAATCGATCCCTTTTCAGATTGGTGGGCTCTTGATCCTCCATTCCATATTGGCGATAGAGTTATTGTCACTTCCCAAGAAGGCCTAGTTGCCGATTATGCAAAAGAAAATGCTATAGAACATCTCATCCGTGGTCTGCGCTCAACTTCTGATTTCGAAGCCGAATTTAACTTGTACTTCTCTAACCAAGCCATCAATCCTAAAATTCAGACTTGGGCCATAATGTGTCCACCGCGATTGCTTCACTGCTCATCAACATACGTAAAAACAGTTGTTGGTAAGCCTCATGTCAAATCCGTGGGCTCTAAATTTGTTGCTCAAGCTCTCATGCTCAATTGGGTACGAGTTTTAGGGCAAATTTTCGACTTAATTGAAGTCTGCTCCATTCATCGCTTTGATATAGACAATTCGAATTTAAATGAGTCCGATCTTTCCGAATGTTTACAACTTTTATTTTCCGCACTCGTTCATCGCATCGTCAGAATCTCGCGCTCAGTTATGGTAAAAACTTCAAAATTACTGGATGCATTTTTAAAACAAAATGGGAATCGTTTAAGAGAAGAAATTAAAGATAAAAAACATTATCCAAAGAATGAAGTAAATCAGTTGTGGGGAATTTTATCTTATTGTATTGAACAAGATGCTATTTTCCCATCAGATGTAGATTCCGGCGTTGCTTATATACTTTCGTTGGCAAAAAATCTAGGAAAGACTTCTGTAAAATTATTTAATGAAGAAGAAGTTATATCCGCATATGAAAGTATTAGAAAATAAAAATAAAGGATGTTTTCATGGATATACTTGCAGCAGATTTTTTAAATGCATTTCAAGAATTAGATGAATCACAATTATTAGTTAAAGAAACAGTAAATAAATTTGTCCAGAATGTTTTTTTGCCTAACATCACTGAAAATTTTGAAAATGCGCATTTCCCAAAAGAAATAATCAAAGAAATGGGTAAACTCGGATTGCTTGGCTCAAACTTGCACGGCTTTGGCTGTGCAGGGCTTGATGAAATATCATATGGTCTTATCATGAAAGAACTCGAACGCGGAGACAGTGGGCTTAGAAGTTTTGCAAGTGTACAAAGTAGTCTTGCAATGTATGCCATTTACGCTTTTGGCTCTGAAGAACAAAAAAAGCATTTCTTACCTAAAATGGCAGCAGGAGAAACTATTGGCTGCTTTGGTTTAACAGAACCCGATTTTGGCTCAGATCCTGCAGGCATGAAAACTTTTGCAAAAAAATCAGGTGATGATTGGATACTGAATGGTTCAAAAACTTGGATTACCAATGCCCCAATTGCAGATGTCGCAATCGTTTGGGCAAAAACGGATGATGGAATAAAAGGGTTTTTAGTAGAAAAAGGAACAAAAGGTTTTACAACTCCTGAAATCAAAAATAAATTAAGTCTAAGAGTTTCGAAGACAGGTTCACTCTTTTTTGATAATTGTAAGATACCCAAAACCAATCTCTTAGAAAAAACAGAAGGTTTAAAAAATGCATTGATGTGTTTGAATCAAGCACGCTTTGGCATTGTCTTTGGTGTACTTGGCGCAGCAGAAGACTGTTTAAATGAAGCCATTCATTATACCAAAGAAAGAATCATGTTTAAAAAACCTTTAGCATCTTTTCAACTGATCCAACGAAAATTAGCTCTGATGTCGACCGAAATTGCTAAGGGGAATTTAGTTGCTCTCCAGCTTGCTAAACTCAAGCATGATAAAAAAGTAAAACCTGCACAAATAAGCATGGGAAAACAAAATAACGTACAAATTGCCCTTGATTGTGCTAGAACCACAAGGGACATTTTAGGAGCAAATGGTATTAGCGGTGAATACCATTGCATGCGTCATATGTGTAATTTAGAATCAGTTTATACATATGAAGGCACTAATGATATTCATCTCTTGATTGTAGGACAACAGCTCACTGGTATTGCAGCCTTTGAGTAAAGGATTTATAATACATGCATTTAATTGACACGCATTGTCACTTGGTATCAGATAAACTTAAAAATAATTTACCAGAAATTATTGAACGTGCAAAAGAGTGCGGCGTGCAAAAAATAATCAATATTGCATACAACCCACAGACTATAATTTTAGCTCAAGAACAAATTAAAACTTCTGATATATTATATGCAACTCTTGGCATACAACCACATGATGCAAAAGAATTTTCTACTGAGGAAGCTGAAAAAGTACGTCATATTGCATTATCAAACAATAAAATAGTTGGCATTGGCGAAATTGGTCTCGATGCTCATTATACCCTTTCTTCAATGGACAAACAAATAGAGTGTTTTGAGTACTTTTTACAAATTGCTCTAGACACCAATTTACCAATAGTTGTCCATATGAGAGAAACCCATAATGAAGTTTTTTCGAGAATTAAAAAGTATTCAAAAAAAGGATTAAAAGGTGTTATTCATTGTTTTACTGGTACCTTAGAGCAAGCAAAAGATTATCTTTCAGAAGATTTTTATTTGTCATTTTCTGGTATTGTTACTTTTAAGAATGCTGCTGAGCTACAAGAAGTTGCAAAATATGTTCCACGGGACAAGATATTAATTGAAACTGACAGTCCTTACTTATCCCCAGTCCCTTTGCGTGGAAAAACCAATGAACCGGCGCATATACTTCATACTTGTGAATTTATAGCAAAATTACGAAATTTAAAACCTGATGAATTGGCAGAGATGACCGCAAAAAATTCTGAAGATTTATTTTATAGATTGCGTTCACCAGTTTAAGGTTTTTAAATATGTCTCTAAAAAAATTACCGCTCCCAATCGATGAAATATTGCCAGCAATCGTGTCTGATTTTCAAACGAATAACACTTTGATCATTCAGGCGACTCCGGGCGCAGGAAAAACCACACGTATTCCTGCGGCCCTGTTAAATTATACAAGCAAAACTATTTTAGTGCTTGAGCCACGCAGACTTGCAGCACGACTTTCCGCTGAAAGAGTGGCGCAAGAACTGGGGGATGAATGTGGCGAGACGATCGGCTACCAAGTGCGTTATGACAAGCGAGAATCAATTTCAACGAAAGTTAAGTATATAACAGGTGGTATTTTTTCTCGCCTTATATTAGAAGATCCTGAATTGAAAGATATCTCTTGCGTGATAATCGATGAATTTCATGAAAGACATACCCACACTGACCTAGCACTTATGCTCATAAAATTATTGCAGCAAAGTCTACGCCCTGATCTCAAGCTCATTGTAATGTCCGCTACACTCGATACATATGGTCTACAAAATTATTTACCGAAAGCAAAAACACACACTTCAATTGGTAGAACCCATCCACTGGAAATTCAATATTTAGATCCAAATTCAGTACACAAAAAAATGCCTATTTTAATATTTAATGCTGTGGAGAGTTTACTAAATGATCCAAAGTGTCCGGACGACATCTTGGTCTTTTTAACTGGATCTTATGAGATACAAAAAACTCAAGAAAGTATTGAAGAACTTGCTCATAAATATAACGCAATTATTTTGCAACTTAAAGCAGATCTCTCTCCGCATGATCAGCAAAAAGTATTTAAACACACAGATAGAAGAAAAATAATTTTATCAACGAACGTTGCTGAAACTTCAATTACTCTCGATGGAGTCACTGGAGTTGTTGATTGTGGCTTGGCTAAAATAGCTGGTCATGCCAGTTGGAGTGGCCTACCTACTTTAGACACTCTCCCTATTAGTCAATCCTCTTGTATCCAGCGGGCTGGCCGCGCTGGCCGTACCCAAAGTGGTTGCGTAAAAAGATTATTTACTTTGCTTGATTTCCAAATGCGTTCTACTTTTGATAAAGCTGAAATACAAAGAGTGGATCTGACCCAGACGCTCCTTGAAATTAAAATATTAGAAAAAAAACTCAATTTAGATAAGTTAAATGAAGCAATTTCTTTTCCGTGGTTCGACCCTCCGCCACAAAATATTATTCAGTCTTGTAATCAGCTATTAAATTTTCTTTCTGCATTTGATACTTCAAATAACTTAACAGAAATTGGAACTGAAATTGCTAAATATCCATTACACCCAAGGTTGGGAAGAATTTTATATGAAGCTAAAATTAAAAATATTTTACCTCAAGCAATTGTAATAGTTTCTCTTATCAATGAAGGTTCTATCTTAAAAAAAGGCATTTCAGCGCCTGATATTGGAGTATCAGACCTTGAATTTCAATTTAATATATTAGTAAATTATTTTTCAAAAAAAGTAAAAAATTCATTTCCACACAGTTATATTGATATTCCTGCGATTAAAAAAATTGAAGTGTCTATCAGACATCTTTGTCAAATTACAAAAGTAAAATTCACAGATTGTTTTACAGAACTAAACCACAATGATTTAAGCTTTATTTTATTAGCAGGTTATCCAGATAGAGTCTGCCAAATTAGGAATAAATTAAATTATTCTGGAAAAAAAGAATTAAATTTATGTTTAGGTGGTGGAGCTATTTTATCACCTTCAAGCATCGTGCAAGATTCAGAATTTGTAATAGCAATTGAAGCTGAAGAATCTGCTCAAGCATTGTCACAAGCACAATCGACCCAAGTCAGAATTTGCCATGGAATAGACCCTGATTTACTTATTGCTGCGCCTGAATATTTTCTCAAAGAGAATGAGGAATATTCTTGGGATGAAAATGCACAGCGAGTGCGTGCTGCTAAAAAAACATTTTATGGCAAACTCATTTTAGAAGAACGCCCTATACGACATCACACTGCTAAACATGAGGAAATACTTTTAAAAGAATTAACTTCGAGTTGGCCTAAGCCTTTTGAAGACGATAAAGATTTACGTTACTTAGCAAAACGAATAGAACTTGCAAAAACAGCTGGATACACTCTCGATGCAGCTCACTTTTTAGATGAAGATTTTGAGTTGCTTTTATGTCATATTTGTGAAAATAAAAAAAGCTTTAATGAAATTCTTGAAAAAGATTTGGATGATTATTTAGATGAACTATTACCTTATGAAACAATAAGCTTGCTCAATGATTTATTTCCTAATTATATAATTATAGGCAAAGGCCGGAAAGTAAAAATTAATTACGAAGAAGACAAACCACCATGGGTTGCTTCTCGCTTACAAGATTTTTTTGGTACTTTACAATCACCAAAAATCTGTAATGGAACGATACCACTTGTTGTTCATTTACTCGCTCCCAATATGCAGGCAGTCCAAGTTACAACCGATTTAGTTGGATTTTGGGAGCGAGGATACCTTGAAGTTAAAAAAGAATTATCACGGAGATATCCTAGACATGCTTGGCCAGACAATCCAAAAACAGCCGAGCCACCTGAGTATCTTATGAAGCGAAAAAAACGATGACAAGTTAATTTGTCTCTCCATGAAAACGCTCAACTTCAAAATCCATTTCAATTTCCTCAAGAAGTTTTTCAAGTCCTTTTTTTGTCCCGTCTGAAATAACCAAGACAGTGTCATCACCTGCAATTGTTCCCATGAGTGAATCATATCGGCTTTTAACAGCGTTATTGGTTCCATGCATAATTTTTTGGTCCAATTGAAAAGCCAAAGAGTTTGCATGTCCTGGCAGAGTGTGGAGGATCAAAATATTTGGTGGAGACACTTTAATCTCAAAAATAGGAACAAGTGTCTTTGTACTAGAATTTAATATTTTATAACAGTTTTGAACCTTTACAACACCTAACTTTTTAAGTTTTCGAGAAAGAGTGGATTGTGGAATGGATAAACCCAATTTTTTGAGTTTTGCTACGAGTTCTTGTTGATGGGCAATTTTTTCCGTGCGGATTAAATCCAAAATCACTTCATCATCTTTTTTTTCTGTATTTTTCATAACTTAGTCTTTCTAACCCATCAGTTTAAACTATTCTCACATAGTAAAACATTTCTCTATTTAAAAGAAAAGAAGCATGACTGCCGCTGTCAGTTCATAGAGCTTTTTACCCATCTTTATAAATCATTATAATCTATGAACTTTTTGAATTCATAACAGCAAAAAAATTGAAATTATTATTTTTTACATAAAAACTTGCACTTATCTAAAATTTTCGTTACTACATAAAAATCCATAAAAATGGATTTTTATCCATTTTTACCGCCAGCGTTTCTGAGAATCTGTTTTGTTTTTAAAATTGACTCAATCTCCTCAAAAAAAAAAAGGATTGAACTATGAATACAAATGCATCCCCTGTTTGGGGAGGAAGATTTAAAAAACCTCTTGCACAAAAAGCAGTCGACTTTAATGAGTCCATTTCATTTGATAAAAAACTAGCACAATACGATATCTTAGGTAGCCAAGTACACGCAGAAATGCTGGCAAAACAAGGAATTATATCTGAGTTTGAATCTCATTCTATAATCAATGGATTAAAAAAAATAAGTACAAAAATTCTTAAAAATGAAATTGAATTTAGTAAAGATGCAGAAGATATTCACATGAATATTGAACTTTGTTTACTTAAAGATATTGGTGACAATGCAAAGAAATTACATACAGGAAGAAGCAGAAATGATCAGGTTGCCTTAGATCTAAGACTCTATTTAAAACACGAAATTGAAAAAATAAAAGTCATTTTAAATTCTTTAATATGCTCGCTGGAAAAACTTTCAATCATTTATAAAGATACAATCCTTCCTGGCTATACACATCTGCAAAAAGCCCAACCAATCACATTAAATTGTTATTTTTCAGCATATCAAAATATGTTCCTAAGAGATGCATCTCGCCTTACGGATTGCTATGAAAGAATGAATTATTCACCATTAGGTGCTGGAGCTCTTGCGGGCACTACCCTACCAATTGATAGAGAGTACACTGCTAAAAAACTTGGGTTTAAAGGTGTTATTGAAAATACAATAGACGCTGTAAGCGATAGAGATTTTATTATCGAATTTATGAGTTGTGCAAGCATAATCATCACTCATTTATCAAGATTTTCTGAAGATATGATTATTTGGGCAACAGAAGAATTTAATTTCATAAAATTGGATGATGCATATGCAACAGGTTCATCACTCATGCCAAACAAAAAAAATCCTGATATACCTGAACTTATTAGGGGTAAAACAGGAAGAATTTTTGGAAATCTCATAGGTATATTGACTGTTATGAAAGCACTTCCTCTTGGTTACAATAAAGATCTCCAAGAAGACAAAGAAGGATTATTCGACACCGTCGATACAATTAAAAATTGTTTAGATATTTTCAATGAATTTTTAAATACTGTGCATTTTCAAAAAGATGCTATGCTTAAATCTACTGTAAACAGTTATGTTTGGTCAACCCACCTTTTAGAACAACTCGTCGACAAAGGCATTGCATTTAGACAAGCTCATGAGATAATTGGAAGACTTGTTATTTATAGCTATGAAAATAATAAGTATTTACATCATTTGACTAAAGAAGAATGTGAAAAAATTTCTCCTCTTATTTACTCTTCAATACAGAACATTAACAAAAAAGGATAAAAAATGTCATATTTTAAATTTGCAAAAATAGCTTCTTTAATTTCTCTCATGAGCATATTATTTTCATATTCCTACAGAGCTAATGCTCTAGACAATGCTGATGGTAACATTCTAAAGGTATGCACCTCAGGAGGTTTTATTCCTTTCTCTGTATATACAAAAAATGGATGGGTAGGATTCGATATAGATTTAGCAAAAAATTTCGCAAAGTTTATGAATTCAAAACTAGAAGTTATTAATTATAGTTTCGACGGAATTATTCCAGCTTTAATTACAAAAAAATGTGATCTTATTGTTTCTGGTATGACTATCACAGAAGAAAGAAAAAAATCTGTTTTATTTAGTGATCCTTACTTTAAAGATGGATTAAGTTATATGTATTTAAAAGATAACTCTTCTATAAAAAATATTAATAATATTCAAGATTTCAACAAAAAGAAATATAAAATTGGGGTTAAAGTCGGTTATACCAGTGATTTCTATGTTGGCAAAAATCTAAAAAATGCAACCATTTTAAAATACAACGAAACATCAGATATAATTAATGCACTTAGAAGTAAAAAAATTGATATCATTGTCACAGACTCTAATCACTCAAATATCCTTGTTAAAAAGTTTCCGACAATAATGGAGTCGAAAAAAACCGATGTGCAAGACGAATATTTTGGTGTTGCAGCCCGTAAAGAATCAACAACTCTTATTGAAAAATTTAATAAATTTTTAGAACAATGGAAAAAAGATGGAGAGTACGATAAAGCATATGCAGAGCATTTCTAAATAACTTACTTAACAATTGTACACAAAAATGACACTTTCATTTTAAATCAATCCCCATCAAAGTAACATAATTAAAGTACTTTCTTTGGGGGAAAAAAAATGAATAAATCGGATCGAGCGGTTATTACAGCATCTTCACTCGGAACAGTCTTTGAATGGTATGATTTCTATTTATATGGAAGTCTTGCTGTTTTTTTTGGTGGATTATTCTTTCCTAAAGGAAATGATACAGCAGCATTTCTTGCGAGCTTAGCGACTTTTGGAGCGGGCTTTGCCGTGAGACCCTTTGGGGCAGTCATCTTTGGCCGAATAGGGGATCTTGTAGGTCGTAAGTATACATTTTTAATAACTATTGTAGTTATGGGTCTTTCAACTGCATTTGTCGGTTTGCTACCTACATATGATGATATTGGCATTTTGGCTCCGATTTTATTAACAACTTTACGCCTAGCACAAGGTCTTGCGCTTGGGGGTGAATACGGAGGAGCTGCTACATATGTTGCTGAACATTCAGAACTGAGCAACAGAGGATATAATACCAGCTGGATTCAAACGACTGCAACTTTAGGATTTTTGTTATCATTAAGTGTCATACTCACCTGCCGCCTGACCTTAGGAGAAACGGAGTTTAAAAGCTGGGGCTGGAGAATTCCATTTTTAATATCTGTAATTCTTCTTATTATTTCTGTATATATAAGATTAAAATTAAATGAGTCGCCATTGTTTTTAAAAATGAAAAGTATTGGTAAACTTTCAAAATCTCCCCTAAGAGACAGTTTTACTAAAATTCCAAATTTAAAATTAGTTTTATTGGCATTATTTGGAGCGACAGCAGGTCAAGGAGTCATTTGGTATACTGGACAATTTTATGCACTTTTCTTTTTACAAAATACTTTAAAAATTGAATTTCAATATTCATATATCATAATTGGAATTTCACTCATCATTGCAACTCCCTTTTTTATTTTCTTCGGAAGATTATCCGATCGAATTGGAAGAAAAAAAGTCATGATGAGCGCATGCATAATAGCCTCACTTACTTATATTCCCATTTTCAAAGGAATTACTAAGTTCGGCAATCCTGCATTAGATTTAGCAATTCAAAATTCTCCTATTATTATACAAACAAAAAATTGCCAAAAAGAATGCAAAGATCTGAAAGAGTATCTTGCTAAAAAAGGATATAATTACGAAACGCAAACAATCAGTGATGATGTGTTAAATACAAAAATAGGTATGACAGAAATCAGAAATTTTGAACCCCTAAGTTTTGACAACGCACTGAAGCAAGCCGGTTATCCAGAGAAAGCAAATCCAGCAGAAATAAATTATCCAATGATAATTTTATTGCTTACGATATTAGTTTTATTCGTAACTATGATTTATGGCCCAATAGCAGCTTTCTTGGTGGAATTATTTCCAACCCAAATTCGCTACACATCCATGTCTTTGCCCTACCATATAGGCAATGGATGGTTTGGTGGATTTCTTCCTTTAATTGCTGCGAGTGTCGTTGTCCAAACGGGAAATATCTACGCAGGACTTTATTATCCAATTGCAGTTGCTCTTATGAGCTTTGTCGTTGGCACACTCTTTCTTAAAGAAACAAAAGATAATATACTTGATAGGCATTAACTTAAATGTTATGATACAATTCGTATGCTTTCAGCTTCGGGTCCACGCGACCCGTTTTTTTCTATAAATTCTACTTTCTGACCTTCAACTAAAACTTTATAACCTGACTTTTCTAGCGTAGTATGATCAATAAAAATATCACTTCCTACATTACTTTTTTGAATAAAGCCTATGCCTTTTGATTCTAAAAACCATCTTACGATCCCACATTGATACTCATCATTGTTTGATGACATAAGAGCCTCCTATATTTTCATGTTAATTAACAATTTGGTCTTTAAAAATACACGAAAAAAAAATCTCTGTCAAGGTAACAAATCTTGTCAGTTTAGAAATTTTTATTTTTATTTTTTTATTTAATTATGATATTGAGATAATTTTTTATTAAATCTATCGATAATTATTTTTTTAGTTTGTGCCCATTCTTCCTTAATAACACTATAATAGACAGAATCTCTTAAGCGCCCGTCTGGCATAATTATGTGATTTCTAAATACTCCTTCTTTAACGAATCCAAGTTTTTCCATTGCTAAGTTTGAAGTAAGATTTAATTTGTCTGTTTTAAACTCAACTCTATTCAAAGAAAGGATTTCAAAAAGATATTGAAGTAAAAGCAGTTTGCATTCAACATTATAACCCATTTTTTGATAATGATTCTCAATAAAGGTTGAGCCAATCTCTAGGCTTTTATCTTGCAAACGAACATTTGCTAAAGAAGTCATACCAATTGGTTTAGAACTCTTATTTTCTAAGATTAAAAATGGCATTGAAATATTATTTAGTTTGCGTTCAATCGCATGAGAGACGAGTTCTTTACTTGAAGCATAATGCTTTGGAAAATACTTAAAATAATCTACACAAAAGCATTCATTCAAAGCCTTCTCATCATTTAATACAAGCGGGCGTAACGTGACAAGATGTCCCTTTAATATACAATTTTCAAATTGCTCAAACATTTTATAATCCTAATTTATTTAAATTAATACCATTCATTTCAAGAAACTTTTTTGCATCTTCTTGAATTTTTTGAATATGAGGATTATTTTTTAATTCATCTTTAACTTTTACTGAAAGTTCCTTTGCAGCATTTTTTGTAAAACGTGCTTGAAGAACAGCAGTATCTAAGAAAACATCTGGACTCAGAACTGTACCACCTAAAGTTAAATTTAATACAAAATTACCTCTTTCATCTAAAAAATATTTAGCATATTTACTTTGTTCAAGCAATTTCTCTTTCGTTTTTTTACTTGCGGTAAAAACTGCCATTCCTTTTAAAGATTCATCAATTCCAACATCTGCTTCGAGCCTTAATAGACCATCATCACCATCGATATTGTTACGTATCAAAAGTTTTCCATTTCTTACTTCAAAATCACCTTTAACATTATTCAAATTCTTTTTTGTTTTATCACTGTCACTCAAACTCAATTTCTTTAATGTTGAGGCATCAATTTTTAATGTACCGAAAGTCGAATTCGATATAAAATTATTAAATTGCTCTCCTGCTAACGCAACAAGACTTTTAGTATTTAAATAGCCATTGTAAAAAAAGAATGAACCATCTGCATTCAATGATTTTGAAAGATTTTCTTTTGTTGTTCCTGCTCCATTAAATACCATATTAATATCAGTAATTCCATCCAGTGGACTTTTTACTAAATCGGATTTTATAAATTGAGCTAATTCTTCGATTCTTACTTTATTAAAAGCAATATTGCCAGAGAAATTTACAGGAGTGGAACCTAAATCAGTCTTTAATATTGATGACAGGTTGCCAGAAAATGCACTCATATTTAACTTACTTATAGAAAGTAAATAATTTTTGGTTCTGGCCATAAAAGAAAAATTATTAAATAAAATATTATTATAAGTTAAATTACCGATATTAATTTCAGTACTGAAATCAGAATCAGATAGAAGACGTTTCATATTTTCTGATAATGTAAACTCTTTACTATCAGGATTAGCAGCATTCTGTGCTTGGGGTAAATTTTCTTTTTCATTTACAACCTTTTTCGGCAAAGTAGATGCTGATTTTTCTAAAAAAGGGTTTATTATATCGTCCAATTTTAGAGTTTTACTTTGCACACGTAGGAGACCGTTCAAAGGTTTGATTGACTCAGTTGCTAAAGCTAAAGTGAGATCGGATTCAGCTAATTTTGCAGATAGATCTACATTCACGTTTAAAAGATTCGGTTGAGAAAGAGAACCAAAAACTTTTGTAATCATATCTACTGATGCATTTAATAAGATTTTTTTATGCTGGGGAAAAACTGTGGCCATTTCAGAAAGATCAGACGAATTTAAAAATATTTTTAAATCAGAATTCATTTTCTGAAAATTATCGAGTGCAACTGTCGCTCGTCCATTTAATGTATGGATGACAAACTTAAAATCATCTATCATAAGATTTTGAGGCTTGGCCATACCTGAAAAACTTAGATTCATCGGAATCTGAGTTCCTTTAACAAAGGCATCTCTAAAGTTGATATCTAACTTATCTAGGCTTAAAAGCCCTTTAAACATTGTATTCTTCCACTCATTGGAACTCATTTCAGTATTGGCTATAACTTGAAGTTTGACTGGACCCTTTACTCTTAATCCTTGATCATTGATATCGATATCAGAATATACTTCAATTTTTGTATCTTTATCTAAGCCAATATTCGAAATTATTGCATTTATATTCTTTACTTTTGCAATATCTCTATCATATGCACCTGAAGAACTTTGTAAATTAAATGAAGCATCATAAATTGAGAGCGAATTTATCACGAGACGTTTCGAGAGTGATCCCAAATTCGAATTCGATTTTGCAGAATCATTTTCAAGAGCATATGCTGCCATGTCCGCACTTGAATTGGAAGTTCTCTTAATTAGATTAGAAAGATTTGTTTTATTTCCATTTTTAATAATATTAATATCAGGATTTTTTACAATGATTTGACCAATGACTTTCCCTTGCAATAAAGGGAAAAAATCTAATTTAACTTTAACATCTTTGACTTTAAGTAGTTGTGTATTGAAAAATAATTCGTCTGTATTATCTAATGTAACATTTTGTAAATTTACACCTAATCCAGAAAAAATAGTTAGCCGCGCAGAAGAAAAATTAATTTTTGCATTTAGTTTTTGTTCGACAGCATTTTGAATTTGGGGTTTAAATTTATTAAAATCAATCATAAAAGGAAGTGCAATCAGAATTAAAAAAATCAATAAAAAGAAACTTGCAAAACCAATTAACCATTTTCTTTGTGTACTCACAAATTATCCACCTTAATCATTTATTGTTTTTAAATCGTAGCATTGTTTAATAAACGTTGAACAATACTTCGGGATCTGATCCGAAAAAGCCATGCGCAGATGGCCTCTTTTTTCATCGTTATGGGCAAAGAAAGCGGATGGAATTTCCATCATTAAAGCTGCCACTTGCGAATAGGGAGCGATACGATCTTTCATACCATGCATCCATAAAACAGGTACTCTTACTTCTCGCAAAATTCTTCTTTTTTCAAATGTCTCATTTACAAAGTTTTTAGCTTGATCAACATAGCCAATGGATGTTCGCATGCGCAGCGGAAACGATTTTCTTTTAAAAGATCCAGTCGCTGGAAATAATCCATCCAATCCATAGTAGGAAAATTTATTTAAAAAGTCTTTTAGCCAAGCGCTTGGGTATAAATAATTCCAAACCTCACCAGCCGCTTTTGAGTATGAATTTATGCTTAATGCTGGCGAAACAGCGATCACTCCACTGATATTGCGTGCAACATCTTGCCGTGTAGCTGCAATAAGAGCTAAGGATGCACCCATAGAATGCCCCATAAGATAACAGGATGGGCCTTCACGCTTCGCACTTAACCCTCCGCGAGACTCTTCGCCGAATAAGCGAAAGAGCAATAATGGAAGGCTGCGAGTTGCCTGCTGAAAATCAAGAATAGATGCCCCACCCACTCCATGCCCATCCCAATCAAAAGATAAAACAGACATTCCGCTCGCATTTAATAACCGGATCCAATGCAAAAGCGGATAAGAACAATCATCTCCTAAACCATGCATAAGAATGATAAGTGATTTCTGAGCACTTTCGAAATATTTTGGCACTGATAAAAAAGCATTTCCTCCCCCTGTGGAGAGAGGAACTTCATAATATGTTACAGAAACCTCATGAAGTTTGTTCAAAGAAAAATGCCTACGTTCACTGCCACAAAATCGACTATAGTTAATCTTATTAAGACGTTCAGAAACCCAAGCTTCTATTGGATACATGTTTTTTAACCTCAAAAAACAGTGTTCACTTAACATGATTTAGATTATAGCCTTGAGATAATATGAAACAAAGCCCAGCGCCATGTTTCTTAACTTTTAAGCAGAAGAAGGAAATTTTTTTATGGAAAATCAATTCACTCAACAAACAACAATGCAGGAAGTTGAGACATATTACCCTTTCGCCCGCTCACTTCTGCACAGCAAATTTCATGTTGGCGGCTGTGCTAGCTGTGGTTATGAAGCAAATGAAACCATTGAACAGGTTTCACAAAAACATAAAAAAGATGGTGCTGCTATGCTTGATGCTTTAAATCAAGGCTGGCTCGACATGCAAAAAGCTGAAATCACAGTAGAAGAATTTGCAGAAATGAAATCGCGTAAAGCAAAACTGCTTATCATCGACGTAAGAGAAGACTGGGAATTTGAGCTCGCAAATATTCCAAATTCCTATTTATTGACAGAAGCGAATTTTGAAGAAACTGTTGAGACAGCTAAAAAAGTTGAATGCGTTATTGTTGTCTGCCATCATGGAATGCGCTCGATGAATGCAACATTGTATTTGCGTGAAAATGGGGTCACAAATGCAAGAAGTTTGCAAGGCGGAATCGATCTCTACAGTTCAAAAATGGACTCTACTATTCCAAGATATTAAAAAATAAGATAGGCTAAAACTTAACAGTTTTTTTTCTTGGAAGAACTTAAGAATGCCAATTATATTTCCAACCGTTTATCACTTTGACAATCAAATTATACAAAAAACTTCGTATACCAAAGTAACAGTTGATTATTCTAAGCAAAAAATTGCTTGTGAATTACTTGATCCAAATTCTAACCTCAGAATTTTTCAAAATAAATGGTATTTACATAATTATGATTCAGGAAGAACGATTGAATCAGATTCTCCTTTAATTGATTTTTCAGTTGCTCAAAAATTTCCTAACATTAATTGTGAAACAATTTTATTTGACGGCCTTCTTTTTAAAAAAGTGCATGTGTCGGCAGCATTTTCAAATTTTCAAAATTGGCCAAATTTATCTCCTGGTGTATTTAAGTATTCATTATCAAACCTTTCTAATTTTTCAATCGCGAATTATGTAAAAACAAAGGAAGATTCCCAATATTACTTTTGCGAAAGTGGAGCGAATCAAATATCTGAAAAATTCTTTTGTTCTCTACTTGACAAAGACACTGGTAGTATAGAAAGAAAAAATAATGACACTAACAAATTTCTAAATATAATTGGCAACGAAAATTATAAGATACTAGATCTAAACATTGGAATTAAACAAAAAAATAAAATTATTCAAGCAACAGGTGTCCAGTTTATTATTCAAAAAGAAGATGGAAATAGTATAAATCTTCCACCTACAATTCAATTTATCGATACAAATAATATAAAAAATTTATATTGTAATTCACTAAAGTTTCTATACAAACCAAATGATAATAAAATTATATGGACCAAAAATAATAAAGAAATCTCGAATTTCAATAATAGCATTTTACCTGAGCAATATATACGTTACAACGATGAATATAAATGTTTAAATAATAATGGAGAATCCCAAAGACTTGAAATATCTAAAAAATATTTAAAAATCAATGGTCTTAAACAAATAGAAATTCGTAATAATGACAATATCAAATCTGTCAAATACAGCGCTAATCTCAATTTACCACAAAATGACTATGAATGGAGTTGCATTAATAGCCTAAATGTAAAGTGTGAGATAATAACAAATAAAATCGACCAAACAATTGAATTAAAAATCTCTCCTACACTACAATTCAAAAGATCTGTATTTCCCGAAAAAATTAAGCTGATATTAAGTATCGATAACGATAAAATTGAAAAAGAAATTATAATTTTCAATTCAACAAAAGATAATGAAAAAACTTTAGATATATCTGAAAATTTAGATTTAAGTAAAACAAATAAAGAAAATCAATACCATTGCAATATTCAAGACTCCTTTGACAAATCTGCTTTATTTGAAATTTATTGGTTTAAAGACAATCAAGAGCTATTAGAATTTAGAAATATAGACTCTGTTAATATTTTTTTAAGTGAAAATAATTTAACCTGTATCGTTGCCGGAAAAATTCTTAACCGAAGTATAATTGGTGCCAAAACTCTTTTCGTCGAAAACCCTAGTAAAGAAAATCCATCATGGTTAAAAGAAAATTATCTTATAAATTTAAATAAGCCTAATAAATTTTTACTATTCACTGAAAATTCAGACTCAAATATTAGCAATATGAATTGCGAAATTCAAGATCAAAATAATAATACAATATTTAATAATTTATGTAAGAAGGAAAATAAAAGCATATATTACCTGAATATTACACAAAATATCTTGGATGATTTAAAAAACTATTTTCACACCAATCCTCCGATAGATATTTTTAATTTACCTATTTTAAAATTTAATGTATCTTTTATAGAAAACAATATTTTTAGAAAGTATTTCTCTAAAGTTAAAATCATTAATGAAAATTTAAAACCAGTAATATTAGCAAGTGGGTTAAAAACTTTAAAAAATGGAACACAAGAATGCTATATATTCGTTCAAGATCCGCAAAGTTTATATCTTTCAACAGAATTCTATTTAGAAAATAATAAAAAAAATATAAATCTTAGTTCTTTAAATAACTATAATATGTCTGATTTTGATATGTTAAATCAAAGTTTAATTAACTCTCTTGAAAAGAGTAATATTTTATTATATCTTTACAACTTTAAAGAGAAAAAACTAGAAGATTCATGCGTTATTACTGTAAGCAATGGGACAACGGTTTCAAAAACAAAAGCGGTAAAAAATCTGAGCTCTAATGAACTTAAGAAGACTCTTATTCAGCAGATAAAGAAAATTGAAAATAGAAAAGCTGAGCAAATTTTTTCTCAATTCAAGTATTTAAAAAAATCTGATTTATCTGCAAAAAATTTGGAATTAAAGTTTGTTCAAAAAAATATTGACCAACAAAAAAATCCATTAAGCTTATCTTTTTCTAATGACACAAAAAGAAGAGAACTAACAATAAGTTATAATATAGAAAAAATAAATGAAAATCTTGCAAATGAATATCAGAATAATATCTCAAATAATATTAAAATAAATACAGAAATTCCACAGAATAAAGACAATGATTACTTTATTCCTGGCTTTTTTATGTCTGCACATATTGATGAGAGCACTATTCATGAGCATAATTTCTCTTGCAAAACCGATTTGCATAATTTATACGATAATCAAATTATCTACAAATATTCTGTTTTTTTAAATGGGAATATTTACTTACAAAAAAAATCAACACTGCCTTATTTTGATTTTGAAATAAGCAACTACAAGGATACAGACACAATCTCATGCCTCATACAAGTAAATAATAAAATAGCAACTTCCTCATTGAATAAAAGTGATAAGACAAAAATATTATCATTATGCTATGCTCTAGATAAAAATAATTCAATTGTCTTATTTCAATGTCCAACGATTACTTCACCATTCTCAGCATTAAATAATTTTAAAGTCGCTGCATTTAAAGCTATGAGTCAACATTTTCAAAACACAGATTTTATTTCTTTATTCCATATGGTAATATGGAGTGAATCTCAAAAGAATAAGTTCAGTTTTTCTTTTGATATCACTCATAGGGATTGAAAAGGATTATTATATGACTGTAAAAAAACAGATTGCTATTGTTCATCCCGCAGGTAAATTAAAAATTAGTGAAAATGATAAATTAAAAAATATTCAGAAACTAGAAGAAATGGGATATATAGTCTCAGAAATTAAGCCCCAACTCGATTCCTTCCACAATTGTACAAGTTCTCCTATATTAGAAAGAGTCACACAACTTAGCCATGCACTTACAATGCGTAAATACGATATTATATTTGCAGCGCGCGGGGGAGTTGGATGTACAGAACTTATTCCTTATTTAGAAAATATACTCCCACCTGTTCTGCCACCTAAAACTTTAGTTGGGTTCTCTGATGTTTCATTTCTAGGCAACTATTTATCATTAAAATATCCAAATTTCCGTTATATCCATGGACAAAACGTTTTTGCGCAAAACTTATTTACAGGACCAATTCTAGATCAAAATGTCTTATTTTCATTGCTCAAAGATGAAGAAAGTGAAAATACATTCAACTCAGCAGTTTTTTATGAGAAAAAAAATATCTCACCGAATATTGATGGCGTGTGTATACCTCTTAATTTAAGCCTCGCAGAAAGTCTAGCGAGTATTCGCCACATAGAGCTTCCAAGAAATAACATATTATTTTTAGAAGATTGCAATGAATATCTTTACAGAATAATTAGAAAGATTGATTCACTAATTAACTCAAATTTTTTAAAAAACACAAAAGCTATTGTCCTTGGAGATTTTTCTGGATGCTTAGATGCTTTTGAAAAAGAAATTGATCGCAATTTATTGATTAAAGTATTCAGCAGCAAAACAATTTTACCTATTTTCGATTTGCCTATCTTTGGCCATGCAGAATCCCGTTTTCCTTTGGTTGCCAATTCAAAGGTGATTTTAAATTTAAATGAGAATTCCTCATCTGTTACTTTTACTCATAGAATTGAAAAAAATGAGCATATTGCCACAACATTTTCACCTGATTTGTATTGCACCAAATTAGATCATTCGCATAAATCCATAAAAATTCATATGACAGGAGTGGGTGGGACTGGGATGGCACAGGTTGCCGGTCTTTTTAAATCTGCTGGATATTCAATCTCAGGCAGTGATAATCCTATTTATCCACCGATGGATAAAATTATTTCCGACCTTGGAATTAAACCAGAAGTTGGTTTTTTGCAAGGTACGATTGATAAACACCACCCTGATGCCATTATACTTGCAAACGTCGTCAGTCGCCTCAGCGCAAGCCTTAAGAAAAACGATGAACTCGAAGACATCCTAACAAAAAATATTCCTGTTTTGAGCTTTCCCTCTGCTCTGCGCAAATATTTTTTATCTGACAGTCGCAACATCATTGTCAGTGGAACTCATGGAAAAACAACAACAAGCAGTTTAATTACACATCTATTAACTGAATTAAATGAAAATCCTTCTTTTTTAATAGGTGGTCGGCCAGCAAATTTTGATGCAGGGTTTGCCTTAAGATCAAAAAAATTATTTGTATTAGAAGGAGATGAGTACGACTCAGCCTTTTTTGATAAAGGACCTAAGTTTTTACATTACGAACCCAAAATTACCTTAATAAATAATATTGAATTCGATCACGCAGATATTTATGCAAATGTCGATGCCATTGAAATGGAGTTTCTCCGCCTCGCAAAACTTACTAAAGAAAGAAATGGAATAGTCATAGCAAATTTGGACGATCCAAGATCATTGCGTTGCGCTAAAGAATCTAAAGCCTTTGTCATAGGATTCAGTAGAAATAAAAAAATCAAGACTCGATTCCCGGTTTGGATTTTAAAGGAATACAAAACTTTTTCGAGTGGTATAGAAATAACCTGCATTCAGCCAAATGGAAAAGAATTTAAATTTAAATCGGGGATTTTTGGTCTACACAATGCGTTAAACGCTATAGGTTCTTTGGCGGTTTTGCACGCAAATAATATACTAAATGAAGAAAAATCCTTTGATAATTTAAAGAATTATAAAACAAATTTAAAATTTTTGACTAAAGTTCGTATTGCTATGAATAAATTTAAAGGGGTGAAAAGAAGATTTGAACTCCTAAAAGAACGTAATAATATTTCTGTCTTTGACGACTTTGCCCATCATCCTACAGCTATAGTTACAACCCTCGAAGCTTTTCGCAGCTATATGAAAAGTGTTGGTAAAAAAGGGAAACTTATTGCCTGTTTCGATCCACGCAACGCAACAATGCGTCGAAGAGTTTTACAAGATCAATTGAGTCAAAGTTTTTTTCATGCTGACGAAGTCTTTCTTGGTAAAGTACCTCAGGATATGAGAATGTTAAAGGAAGAAGTTTTAGATGGAAATTCTGTTGCTAAAGCATGCGGAGAAAAAGCTCGGTATTTTGACGACAATGAAAAATTGCTCGCCACTCTAAAACAAGAAGTGAAACCAGGTGATACCATAGTATTCATGTCGAGCGGATCCTTTGATGGGATACCATATCGCTTTGCAAAAGAGTTTTAACCAATGGGAACAAAATGTATTGCTTGATAAGGAATTCAAGTTTGAAGTTTAAATATGTTTCCGCAGTTACAATATTATTTTTTATTTCTGCATGTCAATCATTAAAAAATGCTAGTGAAACCAAATCAAATAATGATGACACAAATGTTTTGCCTCATCATGCTAATCTATCACAATATGCACAAATTCGTTTAAATAAAATCCTACATGATGCTGAAACGGGACATTTATCTGAATCTCAGGCAAACGAGGCATTTCTTCTCGCAAAAAATTTAGAAGAAAAAGGTCAATTTGAAAGTTCAGAAAAACTTTTTCAAGTATGCTTTCAATATTCACAAAGCTTACCTGCTGGGCTAAACTTAATAAATGTTAAATCTCAACTCAAAAAACTCAACGATGCCCAAGAAATAGCAAACCGTTTGACAATTCTATATCCTCAATATTCTGAACCAATGTTAGCTCTTGCCAGCGTTTATCAAATGCAAAATAACAATGTAGCTCTTATTAAAACTTTAGAAAAAGCATTTAAAAAATTTCCTAAAGACGAAGCTATCGTTATTTTTTATTCTTCATACTCTAAAACAAATGCAAAAAAAGTTTTGGAAACATTTTTATCAAAAAACCCAAGATCAAGTAATGTGTTATTAACTTTAGCTAAGTACTATTATCAAGAAAAAAATTACCATAAAGCACTCTATTATGCAAAGAAAGCGTATTCTGTAGATCAAGACATTATTGAAACACTTATATTTCTAGGAAAAATCAATCAAAGTATTAAAAATTATAGTGAAGCAGAAAAATATTTTAAACTCGCTTTTGATAAAGAAATTGATAATAATTTAAATGCACAGAACTATATTAATATTTTACTTTTTCAAAATAAAACTCAAGAAGCTCTTTCTATTCTGCTTAAACTTGAATCAAGCTCTGACGAACAAATTCCTTTTCCGCCTGAGTTCACATTTCAAATTGCAAAAATTATGCTTATTAATAGAGATTACGAGGAGGCTGAGAGAAGATTATACGAACTTCTTAAAATTAATTTTGAAAATTCGTCAATAAAATATTATCTCGCAATTTGTAACGAAAAAGTTCGTAAATTTGATGTTGCACTCATGTATTTAAACGAAATTAAAGAAGATAATGAATATTATACCGAAGCACAAAAAGAAAAAATTATTATTTATATAAATACAAATCAAAAAGAATTTGCTGAAAAACAAATTTATAAATTCTCATTATCAGAAAAGAATATTGTTGAAGACACTCTTTTTAAATCTTCAATTCTCGCCTATTTTAACAAATATAGTGATGCTGTTGATATACTTAACAAATCCATTGCAACTCATTCAGATGCAAAGGAGCTATATTTGAAAAAAGCAGAGTATCTAAAATATTTAAAATCCGATGAGTCTTCAATTAAATTTGCTGAGCAAATAGTTTCTCGTTGGCCCAAATATGCTGATGGTTTGAATTTTCTCGGTTACTCTTTGGTAGAAAACAATAAAAGACTTGAGCTTGCTAAAAAAGTTTTATTGAAAGCCGTGGCATTAAATCCAAAAAATGGTTTTTATTTAGATTCACTTGGATGGCTCTATTACCAAAAGAATGATTATAAGAATGCCTTTAAATATATTACAGAAGCAATTAAAATTGAGCCAGATGAACCCGTAATTTTATATCATTTAGCTTCAGCACAATTAAAATTAAAATTTTATGAAGACTCACTCAGAACCTTCGAAAGTACTAGCAAAATTTTAGAAGATATGCTTCCTTATCAACTTGAGTCCGATCCTGAGCTTTCCCGTATTCAGCAAAGTATCGGTAGCAAGATACTGGAAGCTAAAAAAGCCATTGATATTGACCCAGAAAATGATTGAACGGAATTTTCATGACAACGACATCTTTTATTTTACCGCATTTATTCGAAGCTCTTTCCAATGAAATTAGAATTGATCGCGTTGATTGGATAATCGTAACAAAGTATGCTGAATCTTGGAAACTTTCAGTTGCGGATGCCCTTTTGGATTTGAATTATGTTGACGAATCATCTCTTGCACGCTGCTTAGCTCGCTCACACAATCTCCCTTATATTCCAAGCCATCAACTCAAATATGATTTTTCTGAAGTGAGCTTAGAAAATTTTGATGATTTAATGAGCGTCGGTGCGGCACCTTTATCAGAATACCGCTTGGCAATTTGTAATCCATACGATGATCACAGAGGATATTTAGACAATAAGTTCTGTGAAAGAGAGATGATAGTAACCGAACGATCCGCAATTATCGATGCCTTACGCAAACATGGTTTACATGAATGGCTTGAAGATGAAGACAAAATCCAAGATTCTAAACTTCCCCTAAAGTGATAAAATACTCCCCAATGCAAGCAAAACTCACTTTAAACACAGCTCCCAAATTTTGTTTGTCAACGATGAATGGAATTCTTAATATTTGCAAAGTTTGTTTGCTTGTTCCAGAATTAGCACTGTCAAGCCAGCCATTATTAATTCGAGCATAACCATACAATTCATTTAAGTGATAGATATTTTCACCTATAAGTTTTCCATTTTTTACTTCGATAACTTCTACCAATATTTTTTTACTACCTTGAGCTTTGTTTCTTTCTTCAGATATAAAAGTCGGTAAAAAACCATTGTTTTGAATAGATAATAAAGCATATTTTAAATTTTTATCTTCGGTATTTTCTATTTTAACTTCTATTTTTGGTTTGGGTGCTAAATCAACAAGCAAAGGTAACAATTTCACCTGATTTTGTATCACTTCTGAAATTAATTTTTGCGGAGGATTATTAATTCCAAACTGCACAGGAAATTCTGAGATTTCGATCTCACCTAATTGAGCATGTTGATAGGCTTTCCAAGGATGACCAAATATCAAAGAATTGTTTTCGCTGCGATCAAATTCATAAAACTGACGCCATTCTTTTTTTGACCAGTTTTCATAACGTTTAATAAAAGGTCTTTCCTGTCGCCCTAAACGAGCAGGAAGATCCCAAAGCTCACAGACATAACTGAAAGCACCTAAAGCATGATAGGCGTATTCCGACAATGCTCCGCGTAAAGGTTTGCCTGGAATATAAGTGAATTCTTGAAACCCAGATACAGCAGGATATTTTGTGAGTTCTTCGAGTTTTGCATCGATAGAGTGGTAAACACTGCGATCAAAAATATTCATTTCTCCGTCAGAAAAATGTCCGGGCGGTCTGATAAAGACCCCTCCGAATGTATGATAATTCAACCAAAAATATATATTAGGAATTTTCATTGCAAAGTCAGCAATTGCGCGACTTTCTATTTCAGACAGAGGCATTTTACCGCTTTTATTTTCTATGATATTAGCTGCCCAATCTGTAGGAAAATTACGATTGAGATCTATTTCATTCTCAGAAACAGAAAAACTCGAGGGAATATTTATTCCATCGAAATTTAAAATATTGCCTTCTGGATATATATCAAAGAAAGGACCATCATCTCCCAATTCTCTTCGCCGCATTAATTCCGGATACATTTCATCGCAAGTCCATATACCAGCTTCACTTTTTTTCCGCATAAAACCTAGGCGCTTTTTATTTTTAAATAAATCTATCTCAATCTTTCTTTCATCTTTTTCTAACAAGCATTCTCTTTGCCACACAGAGCCCAATTCTTTTTGCGAACGAGAATCGCGTGCATTGCTTCGATTAACTTTACTATTTATAAAATAAAGTTCCGCTCCATCTGGACATATGCGAGGAACAAAAACATAATTTACATCAAAATATTTTTTTTCATTTTCAATTAATTTTGTTTTTAAATGTTCAATATGCGCTAGAACAGTATTGGTTCCAATTAATTCTATGGAATGCATATTGGCATCCATCCACAATGTCGGTTGCTCAACCTGCTTACCTTTTGGAAATACACGAATAGCAATTATTGCTCGACCTTCAATTGTTTTTGCAATTTCTATTTTCTCGACTTCACATTTTTTGGGGAAGTGATTGCAGAGGAGATTTATGTCACTCATCATATCCTTATAGTTTAAATATTTATCAGGAAAAAGATACTGTGACATAATAAACTCCTTTTATATTTGTTAATCCTCAATCGCAAAGTTATGGTAAACATTTTGAACATCATCGTGTTCTTCTAATTTTTCAACGAGCTCAAGTGCTGCTTTTGCGTTATCACCAGATAAAGTAACATGATTTTCAGGAATTAATTCTAATCCAGCTTTTTCGAATGGAATTTCCGCGGCAATCAAAGCTTCACGTACAGCAGCAAAATCTGCTACCTCTGTATAAACAGTTGTATAGTTATCTTCTGTTATAATATCATCAGCGCCCGCATCAAGCGCTATTTCCATTATTTTTTCTTCATTCACTTTTTCCAAATCAATTACGAAAACTCCGCGTTTTTTAAACATCCAAGCAACAACACCCATTTCGCCCATGTTTCCGGCATTTTTTTGAAAAATACGACGCAATTCAGGATGTGTCCGATTGCGATTGTCAGTTAATACTTCAACCATAATAGCTGAACCATTTGGACCATATCCTTCATAAGTGATTTCTTCGAAAGACATTCCTTTCATTTCACCAGCGCCTTTTTTTATGGCTCTCTCAATATTTTCTTTTGGCATACTGTTATCACGGGCCTTATTAACCGCAGCTCTCAATGCTGAGTTACTATTAATATCACTCCCTCCACGTGCACTGACCATTATTTCACGCGCCAGCTTCGTAAAAAGACGCCCTTTCGCAGCAGCACTCGATGCCATTCGACCTGCAATTGTGTTATGACGACCCATAAAAATTCCTTTAAATAAGTTAGATGAATCATTTAAGTTTAAATGCAAAATTCCGTAAGAAAATGCACCTTTCATCGGACTATCATTTTACTAACGGAATGCAAAGATAAGTTACAAAAATATGCTTTACATAAAAATTAATTATTTACTTTTAAGAATTTCCACCGATTTTGCATCGATTTTAAATTTTTCACACTTATCCCCATTTAGTTTAAAATCTTTATCAATTTCTCCTGAAATTTTTAAATCGTTTGTTTCATCAAATTTTTCAGTTGGCATTATTTCTTTATTGATTTCAACACATACTTCACCAGTTGAATCGGCGACTAAAAATTTTTCTCTGCTAAATTCTTTAATAATCCTGCCAACAATCACAACATGATCTTTATCTTTTAATTCAAGTGCTGCTTTAATTGTCATTACATTATCAGGTTTTTTTGAACTAACAAACTCAGAGTGAGCTCCTAATGAAACGACTAGGGATACAAGAAAAACTGGGTATTTAATAACTGACATGGAAAGTCTCCTTTAATAGACAAACACCTTCAAACTTCGACTAAATAATGTATCAAGCAGGATCCTAATGCAAGAAGTAGTTAAATGTATATTCTCAGACATGTGTCAGAACCTTTGCCACTATAACAGCATTCGCATAAAACTATTTTATCTGGGTCGAATAGACTTAAACAGCTACTTGGTCATGTAATTTAAAGAAGATAAACTTAAAGAAATTTTCCATCATCCTTGGGAATAATAGGCCAAAGTACTATAAATTATTTTCTCAAATTCCTTAATAATATTTTGCATTTGTTTTCCTATAAGATATAAAATTCACAATCTATTATTATTTCCTATTGAGCATATTTGCTTATCTATATGTTTTTTTGAGTAAAATTTATTTGCTATGCATAAATAGATTAAATATGTAAATATTTAATTCTACCTTATAAATGAATAATTAATTTTAATTAATAAAAATTGAATATATATCTATATATCATCATCAGTAAATATTTTTAAAACCTCCGACACTTTAGCTATCCATTTTAATATTATGTTATAATTTTAAATATTTAAAATAAAGATTGACTTTTAAGCCATAATTAAATAAAAAAATAATCATAAAATTTTTTCTCTTTAGGAATCTGAATGAATGAAATAAATCCATTTATCTTACAAGTCATAATTTCAAATGTCCCATCGGTCTTAACAAGCGGATTTTTCCCTATACTAGGAAGTTCTTTTGGGGCCGCAATAGTAAATATTGGCTTGTTTTTTTTCCTTTTACGTATAGGCAATGTTATAGGAAGTTTAATCTCTCCAAAAATTGCAAATAAATATGAACCTCACAAGATCGGCACAGTTTCAGAAGTATTATTTGCTATAACAACATTTTTAATTCTATATGCTGTTATATTTAAAAGTGTTGAAATATTTATTTTCTGCTCGCTTTTTAAAGGAATCATTGGGGGTGTGCTTTCCATCTTAAGGTTTTCCTGGTTAAAGCAATTCCCTGACTTCCAAAAATCAAGTCGAATAAATTTGCTAGCAAATGTATTAATTCAAGGGTCATATTGCCTTGTAGGTTTATTTTTATTAATCAGCAATACTTTGCAAATGGCTATTTGTGTACTTCTGCTTGATGGGTTAGGGTCAATTTTTGGGGCATTTATTTTCTGGAAAATGAAAAAATACTATCATAAAAAAATTAACTCTGATGGCAAAAATTATTTTAAAATTATTAAGTCTCTTGTCCATACGCAATCGAGAAAATTATTACTTTCTATTGATATTTTAATCTGTGCAGGACTAGGTGGAACAAATATAATGATTTTTAGCTATGGCGAAAAACTCTTCGGAAAGGAAGCAGGTTATGCTATAGCACTTATTATATATGGATTATTCTATTTTCTAGGAGGAAAAATTGTTGAACTAAAGAGCAAAGGCAAACCTATTTCTCTAAATACTCATGTTATTTCAATGGCATTATTAGTCATAATATTATCGTTAATATTCTTACCAAATTCATCATCTACAGCGCTAAAGATAACTTTATTCTCACTGATTTTCTTCAGCTTTCCATTAATAAATTTACAAGTACAAAGTGAATGGTTTAAAATATGTCATAAAAATGAAGCCGCAGGAATTTCTTCTGCTGAAATGATTTATTCGCAAGTTATTTCTGCTGCTTTTGAAATTATTTATAGCATTTTAAGATATGAAAATATTTATCGAGCTGTATTTTTAACGACCGCTTTATTCTTAATTGCTTTCTATTCAATTTCGAGAAAAACAGATGAAAAGGAAATTATTATCTCAACAAAATAAATTTTATAAATAATTAGTAAAATATTTGCTCTTAAGATATTAAATGCAAAGGGCCCAATTCAATAGACACATGATTAATTTGAATTTTGATATGGCACAGGACTTATCATTGCAAATTTTTTAAATGCAAAAAAATAATTTTCGACTTGCAAATCTAATAATATTAAAATACATTATTGAATGTTATAGTTTCTTTCTGAAAGTGAACTTGATATCATTCGAATGAATAACTCATATTTAATTTATATGAGGAAATTTTATTCCCAAATTTAAGTAAGGAGATTATATGAATATAGACTTATCTTTAATAAATAGCAATGAAGAAAAGATTGATTATGAATACTTTGATTTAATAGAAATTGAAAATAATTCAGTTTATTATGAGAAAACTGTTGGGTAGTATCTATCTTAAAAAATTGGTGTCTAATTGTGATTGAATTGGGTGATAAGCATAATGGCCAAAAAAATGTATTTATTTGCAAGAATAACTACATTTTTAAGCCAAGATGTATTTATTGGGAATGTTTATTTTTATCAAAAAATAATTCAGTTTTAGGCGATTTTTTACACAAAGATCATCTTTTGATAGAAAATAATCTTTATCCAAGTTGGTATAAAGTAATGCCAAGCCTTCAATTTAAACCATCTGATATTAATTATAACTCTGGCTATATCAAATATCAATCTTTGAGAAAAATTGAACATCCTTTAGACAATGAATATTATTGGGAATCTTTTGGAGCTGTTATTGGAATGTTAGCTATGTTTGGAGTAACAGATCTCCATTTTGAAAATATATTATTTGGTAAAGACTCAGAAAATAAAATTATATTTGGTGCTATTGATATTGAATGTATATTCAACAAAATTATATTGCTTAGTCAAACACATTTGCTTCCATCTAAAATTAATGATGCTAAAGAATGTGGATTAATAGACTTAAAAAGAGTTTTTGATTTAAACCCAATAGGTAAAAATATTGCTGCTTTAATTTTTGGTTATATATCTTTCTTTGAAAAATTTGAAAAAAAGTTTTGCAATTTTTTCTTTCATGATAAATATATATTAAATTATCCAATTAGAGTCATATTACAATCAACAAAAAATTATAAAACAACATTATTAAATAACAAATTTTTAGATAAAAAATTTAATAAATATGAATTGGAACAATTGTTACGAAATGACATTCCGTATTTCTTCAGATTTTTAAATTCAATTGATATATATTATTATGATATAAATAATATGCATCCTATAGTCACTGACATTAAATTAACTGGCAGAATGGAAGATGTTAATAAA
Source organism: Fluviispira vulneris (assembly GCF_014281055.1). Taxonomy (NCBI): domain Bacteria; kingdom Pseudomonadati; phylum Bdellovibrionota; class Oligoflexia; order Silvanigrellales; family Silvanigrellaceae; genus Fluviispira; species Fluviispira vulneris. The sequence continues at coordinate 318,597 of NZ_JACRSE010000002.1, read as the reverse complement.
TATCTAATTCCAAGTATCGAAAGTTATAATTCGATAAAGGAAAGAAATGTAAATTTATCTAAAATTGGTGCATTGCAATTAGTTAAATTTTTTATGAATAGAGAAATTAATGGAGAATATTCTTATAAAAACCTTAAATTTTATACAAATTCAAATTTGATTAAAATTAATAATAATTACATAAATTGGTTTTCATCATGGTAGCTAAATATATTTTTTTTTTTTCATCTTAACTGATAGTTATTCATATTGCTCAGATTTTAAATTTATAAATAGCACTGAAATAAAAATTGGTGTTACTGCATTTCCTGAAAATTTTGACCCAATAAAAGCATGGAATTTTCAACACTTCCATATTATACAATGTCTTTATCAAACACTTATTAGGGTTAACGAAAATGGCACATTAGTTGGAGATATTGCAGAAAGGTGGCTAATTTCAAGTGATAAAAAAACTTATACTTTTTATTTAAATAAAAACATAAAATTTCATAATGGCGAACCTCTAACGGCTTATGATGCTGCGTGGAGTTTATCAAAACATTTTTGGAGCGAATCAAAATCTGTCACTGCTAGCTATCTTTTAGAGATATTGGCTAACTCTGAAAAAGTTAAAAAAAATATTATTCATCCAAGTATAGAAGTCATTGACAAATACACATTAAAATTTCATTTGAAAAAACCATATCCTCCATTTAATTATATATTAAGTATTCCCTCGTTTTCAATCATAAAAAAAGATAAAAATACTCTCATTGGCTCTGGACCTTTTAAAATTTTAGAGACTAATAATTCTGATTTTCTACGCATCCAAAAAAACGAAGAATACATAAATCAAAAGCCATTTATAAATAAAATGTCTATTCATAAAATTGACCCATTACTTATAAGACAAAATTTTGATTTATATAAAAGCTTTGACTTACTATTGGGAATTCCTAGAGCTCTTGCAGATAAAGTAAATATTTCAAATGAATTCGAATTGAATAAAATTAACAGCTTGACATTCACTCATATATTTTTTAATATGAAAAAAAGACACTTTAGAGATAAACTAAAAAGAAAAACAATTGCCTTAACTTTGCAAAAATCCTTTAAAAATATTCATAGGATTTCTAAATTTTATCAATATAATCCACATTTTTTTCCAAAAGGATTAATGCCACTTGAATATTATGACATAAAAAAAATAAATTACGAAAACGATAGATTGCTTAATTTTAATAAAACTTTAAAAATAATTTGTCAAAAACATTATTTTAACGATGACATGATAGACATTATTAATAAAGATTTTTTAAGTTATGGAATTAAACTTGATTGGATTTTTGTAGGATCTGAACTACTTACCGTGATAAACAAATATGATTATGATTTACTTATCGTGAGTTATATGGGAAACTTTCCTGATCCAGATGGATACTTAGATCCATTAAGAAAAAATGGAATATTAAATTTTGGAAATACTCCATCCTCTAAACTATTAAAATCTCTTAAAGATTTCCGATTTATTCAGGATCCTGCTTTTCGACTGCAAAATTATTCAAATGCATTTAAAATTTTTGAAGATGAATATTATTTAATTCCATTATTCCAAGCCAGTTTTCCAATCGTGAGAAAAAAGAATATAATTTTACCTATTGCAAAGTATAGATACGAAAGTGAATTGTGGAAAATCAACAGGAATTGAATATGAAATTAAGTTTCAGAAGTAAAATTTTAATATTTACATTTGTCTCATTCTTTTCAATTTTGTTCATCTACTCAATTCTCTCTTTTTATATTGTTAAAAAATCATTAGATTATTCATTTAAAAATACTATTGTTGTTTTACAAGAACTTTTTTCAGATTCGATTCAGAAAGATATACTTACAGGATTCTATGCTGAAGTTTATAGAAAATGTAAAATATTTTATGATACTGGAAAACTTGTTTCTATAAAAGTAATCGATTCATCAGACAATGTAATTTGTGAGTTTTCTTCTAAAGATTCACTGAAACACGAAATTGGTTTCGTTAAAACACATGGATATTTTGATGAAAATCACAAGCATATTGCATCAACAACTATATCTAATTATTCTTATTTTTCCGTCAAAACATTATTAATCAAATCTATCTATGCCATATTAATTTGTGCTTTATTAACTACAGTAATAATTATATTTTTATTGAATTTTATTAGCAAATATTTTGGACAACCAATATATCAAATATCATCATTATTAAAAAATTCATCAATAGATGAGATAGCGAATAATTATATATTTATAAAAACAAATTTTTATGAGCTAGAATATTTAAAAAAAAGATTAGTACAAATGGCTAAAAATGTAGTTAATACCAGAAATCAATTAATTCAAAAAACTGAGACTGAAACAATCTTAAAAATTGCTTCACAAGTGGTGCACGATATTCAATCTCCACTAGCAGTTTTAAAAATATCATTGAAAAGTCTAAATTTACTACCTGAAAATGAAAGACATCTTATAAGAAGCGCAACAGATAGGATTGAGGATATAACTGGTAAGCTAATTAATAAATTTCGAAAGTGCGAATCCAATGATAAAATGTCTAACGAAATAATTTCAATATTAATTGATAAAATCGTATCTGAAAAAAAGGTACAATATAAAAAGAATGAAATTATTTTTGAAATAAACTGCGAAAAAAACTCTTATTTTAAGACTTCGATTATAAATAGGTTTCAATTTTTAAATGTTATATCTAATCTTATTGACAATTCAGTAGAGTCTTTTGAAAAAGAGGGAATCATAAAAATTGATATAAAAAGTACTAATGACGCAATAAAAATAACATTAGCAGATAATGGTTGTGGAATGAGCAAAGAACAATTATTAATGGCAATTAAAGGAAATACTACAAAAAAATCAGGTTGTGGAATTGGTTTATCGAGTTCGATAGCATTTATAAAATCATGGAATGGAATATTGGATATTTCTTCCAAATTAAATCATGGGACGAATGTTATTATAAAATTGCCACTTACCCACCCTCCAATTTGGCTTGCTAATTCTATAAATGTATGCAAAAATAGCATTTTAATAATATTAGATGACGATCCCTCAATACATGATATATTCTTGTATAGACTGAAAGAAGCTATAAGTAATTCAGATCAAATAAAAATTATTAACATTAATAATCCAGATCAAATTATATCAATAATTTCAAAATATAAAAATTTTGCAAAAATAACGTTACTTATAGATTTTGAATTTATTGGATCAAATTTAAATGGAATTGATATCATCTGCAAACATAAATTATATGATATTTCAACTTTAGTTACTAGCTATTATGATGATAATCTGATTCAAGAAAAATGTACATCTTTACAATTAAAGATTTTACCAAAAAATCTTGCATATTATGTCCCAATAAAAATAATAGAAGAAAATAAAAATAATAATTTTGCGAATAATGAAATTCATTTAGAATGCTTAAAAAAAATTAATCAAGAATCAGATTTAAAAAATATATTCATCTTAAAAGAAAATCAAAATAAAAACATAAAACTTGACTCATTAAAGAATGAATTAAATAGATTAACTAATGTTTGCTTAAATTATAAAATAGATATATTTTTAGTAAAATATTGCACTAATCCAATTAGGGCAGAGGCAATTGACAAATTAGTTTATGATTTTTTTATTGATAAACAATCACGAATATCTTATATTAATATAAATAAGTTAGAAGAAACTGAAAAAATTATATCTGGTGAAAAATTATGTCTAATTTTTTATGACTTTATATCATTTAATAACAATAAAATTTTTAATAATTTCATTAAATATTTTAGCAAAAGCAAGTATCAAATAACATGTATGATAAACTATGAATTAATGGATGAAAAATTAATTACCAATAATTTTCGCAATTCATTATTATCAGCAAAAAAAGTAAATACTCATGAACTTCTAAAAATTTATATTGATATTATTAAAGTTAATCTTCAATCAAATAATCTATATAAAATATATGATCATAAAATTATAGTTGTAGATGATTGCATTTTTTTTAGAGAAATGTGGCAAAACTCATTACGAGTCAGAGAAGTCTTAGTATTTAGTAACCCAGAAGAATTAATTGATGAGTATTTAATAAATAATGAACTGTTACGAGATGTAAAGTGTATTATATTTGACTATTTCTACGACAATATAAATAAAAACATTATAGAAACTAATGCTTTAGATGAATTAAGGAATTATGGTTATAATAATCCATTTTTACTTGCATCAGCTTTTAATCCTCAAGAAAAAGATCTTTTAAATTTTGATGGTTTTATTTTTAAAAAACCATGTTCATTTGAAGAAATAATAAATCTTTTTCCAAATATATTTATTGATTAAATTTATTAATCAATCTCAAATGCCATAATCCTTATTCTTTAATATTGCACGTATTTCATAGTATCTGAAACGATTACGTGGGTCTATTAACTTATAGCATGGGTCCACTTTTCTTATTGAAAAAACGTCAACTTGAAATAGAGGTTACGATATCGTCAAAAAATGACATTGACTTTTGAAAAAAATAAAAAATTCAATTGATAACCGATATTTATATTTAGAAAAAAATTTTAATAAAAACGTTACTTTTTATATTTTAATTTTTTTACTATTTACAAAAAATTAAAAATAATATTAAGTAGACACCCTCTGGAATGTATAAATTTTATTTATTTCAATAATTTTAATATATAAACTTAAGTTTCCTATTGAGTAAGTAAAATTAAAACTTTCCTAAGCAATTTCTTAAAAATTTGGGGCTCTGAAAGTTTTCTGATACTGTACACCCATAAAAAGAGTGGATTTATACTTTTAACAACTCAGTGAGGAAAAAATGGATAACAATGAAAGCCAAGATAGATATGGTGATAGTAAAAAAAATTCCAATGCTAAAAGTGAGCGAGTAGCAGTCGTTGGCGCCGTCCGCTCTCCTTTTGTGAAATCCTTCGGTGTTTTTGAAAACGAAACAGCTTTATCACTCAGCTTAAGGGTTGCAACAGAACTGATAGCAAGGACTGGAGTACAGGCCTCAGATATAGATGAATGTATTTGGGGAGTGGTTATTCCGCAGACAAAAAATGCCAACCTTGCGCGTGAAATTGTTTTATTTTCAGGTTTACCAACGACAATTGCTGGATTTACTTTAAACAAAGCCTGCGATTCCTCTTTGCAAACTGCAGAAATCGCTGCTGATAGAATTCGCCTTGGCAAAAATCAACTGGTTCTTGCAGGTGGAGTTGAAGTTCTTTCTGACGTACCCATCCCATTTTCCGATGAAGCTCGTCGCTTTTTAACCAAAATGTCGAGAGCGAGATCATTTAAAGAGCGACTTTCCTTGATTGGTAGCGTAAATCCAAAATGGTTTTTGCCTAAACCACCAGCCCTAGCTGAACCGTTTACAGGACTCACTATGGGCGAACATGCAGAAATAATGTGTGTTAAAAATAACGTTTCCCGTGAACGTCAAGATGAACTTGCTTATAAAAGTCACATAAATGCCGCAAAAGCAACTGAAGCAGGTTATCTTAAAGACGAAATCATTCCGATCTGGTGCGGAAAAGATAAAACTATTTTTGTCGATAAAGACAATATGATCCGCCCTGAAACCACAATTGAGGCCATGAGTAAACTCAAACCTGTTTTTGATCGTAAAACAGGGACAATAACAGCAGGAAATGCAAGTCCTCTGACGGATGGAGCAGCTGGACTTCTTCTCGCCAGTGAGAATTACGTAAAAGAAAAAAACCTACCAGTGCTTGGTTATATTGTTGATTTTATCACTGTAGGGGTTGATCCCAATGATCAACTATTGATTGGGCCTGCCTATACCATTCCTAAAATTCTTAAAAATAATAACCTGCGCAAAGAAGATATTGACGTCTACGAGATTCATGAAGCATTTGCGGGACAAGTTCTGAGCTGCCTCGATGCCATGAAAAATGAAAAATTCTGCAGAGAAAAATTAAATATGCCCGTATTTGGAGATATTCCCGCAGACAAATTAAATATTCAAGGTGGCGCTATTGCTATTGGTCACCCATTTGGTGCCACGGGTGCACGCTTGATTGGCAATGCTCTAAGAATAGCTAAAAGAAAAAATGGAAAATATGCTTTGGTCTCAGTTTGCGCTGCAGGTGGAATAGGAATGTCTGTGTTACTTGAAACAAAGTAACAATATAGGAGTTATTAATATATGTCTGCTAATCTTGTTTCCAAATCTAAGGTATTTCAATTTAAATATGAAAATAATATTTGTATAATTGATATGAATGATGAAAGCAAAGGTGTGAATAGCTTCACTATCGAAATGCTTGCTGATATTGATGAAAACATGCCAAAAATACTCGCGAATGATAAACTTGAAGGTATTATAATAAAATCTTCTAAACACAATTGCTTTGCAGCGGGCGCTGATATCTCAATTTTTAAAACATTTACAGATAAAGCGGCAGGTGAAAGAGGGAGCAAAGAGCTTCATCGCATTACAAATTACTTTGCCAACGCTAAAGTACCAACTGTCGCTGCAATTCATGGCACTTGTCTTGGCGGTGGACTGGAGCTTGCTCTTGCTTGTCATTATCGCATTTGCACAACACATGCATCCACTCAATTGGGCTTACCTGAAGTCCAACTCGGTATTTTGCCGGGGGGTGGTGGAACACAAAGACTACCGCGCCTTGTCGGTATTGCCCAAGCCCTTGACCTCATTCTAACAGGGAAAAAAGTAGATGGGAAAAAAGCACTAAAAATGGGCCTTATCGATGAACTCGTGCCTGAAAATCAATTGTACGAAAAAGCACTTGCACTTTGTAAAAAGAAAAAAGGTTCTATTAGAAGACTTCCCTCTTCTTTAGGTATCGTTTCATCTATGCAGGGCAATTTTGATATGCAAAAAATTGCCCTTGAAGGAAATCCCTTTGGCAGAGCAGTTATTTCAAAACAAAGCCGCTCAATGGTCATGAAAAGTACAAAAGGCCGTTACCCAGCTCCGTTAAAAGCGCTTGAAGCCGTTATGCGGGGGGTTGAAATACCACTTGAAAGAGGTCTTGATGTAGAAGCAAAACTTTTTAGTGAACTCGTGATCAGTGAAGAAAGTCGTTCCCTCGTGCATATTTTTAATATCATGACAGCCGCAAAGAAAAACCCATACCCAAAATCAGTCCAAGAAAAAGCAAAAAGCCTTTATATGGATCCGCTCAATCAAGGTGATGCATCTGTTGGAGTTTTGGGAGCGGGCCTAATGGGAAGTGGCATATCAACGGTCTTAGCTGAAAAAAATATCCGTACAGCAATGATCGACAAAGACGCCAATGGACTGCAGAGGGGCTTAAAATCTGTCAGTAATTATTTTGAAGAACGTTTTAAACGCAGAAGAATAAAATGGTTTGAAAGAGATTCGCAAATTTATCGTGTGAGCCCCTCCATGAATTTCTCAACCTTAAAAACGTCACCAATCGTGATTGAAGCGGTCTTTGAAGATGTAAAAATTAAGCACGATGTTTTAAAAAAATGTGAAAATGCAATCCAAAATGATAATTTTATTTTCGCAACCAATACAAGTAGTCTCCCCATTCACCAAATTGCAGCAGCCGCAAAAAAACCACAAAATGTTGTTGGTATGCATTTCTTTTCTCCTGTCCCAAAAATGCCTTTGGTCGAAATAATTACGACAGATAAAACATCTCAAGAAGCTGCTTCAGCTGTATTTGATCTCGCATCAAAAATGGGAAAACAAATAATTGTAGTCAATGATGGTCCCGGATTTTACACCACACGTATTTTAGCTTTCCAAATTGCAGAGGCTCTTAATATTTTAGCTGAAGGTGGAAAAATCGAAGATATAGACAATGCCATGGAAAAATTTGGGATGCCTGTCGGTCCAATTACTTTACTAGACGAAGTGGGAATCGATGTGGGTGAACATATTATTCAAGTTTTATTCGATGCGTTCTCCGATAGACTTAAAGTACCAAATGAAATTGAAAATATTGCCAAGGAAGATAGAAAGGGACGAAAAAACAATAAAGGATTTTATTGTTACATAGACAATAAAAAAGACAAACCCGATTCTTCTATCTATAAACATTTTAGTATGGACAGAATTAATTTCGATCACAAAGAAATTGCTGACAGGTGTGTGTACGTATTTTTAAATGAAGCTGCTCGATGCTTAGATGAAAAAATAATTAAATCTGAAGATGAAGGCGATTTAGGCGCAATATTTGGCCTTGGTTTCCCTCCATTTTTAGGAGGTCCTTTTCACTATGCAAAAGTTCTTGGTAAGAAAAATGTAAAAGAAAAATTAAAAGAATTAGCGCAAAAACATGGTAAGCGTTTTGAGCCTGCAGCATATTGGGATTTTTAAGAACAGCTTACTTGACAGTATTATAATAAATCTTTAGTGTTCGTTATGAATATGAAGCCGAAGAGGGATTTATGACTAACACTACAATTAATAGACTCAATAATAAAAATAAAATAAATATTTCTATAGTCGTGCTAGTCGTCATTATTGTGCTCATCCTAAATCCCCTACGCGAGGGCTTTGTATAGAGTTATTACGACAAAATAACAAACTATAAACCCCCGCTGCTCTCAGAGCCCGGGGGTTTTTCAGTTCCAAATAAAAGAGAAAATAAAATGGAAAAAATCACTGGTGCAGCCATGCTGCTCAAGTCGTTACTTTGTCAAAAAACGGAATTGATTTTTGGTTATCCTGGTGGAGCAATCATGCCAATTTACGATGCTCTATATGATTTCGATAAAAAACTTCGACATGTTTTAACAAGACATGAACAAGGAGCAATCCATGCCGCTCAAGGATATTCAAGAATTTCAGGTAAAACAGGAGTCTGTTTTGCAACATCGGGACCAGGCGCAACAAATTTAATAACTGGAATTTGTGATGCCATGCTCGATTCCACTCCAATTGTTTGCATCACAGGACAAGTCCCAAGTTTTTTATTAGGGACAGATGCTTTTCAAGAAGCAAATATTATATCAATGACGACTTCAATCACTAAGTGGAATTATCAAATCACAAGTGCAAAAGAAATTCCTTATATAATTGCAAAAGCATTTTATATCGCTCAATTGGGTAGACCAGGTCCAGTATTAATAGACATTACAAAAGACGCCCAAATAGAATTGTGTGAATACAATGATGAAATATTCGACTTTACTCCATTAAATAAAAAATTTGATCGCCATTATATAGATAATATTTCACTCGCTATAACATTGATTAATAATGCTAAAAAGCCATATATATTAGCTGGGCATGGCGTTACTTTAGCTAAAGCGGAAAAAGAACTTTTAGCATTTGCAAATAAAGCAAAAATTCCTGTTGCCTGTACACTTTTAGGTTTATCTGCATTTCCTTGTGACCATCCTCTATATGTAGGTATGCTTGGTATGCATGGGAATTATGCTGCAAATGTTTTAACAAATGATGCAGATGTAATCATTGCTATTGGAATGCGATTTGATGATCGCGTCACGGGAAATTTGAATAGCTATGCAAAACAGGCAAAAATAATTCATATAGATATTGATCCCTCTGAAATAAATAAAAATGTAAAATGCACAGTTGCTCTTGTAGGTGATGCGAAAGAAATTGTTGAAATACTCCAAGAAGGCGTTCATGAAAATAATCATGATAATTGGATCGATAAATTTAATAAATATTATGAAAGAGAATATAATGAAGTTGTTCACAAAGAATTGAATTTTAAAAATGAAAAAGAGATCAAGATGGCAGAAGTTATCCAGCTTCTATCACAAAAAACAAATGGCAAAGCAGTTATTGTTACAGATGTTGGACAACATCAGATGATAGCTGCACGTTATTATAATTTTAAATGCAAAAATTCACATATTTCTTCGGGTGGTCTGGGAACGATGGGTTTTGCTTTGCCTGCAGCAATTGGTGCAAAACTTGGAGCAGGAGATAGGGAGGTCATTGCAATTATTGGTGATGGGGGTTTTCAAATGAACATTCAAGAATTGGGTGTAATTATGCAGGAAAAAATCCCACTAAAAATAATTGTATTAAATAATAGTTTTTTAGGAATGGTAAGGCAATGGCAAGAACTTTTTTTTGAAAATCGGATCTCAAGCACTGAAATGCACAACCCAAATTTTATTAAAATCATGGAAGGATATGGCATTCGTGCAAATAAAGCTGAAAATCAAACTGAATTAAATGATTATTTAGATGAGCTTGTTTCTGCAGAAGAATCTTATTTTTTAGAGGTGAAAGTTTTAAAAAGTGAAAATGTTTTTCCAATGATTCCATCGGGTGCTGGTGTCGGCGAGGTTCGTTTTTCTTAAGGAGGATTTATGAAATCAACATATGTTATTTCGATCATTGCAGAAAATTCTCTCGATGTCTTTCAAAGATTGTCCAATGTTTTTTTAAGAAATCGTTTACTTATTGATCAATTTAAATTTGAAAGCTCAAAACAAAATTTAAGTTCAAATTTTTATATTGAAGTAGAAATTGATGAATTTAAAGTTGAAAAAATAGTAAAACAACTCAATAAAATCATTGAGCTCTCCACAGTTAAAGCTAAACTTAAAAATCATGTTAAAACCCTTAATAAGGAAGTTTACGTATGTCAAAATTAAAATTTGCATTTACCGAAGAAACAGTTGTTACACGCGAAGAGTTTTCTCTTGAAAAAGCAAAAAATGCATTAAAAAATGAAGTCATCGCTGTTATTGGCTACGGTGTGCAAGGACCTGCGCAAGCACTCAATTTAAAAGACAATGGATTTAATGTGATCATTGGGCAAAGAGAAAATTCTGCCTCTTGGGACAAGGCAGTTGCGGATGGATGGGTACCAAAAAAAGATCTATTTTCTATAGAAGAAGCGTGCCAGAAAGCATCTTTTATCAGTTACCTCTTATCCGATGCGGCACAAATGCAATTGTGGAGCACCGTGCGCGAATATCTTTCACCTGGAAAAACCCTCTGTTTTTCCCACGGTTTCTCTGTGACATATTCTGACAAAACAGGTGTTGTTCCACCTGCTGGAATAGATGTTATTCTTGTTGCACCAAAAGGATCAGGCCGCAGCGTCAGAACCCTTTTTAAAGAAGGAAAAGGCATTAATTCCAGCTATGCTGTGCACCAAGATGCTTCAAAAAGAGCCGAAGAAAAAGCATTGGCTTATGGTATAGGCGTAGGTTCAGGATATTTATTTCAAACGAATTTTAAACATGAAGTTTACAGCGACCTTTGCGGAGAACGCGGCGTACTTATGGGCGCTCTAGCTGGAATCATTGCAGCACAATACGAAGTTCTGCGCGAAAATGGACATTCACCGAGCGAAGCTTTTAACGAAACAGTTGAGGAATTAACCCAAAGTCTTGTTCCATTGATTTCTGAAAATGGAATGGATTGGATGTTTAAAAATTGTTCCACCACTGCACAAAGAGGAGCGCTTGATTGGATGCCTCGCTTTAAAAAAGCCACACTTCCCGTATTCAATTCACTCTATAAAAGTGTTGCTACAGGTGAAGAAGCACGAATTGTAATCTCGGCAAATAGCAAAACTGACTACAAGGAGTCTTTAGATAAAGAACTTGAAAAACTTCACAATGAAGAAATCTGGCAAGTAGGACAAACAGTGAGAAAGCTTCGTCCAAAGTAACAAAACACGGGTAAGATTTTAAGAAAGATTCTACCAGAATAGCATAAAATATTTTCGATAATATTAACTTAATTTTTAATAAGAAGTCGTGATATTTCCACTTTTAATCTATCAATGACTTTTTATTTAACGAGTTTAATATTTAAATATGACTTCTTATTTAACGAGCAGAAATGTAACTATGAAATTAAATAAATTCAGTGCACGCATTACCGAACCCGCTGCGCATGGTGCAGCACAAGCAATGCTTTATGGAACAGGCTTAAACGATGACGATTTTAAAAAAGCGCAAGTGGGAATAGCTAGCATGTGGTACGAAGGAAACACATGCAACATGCACCTGCTCGATTTATCGGAACACGTAAAAAAAGGTGTTGAGGATGCTGGGCTTGTTGGTATGCGTTTCAATACAATCGGTGTGAGTGATGGTATTTCTATGGGCACAGATGGGATGAGCTTTTCTCTCCAATCCCGAGATCTCATCGCCGATTCCATAGAAACAATCGTCTCTGCTCAGTGGTATGATGGCTGCATTGCCATTCCTGGTTGTGATAAAAACATGCCCGGTTGTCTCATGGCATTGGGTCGTCTAAACCGCCCTGGTTTTATTGTCTATGGTGGAACAATTCAACCAGGTAAGCTGAATGGAAAAGATATCGATATCGTGTCTGCATTCCAATGCTACGGCGAATTTTTAGCTGGAAAAATAAATGATGAAGAACGAAAAAAAGTTTTGAAAAAAGCATGTCCTGGAGCTGGCGCATGTGGAGGAATGTACACTGCAAATACAATGGCAAGTGCTATTGAAGCGTTAGGAATGAGTTTACCTTACAGTTCTTCAACTCCTGCAATCGATAACCTAAAAGTACAAGAATGTTTTCAAAGCGGCACTGCCATGCGCAAACTTTTAGAGAAAGATATTAAACCGTCCGATATTATGACGCGCAAAGCTTTTGAAAATGCCATGGTGCTCATCACAGTCTTAGGAGGCTCAACCAATGCTGTTTTGCATTTAATTGCTGTCGCCGATTCCGTAGGTATTCAGTTAACTCTGGATGACTTCCAAAATGTAAGTAACAGAGTGCCTCTTCTTGCTGATTTCAAACCCAGTGGCAAATACACCATGGCCGACCTGCAAAAACAGGGTGGCACACCAGCTGTTATGAAAATGTTGCTTGAAAATAATTTATTACATGGAGATTGTCTTACAGCAACAGGACTAACTCTTGCTGAAAATTTAGCACAAGTTCCAGGCCTACATCCTGAGCAAAAAATCATTCATTCCCTCAGTGACCCGATAAAAAAAACAGGGCATTTACAAATTTTAAAAGGAAATTTAGCACCCGAAGGCTCAGTTGCTAAAGTAACAGGGAAAGAAGGTTTATTTTTCCGAGGAAAGGCAAGAGTATTTAATTCCGAAGAAGAAATGCTTGCAGCACTTGAAGATAAGAAAATAAAAAAAGGCGATGTTGTTGTCATTCGCTATGAAGGGCCAAAAGGTGGACCCGGTATGCCTGAAATGCTCAGCCCCACCTCTGCAATAATGGGAGCTGGTCTCGGCAATGACGTTGCTCTTATCACCGATGGACGTTTTTCTGGAGGTTCCCATGGATTTATCATAGGCCATATCTCCCCCGAAGCCCAAGTCGGTGGTCCCATTGCACTAGTCGAAAATGATGATATGATTTCAATAAATATTGAAACCAATTCTATCCATTTAGAAATATCTGACAAAGAATTAAATAATAGAAAAGAAAAATGGATCATGCCACCCTATAAAGTAACAAAAGGAACATTGTTTAAATATATAAAAAATGTTTCGTCGGCAAGCCTTGGCTGTATAACGGATGGTGAGTTAAGTTGAAAGAATTTTTTTCAACTTGATTCCCATTTCAATTTCGAAAATAAAATATAATCTGAAAAAATTTAAAATTAAATATTTTCTTGTTATTTAAAAATTCCTATGTTATTAATTTTTTTCTATATTATTTCAAGGGATTTATTTTGCTTTATACAATAAAAATAATTTAAACAAATAATAGCGAAAGAAAATATTCATGAAAGACATAAACAAATTTTAAATAATAATTATTTATAATTAAAAATATTAATCAGCATCGGAGACAAAGAAGTATGATCCATAAAAAAAATATTTTACTCACTATTTTTATGGTAATATTAAGCACCAATTCTGAAGCAAAAACGATGAAAAATAGCGATATTATATTGAGCATTTCTTCTTTAGCAAAAACCCCTTGGGAAGAGCAAGCAGGAGCAGATGCACGCGCAAGCATTACAGCAAATGTTCTGGGGCAACTAATTGAAATAGATGAAAATCAAGGGTTTATCTCAAAATATTTAGATATGTTTAATTGGGACTTTAAGAATCAGCAATATATTCTTAAATTAAAGCCAAATTTAAAATTTCATAACGGGAGAGTTGTCAACTCGCAAGACTTAGAGTTTTGCCTACTTCGCCCATATTTAGCCAAGAATGCTAATGAAAGCTCAACACTTTTTATGAACATTTTTGGGCTTGATAAAATTAAACGCGGCGATACCTATAAAAGTGGTATGGTTGAAGGGATTAAAATAATAAATAATACAACAATAACTGTAAAACCAAAAGCTCCAAATCCAACCTTTTTATATACAATATCGAGACCAAATTACTCATTGGTTCCTTTTGAAGAATTCTTACCTGACCTATTAACATGGAAAAAATGGCCCGTAGGAGTTGGCAATTATAAAATCAAAGATGCAGATATTGAAAATGGTATATTTACTTTAGAATTAGTTAATAATGAATTAAAGAATGCACCTAAAATTGTTTATTTTGAAACAAAGAATAAAAATAATCCTGACATTTTTTTTGAGGGATTTCCTTCATTTAAAAAAGAAAATTATATTGAAGAAAAAATTTCTGGCTATTCAAGCAAAAGAGTTATTTCATTTAATTTCAATTCAAAGCTTGGTTCTGACTTAAACTTTCGTAAAGCAGTAGAGCTTGCGCTAGATAGAGAAGTAATTGCGAGAAAAACAACTTTAGATAGCGAAGCACTTTATGAAGTCATACCTCCAAATAATATTGGAAGAATAAATATAAAATCTGAAAAAAATCTTGAAAAAGCAAAGTTACTTTTCAAACAATCTCTCGGTGATGATTATAATAAAAAAGTTTTTTTAATCCCCAATACTATCGATGAAATAATTGGTATTGAGTATAAAAATGAAGTTAAAAAACAACTTGCTGATGCAGGTTTAAAAGTTGAATTCAAAACCTACTCAAAAACCTTTAATGTCTTTGAAAATGAATTTTCTCACGCACCATTCCGACTTAAATCCCAAATAACTGATTTCTACGAACCTATTTTATTCTTTACATTCTTTAAGAGCACAAGTCGTCTTATACAAGAAAGACCCATAGATAAAAAATTTGATGATCTTTTTACTGATGCACAACTGTCACCCAGCATAGATATTCTAAATATTAAATTGAAAGAACTTTCAAGTTATGTTGATTCTGAAAAACTTCAAATTACTCTTTTTGCTTTACCAGCAAAAGTTTTTTATAATAAAAATAAAATACAATCAGTAGGTTCACAAGCAGGAGGAAGTATATTAAGACTTTCAAATATAAAACTTAAAGAAAACTATATAAATTAATAATATAATTTTAAGGAGTTTTTTTGCTATGAATAATAGGAGTATCACTTTTTATATAGAAAATCTCTCGAATGTCCCTTGGGAACAAGCCGCAAGTGCAAAAGCGCGACACCATTTCGAAGTCAATGTCCTTGGCCAATTGTTAAGATTTAAAAATGGAAAGCTACACTCGGATTTCTTAGAAAGATTTGAACACAATGAAGAAAGTAATACTTATATATTTACACTAAAACCCAATCTTTATTTTCACAATGGGCGCTCAGTTCATGCAAAAGATCTCGAATTCAGCTTAGTCCGTTGCTTTTTTGCCTCTAAACCCAATGAAGGATCGATGGAAAATTTTGATATTTTAGGACTTGATAAAATAAACCATGGAACCCCCTATGCATCTGCAATAGTTAGAGGTATTAAAATACTCGATGAATTAAGCCTATCTGTTCAGTTAAATGAAAAAAATATTCTCTTTTTAAACTCACTTTGTCAAACCAGTTATTCTTTAGTTCCACAAGAAGAATTGTGTGAAGACCTAATTGAATGGAATAAATGGCCTATTGGAGTGGGAGATTATAAAGTAATAGAAAGTGATTATGAAAATAAAATATTTACTCTTGAACTTGTAAATGAAAATTTAAATAATCAACCAAAAATTGTCTATTTTTCTACAAAATTAACCCAAAATCCCGACCTCAGCAATGCAAATTTAAATTTTGCCAATGACCCTTATTATAAAATTGCAGAGTTAAATTGCTATACAGGAAAAAGGCTTATTTTATTTAATTTCAATCATAAATTTTCTAAGCAGTATAACTTTAGAAGAGCAATTGAATTGGCATTGAATAAAGAAGATATTGCTAAAGAAACTAAAAGAAAAAGTGAAGAATTACATGAGATTCTTCTCCCAAAAAGCATTGGTAGAAGCGAAAACACAGTGAGCCAGAATATTGAAAAAGGGAAAATGCTCTTAGAAATGTGCTTGGATGCAGATGAGAGAAATAAAACTTATAAAATTCCTATTTCAGCAGATTCGTATTTAGGTAACAATTATAAGCTGACTATTGAAAAACAATTGCAAGATATTGGACTAAAAGTAGAGTTTGTTGAGTCGGATAAACTTTGGCATGTTTTCTATGATGAATTTACAGATTCTCCGTTTCGTTTGTGTTCTCAGATTGCAGACAATGATAATCCTATTCTCAACTTTTCCTATTTTCGCTCTGCTAGTGCACAATTTTATCAACATCCCAACGATATTTCCTATGACAAATTATACTGTAAAACCCAACGCTCAAAAAGCACTGAAGAGTTAATTCAAAGACTGAAGGAATTGTCTGAAAATATTTCAGACAGTACTGTTGCTATTCCACTTTTCTGCTTTAAAGAGAAAATCTCTTATAACTCGCAAAAAATTCAAGAAATATCTCCGGAGCAAATGGAACAAAATATTCTTCATTTTTCAAATATTGTGATGAAGACTTAGATTTTTTATGCAAGAAAAAAAGCTTAAAAATTATATTCTTAAAAAAAATAAAACAGAGGCCAAGCGTGCCTTTTTTGCAATATTACTTTTCATTACGTCATTATGGGCAGTGTTTTTTTGGAGTGCATATATTGTAAAATCACAAGATATTGCCAATTCTCTTTCCTTTGGACTGACAAACTCGCTTGTCATAGGCAATACTTTTTATATAGATAATACACTCAACTCACTTAAAATGGGGAATAATTTTGATTATATTAAAATAATATCACAAAATGACCTGAGCAAAGAAAAACATGAAGTTTTTTCGCTTGAACCCAATCACTCTATCGACAATACTTTAGTCAAAATAACGGACGAGTATAGTATAAACAGCAATTTTGTTTTTTTATATCATTTTCCACTTCAATCAAATGAAAGAGAAATTGGCGAGTTAATCTTAGGAAAAAAGCTTGATATATTTCTCATTTTTACATCTTATTTTTTATGCACTATTCTATCATTTATTATTTATTTTTATAAGAAAAAAAGAACTATCCAGACCTATAAAAAAATCACAGATCCCATTTTCAATATAGAGGAGAATATTAAAAAAGGGGATTTATTTTATAATAAAATCTCTGAATTTATAGAGATTAATAATTTATATAGCTGTCTATGCAAATATAATGAAAATATCTTAACCGCTTTAAATACAATAAAAGAGCGGGAAAAAGAAATTGAAAAAATGTCCCATTTTAAATCCATGGTCGATACCATCAAAATGATTATCCATGATGTGAATAAACCTTATACACTCATCTTGTCACTTTTAACTTCCATAGATAAAATAAAAAATAAAGATGAGCAAAATAAATTAATTAAAATTGGGAAACAAGAAATACACGCTTCGCTGGAATACATTCAAAATATATTTAAAGATATTATATATTTTGGTGAAGAAGTAAACTGTGAAATCCAATCTATTTCTCCCACACATCTTCTTGACAAATCTCTTGTACAGATTTTCTCACGGATAAATAACACATCTATTTCTATTAGCTGGGATTTAAAACACAAATATTCTATAAAGGCTGACGAATACAAAATTCTTCGTGTGCTGAATAATATATTTGACAATGCCATCAAAGCTATGAATAAAATTGGTTCTTTAAAGATATCAACTCAAGAGATCATAATCGATAATAATAGATTTATAGAGTTTAGTATCATAAATTGCACCTCATCGACTCTCCATGAAGATCCAAATAGAGTTTTTGATAAATTCTATACGAAAGGAAAAAACTCTGGCACTGGCTTAGGTTTGGCAATAGTGAAACAAATAGTTGAAAGCCACAAAGGCACTGTGAATTTTAGTTCAACTCCTCAACAAAATGAAGTCGAACTCACCTTTACAATTCCTAGTTGCCAGCAAGATGACAGTGAGATACCTAATATCGAATTATTCGATCACTCTTCTTTGTATAAAAAAATACAGTCCCATGAAGAACTTTTTCATTCGGAAGAAATTTGCATATACCAAAAGATAAATCACATTCTAGCAAATAATAAAGAGAGCGCGAAAGAATTTATAATTCTGCATATTGATGATGATATTTCTTATTTAAACTATATTGAAATTCTCTGTCAAGAACTTCTTCATAATATTAAAATCACAGTAATAAGTAAAAAAGATCCATTTGAGGGATTAAAATATTTTTATATACACACTGTTCATTTTGTTCTCTGCGATATTGATCTCAACCATTCAAAAATAAACGGATACGATATCGCTAAAAAAATAAGAAATTCAAATTCTGAGGTAAAAATATATTTGCATTCCAATCGGATAGGGGACGATATTCTTAAACAGACGTTTGAAAGCGGAGCCGATTCATATTTAGCAAAGCCAATGGAATCCATTCATATTTTAAAGATTGTTTTGAATCACTTGGAAAAAAATGAACAATTGACTATTAAGAATAGTGCTAAACCAGTCGTTATTGTGATAGATGACGACGAATTTTATTTAGATTGTTGGAAATACGCATTGCATGATTCTGAGTGCTATACATTTTCTGACCCTGGAGAAGCTTTTGAATTTTTAATAAACAATCTAGATAAAGTTAAACTTATCATTGCAGACTACTTTTTTTGTGGCGATAAAAAAAATATTATTGAGCACAAGTTCGTTGCAGCCTGTAGAGATATTGGTTATCATAAATCCATATTACTTAGCAGCAGTCTCAATGTATTTATGCAAAATGAAGTTGCATTATTTGATGGGGTTTTAGAAAAAATCCCTATCTCTTATGCTGAGATAAAAGATAAATTTCCGCATAAGTTTAATTGAAAAATTATTAAACTACTTCATTTCTATTTTTGCCACATCTAGAATATGCGCTTGATTTTGTGCGCCTAAACTTTTTATTTTATTATTATTATAAAATATCGCATTTTTTATTTCAAATAGAGGAACTGCATAAGTCTTTTCAATAAAATATTTTGATAAAATCTTTACACTCGCCACCCGCTCCTCTTTTGAGGCTGCTTCTTTTGCTCGTAAATATAATGAATTAAGCTTTTCATCCTGTAATGGTCTTTCATTCTTATAGGGAGAATCAAGTGTATAAGCGCTAAACGCAATAAGAGGATCATTCATTGTCGTTAATGTGCCTGCTAATCGGAGTGCAGTTTGCTGCCCTGTGATCTCAGAAAAAAATTTATCATTGCTTGGATAAAAATTGATTTTAAACCCATATCTACTTAATTGCAATTTGATATTTTCTGCTACATTCTTTTTTTGCGGAGTTATCTTTTTCCCACTATAAACTGATAAATTCCACTCCTTTTCTCGCAAATTTTTTGGTATAAGTTGATAATATTGACTTGCCAATTTGGGATTATAAGGGTCGAGGGCCTCAATGCGTCCCCAATAGTGCTTCGGCAAGGTTTCATAAGCTTCAGTAGCACCAACGATACTTTTAATCAACTCTGTCCTATCAATTGCAGCATTAATAAATTTTCTAAAATTTTCATTATTCCTTAATTCTATATTAAAGTTGAAATTAATAACATTCATACTAATTGAATTTTTTGACTCAAATAATTTATATTTTTCAATATTTTCGCGCTTCGAATTGAAGGCCAATATATCACATTCTTTGCTAGTATCATATTTTGTATAGAAAAAAACTTCGTCCGGACCTGTCTTTAAATCTTTCTGAACTTTAATAAGCTTGGTTTCTCCATCATGATAACCTGGTTCCACTATTTTATATGGTCCAGCACCTACTGGATATTTTTTCCAAGTCATATAATTTTCTTCTAAAGCTTCCATAGCAACCAAAGAAAAATAAGGTTCTATCAGCGAATATAAAAAATCGGGGTTTGGTTCTTTTAGTTTTACGGAAAGAGTTAAGTTATCTATGATCTTTACTCCAGAAACAAAACCGCTCTTGAATTTTGTAATATTCTGCTTTTCTATCTCTTCGAGTCCTTCTATGTTACCAAAATACATTTTAAAATAATTTATTCTTTTTGTAAAAAATCCTCTTAATAAAGAGAACTCTAGATCTTTCGAGTCAGCCAGTCTGCCATTGTGAAAATAAGTCTTATCTCTGAGCTTAAGAATATATTTTTTTTCTTTAAAATCGTAGTATGCTCTTTCTAATATTCTAGGATAAATATTATAATATTTATCTATATCCATTAGTTGCCCTAAAATAGCTACATTGAGAGTTGCTAAGGTGGAGCCAGGAGAGTTTTCTGCATATGGATTGTCGTGTGTTTCATGGAGTAAGATCCGCATTTTTTCACTCGCATATAAGTTTGAATTAAAGCTTAAAAAAGTCAAAATTAATATTTTATAAATCATATTTCTCTATTCAGATCAGGTTGGGTCATGGTGTGGCGCATGCGACAATTTAATATTATTTATAAGATAATTCGGTCTTATATTTTCTAACAGCTGACTCATCACTTTATCTTCTAAATCTATTTCATCTTTATATAAATTAACTGTATTAGAACGCAAATATACTTCAAAAATAAAAACGCTATAAAGAATACTTATGAAAGTGACAGATTTATATAGACTAAAAATTTTCACGAGATACCTCCTTGTTCATAGTAAGTGATAATGCTGAATTCATTTCTTGTAATATGAGCTCACCTAATTCTGTGAATTCAATATTTTTAAAAACATTCAAACCAATTTCCAAATTCCTCTTTAAATCATTATTTTTATTTATTATAAATATCTTTTTATTATTGCTTTTAAAATTCTTATTTTTAAAAAAATAATAAGAATATATATACATAAAATATGTGGCAACAAGCGCATGAAAACTCAACGCTATAGGTCGTTCAACTTTCTTAATTACAGAATAGACCAATAAATTAGATTCCGTTTTAAATATCGGATCTGCATTTTGATATAGAAAATAAACCTGATGCGCCAATTCATGGACAATATTTATTGCATACTCTTCTTCAAAAAATTCACTTTTCTCTGGAGGAATTAAAAAAACACCACCCCGAAAAAAATGTGTACTTAATCCTGCTCCAGTCATCTTGGCAGCAATAGTTCTTTTTAATGGGTAGATTAGATTTATAATAAGTAATATATACTTTTCAAATAGAAAATGTGTTTTGTATATTATTTCCAAAACTTGTTGAGTTTCGCAGAAAAATTTATCAATATAATCTTTATCAATTGTTTCAATTTGCCAATAAAAATATGTATTCGATTTCAGAACCCTATCTGAACAATTAATAGTATTGATAAATTTATCCTGAATTTTATTCAATAGAACTAGGTCATTAACGACCAGAGTTTCATTGAATCGATCATTTTCATTTATAAAATATGGATAACACTCCTGCATGCACATCCATGGCTGATATTCAGAATGCATAATAGGAGAAAATTGGTTGACAATTTCAACTTGTTTGTTATCAAGTTTAGATTTTAATTTATAAATCTTTTCATATGCTGAAAAACCTAAAAGCCATTTACCGATATCATTCATTATATTCTTCTATTCATATATTTATAATTAAAAGATACAGAGAATCTATCTTGGAAAAATTACTAATAACACAATAAAAAATTTCTCTCAATTAAATTCTTTAGATTTTATTGGTTATCTCTATGAAATCACCTTCACTTTTTGGGAATCTTTTACAAAAAAATATTTTCTGAAGCCGCCTCAGTATTCTATTTGTTAAACAATCAAAATAATGCTAATAGTTTTTTTTATGGAGAAAAACATGACTTCTTTAAAGAAAAATGTTCTTATAATTGGCGGCACAAGTGGTTTAGGATATTCGATCTATCGTGATTTAAGTACAGAAAATAAGAACGATGTGTTTATTATTGGAAAAAGTAATAGAAACAATTTGAGTAAAGAAAATTTTTTATCCATTGATATTTCCACTGAAGATTTTATGGATAAGGTTAAAAAAAATTATATAAACATAAGTCACTTCGATCTCATAATTCATTGTGCAAGCCCCTATGGCGAAGATAAAGTGCCAAATGCAAAAGAAATGCATGATTTTTATAGGGTAAATGTTTTCTCTTTTTGGCAATTAGTTACACATTTCATAGAAAATAAAATGTTAATTGAGAATAGTATCGTAATCAGTGTGGGCTCGACAGCGGCTTTAAAACAAGTGGACTATTTTAATCCAGCCTATGTTCTAGCAAA
This sequence comes from Fluviispira vulneris, assembly GCF_014281055.1. NCBI lineage: Bacteria > Pseudomonadati > Bdellovibrionota > Oligoflexia > Silvanigrellales > Silvanigrellaceae > Fluviispira > Fluviispira vulneris. The sequence continues at coordinate 296,065 of NZ_JACRSE010000002.1, read as the reverse complement.
AAATTCACTTATGCAAAGCTCCGATATTTTCCAAGAAAGATTCTTCACTTTAGGGATAAAATTTTGTCATATTGTGCTAGGTTCACTTGGGCAGGATCTCGTACTCCACTCCGATATTATGAAATATATCCATTTTTTAAATTCTGTGTCGAATGGATGTTTTCCAACAAGAATTATTTTAAAGTCAAAGACTGAATTCAGCTAATAAATCATTATCTCACTTTAGAGAATGAAAATTAAGAATTATTTTTTACCGAAGCACCAATTATTTTCCCTTTCACTTTGCCGCTATTGGAAATAATGACATTTCCTCTGCCACTTTCAAATTCTATATTTCCTTCCACTGTTGAATTATTTATATATAAATACTCTTGTTCATATTTATCATTTTTATTTTTTCTAAAATAAATATTTTTTGCTAAAACACTATCATATAATTTAACAATTTCTGCAGTAACTTCTATTTTGTCTTTAAAGATAGTTTCTTTAGCTGTTAAATCGCCTAAGACATAAGTCTTTCCACTGATTATACTTTGCCCTGAAAATTCAGTTTGACCTGTAATACTGATATTTTTTGATTTTATTTTCCTAGCATTAAATTTGCCAGTGATATCCATATCACCTAAACTTTCAACGTTCTGAAGTTTCACTTTGCCTGTATTTTTAAAGTCCCCTGCAACAAACCCATTTTCAACATAAACATTGCCCGTATTGTCAAAATCAGCTTGTATTTTACTATCAATCAGTTCTACAGAACCTGTGTTTTCAAAAATTCCGCTTATAGTGACCTTGTCTAAACTCACATGGCCAGTGTTTGAAAATGCCCCTTGGATTTGACTGCCAATTAATTCTACAGAACCTGTATTCTCAAAATTTTTACTGACTGTGACATTTTTAAAAGCAATTGATCCTATATGCATGACACAATCTATTTTTTCATCCTGCATTTTGATAGGTCCTGTTCCACTTAGACAGGCAAATGCACATGTTGAAAAATAAAGACTGAATGCGAATATTGAAAATTTCATATTGTCTCCTGAAATAAATTCTAAATCAACTTAAATATTTGGATTTTTATAATATAATTATTCTATTTTATCAAGAAACTTATTAAAATACTTATCTCTTGCGATATATAGCAAATCTCACTCTTCATTTCTTTCAAATATATTCCAAAACAACATATCTAACTAACTTTAATAGTATAAATATACTTTATATAAAATTTATATATATAAAGTATAAATTTAATTAATATTAAGATTTAATTATTCAATATACAGATACATAAATATCAATTTCTTTTTCTTATTGATCTCATTTCTTAAAAGATGTATTTAAAATACTTCTTTTGAAAGGGTATCCCTCTGCTTAGAAATATCCTTTTAATTGAGAACAAAATTTTAATAGAAATATTTGGAGAAATTTATGGCAATCAAAAGATCAATATTAAAAAATGATAAGTCAATTTTCATAGTTAAGTTAAATTTAGATGCGAATGATTTTATACCAGAACATAGTTCTTCAGCAATTGTAACCGCTACGGTCACATCTGGACTAGGAATATTTAATGTTGGTGGTATAGAAAATAAAATATGCAATGGTAGCTTTATTTATTTGAAACCAGACGAAAAACACTCTATTAAAGCTGTCGAATCATTAGAAATTATAGTTCACCATATAAATATTAATCACAAAGTTACTAATGAAGCAGAACACATTTGTGGAATGACAAAGAATTAAAGAATATTAAAAAAGGAATTTTTATGTCTCACAAACGACTGATTATATCATTAATCATAATGGTAAGCGCATCATTTATAACTCTTTTGTATGGTGGGAGGGAAATATATTTAAAAGAGCCCCCAATTCCTAAGGCCTATATTACAAAAGATAATCATATTTTATTTACAGAAGATCAAATTAAAAATGGGCAAAAAGCTTGGCAGTCTATTGGTGGACAAGAACTTGGATCTGTATGGGGACATGGTTCATATGTTGCTCCAGACTGGTCAGCAGATTGGCTACATAAAGAAGCTGTTGCATTGCAAGAAATTTATTCACAGAAAAATTTTAAAAAAAGCTTTAATCAACTTGATGATGAAAAAAAAGAGATAATTAATACAAAGGTAAAGTTAGAGCTTAGAAGAAATACTTATGATAAAGAAACAGGTTTGTTTACTCTCTCAAAAGAACGATCAGATGCAATAAAAATTGTTTACAATGACTATTATAAACTATTCTCTTCTGATAAATCTTATCAAAATTTGCGAGAAAAATATGCGATTCAGGAAAATATTCTTCCAAGTGATTTAAGAAGAGAGCAGTTATTATCATTCTTTTTTTGGAGCGCATGGTCTTGCGTAACAGAGAGACCTGGAGAAAAAATATCTTATACTAACAATTGGCCACACGATCCTTTAGTTGGAAATACCCCAACAACAAGCGCTTTTATATGGTCGTTTGTGAGTATTTTATTTTTAATAGGTGGTATTGGAGCACTTGTTTGGTACTATGCGTCGCATGAGCAACAAGAAAACATAGAACCACCAAAAATTAATTTTTTAAAAAGCATAACTATTACTCCTTCAATGAAATCAACATTAAAGTACTTTTATATAGTAGTGCTCCTATTTTTATTGCAAGCTGTTTTTGGTATTATTACAGCTCACTATGGTGTTGAAGGCCAAGCATTTTATGGATTCCCATTAGCAGACTACTTACCTTACTCTTTAACGAGAACTTGGCATAATCAATTAGGAATATTTTGGATCGCAACAGCATGGCTCGCAACTGGTTTATTTATTGCTCCACTCATATCCGGATTTGAACCCAAATACCAAAAATTGGGGGTTGATTTTTTATTTTATTGTTTAATTGTAATTGTTTTGGGTTCGTTCATAGGTCAATGGTTTACCATTCAACAAAAATTAGGATTTTCAGCAAATTTTTGGTTTGGCCATCAAGGCTATCAATATGTTGATTTAGGACGTTTTTGGCAAATATTTTTATTTATTGGTCTCATACTTTGGCTAATACTTATGATACGTGCAATTATACCTATATTTAAAAAAGTGGAAGAAACAAAAAGTATTATCTTTTTATTTTTAATTTCATGTGTTGCCATTGCACTATTTTATGGTGCAGGATTTATGTGGGGACAAACAACGCATTATGCTCGAGTTGAATATTGGCGCTGGTGGGTTGTTCATCTTTGGGTTGAGGGTTTCTTTGAAATTTTTGCCACAACAGTAATATCTTTTTTAAGTGTAAAATTAAATTTAATAACTCCAAAATTCGCAACAAAATCTATTTTGTTTTCCACTTTTATATTTCTAATTGGGGGAATTTTAGGAACATTTCACCATTTGTACTTTACTGGAACGCCCACAGTTATCTTGGCTTTAGGTTCAAGCTTTTCTGCACTTGAAGTTGTTCCCTTATCAGTTGTTGGCTTTGAAGCTTATTCAAATTATAAAAGTGTTAAAGATAAAGATTGGATTAAACCCTTTAAATGGCCAATATACTTTTTTATTGCCGTTGCATTTTGGAATTTAGTTGGTGCAGGTGTTTTTGGATTCTTTATCAATCCACCAATTGCTCTTTATTACATGCAAGGATTAAACACGACACCAGTTCATGGCCATTCAGCTCTTTTCGGAGTTTATGGTTTCTTAGGATTAGGTTTGATGTTCTTTTGCTTGAAAATATTATTCCCAAATAAAATCATCAGCGAAAAACTAATGAGTTATATTTTTTGGAGTTTAAATATTGGACTAGCAGCAATGGTATTAATCAGCTTATTGCCTGTCGGACTTATTCAATTATTTCATAGTATAAATACTGGTTTTTGGTATGCGCGTTCTGTTGAAGTTATGCAAACAGATTTAGTAAACTTTTTTAAATGGCTTCGTGTATTTGGGGACTCATTGTTTTTTATTGGTATTTTACTACTTGTATGGTCTATGAAATACTTTACAATCAAAAAGAGAAAAAAAATTGTTACCAAAATTTAAGGATTAGTGATGAAGAATTTAAAATTAATTTTTCCTGTAGCAATTTTTCTCTCGCAAACTTCTAATTCTCATGCTCAAACTCCATCTGAATTGGTTAGTGCATTAGAAAATACTTTTGGAGAGCACAAAGGAATGAGAAGATCTCACGCCAAAGGATTTTGCGTAGAAGGAGAATTTATAGGAAATCCAAAAGAAGCTTCAAGAATAACAAAGTCACAATTATTTAGTGGAGAATCTGCTAAAGTTTTTGCACGCTTTTCCATTGGTGGAGGTAATCCAAGAGCCTCAGATAAAGGAAAAACTGTCAGAGGTTTTGCGATGAGATTTACATTAAATAATGGAAAAACTACAGATTTGTCTTTGCTATCCGCACCCGTTTTTTTCGTGGAGAATGCGGAAAATTTTGTGAAATTTTTAGAAGCACGCAAACCTGATCCTAAAACAGGAAAACCTGATTTAGAAAAAATAAAAGCATTTAATGAGACACATCCTGATACTAAACCTCAATTAGATTTTTTAAGTAAAACGCCTGTTCCAGCAAGTTATGCATCTTCAAATTATTTTGGTGTCAATGCTTTTAAGTTTATCAATAAAAAAAACGATGTAGTTTTTGGACGATGGAAAGCTGTTCCAGTGCAAGGTGTTTTAGGTCTATCCGATGAACAATTGAAATTTATGCCAGACGATTTTTTAGAAGCAGAGTTGTCAGAGAGACTTAAAAAGCAAACGGTAGAATTCGAATTAAGAGTTCAAATTGCTGAAAAAAGCGATAATATTTTGAATCCTACAATTGAATGGCCAAGCACAAGAAAAGAAGTACAAGTTGGAACAATTAAATTAACAAAAATATCAAAAAATGTTAATGAGTGCAATACTATGTTCAATCCTATTTCTTTGCTACCTGGAATAGAGCCTTCTGATGACCCAATATTATCAGTAAGATCTCCAGCTTATATTGATGGTTTTAAAAGAAGAAATTAAAAACATTATTATCATTAAATTTCAATAATATTTCTTATGATCTGTTCTCTTCTTGCAGACTCAAAATCCATGATTTCAACTTTTCCGTTTCCCAAATATCACCATCATAAACATATTGGGGCAGATAACTTTCATCTGCCTTACGCTTTCTATTGCGATAAACTTTCATAGGGTATATCAATTCAGCTAACCCACTTTTTAAATTAGTTATGCTTATATCCATATATTGAGTGTCTGATCCTGTTATCTGGCCAACATGCTTAACATTCGGTAGTGAATAAATTTCATCGGCAAAATCTAAGCAAGCACTGGCGCAACGAGCATCGGTTAAAAGTACAATATTTGCCTTAACTTTATTGGAAACTTTTACTTTTTTTGGTTTTTCTTTATCTTCTTCATAATATTTTTCAAGATAATAATCCTGTTTATTTGCGATTGCAGCTTTGATATTTTTTAATAGGCTTTCATAATATCGATATCTATTTATATTCTTCTTTTCTTCTGCCCCTGAAAATTTTTTAAAATATTGATTATTAACAAAATTATAATTGCCCCAAGAGGCACGCCATTCAACATATTCATTTTGTTGTTTCGGTAAATTATTGTAGTATTCTTTTCCCCATATTTGTTTTATAACACTGCTGCCGAAAGACGAATCTCCACCCGTATTTCCACGCACATCGAAAACAATGAGCGCTGCATTGCGCAGTTCATTCGTATTTTGTTCTATTTCTGCATACAATTTCTCAAACTTTTCTTCCTCACTATATGAAGGCATAGATATCCAATATTTTCCTTTGGCAAATTCTTCAAATTTAAATTGCGTTTCTGCACCAACACTTGCATTTAAAAAATGATTCTTGAGATCAGAATATTTTGTTTTTTGCCAAACCAGATTGAATTTCTCAATTTTCCCTTTGCTATTTTTAAACACGCAGTTTTTATTTTTTTTCTGCTCAGGACTATTATAGTTCAGAAATAAATTCCGTGAATAAGCAATCTTTACAAGTTCAATATTTCTGTTCCCTAAATATTTATAAATATTTTCATTAAATAATTCCTCAGCACTTATACTATCACATGCTATAAATTCACTATTTATTTCTGGATATTTAGCATTTTTCTCCTTATTTTTTAGTAATGATGATACAAGGAACTTATTATTTCTGTACTTTATAATAACTCCAGCATTTTCTATTTCTTTGTCATCATCTGGCCTGAGCAAGTCATTGCTAAAACTCAATTGAGTGTGCCCATCGCGAAAAGTGGTAATATATTCTTTCGGTGTAAAATAATAGCCATTATAGGAATCAATTTTTTCAGAATTTTTCAAGGCAGTTATATAATTTTTTTCAAAATCTTTTTTAAAATCAGGATTGAGAGAATCCACATACCCAGGATGGTTTTCTTTAAGGATCGTATAAACTTCATCGATATCTTGTTTTGCTTTATCGCTCCATTCGTTGGCATAAATAAAACTTGGCATAATTGAAAAACAAATCAATAATTTTCTAAAATTTAAATTCATCTAAAAGTCCTTTCCATATTTCTCTATTAACGTAAGAATTACATTTGTCTTTTTTAATCTGATTTTTGTCTTTTGTAAAAAGTTTCAATATATAAAGTGAGCAATATATTACAAATCTATTGCCATTTTTTACAATATTTAATTATGGCTTTTATTTTTAATTTAACTTAAGCTCACTGCATTCTTTAAACTGAAGGAGCCAAATATGAGTCTCATAAATGCCTATGCTGCACTCGATGCAAAAGCAAAACTAAAACAATTCCACATTGAGCGTCGGGAAGTGGGCGCAAACGATATTCTTATTGACATTGAATACTGTGGTGTCTGCCATAGCGATATTCACACTGCTCGAAATGAATGGGGTCAGACCCAATATCCCGTCGTTCCTGGACATGAAATCGCAGGTAAAATAGCGCAAGTCGGAAATAAAGTAACAAAATTTAAAGTGGGTGACAGTGTCGGAGTTGGCTGTATGGTTGGCTCTTGCCAAAACTGTCCATCGTGTCGTGATGGTCTTGAGCAGTATTGTGATGTAGGTTTTGTCGGGACATACAATGGAGTTGAAAAAGGCAGACAAGGTTACACCTATGGAGGGTATTCTTCCAAAATAGTTGTCGACGAAAAGTTTGTTTTAAAAATTCCAGATAATATACCCCTCGACAAAGCAGCACCACTTTTATGCGCTGGAATAACAACTTTCTCACCTTTAAATCACTGGAAAGTAACAAAAGGTTCAAAAGTTGCAGTAATCGGTTTAGGTGGTTTAGGGCATATGGCAGTGAAAATAGCTGTCGCAATGGGAGCAGAAGTTTCTGTGGTGAGCAGCTCGAATAAAAAGAAAGAAGATGCCTTTAAATTTGGAGCAAAAGAATATATCAATTCCTCAGAGCAAAACGCATTGAATGAGCATTTAAATAAATTTGATTTTATTTTAAATACTGTTTCAATGAATACAGATTTAGGACAATATGTTGCCCTGTTAAAATTAGACTCAACGATGGTGCAAGTAGGAGCTCCAGAAAAGCCAAATTCAATTAATGTTTTCCCGCTCATATTCCGTCGCCGCCAGCTAGCGGGTTCATTGATCGGCGGAATTGCAGAAACTCAAGAAATGCTCGATTTCTGTTCGAAACATAATGTAACACCTGAAATAGAAATCATAGAGATGAATAAAATTAATGATGCATATGAAAGGATAATTAAAGGCGATGTTCGTTATCGATTTGTGATTGATATTAAATCATTGAACCAAGATTAAAATTTTTAAATAAATATTTTGCAACGGAATTCAAACTTATAAAGAATGAATTCCGTTGCAGATCTTAAGATTAAATAAGACTGAGAATAAAATACTTATTATTCACCTTCTATTGGATCAAGCGCTTTTGGCACAGTGACGCCATAGGTACAAGCGGTATTATATGCTTCAGCAATTTTATTTATTTGAACTTGAGTATATTTCATATCTCTAGCTGCATCTATAATTGCTTGTGCTGCGCCTTTTTGATTGGTTGAGCGCACTGTTTTTGAAAGGCCGTTTAAGAAAACTTTATCCATTTCTTTTGCCCCAATTCTATCCCGCGCTGCCATATTGCAAGAAGACCAATATTGACCTGCAGTGTGCGGAGATCCAGTGTTAACAACATCTTTAGGATAAGTGCGGCCAACATTCCAATTTGTTACACGCCCACCCCAAAAAGGATTGTGCCCATCCCAACGCATGACCCATTGATACTCTGTATCCGTTGGCTTCCATTTGCTTTCTTGCTTATCCCGTAAATAACCTGCAGCTAAATAATCTCCCGTACCTTCACCAATTCCATTTTGTCCATCATTGCCTGCATTGCCACGTGTTAACCAATCGTGAATTCCATGCCCCAATTCATGAATTACAACAGCGACATCTTCTGCATCATCAACACCGCCTTGGCCAAAAGCAACTTTACCTGTGCTTGGGATAAAATGTGAATTGTCATCTCCATTTAATCCATGCGGATCGAATTGAACACCACCTTTGTATTGATAGGGCATGACTTTTACATTTAAAGCTTCATTGACATAACGCATATATGAGTCAATTGCATAATACGCATTAACCCCATCAAAACCGACTTGTGTCCGAGTGAAATCAAACTCATTTTTATTTTGCACAGGACAAGCGCTATCTGTTGGTGGTTCAAAATCAGAGCATACAGCATATGATCCTGCAAGCGAATAATTTCCATCTTTCAGAGTGATATCTTCTAAGGTAACAGCAACACGTGCGGCCGTAAGTTCTGGAGAATCAGAGGGACTTTGCGAAGTATTTGCTGAAGAGGGATTTGTTGTATTATCAACAAATCCTGCATCACCATATTTTTTACCAGCAAATGCTAATGGATCAGTTTTATAAACTTTTGCTGAACCCTTAGCATGCAATTCTTTATTTTCAGAGCGAAGTATTTTTCCTGTAGCTGCATCAATAATTATTTCCCAATCGCCTTTTGGACCATCTTTTGGTGTTAATTTAACTTGCCAAGCGTCATATTGAAGGGAATCGTCTCCCTTAAAGATCACTGGCTCTGCTTTTTTAGAATTTAGACGAACAACACCAAGATGTTTTTTAGCAATCTCAATCGCTTTTTCTTTCTCAATAACTTTAACTGCTGAAAATTTCATTTTTACAAGCCCAGTTACAGTATTGCTTGCCACAAAAGTGACTTTTCCATCGTAAGTTACAGTTACAGCAATTTCACTGCCATATACAGGAACATCATTAATCCGTTGTTCAAATCTCACAACTGAAAATGTTTCATTCAGCCGTGTATCTGTTACTTTGAGATCGTCAATATCAAATGTATTTAAACCATATTTGCTCGCATTTAATTTTAGATAATCACGTGCGATTGCGATTGAAGTATCTTTTTTATTTTCAGAATTTTTAAGATTTTTTGCTAAATTTGAATCAGCAGTTCTATAATTGTCTTCAGAAATTATTTCAGCAACACCATCCGCTCGATACAAGCCATTTCCACTTTCAATAAGTTCAGGTAAGGGACTCACGCCAACAGTAAGAGAGTTAATCAAGTCATTTGTTTTTACAGAGCTTCCAGCTTCTGCAGATAAAGATACCAAAGTAAAGATAGAAGAACTTATCAATGCCAAAGACATTTTATTCATTTAAATCTCCCTAAGGAAAATGTTTTTAAGAAAGTGTAATGGAACATCAATATACCAATACATTCAAAAGAATGGCCAGTTAGATTTTTGACACACTCATTTGCTATTTTTAAAAAAATTAAATTAATAATTTTTAGAATTGATTTAAATATCAATTAATGTGAAATTATTTTATGTTTTACTCAAATACAGTTAAAAAGTTTTGAATTTGTTGTGCTTGAGTCGCTCCCGGTGTGAGTGAAATTCCAGTCGTAATTACTGAAAAAAGCTGTGTGATGGGATTTGTACTTGATACATTTGAAGAAAGAGCAGAATTATAAGTATTTACGACTAATGTTGTTTGCGCAGCTGTCCATGGAGTCCCTGCTCGTAGTAAAGTTAATAAATCTTCTAATTGAAGTAATAAATAGAGATTGATAAACATGGATTGAACAAATTGCATATCACTCGTCATACTAGCAGCTGGGATAAGTGACATTGAATCGATTGCCAGTTGCATTTGTCCTAAAATATATGCTGTGGGATTTGGTAAAATTGATGAAGTAAAGCCAAATGGATTGGTATTAATGTTATAAGAACTTGAGCTTGTGAGAGCATTTGATAACACTTGATAAATAATAATTCCACCCTGTGCTGCGTAACAGGCTGCAAGCAGAGATCTAACAGTATAATTATTTGGTTCTGTCGTTAAAATATTTAATAATTTAGTTTGAGCTGATGTATAATCACCATTTTGCATATCGATTTCTGCTTGTTCTTGATAATCTTGATCTGCAAAAGAAGATAATATATTACCTCTACATGAACTTATATTAATTAAAATTGACAAAAATGTGATACCAATTATTAATTTTCTCATAATTCAAATCCTAAAGAAGCAAAATAAACTTGTCGCCCTACGAGTCCTGCCTGATAATTACCTGCATCTTTTGTATATGCACCAGCTTCAATTCGCATTAAAAATAAATTCAAAACAAAACCATATGAAGGCCAACCTTGTAAATAACCAAAGCCTAATCCAAAAATGCGCGTAATTAAAAGCTTGCATCCCATATACACTTTTTTTGGCAAATCTTCTTTATACACATCGGAAATATCACGGTAATCCAAAGCACAATGCAAAGCATTTGTCTCATCGTGAATAGAAAATCCAATACCGGCATTGTAGGTCTGTAACCAAGGAGGCACCCCACCTGTAAATTGTGTATTACCTACATCTTCTACAACTCCTGCAATACGCACATCAAAGTGTTTTGTTCTCTTTTGGAAAGTGACACCAATATCAGTCGAAATAGCTGTGCCATTTTTCAATGAGTTTGTTATTATACTTTGTGCTTGACTTGCATTTAAAATATCATTTACTCCTAAGTCTGCGTTTATTTCTGCATTGTAAATATATTTTGGTCCTATACCAATTGCTAAAGTATCAGCAAATTGTGTGCTAATAGCAGAAGCAACCCCAACAAAACCATTGCTTTTAATTTGAATATCTGGCAGACCTAAAATACCAAACTGGCGCCCATTGAGATCTATTTTAGCGGAACTAAAACCTGCAATACTAAAATTTGAAGTAATAAGACCAGCCGCGGAATCTAAGCCAAAATAAACTGGTTTTTTTACTATATCTCCTAATAAATTTTGCAATTGGGCAGTATTTAAATTTCCAGCAGCTGTTACTACATCATTTAAAAAACCTATGCTTTGTGCCCCAATACTAGCTGTATTTTTTAAGAAAATCGATCGGATGATTCCTTCGCCAAATGCGGGTAAGCTTGGATTTGCAAATAAAACACCTTCCTGTGTTGCTCGAGTCATGCTTGCACCACCGCTCGCAAGGTCAAATGAATTTTGATAAATGGGCGCTGATTTTTTAAGACTTGATATATCTTGAGCAATCACACTTTGGTTACAAATGAGTAAAAATAAAAATTTGCAAGATAAATTAAAAAAAATTTTTATGATATTCATTTTCAAAAAATTATTTTCCTAATATAAATTTTACTTATTGTAACCTTTGCACTCATCGGATATTTTCGAAATGAACTGAGATGGAGAAGAGTCATTTATGGAACATGAATCAACGAATTTAAAAAATAAAAGTCCTTTTGCAACAATAACAGCTTATAAAGAAATCATGCCTAAAATCCCGAATTCCGTTTTTTTGGCAGATGGAGCACGCATAATTGGTGATGTTGAACTTGGGGAAAACTGCAGCATTTGGTTTAATGCCGTTGTTCGCGGTGACGTCCATTATATAAAAGTTGGTGAAAATACAAATATTCAAGACGGAGCCGTCATTCATTGTACATTCCAGAAAAATCCGACCCATATCGCTAAAAATGTCAGTATCGGCCATCTCGCAATTGTCCATGGTTGTACGATTGAAGAAGGTTGTCTTATCGGTATGGGAGCAACTATTATGGATGGAGTTGTCGTTGGCAGAGAGAGTATAGTTGGGGCTGGCAGTCTTATTACTCAGGGGACAATTATCCCCCCGAGGAGTCTCGTCATTGGCTCACCTGCAAAAGTCGTTCGCCAGGTCAAAGATGATGAAATCAAGCGTGTACTCGACACCACATTCCGTTATCTTGAGTACACAAAAGGCTTTAATTACAGCAATATACCCAAATAACTGTAATTTTTAAGAGAAGGGCTTGCAAAGTTCAAATAAAGACGTTATAGCTTCATCCACTCTTTAGATGGTGCTGTGGCGGAGCGGCTACGCAAACGATTGCAAATCGTTTTCACATCGGTTCAAATCCGATCGGCACCTCCAAATTTTTCCTCGAGATTCCAAGTCAATCCAAATTTCTAAATTAAAACATTTGACAATATCCTTGACACTTGAGTTCTTCAAACTTTCTCTTAAATGTATTAATTTAAGAAAATACTTACTCGAGAGAACTATGAAAAAAATATTTCTACAATTTTTATTAGTTTTATTTTTGATAAGTTTAAACTGCTTTTCATATAGTTCTGAAAAACTAACTTTAATTACAGGTAACGATTTCGCGCCGTACACAGATGAAAAACTTAAAAATGGTGGTATGTATACGACTATTGTCAAGGAAATTTTTAAGCGCCTTAAAGTAAATTATGGGATAGAATTTCTCCCTTGGGCCCGTGGTTATGAAATGGTAAAAAGAAATAAAGCCGATGTAACATTCCCATACGCTGTAACAGAAGAGCGAAAAAAAGAAGTTAAATATTCAAGCGTCAGCTTAGTAAATGGCAATATTTTTATATATGCAAATGTCAAACATCAAAGCAAAAAGAATTTTGCAAATTTCAAAAATACGATTCTATGCAATCCACTTGGCTATTATAAAGAAGATGCTTTGATAAAATTAATTGAAAAAAAAGAAATAAAGGAAATTTCAAAATTCGATGCCAAATCATGCCTCTTAGCGATTATCAAAAATGAAGCCGATTTTATGACTTCAAATGATGCTTATATGAACTCATCTACGGTAAAAAAATTAAATTATATGAATAAAGTCATACCTATTGGAGAAAGAATAAACGAGTTAAAATTATATGTTATTTTTAAAAAGGAAATGGATAATAAGTTTATAAATCAATTCGATGAAGAAGCAAAAAAATTTATACAAACAAAAGAATATAAAGAAATTATTGACTCCTATTAGAAGTTTTCCTTTAAAAATTCTCTAACATAAATATCTGTCCTTTTATCTGCAGAATAGTTGTATGCAGTTACTGAATTACCTGCAGCATCCTGATTGGTAAAAGCATGCGTGCTTTGTCCAAAAGAAATAAAAGTAAAATCGGCATTACAAGCAATCATTTCTTCATGAAAACTTTTTATATCTGAATCAGGCACCATCCCATCACGCGCTCCATTCAAAATAAGTATTTTAGGCATTTTTTTATTTGCAGGAACTCTTATTTGACTTGATAATAAACCATGTACGCTGATAACACCTTTTAAACCTTCACTCATGCGAGCAAGTTTTAAAGATACAGCACCACCGAAACAATATCCTATTGAAAACAATTGATCATTATTTACCATAGAACTTTTCTTAAGCAATTCGTAAGCTGCAAAAACTCTTTTATTAAATACTTCTTCATTTTCAATTGCAGCATGCATAAGTTTACCAGATTCTTCAAATGAAGATCCTGTTTTTTGTTCCCCATAAAGATCAGCAACTAACACTAAAGCTCCAAGATTTGCCCATTTTTCTGCAACTTTTTTTTGTCGACTGTTGAGCCCCCAAAAATCGGTAAACATTAATATACCGGGAAGTTTTCTTCCTTCCGCTTGTGGTTCAATACAATAACCACGACAAATAGTATCTTCTACTCGGTAATCTATATCATACGTCTTCATAAGAATTTTCTCCTGTTTTATTTAAAAATAAAATCAACAATTTCGTATTCACGCAGACCTGCCGGAGCTTCCACAACTGCAATTTCCCCAACCTTTTTGTTTAATAATTCTTTTCCTAATGGAGATATCCAGCTTACCTTTTTCATACTCAAATTTGCTTCATCTTCCCCAACAATTTGATAAATTACTTTTTTTCCATCTATATTTTTTAAAGTAACGGTTGCACCAAATAGAATTTTATCACCAACTTGTTCTTGCGGATTGACAATTCTAGCCAAAGATATTCTTTTATCTAAAAAACGAAGTCTTCTATCAATTTCTCTCAATCGTTTTTTCCCATATTGATATTCTGCATTTTCAGAACGATCACCCTGTTTGGCTGCAGCAGAGACCTCTTGCACAACAGCAGGGCGTTCAATTTTAGAAAGTACAGTAAATTCATCTATCAGTTTTTTATAACCCTCGGGGGTGATTAGGTTTACAGGATTTTTCGATAGTTCGCTTTTGAAATTCATTAAAACACACTTTTTTCTTTAGAAAACATATAGTCTGCATGTTGAGCAGCTTACTCAATTCGCATTTAAGCTAACATTATGATTTTATTTATGCAAGAAAGCAAAAATTGCTTAAATGGAATAAATATTTATTTTTTCTATTTCATTAAAATGACAATGCCCTTTTAAAAAGACCTAAATAATTTTTAAAAAATGCTATATTTATTTAAAATAAGTCTTTTAAGGGAAAAAAATGAAAAAAGCGGTAAAAGGTCCAGCTGAAAACGAACGGCAAAAAACTCTTAACAATTATTTTATTTTAAATACTGAAACCGAAGATGTGTTTGACGATATTACACAGCTTGCCTCAAGTATATGCCAAACCCCCATAGCGCTGGTCAGTCTCATTGATAATGATAGACAGTGGTTTAAATCAAGTATCGGACTCAACGCCAAAGAAACACACCGAGATATTTCATTTTGCGGTCATGCAATTCATGAAGCGAAAATCTTTGAAATCCCTGATGCTCAACTCGACCCCCGTTTTGGTGATAATCCTCTTGTGACAGGTGAGCCTTTCATTCGATTTTATGCTGGCGCGCCGCTAACTGCAGCCAATGGTCATGCAATTGGAACATTATGTGTTATAGATAATAAGCCAAAGACATTGAACGATGAGCAAAAAAAATCCTTAGAGAAACTCGCTAAACATCTTATCCATATTTTAGATCTACGTATTGCAAATACAAATTTTTATGAAATAAATAACCACTTCAATGATATTTTTCAAAATATTATAAATGCCATGATTATTGCAGATATAAGCGGTAAAATTCATGAATATAATAAAGCAAGTCTCGATTTTTTTTCATTAACAATAGATGAACTTCAAAATATCAACGATATTTTTTCTCGCTATAATTTGATTGATGAATTTGAGAATCCATTTTTTGCAAGTAAAAATCCAATTTCTTTTTCATTTAACTATAAAGAAAATCAAAAAAATATAATAGTCGGACTGAAAAAAGAAACTGAAAAAACCCGCTGGATTAGAATGAATACTTCACTAATCCATTCACCAACAGAAAATTCTCCAATTTATACAATATATGAATTCACAGAAATTACAGAAATGAAAGAAATGTCTGATGAAATTAAATTAGTACAAAAAGAAATTCTTGAACAGAGAATTTTCCTTGATATTATTTTACAAAATATTCCTTCGGGAATCATAGTCAAGGACATGAAAAATGATTTACGTATAAATGTCTGGAATAAAGGTGCGGAAAATATTTTAATGCGCTCGTCGGAGGAAACTGTTGGAAAAACAGTTTTTGAACTTTATCCCGAGGAGCAAGCAAAAAAAATCATTGAATGGGATCTCAATGCTTTTCAATCAGGAAAACTTATTGAGATTGAAGCAGCTGAAACTATCGTTCCGATAAAAGGGTTATTGCTGCTTCATACAAGAAAAATAGCATTAATGACAAATCCAAATGAAACACCTCGTTATATGCTGACGATTATTGATGATGTCACTGAACTTTATAAAGCAAAAGAAGCTGCTCTGGCAGCAGCAAAAACTAAAGCTGAGTTTTTAGCTAATATGAGTCATGAAATACGCACGCCAATGAATGGAATAATTGGTATGTGCAACTTACTTTTAGAAGAAGCGATAAGCACTAAACAGAGAGAGAAACTCAAAATAATTCAGAATTGTGGATATTTACTCTTAGAAATAATAAATAATATCCTCGATTTGTCAAAAATTGAGGCTAAAAAGATTGAGATTGAAAAAATATCTTTTCATTTGGACAATACTATTTTTGAGGTTTTAGAATTATTTCAAGTTCAAGCCAAAAGTAAAAATATTCATTTAACATACACCCATGACAAATCAACTCCAAAATGGGTAAAAGGCGATCCCACTCGTTTTAGACAAATTCTTATGAATCTTGTTTCTAATGCTCTCAAATTTACTGAAAAAGGTTATATTAAAATATTTTCTAATGGGAAACTTATTGAAAATAATAATATACAAATTGAAGTTGTTGTAAAAGACTCTGGAATAGGTATTCCTAAAGACTCATTTGACAAACTTTTCAAAGAGTTTTCTCAAGCTGACTCTTCGACAACTCGAAAATTTGGAGGATCCGGATTAGGCTTAGCAATTTGCAAAGGCTTATGTGAAAATATGGGAGGATCAATTCAAGCCGAAAGTAAAATTGGTGAAGGATCAAGTTTTATTTTTAATTTTATAGCAGAGGTATCTTTAAATCATGAAGAGCATTTAATTAACAATATTATAAAAGATGTCGATGACAAATTCAGTCTAAATAATCCTCTCAAAATTTTAGTCGCAGAAGATAATGTAATTAATCAACAAGTTATTCTTGGTTACCTTGATAAATTAGGATATCAAGCTGACTTGGCATTAAATGGTCATAGAGTTTTAGATTTTCTTGAATCCAAAACTTATGATCTTATTCTTATGGATTGTCATATGCCTGAACTTGATGGTTTTGAAACCACGAAAATTATAGCAAAAAAATTTAAAAATAAACAGCGCCCTCGTATTCTGGCTTTGACTGCAAGCACGATGCAGGCAGATATTGATAGATGTTTTTCCAGCGGAATGGATGGATATATAAGCAAACCAATAAATTTTGAGATTCTTAGAAAAAATTTAAATATAAATGAATCCCAGATATATAAAAATGAAAAAAAATTAATAAGAAAAAAATTAAAAATAATTCATTATCATTCAATAAAAATTGTTTCTTAATGAATTTTAATGCCATGGAAAATTTAGCGCAAAAAACTATTGAGAGTTTTCTCTCTATGCTTCCAAAATATTTAATAAAGATTAAAAAAGCAATAGACAAAAAAAATAATGAGAACTTAGAAAAATCTGCGCATACTTTAAGAGGAGCTCTGTCATATTTTTATGCTGATAAATCTATAGATTATTGCAAAAAACTAGAAGATATGGGACGAAAAAAAAAGATTACAGATGCATTGGCTATATATAAAAATTTAAACACTGAGCTCATTAAATTAAAAAGTGAATTAAAAATCCTTAAAAAGGAACTTTTTAAATGACAAACAATAATATTTTAATCGTCGATGATAGTGAATTTGACAGAAACGTTTTGGTGGAAGGATTAAGACAAAAAGGAGGCTTTAAAACCTTTTACGCAGAAAATGATAAACAATGTTTTAAAATATTAAATAAAAATAATATAAATTTAATATTAATGGATATCATGATGCCAGGGAAATTGGGTTCAGAAATTCTAGAAAAAATTAGAGAGACTCATAACTCACTCGAACTTCCAATTATTATGGTCACTTCTAAAGGAGATGCTTCAGACGTAATTGAATGTCTGCAAAAAGGAGCCAATGATTATATTAAAAAACCTGTGCATTTTGAAATTGCTGTGACTCGCATTTCAACCCATTTAAGACTCGCAGAACTTTCAAGAGAAATGACAAAATTAAAAAAAATTGAAGCGTTAAATGCTATGATCACAACATATAATCACGAAATAAATAATCCTTTGACAATAGCTATAAACTGTTTAGAAAATTCTGAAATTAATAAAACAGAACTCGGAAAAAAACTAAATACTGCCCTATGGAGAATAGCAGATATTGTAAAAAAAATAGGGAATATTGGAGAAAAAAACGAAATAGAATTAGAACAATACACTGCGAATACAAAAATGATTAAAATACAAAAAGCCCTCAAAAGTAAAAACTCTTGAAGGCTTTTTCATAAACTTTGCTCATAGAGCTGCAGTAAATGATTACTCGATGCACTTACCAACAGCGCCTGAACCAACTGTACGGCCACCTTCGCGAATCGCAAAACGTAGACCTGGTTCCATAGCAACTGGAGTAATAAGTTCAACTGTGATTTCAACGTTATCTCCAGGAACAACCATTTCAACGCTTGCTGGAAGATCAACAACACCAGTTACGTCAGTTGTACGGAAATAAAATTGTGGGCGGTAACCTTTGAAGAAAGGTTTATGGCGTCCACCTTCGTCCTTATTAAGAACGTAGATTTGCGCTGTAAACTTCTTGAATGGCTTGATAGATCCTGGTTTAGCAAGAACTTGACCGCGTTCAACGTCTTCACGTTTTGTACCACGAAGAAGAACACCAACGTTGTCGCCTGCTTGACCTTGGTCAAGAACCTTACGGAACATTTCAACACCAGTACAGATAGTCTTGGAAGTTGGCTTAATACCAACGATTTCAAGTTCTTCACCAACTTTACACATACCTTGTTCAATACGACCAGTACAAACAGTACCACGGCCAGAAATTGAGAAGACATCTTCAATTGGCATAAGGAAAGGTTTGTCGATTGGGCGTGGTGGCTCTTTAATGAAAGAGTCAACAGCGTCCATAAGTTCAACAATTGCTTTACCAGCTTTTTCGTCGCCAGGAGCTTGAAGAGCTGCAAGAGCGGATCCACGAATAACAGGGGTGTCGTCACCTGGGAAACCATACTTGCTAAGAAGTTCGCGGATTTCCATCTCAACGAGATCTGTTAATTCAGGGTCAGCAATGTCGCACTTATTCAAGAAGACAACGATGTATGGAACGTTTACCTGACGCGCAAGCAAGATGTGCTCGCGAGTTTGAGGCATTGGACCGTCAGTTGCTGCACAAACGAGGATTGCTCCGTCCATCTGAGCGGCACCAGTGATCATGTTCTTTACGTAGTCAGCGTGACCAGGGCAGTCAACGTGCGCGTAGTGACGGTTAGGGGTTTCGTACTCAATGTGGGACGCGTTAATGGTAATACCACGAGCTTTTTCTTCTGGCGCTTTGTCGATTTCGTCGAATTTAGTAGCAACTTTACCTTGACGTGTAGCGAGAACAGCAGAGATAGCAGCTGTAAGAGTGGTCTTACCGTGGTCAACGTGACCAATGGTACCGATATTCATATGAGGCTTGGAACGCTCAAATTTTTCCTTTGCCACGGTGTAATCCTCCAGTATAGGCAACACAAAATAAAAACAACACGAAAAAAAATCATGCTTAGAATAAGCACAGTCAGGAGCGATTGTAAAGCTCTTCCTGCACCTGTGAAGGGCATAGATACAAACATTCCATAGAAAATGCAATGATCTTTTAGGTGCTCTTTATAAATTTTTAGCTCAAGAGTTGCTTTGTTTTATCCCATACAGCCACAAAGGAAAAGATTGGCTTTTTTTAAAATTGTTAAGACATTTTAATCAGATTCATTTTCCATGTTTATCAATTCTTCCATGATTGTCTCGTTCTCATCAGCGCGCGTACGTACCAATCTTTCACGGAAAGCATTATATCGGATTTCAGCATCGGCCTGGTCAAAGGGAATTTCCCCCAATTCAAGCATTCTTTTCGTATAAAAAAACTCAAAGAAATTAATTTTCTTGGGAATATGTATTTGTTCTTTAACCGCATGGGTAAATTCGAGGGGGATGATTTTTAAGGCTTTTGCAACGGCCAAAATGCCTATCGTCCCAAAAAAGCCTACCAAGGTAAATCCACTCAATCGTGAAGATTCAAAAAACCAAGGAGAAATGACAAAAAGCAACCCTCCCACGAACACTTGTAAAGCGACATATGTCATGACGTTTAATGAATCATCATCCCAATTTTTAAAATCGATGGGCAACATGAGGAAAACGGATTGAATTATTATTCCAATAAAAATAGCCATATAGGAAAAGATAAAATTTAAAAATTGAATTAGCATATGACCCGCCCCTGTTATATAGATGAGCTTTCCGTTATCGACCTGTGCTCACAGTAAATAGGAGGGAAGTTAATTCCGCGTTTTTAATTCGACATTGAAATGGAGGAAAAAATGAAACTATATACTATTCCTGATTGCCCGTTTTGTTTTAGAGTAAAAATAGCCCTCAAAATGAGGAAAATTGTCGATCCACAGATAGAAATAATAGAAATTGATTTAAAAAATCCACCCGAAAATTTCCTTGCTATCAGCCCTAACAAAACCGTTCCTGCCTTAGAGCTCTCAAAAGGAATAGGTTTTGCAGAAAGTATGCTCATTATCGAGTATCTAGATTCCATTCCTGGCAAAGGTGATAAGCTTTTTGGCAATAATCTTGTAGAAAATATGCATGCAAAATACTCTGTTGAGCAGGTGTCTGAAAAGGTAACAAAGCCAATCATGCAAACACTCTTTTGCAATGGCAGCGTCTTAAAAGAGCGTAGAGCTTTGAGTCAAATTCCTTTAGCATTTTATGAGCTGGAGAAATTATTAGATTTAAATAACTCTAGATTTTTAGGTGGACAGGAAATTAATGCAGCAGATATAAATTTAATCCCCTTTTTTCTTTATTATTTCTCAGTAGAAAATATTCGAAAAAAATGGACTTTGCCAGAACCTAATTCTCGAGTTGCAAAATATTTAAATGATATTATTCATCATTCATTAGTAAGAAAATCCGTACCAAGTATAGAAGAGTTTACAAAATTTGTAACGCCGCTTTTTTCACCTTCTGCTGATATTCATAAAATTAAAAATTCTTCACGAACTCTAGTCGATGATATTTCCGCTGAAATCATTAATTTAAACGATAAAATATCTACAGCATTAAAAAATAAAATAACTCAAATATGGCATAATAATTCCAATAAATCTGGTCCATATATTGAAACAGTTTTTCAATTTAAGAATTATGAAGAAGCTTTCAATGCTATCCAAATTATTTGTGATTTACAAGAAAGTGCAGATCATCACTCAAACTTCATACTTGAAAACTTTAACCAACTTAAAGTAGAACTTTGTACGCATGAACCCAAGTGGGGTGTTACCTCCATGGATTTTGCTTTTGCTGAAGTTCTTACCACACGCATTTACAATTAAAGGATCCTCAAATGAGTCAATTTAAAAAAACATATCTTGCATTTATTGGTGGCAGTGGATTATATGATCTTCCTGGAATTCAAAATTTAAAAGAAGAAGAAATATCAACTCCATTTGGCTCACCATCCGATAAAATTATCACAGGAGAAATAGAAGGAAAACCGATTGCTTTTATTCCACGTCATGGCAAAGGTCATAGATTTACTCCTTCAGAAGTAAACTATAAAGCAAATATTTTTGCACTTAAAAAACTTGGCGTTACTCATATCGTCAGTGTGAGCGCTGTGGGAGGACTGCAAGAAAATACAGCTCCAGGAACTGCGGTCATTCCTACACAAATAATTGATAAAACAACATCTATTCGTGAAAGAAGTTTTTTTGGCAATGGAGTTGTTGGCCATGTTAGTTTTGCAGATCCATATTGCGCAGAGCTGCAAAAATATATTTCAAAAGCGTGTGAACAAGAAAATGTAACAACGCATATGGGTGGAGCTTTGGTTTGTATTGAAGGCCCTCGCTTTAGCAGCCGTGCAGAAAGTCATAGTTTTAGAAAAGAAGGAGCTGTCATTATTGGTATGACTGCGATGCCAGAAGCAATACTCGCACGTGAGGCTGAGATTGCCTATGCAACGTTAGCATTTGTTACTGACTATGATTGCTGGAAAGAAGAAACAGAGCCTGTCACAGTTGAAGCAGTCCTTGCCGTCTTAAAGAAAAATGTAGAAGCATCTAAGAGAATTGCTCTTGCTATACATAAATATTTACCTCTAGAAAGCAAAAATCATATTTTTAATGCAGCGGAATTTGCAATCATGACCGATAAGAGTTTAATTCCCATTGAAACAAAAAGAAAACTTGATATTTTATATGGTAAATATTGGAAATAATTTTTTTTACAAACCAAAGCATAGGCCAAAATAATGTCTCACTCACTAGAAGCTATTCGATATTTTGATAATAAATTTGAAATACTTAACCAACTTTTATTACCACAATCCTTTGTCTATGAAGATTGCTCAACGAGCGATCTTGGTTTTGCTGCAATAAAAAGTATGAAAGTGCGGGGTGCTCCCGCAATTGCAATCGCGGCAGCTCTCTCTCTTGCAAGTGAACTTAAAAATTTAAATAAAAAATTAAATTTAGTTGAAACTAAAAATTATATTTTTTCTAAACTCGATTTTTTATGTGAAAGCCGCCCCACAGCTGTTAATTTATTTAAAATGGCAGATGAAATGAAAAGTGCATTACAAAATGAATTAATCCATTTAGAAAATAATATATCTGGTGGCGAAACACTCAAAAATTTATTTATTAAGAAAGCAGAAAAACTTCTACAAAATGATATCTCTGACAATATGGCTATTGGGCATTTTGGCGCCGAGTGCTTTTCTAATAAAGAAAAAGTAAAGATATTAACTCACTGTAATACGGGTAGCTTAGCAACTGCTGGTTATGGAACAGCTCTTGGAATTATAAGAACTTTACATGCACAAAAAAAACTGGAACGAGCTTTTGCTTGCGAAACGAGACCATACAATCAAGGCGCTCGTTTAACTGCATTTGAACTTGTCTATGAAAAAATTCCTGCAACACTTATTTCAGATTCCATGGCTTCTTTCCTTATGAAAGAAAAAGGAATTGATGGAGTTATTGTTGGTGCAGATAGAGTTGTTGCAAATGGAGACACTGCTAATAAAATCGGCACCTATCAACTTGCTATAGCAGCTCATTATCATAATATTCCTTTTTATGTTGCAGCCCCAACAACTTCCATCGATTGTAAGAAAAAATCTGGCAAAGAAATCATGATCGAAGAACGACCTAAAAATGAATTAACTCATATAAACAATATGCAAATTGCAGCAGATGGTATTGATGTCTGGAATCCTTCCTTCGATGTTACTCCTGCGTTTCTTATTTCAGGAATTGTAACAGAGCTCGGTATTATAGTTAAAAATGAGATTGGTGAATATGACATTGCTGATTTTTTAAATAAAAAAAAGAAAACAACATCTTTATTTTAATTCCTCTTTCGACAGGAAATATTCAATGTATAAATACATTAAAAACAGTGAACTCCTTGCTCCACTCAATAACGTGCCCCATGCATTTGCAAGATTTCGCATTGATGCACAGAAACACCCTGTGCATTTAATCGAAGAAATAGCTTTAGGACAGTCTTTAGGAGCGTGGGATACTCAGCATGTCGCTATCGAAACTTTAAGAAAAAAAATTGCAAAAATAGTTAGTATTGAATCTGACTCATGCTTTCATGAAGCGACAGTCGCTTTTCCTATCGAAATTTGGCATGGTAAACTCTCTTGGCTCTTGTCTATTCTCTTTGGAAAAATGAGTTTTTATGAAGGAGTTCAACTGAATTCCGTTTGGTTTTCTCAAGATTGTTTCCATGAGAAAACACTTATAGGACCTAAAAATAATATTAATAATATTAGAATGAGTGTTGGCGCCGAAGAGAATAAACCACTCCTCATGGGTATTTTAAAACCAAATGTAGGTATGAGTACAGAAAAAATCTCTGAACTTTATGTGGAAGCTGCAGAAGCAGGAGTGCATTTATTAAAAGATGACGAAATTCGTCATGACTTGACACCTTTAGAAAGTTTAAAAAGAGTCAATCGAATTGCTGAAGAGTCTGCAAAAAGAAATTTAAAAACTTTGTATGCCGTGCATCTGCAAATTGATGGACCACACTTTCTTGAGCATGCAAAAGCATTAGAAAATGCAGGGGCAAATGCATTTCTCCTCAACACATGGATAACCGGAATTGATGTGTTGCAAGAAATAAGAAAAGTAACAAATTTACCAATCGTCTCACACCCAGCTCTGGTTGGAGCATTTGGAATTCAAGAAGCGAAAGCTACAATTCATCCACGTGTCACTTTAGCGCAATTTATTCGTGCTGCAGGAGCAGATCTGAGTTTATTTCCAAGTCCTTATGGAAAACTTGGTCTCGATAAGGAATTAGCATTAGACATCGCAAACCATTGTCTCTTAAAAAATACCAATTGGTCCATCAATGAATCGATTCCTGTACCAAGTGCTGGAATAAAACCAGAACATGCACCTATGGCTAAAAAAGATTTTGGCAATAATTTTATATTAAATGCAGGCACTGGTATTTTTTCACATCCAAAAGGAATAAGAAAAAGTATAGAAGAATTTCTAAAAGAATTATAGAAATTTTATATTCTATCACGCATTTTCCTAGGAATTATTATGAAAACATTGCAAAAATATATTAAGGATGCTTCTTTTTTTCCTTTGTCATTAAAAGAAAATTATGAATTAAATTCTTTATGCAAAGTTGTAACTCGTTTAGATGAACGCAAGGCAATCCCTGCTACGAGTAGCAATTTTAGTTTAAGATCGAAGCCCAATGAATTTCTCATTACTAAATCTGGTCTGCACAAAAGGAACCTAAACCCAAGCCATTTCATCCGTACAGATCTGGGTGGCAATCCTTTGCACCCTCTTTCTCCTAAACCGAGCGATGAAACACTTTTACATGCTTTGATTTATAAGAATTTTGACTCTGCCAATGCAGTGCTGCACTGTCATGCGCCCGAACTTGATATTTTTAATTTAGAATGCAACGAGTTTTCACAAATTATAAAGCAAAAGCAAGATGATTTAAAATATGGTTTTCTTAGAATCAAAGGACATGAACTGCTAAAAGCCCTTGGCTTTAAATCTCATACGGAAGATTTTTTTCTTCCCATAATTGAAAATCATCAGGATATGTCATTGCTTTCAAATGTAATTGAAGAAAATTTTATTAAAACTAAAACGCCCTCAACTTTCACAGCTTTTGTCTTGGAGAAGCATGGGATTTATTGTTTTGGCAATTCAATTTCTCAAGCGGAAATACGCCTAGAAACAATACTTCATCTCGCTCAAAACCTAAAGAAATAATATCTAAAAACCGAAAACTTCATGGCAGAAATTTATTTCTAAAATTATAAAGCCATGGGGTAGAATTTTTGGTTTCTAAATTCAGAACAATAAAAATTCCATTGACTGTAAAAATAGCAACAAGTCTTATTTTCATTATTTATTTTGTTATAGGAATTTATACTTTTTTTGATATTAAATCCATTCGACACGCCATGGAATTAGAAGCCAAAACGAACACTCAATCTGCTTTTACTTCTGCAGTTCCAATCATAGAAAATGGAATTTGGGGCCTTGATAAGACTTTGGTTGAAACTGCTTTGAAACAAATACTTAAAAACCCAATTGTTGATTCAGTCATTGTCTTAGATGAAAATGAAAATATTTTTTCATTTCTTGATAGAGAAACTGATGTAAAAAACTATACCTTAAACAATTTTTTTAACGAAAACGAAATAATTGAATTAAATAACAAAAGTAATAACAGAATATATGAAAAAAGACTCATAAATGAAGAGAAAGTAATTATCACTACAGTCCTATATTCAAAGGAAAACCATATTAGGAAAGTATCTGCATTCAAAATAGGTTATTTTATTATGACTTACTCTACAAAAAATATTTCAGAAGCAATAAATAAAACAATAAATAAATCGATTTTTCTATCTTTTATACTTGGTGCAGTTATTCTTATAACAAGTTTTCTTTATATTCGTCAACTTATAATTCTTCCATTAACTGATCTCGAAAAATCCAGTTTAAAAATTGCCCAAAATGAGTTTATTCAAACTAAAAAAAGAATGAGTGTTTTTGGAGAAGACGAAATCGATAGCCTTATAAATAACTTTAATCACATGGTCGTACAAATTATTAAATTTATCGATGAACAAAAAGAACAACAGAGAATGACCAATGAACTTGAAATGGCTCGGATAGTGCAAGAATCTCTTATTCCAAATGCAAAGAATCTACGAGTTGGATATTTTGAAATTTCAAGTTTTTTTCAAGCAGCATCGGAGTGTGGAGGGGACTGGTGGCACTTTTATCCTTTAGCTCATAATAAGATTTTAATTATGCTTGGAGACGTAACAGGTCATGGCACCCCAAGTGGAATGCTGACAGCAGCTGTAAAGGGATATTGTGACTCTATCTACTCAAAAAATGAAATAAATCCTGCAAAAATTCTAGAAGAACTTGATATTGTTGTGCGACACAGCGGAGATAAAGATCATTTCATGACAATGTTTGCAGCTATTATTGATCCTCATGCTGAAATTATCATTTTTGCCAATGCTGCGCATAACTTTCCCTTTCTCATCAATAAAGATAAGGAGAAAAATAATATAAAGGCGAGTTCTTTGGTTATCAATGGCAAACGTTTAGGATATATTAATGATTTTGAAAAAGATAATATTTTTGAAATTAGCAGTCATAAATTCAGTGCAGGTGATATATTATTTATTTATTCTGATGGAATTGTTGATGCTAAAAACAAAAATAAACAACTTTATTCAGATAGAAGATTGAGAAAAGCACTCGTCAGCAAAGAATTTAAAAATACATCAGAAATGATAGATACAATAGTAAATGATTTAAATTCTTTTGCAGAAAACGAAGAATTCGATGATGATGTTACTTTTGTTTGTTGTAAAATGTGTGCCGATAAAGACACGACTTATACCCATGAGATGTTGAAGTATTTTGAAAAAGACAAATTGATTTATCCCAATCCAAATAAAAATCTCAAAATAGTTTCATAGAACTTTTTTGCCTATCATATAGGCAAAAATTACTATTAAGACATTCTTGCCTATCTACCCATAGCCAAATCTATCGATACTTCAAAGAGGGCAATTACGCATAGGAGAATCGATCATGATTGAAGAACTTGATTTGCAAATTTGCGACACAGATTTTAAAAATTCAGATATTGACTTTCTTGAGATTGAATTGAATCCTCCTGTGACAGAAGAAGATATTCGTTATGCACAGCTCGAAGAGCTCATTTTCAGAGATAGTAAAAATGAATTCACTCAAAAACAAGATTTTTCAATATATAGCAACCCAGGAATTTCCTGGACTTCCTTTAAATTACAATGACCAGATAATCGGTAAAATATTACCGGAGCCCGAAAATAAAAGCATTTCCGAGCGATTGAATATATTCCTGCAAAAGCAAAATGAACACAACTTAGAAATATCAACTCTTGTCACATGTATAGTTGATCATATCGATAAAAAAGAAATTTTAAATTTAAAAAAATGCCTGCCAGAATTAAATCACATCGCAAACTTCGGAGTTGGTTTTAATAATATCGATATCAATTTTGCAAAAGAAATAGGTATACGGGTTACAAACACACCTGGAATATTAACCGAAGCCACCGCAGATATTGCCCTCACTTTACTTCTTTGTATCACGCGCAGAATTGCGGAAGGATATACTATGATGAATGAAAAGGGCAAATATCCTGGCTGGAGCCCCTCTTTTATGCTCGGTCACAGCATACAAAACAAGACCCTTGGGATAGTGGGTAATGGCAAAATTGGCCAAGCTTTTGCTAAACGGGCGCAAGCCCTTGGTATGAAATGTGTGGCTTTAAAAAGCGACAGCTGGTCTGAAAACAAAAATAATCCAAATGATATTAAAAGATTAAATGAAAAAGACTTTCTTGCCACCGTCGACGTGCTGTCCTTAAACTGTCCACTCACGGACAGTTCAAAATATTGGTTGAATTCTCAGCGCATTTCAATGATAAAACCTGGGTCATTCGTTATAAATACCGCCCGTGGTGAGCTTATTGATGAGCAAGCCCTTGCGGACGCCCTCAACTCGGATCACCTAGCTGGGGCAGGACTCGATGTCTTTTGTAACGAACCTAATATGTCATTAGAACTTCAAAAAGCAAAAAATCTTTTTGTTCTTCCTCACTTGGGTAGCGCTACGGTTGAAACGAGGCGCGCCATGGGGGAAAGAGTTTTTGAAGCGATAAAATCCCATTATATTGAAAGGTACGAAAAGCATGAAACAGGAGTCTTGCTCTTTCAAGTAAATTAAATGAATTGTGTGCGATTTTTAGTATGTGCTATTGGTTTTTCAGCTTTTTATTTTGCAGTTTCCGCCCCAGCCAAAGCTCCCTTCCCCTTAGGCACCGAAGTCGAGTGGGAAAAATTAAAAGAGAAAAATAACTCTACGGTCCGCAAAGAATTTGTTGAGTCTGCGAAAATAATTCATGATCGCCTCCTTTATAAAGGCATTCCCTATGAAAATATCTCGCAAAAATGGGAACGGAATTATTTAGCTTCAATTGATAAATTTAAATTTATGCGCAAAAATGGAGTCGATTGTACGCGTTTGCTCCGCTATATATTTATAAATATGCTGAATTTACCTTATAATTCTTTGTATCCCGAAGCGCCTATCATCAGCCACACTTTTGCAGATATAAATCCTATCAATGCAAAACAACTTAAAAACTTTGTGCGGATTCCAAGTTCACAACATGGCTTTCGCCCTCAAACCGGAGATATTCTTGCATTCCCAGGCCATGCCATTGCTGTCTTAGATCCTGAAAATTGCATTTCTATTCAATCAAGCAATTGGGTCTGTAAAAATATTGAAAATGGCCACTGCGTGGAATCGGAAAAAGGGCTTTACGCAGGCGTTGCAATTTATAAATTGGCATCGAAAAGATTTTGTTCAAATGGACTTTGGAAAGGGATGGATGCTGAGCGCAATAAGTTTACAGTTGCTTGGCGCCACCGTGCTTTCAACACTTGGATAGAAAAAATGCCACAAAGCGCATACAGACAAAAAAGAATCAATTTAACCGGTAAAAACTTAGTTGGTAAATATATTTATTTTAATGGAAGTTCTTATCCAGTTCGTACAACTTTAAAAAGCAACAATAAAAAAACAGGAATGCAAACTGTACACGTGACTGTCCCAAAAGATGCTCAATCGGGTAAATTAAAAATTTTCTGGGGAACAGGTCGTCCAAATATATGTGAAACTGTGGAGTCGAGTAATGTTTTAGTTATTGAGCGAAGAGGGTTGACTTTGAAGAGAGTGAGTTTGAAATAAAGCAAACAATCCATTAATTGGCTATAATAAAACCCCCAAGTACAAGATTATAAATTGAATACCATATAATAATATTATTTATTATATAAAATACAGTATTTATTTTAAAAATTTAAATCGTAAAATTAAATTTATCATATTAAATAAAATAAAAACTTAATTTGACAAATATTTTTGTTTTTATTATTTTAGCGAAATAAATTTCTATACAGGAGTGCTAAAATGTTTAAATGGACTTACAGCGAAAATGTTTCAACAGAAGCCACACCCGAACAAATTTGGGCTCTGTGGCAGGACACTTCAGCATGGCCCAGTTGGGACACTGAACTCAAATGGGTCAAACTCTTTGGAGACTTTTCTGTTGGCACGACTGGCAGAATGAAACCAATAAATGGACCTGAAGTCGAATTCAAGCTCAGCCGTGTTGAACGCTACCGTGCATTTTCTGACATTGCGCAATTGCCTTTGACGAAATTGGTTTTTGATCACGAATATTTTAAAGCACAGAAAGAGAACGCGCCTGCATACATATGTCACACTGTCACGATGAACGATAAAAATCTAAGTGCACTATAACATGATTCACTTACTCTTTCGCGATGGCGCAAAAATTATTAAAAAAGCAAAAAAGGGTACACTGACAGAGGAAGATTTCCACGAACTGCCAAAGACCTATTGGAATGATGGACATAAAAAGGAATTTACAGCAAAGACAAAAGTGCTGAAAAATCTTATCGCAAGTGACTTTAAACTTTTTATGACAGTTTGCGCAATGGCTATTTTTATTGCTCTTTTAGCGGCAGCAATTCCATTTATTTCAACTCAATTTATTGCATCATTGAACAAAATAAATGAAAATTTTAACCAGATATTTTATATATTATTATTTTATATGGTTGCAAATATATCATTCAGCTTTCTTTTTCAAATTTACATGAAAGAAAACTTAAAACTCTATCAAATATGGCTGAACAGGCTGAGTTTTAACTTTTTTAAAAATAAAAATAATTTTTATCACAATATTGACTCGTTTCCTTATGCAGTGACGATTGACAGTGAAAACATTGCAAACTTGGGTCAAAGTATCCCAGAATTTATCAAAACATGTACACAATTTTTGCTCTGTACCCTTTTGCTTTTTTATTATTTAGGCCATCTTGGCTTTATCCCTATTATTCTTATTTTTGCCATTGCAATATATGCTGGAAATTTTTCGATTAAAAACAAAGAGCATATAGAAAAAGTCGAGTTGACCCGTAAAGAAAGAGTAAAATTAATTGCCAATTATTATGAAAATAAATCGACACTGTTTATATACAATTGGCTAAAAAAAGCTTAGAAAATATATTAGCTTTAAGAGCTACAGAAGCGAAGTTCTTGTATAAACAATTTTCTTTAGTAGCGATCACAAAAGTGATTGTCAATTCATCTATTTTAATCTCAGTCACCGCTGGGGTTTTAATTTATTATTTTATTTATAAAGAATTATCGCCAGAAATTATAGTGGGCACAATCTTAATCTGTCAACTGCTAAAAGAAACCTGTGCAAAGTTTTCGAATCAGGTGAATTTACTTATGACCGCATGGATTTCTTGTAAAAGGATTGATTCCTTTTTTTTAGAAAAAAAAGAGAGTGATAAAAACTTTCTTCACACGCTAGAACCAGGACTGCATAAAATTATTTTGCATAATGAAGATAAAATAAATGAAATTCTTAGATTATTTTCTACTCAATTGTCTCTAAAAAACGAAAATATTTATGTGAATACGACAGCCAATCCCTTTGTTGCTGGCTCAGTATTGGATAACTTATTTATAGGTGAAAAAAATGATCTCGATAGAATCAACTATTACTTAATGGAATTTAAGCTTGTGGAATCCATCAATGAATGCCCCCAGTTTTTGGCGCTTGAACTCACTGACAATGGGACCAACCTTTCTGGGGGACAGAGGCAGAGGTTGCTTTTTATCAGAGCTCTGTTGTCTGAGGCAGAAATATTTGTTCTCTATGAACCTCTCAATGCGATTCCAGATACTTTTGCCCTTGAAATATTTGAAAATATTCCCTCTTATTTCCCAAAAAACGTCTCTATCTTTATTGTCTCTAAAATGTTGAGTGAAGATATCTGCAATAGTTTATATAGTTTTTCTGAGAACGGGAATTTAGAAAAAATAAAAACTATAAAAAATTCGGATTATAAAGAAAGCACCCACATCTTAAATATTTTAAATCAGAAAAACGCAAACAAAATTTTATCGAATATTTCAGAGAAAAACTCAGAAAAACTCAGAAAAATTAATAATAAATCATCAAAAAAATAAAAAACAAAAAACGCAGGAAAAATTATTGGCTACGAATGATTTCTCTCAAACATTCCAGCAACTCAAACTTTGGACATGTTTCTTATTGGGGAAAGGTATATGGCATAAAATATTTACAATTTCTATATTTTTAATGACGTTCATAACTTTTATTTTTCCCTATATTCAAACCTCTCTGCTCTTAGATTTTTCAGACAGCAAAAGTGCAACCATTTTAATTCCTATTGTCACACTCAGTCTTATGCTCGGCACAATCCTGTTCAATTTATTTCTAGAAATTAGCTGGAAAAAAATAAGTATTGAAGCAGCTAACACCATTCATAATATGAACTTAGAGTCGCTTTTATTCAAGATAAATAATTTTGATATCTCTTATATAAAAACAATCTTTTTAAAAGATCAAAAAATCATTGATCTTGAAATTTCAGAATCCTACCAAAGATTTTTCTTTCTTTTTGTAGAAACAGCAATTATTTTCATTTTTGTCTCATATAGCATACCTATTATGATACTTTTTTTCGTATTGGTTTTGTTTATCTATAATAAATTACAAGCTTCCTATCGTTCGCCAGCGTACTATTCAAAGAAGTTTAATCTAGAATATAAAACGGAATTTTCCGCATATACACATCAAATAAACCACTTGTCAGAACTTATTTTGCACAAAAAATATTTTTTGCAGTTTGAAGATAAATTCAACGAATATTTCAAAAAAGTACAAAGTTCATTCTATCTAAGAATTAATCTCAACAGATGGTTTTCAACTCATATTTTTATTTATAGCAATTTTTTACAATTTATAATAAGCACTGCTCTTTTAGTTTCTATAAAAATGAATTACATAAGTGAGACGATATTCTGTCTTATTTTTACTTTACTTGCACAAATATCACAATACCTTTCCGAAATCATTCGCATGCTCAATACCTTTGAAGCACAAGCTGTTTCTTTTGATAATATGAATAAAGTGACAGAAACCGAAATTGCACGCAATGATAATAATATTGTTTATACCGTGAACGATCCGAAAGCCATTATTGAGTTTGAGAGGATCTATTTCGCTTATATGAACAGCAAAAAATCCATCCTCAACGATTTTAATTTTTCAATTTTAAAAAACTCTAAAACCCTTATTTTTGGTAAGTCTGGAGCAGGGAAATCAACTCTTATCAAACTCCTTATTCAAGAAATATATCCCACAAAAGGTCATATCCGCTTTCTAAAACCTGATCTTAAAATCTCCTATGTCCAGCAACAGCCTCCCCTTCTTTTAGGAAACTGCAAAGAAAATATTGATTTTTTAAATATTTATAAAAATGAAGATTTAGAAATGATATCCAAAAAATTATCTATCGATTTGCAATCCAATTCTCAAACGCATTCCTACAACCGTGAAACAGCGCAAAAAATATCCATAGCGCGTGCCTTGATTGCAAAACCCGATGTATTAATTTTAGATGAAGCAACTGCTGATTTAGAAGAAGACTATGAAAATAAGCTTATTAAAAATATAATTGAGAATTTTAAATATACAACAATTATTGCTATCTCACACAATCCAGCCATTCAAAGTCATTTTGATAATATTATAAGATTATAAAATCTGGAAAATCAAAACTTAGGAACCTGCACAACGATACTCAAGCCCTTCGATCTTTTAAAGCCAAGACAACAAGCATAGGCATGCTTTTGATGACCATCAAAGCAAAGAAGATCGCCTTCTTCAACTATAAAGTATTCGCTTTCAACCATGATTTCAAAAGAACCCTCCTGACAATAAAAATACTCTTCCGTGCCAGGTGTGTGTGGTGAACCCGGAAATCGCTCACCCTCGTTTAAAATATATTCTTGCAATATAAGGTAACGAGAATTTTCTGGAGTTAATAACATTATATCAACTGTTTTAGCTGCTGACTCATTGGACTCAATTAATTTTTTTGTTACTTTTGTAAAGTCTTTTTTCTTGCGCAATACAGCAGTTGGAACCGGTTTTTGCAGGAGAGATGCCATCTCAACGCCCAGTCCTTGTGCAATACCAATGAGTACCTGTAAAGTTGGATTTCCCTCTCCTCGCTCTAAACTGGCAATTGTGCTACGAGGAACTCCTGATCTTTCTGAGAGTTGTTCTTGGCTCAGGCCATACTCACGACGATATGATTTCATATGAATTGCAATATATTGACCAAAACTCTCAGATTTATCTGAATCTATGTTTTTCGACATAAGCTAGACACTCCAAAAACCACAGCTTTAGGGTTTGTGTTTCTAATTTAACAGGCAGATTTTGCAGCACGCAAAATTAAAACTGCCCGTGAAAGATATATATTGATTATGTTGAAGATGACAACAAGGAATGCGGCCATGAAAACAAAAATCACCTATATAACTTTAGGATTAATCAGTTTTACACTTTCAGGATGCATGTCACAGAAATCTTCTTCTCTGCGAAGAACATATTTTGGTGATTATGCCGATCCAAAAAATGTTTCTGTAGCATGGTATTCCCTTTATACAGAAAACCCTTCACCTGAAGTTAGAAAATTTCTGAGTTATTCGCAAGATATTAAAAAAAACATATTCACAAAAGGAATTCCATATCCCTCGCAAAAGCTCAATGCGAATTGGGATCGAAATTATTTAAGAGCAGATAATAAATATAATTATATGCGAAAAAATGGAGTTGATTGCACACGATTTCTTTGGCATCTCTTTGCAGGCGAAATGAATTTACCTTATAATTCAAAATACAAAAATTCAGCAATTCTGAGTGAAACCTTTGCTAAAAGAAGGACAAATGCGGAACTCAAAAATTTTGTACCACTAAAGCGCTATAAAAACGGCTTTGCCCCAAGGACGGGCGATATTCTTGCATTCCCAGGTCATGCTCTTGCAGTTCTCGATCCGAAGCAATGCATTGCTATTCAATCCACTGCTTGGGCTTGTGAAAAAATGACTCCTCACGGTCAATGCCATAAAGGAACTGAAGGTAAGAATGCTGGCGTCGTTGTTTATAAATTAATGAATAAAAATGATTGTGCAAATGGCTTTTGGAATAAATTAGATTCCAATAAAAATAAATTTACAGCAGGATGGAGGCATAAAGCTTTAAACACTTGGATAGAAAAAATTCCTAAAAAAGCTAAAAATAAAGAAGTCATAACTCTTATTGGTCATAATATTTCACGAAGATATATTTATTTTAATGGCGCATTGAATCCAGTCAAAACATCGTATGCATTAAAAACACTGCAAAGTCCAAATGGCTATCCACTCGACTTAGTTAACGTAACAGTGCCAAAAGATGCATTGAGTGGGAAAATAAAAATTTATTGGGGCAATGAGATTATCCCAAATATAGATAATACAGTTTCTTCAAAACGTAATATAATAATTGAAAATAACAAATTACTTTCTAATAATAGTCTCTAAATACAATAAAACCTCATTTAGATTACTAAAAATGGGATGTTTTAATGTTTTGGAATCTTTATTTGAATATGGCGTGCGTCGCAGCCAAATACCGTGCAACCCTGCGTTCTGCGCACCCAGCGCATCGTCAAACAAAGAGTCGCCAATATGAATAGCGTTCTTTGGTTCAACTTCAACGAGTGAGCAAGCATAGTGAAATGTTTCAGAGTCTGGCTTACCTTTTGCTACGGAATCAGAACTGATGACAACATCAAAACAATCCATAACATTCAATGCTTTTAGCATTGCATTTATTTTTTTACCCCAATTGGTAATAAGTCCTGTTTTTATATTAATTCCGTTAATATTCCTTGCACGCATAGCATTTAAAAGCTTAATAGAGTCTGGATAAAGTTCTACACCCAAAGCACCTGTCTGGGATCCTCCTAATATAGTCCCAGACGCATCGACAAAAACTGCATACTCAGTATTATTTTTATTTTCTGTTAGATTCATTACAAGACCGTTTCCTGAACTATTTGATTAACGATATTAGAAACACTTCTTTTTTCCGCCAGAGATCTAAAATTCACTATGCATCGATGCCGTAAAACAGCCGGAGCTATTTCATTGACATTGTCAAATTGAACTTCAGATTGTCCACGGATAACTGCAAGAGCTTTGCTAGCAATCAACAAAGCTTGAGTGGCTCGCGGACTCGCACCAAATTCAAGATAATCTCGAGCCACTGACAGTTTTGATTCATGCGGCCGTGTGTTTCTGACAATGCGGACAATACCCTGTAAAAGATCCTCTTTGATTGGAACACTTTCAATAACACGTCTTGCCTCTAACAAAATTGCAGCAAAAGGGATAGGTTCAAGGTCACTTTCCATCTGTGAAAGGGTGGCGATTTTTACTTCAGCTTCTAGATCTGGGTAAGGAATTTCCAAGTTTAATAAAAATCTATCCAATTGTGCCTCAGGAAGAGGAAAAGTTCCTTCATTTTCAATTGGATTTTGCGTAGCAAAAACAAAAAATGGTTTCGGCAATGGTCTCGAAACACCTTCTATACTGACCTGACGTTCTTGCATTGCCTCTAATAATGCAGATTGAGTCCTTGGCGAAGCACGATTGATTTCATCGGCAAGGATAAACGGAGCAAAAATGGGTCCGGGTGAAAAACCTATTTTCTTAAGATTAGGATCTTTTTCATCAAATTGTATTGTATAACCGCCTAAGATATCGAACGGAGTCAGATCGGGGGTAAATTGAATTCTTTTATAGCCAGAGCCCAATGCTTTAGCCAAGTTCCGCACTAATGTGGTTTTCGCCACACCTGGAGCCCCTGTTAAAAGTGCATGACCATTGCAAAGAATCGTTAATACGATTTGCTCAACAATTTCTTTTTGACCAAAAATTTTGCTGTTGAGCAAATCACATAATTTTGTTGAAGCTTGAGCAATATCTTGAAAATTTGACATATCTTCCGCCCCTTTCATATGAGGGAATTACATTATAAAAGCTTATCTCTTTGCAATGAAAAGGGAAAGAGCTCATATAATTTATACAAATAAAGCACCACTTTTAATAAAAGCTTGTGTCACCCATAATATTAAAATTTTATAGATATATGAGAGATATTTTTGTCCTTCACATCTTTAAAAAATAAAGGTAGTTCATACACGAGGATCTTATAGAGGAGACAACCTTCAATGAGCGCAGAGATTAAAACAAAAACACTCGTCGTTGGGGCAGGAGCTTTCGGCACTGCAATTGCAGCGTGTGTGCAAAACGAAAATAATGCGGTGACTGTAATCGCTCGCTATGACAAAAATTTTGAAAATTTAAAAAAGCATGAAACGTTAAAATTTTGTGAGCTTATATCATTTGAAGATTTTGCAACAGATTTTAGCGAATTTAATCTCATTATTTTAGCAATACCATGCCAAAGTTTAACGAACGTTTCCGAATGGATGATGAAGAAATGGCTAAAAATTCGTAATAAAAAAAATATTAAAAACTTTCCAAAACTCAATCTTATATCTGCAGCAAAAGGGATTGAACAAAAAACACTGCACCTTCCTTATCAAATATTAGAAAATTTTTGGAAAGACAAAGCGAATGTAGGTAGCTTAAGTGGCCCAAGTTTTGCCAAAGAAATGCTTTTAGGTTTACCAACTTGTGTTGTAGTATCTTCAAAAAATAAAGCACTACTCAATGTTGCCGCACAGATTTTACACAGTTCCTATTTTAGAATTTATGATTCCGAAGACATTATTGGCGTTGAAATTGCTGGGGCTTTAAAAAATGTGATCGCAATGGTTGCAGGAGCAGTTGATGGCCTAGAACTTGGCTACAATGCAAGGGCGGCAGTCATCACACGGGGACTTTCAGAAATTGCCAAAGTGGGTGTGAAAATGGGTGCAGACCCCATGACATTTTTAGGTTTAAGTGGTGTTGGCGATCTTATTTTAACCTGCACAGGCGATCTTTCGCGCAATCGTCAATTTGGTTTTCGGATGGCACGTGGTGAAACAAAAGAAAGTATTTTCAATTCCATGGGGCAAGTTATTGAAGGAATTACAACAGCCCAAAGTGCGCATGAACTTTGCCAAAAGCTTGGAATTGAAGCTTCAATATTAAACACTGTATATAAAGTAATTTATGAAGACATGCCTATTAAAAAAGCTGTTAACTTACTTATTGAAAGAGAACAGGGAAGCGAATTTAAATGGAAATAATTATTAATCAGAAATTTGGAAAACGAGGACATCCTAATTTATGAATCTTTTTTCCCTCGAGCCTGTTTTAGTAGAAATCATAGCTCAACTTATGATTTCTCCCAATTCATCAAAAATTATTATAGTAAATACTGAATCTGAAGCGCAAAAAATTGAAGAAACACTTCGCCAATTCACTGCAGATATTTTTTCAGATAAAGACATATTACATATACCTGGATATTTTCAAGCGGGAGTTTTCCGTTTTGAATCATCACGTAAAATCATTGCCAAAAGAATTGCTGCATCATATTCAATAGGCAAGCATTTTCCAAGAATTCTCATTTGTAGCTTAGCTGGTTACCTTAGAAATTTTCCAAATTTTAAATGGATACAAGAAAATAAATTTGAAATTAAAATCGGAGATGATCTCGACCCTGATTTATTGATTGAACAGCTTTCTCGATTGGCTTATTTAGAAGTGCAAAGGGTTGAAGAAGTAGGTGAATTTTGTGTCAGGGGATCCATTGTCGATTTCTGGACACCTGGGGAAAAAACCCCTTCTCGCATAGAAATATTTGGAGACTCTGTCGATAAAATTCGATCCTTTAGAGCATCGGATCAACGTTCTTTCCAAACTTTAGAAAAACTTGTATTACTCCCATCAAGAGAATTTGTATGGCCTTTTCCAAGTCAACTCGAAAATGCCATTGAAAAATTCAACCATGCCATTTTAGCTCAAAAAGTCATGGGAGTTGGTAGAGCCAATTTACTCGAAGATTTACGTGCTAATATTCAGTTTCCTGGGATCGATGATGTTTTTTACATGTTCACTCCAAACAATACATTATTTTCGTTTCATAACTCCATATTTTCATATGCAAAAGAAAGAAACAGAGAAATTTCGCTTGAGTTGATGGACACAAATGAAAATTTAAACAAAGCTATTTTGGAAATCGAAAAACTATACGAAAATTCGTTCAATTCCGCGGTTGGAAAAAACTATCCCGTCGGAAAAATTGATGCTATTTTTCCGAATATCGATCATGCAAAAAAAATGATTCATGATGAAAAACAAAGACAAAGTTCATATAGATTACCCGAGGAAATCGTAAAAGATTTAAAACCTTTGGAAAAACAAAAATTTTCAGCTCGAATCGAAAAAATAAAAGATATTATTTTAAATGAAAATAATAAAATAAAAAATATATTGTTACTAGCAAACTCAAATGAAACATTTATTGAATTTGCAGGAATTGCTGCGAAATATATTCCTGATTTTTCTGCAATTTCAATTAATAATTCTATTCAGCCTTTCACTACTAAAGAGATAAATGCGCAGAAATTAATCGCACAAGAGATCACAAAAAATATTCACTGTTGTATTCTCAATACGTCAGGAGGATTTTATTTACCAAAGAGTGAAACACTTGCTCTCTCAGAAACTTGGTTGCGTGGAATTGCAAGTGCAGAAAAATTTGAAAATTTTCATGAAGAAGACACTGAATCTACACAAAAATCAAATTCTGAAGCATTTTTGTCAGCTCAATTTTCAGATTTTATTGAAGGCGATTTAATTGTGCATGTCCAACATGGTATTGCTCGCTTTCGCGGTTTAATGACGATTAAAATATTAGATATTACGGGTGATTTTTTAGCACTAGAATATGCCGGAAATGATAAAATATATGTACCTGTCCATAAATTAAATTTAATTCAAAAATATATTGGTTCGTCTGACAGCACTTCGCTCGATACTCTCAAAGGAACTTCTTGGGAGAAAAGAAAGCAAAAAGCCAAAGTCGATGTTGAGAAACTTGCTAAAGAACTCATGGAGCATCAAGCGCGAAGAAGTATGACTCCAGGCCATGCATTTGCTGCAATAGATGAGGATTATATTGCGTTTGAAGATGCATTTCCATATGACGAAACCATCGATCAAATCCGTGCAATAAAAGAAATTATGTTCGACATGGGCAAAGCAAAAGCAATGGATCGTCTTTTGTGTGGAGATGTGGGTTT
This sequence comes from Fluviispira vulneris, assembly GCF_014281055.1. Lineage (NCBI taxonomy): Bacteria > Pseudomonadati > Bdellovibrionota > Oligoflexia > Silvanigrellales > Silvanigrellaceae > Fluviispira > Fluviispira vulneris. Next base: position 256,170 of record NZ_JACRSE010000002.1, on the reverse strand, counting down.
TGGGAAGACAGAAGTGGCTATGCGTGCAGCATATCGCTGCATACTCGATGGCAAACAAGTTGCATGGCTTGTACCAACCACTGTTCTTGCTCATCAACACTTTCGCTCTCTAAAAGAACGTTTTCATGATTTTGGCGTAAATATAGAAGTCCTCGATCGATCTATAACTTCGACTCAAAAAGTACTCACAAAAATAAAAAAAGGTGAGATCGATATTTTAATTGGGACACATAGAATATTATCAAAAGATATCGATTTTCGCGATCTTGGTTTACTCATTGTGGATGAAGAACAACGTTTTGGTGTTCTGCAAAAAGAAAAAATTAAAAGTATGTCTTATGGAATCGATGTCCTCACTATGACAGCTACACCTATTCCGAGAACTCTGCAGATGTCTATGGTAGGTTTGCGTGACTTAAGTTTATTAACAACACCACCAAAATCACGACTCGCAACAAAAACATTTGTTTGTCCTTTTGAAGAGTCTACTATTGTTGACAGTATTTTATTTGAATTAAATCGCGGTGGACAAATATTCTATGTACACAATCGAGTTGAAGAATTAGAGACTGTGCAGAAATATTTACAGAAATTATTACCTCAAGCAAAGATTTGTATTGGTCATGGAAAAATGAGCCAAAAAGAGTTGGAAGAGACAATAATCAACTTTTTAGATGGAAAATTTAATATATTACTATGCACCACGATAATAGAATCAGGTATTGATATGCCCAATGTAAATACAATCATTGTGCAAAATGCAGATCACTTTGGCCTTGCCCAACTTTATCAATTGCGGGGACGCGTAGGAAGACGTTCCACTCGGGGATATGCTTATTTATTAACTTCTCAAAATGCGCACGATGATGATGAAGGGGTAAAAAGACTCAATATATTAAAAGAACACCAAGAACTGGGCAGTGGTTTTGTCATTGCAAGTCATGATATGGAAATGCGCGGCTCTGGTAATATATTAGGTGATGAACAAAGCGGCAAAGTTAGTGATATCGGCCTTGAAACATATCTTCAAATGCTAGATGACGCAATAAAAACTTTAGGCGGAATTAAAGTAACAAAAGTAACGGATGTAGAAATATCGATTCCTCTTACAGCCCAAATTCCTGAAAATTATATAGTTAATTCTAAAGAACGCTTGAGAACATACCGTCGTTTTTTTGGTGCTCGCTTGGAAAACGCATTGCAAAACCTAATCACAGAATGCGAAGATCGATTTGGACCTCTGCCTGAAGAAGTAAAAAATCTGGCTGAACTTGCTCGTATTCGGAGATGGTTGCTTTTAATTGGATGTCTTTCTCTCACAGTAGGAGAAGATTTCACAGAAATGCGCCTTGATAAAGGTGTATTGCAACCTGACTCTTCGGATGAAGCAAGCGAAGAACTTGTGAAACGTATTTTAGACGTGTGCAATCGAAAAACAAAAGGCATGCGGATCACACCAGATGGAAAACTAATTTTTGCTATTCGCAAGAAAAACTTTATTCAGGACAAACAAGGTTCAATATCTGAGCTTAAAAGAATTTTGAGTCTCCTTGCTGGAGAAGCATATGAAGGATTGTCATCATAGGTTTAGTTTTTCAAAGCGTAACTATATTCTATTTATATATTTTCTATTTATTTGTTTTACTTTAAAATCGAACGCTCAACTTCCATCTTCTCTCACTGAAAATTTTTTGCCCCGCCTTCAATCGGGGCCACCTATTAAGATTTATGCTGCTTATGATTCACCAATACCATTGAAAGTAACGTTAGCTGAAGATGCATCCTCAAAAAATTCATCAATTAGTTGGATATTGAATAACAAAAAAATATGCTCAGGTATAACTTGCGAAATTCTTTTAAAAGAAAAAGAATTTAAAGAATTAACTCCAGTCCTTTTTATTATTACTGCAAATAATTATGGAGGAACCACTTACTCCTATGAATTTAAAATGCATACTAAACAAGGGTTTGACTCTGAAAAGTGGAATAAAGAAGTCGCTTATTTAAAACAAAACTCAATTCCCAAAGACACACAAAATCCTCCTAATTTTTCAAGTCAAAGTGTTGTTTCGTTATTTGGCAAAGGCACACTTATTCAAAATGATTACATGCTTTACATTGGTAAAGTACCTAGGAAATTTTCATGGAATCTTGGTTATTTTGAAACAGACAATGTTGATGCTCTTCGCATAACAGATTCTGAATCTGGAGCATGGTTTTTACTCCCATCAACACGTTTATCTCTCCATGAAGAAAATGAAGATGAAAATTCTCGAGTTGCAGAATTAAATTTTGGAAGTATTAGAACAAAAGCCTCAGGTAACTTATACGACACTGACGATAAAACAAAAGATTTCAGTACAAAAATGATTATTTTGACAAATGAAGCGCAACTTAATATTCCACGCGGCGCTGATGCACTCATTACGCGAGAGAGCGATAAAAAAGGTGATTACTACACACGGGTAATAAGTATTGGAGGGGTCATAAAAATAATTCCTAATGTATCAAATTTACCAGAACAAGCAAAAGAAAAATATAAAAATATTTATTTAGGCTCTGGGATGGAATTAATTATTTATGGTAATGGAAAACTCTTACCAGTGAGTTCCCCCAAAACAGCTGTCATCGATAATTTTCTCGCATTTACCACTACACCCGATGAACTCGAGGCAAGAAAGCTCGCAGTTAATGATTCAAACTTAAATGAAGTTTTAGAAAAAGCAGCCATCTTAGCACAAAACGAAGAGTATTTTGAGCTTTTAAATTTACTAGCTCCATACCAAGGAGACTTTTCTCAAAATGCTCTGTTACCATATTATTTTGGCTTTGCTAAAAAAGGATTATTTCAAACTTTTGAAGCAAAAAAATATTTTTTAATGGCGCTAAAATTGGACCCTAAATTACCCTATGCACACTGGCAAATGGGATTAATTTATTTAGATGAAAAAAAATATACGGAAGCACTCAATGAATTGCTAATAGCTAAGAAAAACTTTACTTACGATGAAAAATTGAACCATGAATATGAATATTATGTTGGTGTCGCATATTACTTTAAGAATATGTTACAAGATGCGAAACTGGCTTTTAAAAGCGCTGTTTGGGATAATGATTTAGATCCAGCACTCAGACAGTCTGCAGCTGAATTCTTAAAAAAAATCAATGTAGATAAACCTTGGAATCTTATTGTTCCTATTGGCATTCAATATGATGGAAATGTACTTTCAGTTGCACAGAATCAATCTCTCCCATCTCAATACTCTTCTCAATCCAGTTGGAGAACAGTAGCCGGTGGGATTTATAGCTATGACACAAGTAAAACCAGTGAAGAAGCCGGTTGGTTTCTCGGCGGTGGAGGTAAAGCATTCTACGTAAAAAATTTAACTTCGACATTTTCTAACTTAGATACACTTATTATAGAAGGAAGTGTTTATGAAACAAATCGAAACTATTTAGAAATAGATGGTAAAAAAGAAAAAGAAGGATATCGTCTTTACCAAACAGCTGGAACAATTTTTGTAGATAATAGCTTTGATACACAATACTTTCTCTTTGGTATAAATTACAAGGATCTTGAACTTAATATGGGTATACAAATAGATATATCAACTCGAAGTACATTGTATCAAAAAAGTGGACTTATATACAATCAGTACTACAATATGAGCTTTGGCAATTATGGTGTATTTAAATGGGATCTAGCCTTACAAGGGCAAGAACAAGTTATGTTTAATACTACATCATCAGTTGGACATACAATAGAAGCAATAGCAACTCCAAGTGCTACATATGCTTATGATTCAAAAACAAGCTTTAAATTGAGTAATACTTTTGATTTTCTATATGTCTTTCTCAATCCATTGGAAAGTTATTATAAATTTATACCCACGGCATCTGTAAATTATTTTTTCCTTGATTGGCTGATCGGAACTTTAAATCTCTCCTACGAATATGATATTGTTTTTCCTGGACCAAGCAATGTCAGTCGACCCGGCTTTGCTCTTCTTGTAACAGGCATTTTTTAATAGAAAATATCATGAAAAATTATGAAATATTAGTAAATTATTTAAATTCATTTCCTATGATGGATTATCCTAAAACCTCGCGAATTCACAAACTCAGATCAATCCAAAATAAAGAAAATGGTATTTTTGTAAAGCGAGAGGACGAACTTGGATTTGGGGTAAGTGGGACAAAAATCCGAAAATACTTGAGCTTGATACCTAACTTAATGAATAAAAATTTCCAAGAAGTTATAGTTTGGGGAGGAGCGTTCTCCAATAATGTTTTATCAGCTGTGCAATTGCTTATTGAAAGTGGGATAAAACCAATTGTCTTTTTTGATACAAAAAATAAGCATCAATTGATAGGAAACTATCTTCTAAGCTCTTTATTTCTAGAAAAAAACTCGATTCATTGGCACAATAAGGAAGAACTTAACTATAAAGAGAATTTGATTAACACTTATAAAGAATCGCGTTTAAAAAAAGGAATTCAGGTTGGATATATCGAAGAAGGAGCAAATATGTATGAAGCTTTTCCCGGCGCTTGCTCGCTCGCTCTCGATATCTTACGCAATGAGAAAGAGAATCAGATAGATTTTAATGATATCGTTATCGATGCAGGCACAGGATTGAGCTCAATTGCATTGATTTTATGTTTATCATTTTTAAAAATTAAAAAAAATATTCACATAATTCTTGTCGCTGGAAATGAAGAAGAATTTAAGTTATCTCTAAATTCCTTTAAGAATAAATTTGAAAAGGAAATAAATTGCAAGATCGAATTTTTAATACCTTTTGTGTTTTATTTTCCAAGTACAGCCAAATCTTTTGGTTCTGTGAATAACAGCATTTTTAATCATATTAAAATAACTGCGCAAATGGATGGAATCTTAACCGATCCTATTTATAGCGCAAAACTATTTATTACCGCTGATAATATAATAAAAAACAAAAATATATCAGGAAATATATTATTAATTCACTCAGGCGGAAGCCTGAGTTTATTTGGATTTTCTGAAAAATTAAGTCAAATTATATAAAAAATCTATTAAAATCATACTTTAAAACCCAGAAATACATAATTAAATTATTACTTGATTATTTCTAGAATCCGAATTAATCTCCAGATCGTAAAGTTATTTTTTTTCCTTTCATTTATATTAAATGAGAAATATTATGCATAGTAAAACAGAAGAATCTAATATTAAAGTAGAATTTTTATCTAGTCTTTCATTGCCATCGAGTTATACTTTCGATAAAAAAGGCCCCATTGTTAAAGAAACGATTTTTAATAAAAAAGTTTATCAGCAATTAGATAAGCAAAGTTCTATTTTTAAAACGTGTATTTCACGCAGCGCTATATATGCTATTTCAACTGTCTATTACCTAGAGTCTATGAATACTTTAGATAAAATTAATTTTGAAAGTATTTTCTTATTTATGAAGTATAAAAAATATTTTGAAACAATTAAAGAAGAAATTCATTTCCAAAACAATAAAACCACAATCACAAACTATATCAATGACTTTAAAAAATCTTTGAAGTTAAAAGAATTTATATCTTCTAAAAATTTTGGTATTTTTGGTTCTTCAACAAACTATAAATCAATTAGTAAACAATACTTTGATAACCTTGATAAATTCTTATTGCAATACAAAAGAAACCCATTAGAAATACATCCAGGCTATATTTTTAACCATAAAAATGATATGTTTATATTATCTCCTCATTCTATTCGTTATTTATTAAAAACTCTATCGAAAGCTGATAAAGAGCAAGTAACTAAAGATTTAACAAGAATGTCGATTTTTATAAACAAAAAGCAATTTAACTATGAAAGTTATAGTCAAAACTCCGATTTGATTTATAAAAAATTCTTAATTGATCTTAAGAATGAAAAAATTACGAATCAAAATGCTTTAAACTTTATTGAATCTTATGCTCACCAAGGAGCACTTGTAGCAGGGTGGGCTTTTATTTTTATAAAAGCTGTTTCCGAAGAAAACTATATGCACTCATTCTCCAATAATGATAGCGGTTGTTTATCAATTCATTTTGATTATATACAAGAAAATGCTATAAGAATAACAGGATTATTACCTTTTAAAATTAGAAATTGTGAGACAGGAAATACTATTGGTTTCTCAAAAAATATAGCATTAACTTTTCAAAATATATTTATCTTTCCAAAAAATAGAATCACCAACTCTGTCATAGTTTCTGACTCTAAAATAGGTCTTCTCAATGCTTCGCTTTCAAATAATCAAGATATTTCAATTCTGAAATTATTCAAAAAAACTATTGAAGAAAAAAATAAAAACTGTTCACTATCAAGAGAAATTATTACAAATAACACTGATTTTAAAGTCTTATAATCTTAATAATTTAATTAATGACAAGCAAAATTGTTCGCATCTCCTACAAGTGAAATATTCATCTTGCCATTGATAAGTGAAGTGGGTGAACAATTTAAGAATTGAGGAATTAAAAATCCAAAATCTTTTTCAATCACTCCAGACATATTGATTTTGAACTCTAAATTAATGTGAGCAGGATCTGCTGGATTTTTCGATGCTTCCCAAAAACCTCCTGCTTTTACAGAAAAGTTTTGTGCATTTAATTCTGAACTATTATCTATAACATAACGTTTTCCATCCCATTTTAAACCAAATTCAGCTTTACTAAAATCCTGTTTAGGAATATTTAACGTCTCGTTGCTTATATTTAAAAAAGCTTTTTCCAAAGTAATATTTATTTTCCCATAATTCTCACGATATTTTATTTTTCCATTTGCACTACCACCTAACGTTGTTTTAGAAATAACTGGAGTGAGTACAGCATATTCAGTTTTATTACTTGATCGAATAACCCCTAAAAACTGAGAAAAAATGCCCCCAAGAGGAAAACGAGTTAAAAAAATATCTACACTTTTTAAGGTCAAAATACCTGAAAAAGCATCAATCAGTGAGACACTCGCACTTGAATAAACAGTCCCACCCACTTGATGAACTATAATATCAGTAGAAATATTCCCTATTAGAAGAGGCAAAAGCGAAAATTTAACTATCACTTCATCTAAAAGTAGCGGTGATGCACTGTCTAATGCATTTCTAATTTCTATATTATTCAGTTCAACACCAGTTATCCAATATGGTTTCAAACTGCCAATATTAACAATTAATGGAATACGCTCTTTTTGAATTGCTTTATTTATTTCTTTATTAATATTATCTTTTATTAAATCATAAGGAAAATTTTTATATATCAAAACTAAAAAAAATAGAACACCTAAAGCAATAATTTTAATTAAATTCTTCTTTTTCATTTATAACTCTTGCTTTAGAGATGGAATTACTCCATCTACAGTAATTGATACATCAAAATATAATTTTGCATCTGTCAAAGATTGCACATCTAATTTTGAGACCACAAATTTATTTGGTAGATCCTCTATTGCATTTATATATTCCATCAATTTTTTTAAGCTCACATTTGTTATTTTAAAATCGATAGATACTTTTTTAAATTGATCCGCAAAAGGACTTTGACTTGGTAACTGAGAAGAAATTGGTTTATCTGGAAATCCTGTTGCTTGTAATCCTTTTTCCTTAGCTGTCGTCTCTAAGATATTTGCTAATGAAATATTTGCATTATCATTTTTTAAATTATTGACCAATACTAAAAACTTTTCTTGGACAGCCATATAGGATGGTTTTAAATTATTTAAAGCTATTGTATTAGAATAAGCTTTATTTAAATTACTTTGCAAAAAATACATTCCTAAAAAATAGAAAATTAGCATAAATAAAAGAAACAATACAGCAGATACTATTGCTGATATAATTATTATTATTCTACGTTCATGATTAAGTTTATAAAAATACTCAATTGCATACTCTAGGCGAGAATTATTTTCCCCAAAAACAAATACTTTTGCATTCGATAAAATTCTTGAAATTTCTTCTGAATATTGGGACATTTTTACGCCTCATCATTTTTAATTGTTGCGGTGAAAGAAAAATGAATTAATTTATTTGCACTGCCAATTTTATTTTCTTCTTTATTTTTTGTTACTTGTTCAAAAATTTTAACTGCAGAAATCAATTCAATTATTTTCTTTACATTCGCTGAGCTTGTCGTTTCTGCTTCAATATAAACAGCAGAGTCATTTATTTTAAATTGAGTGACTTCAAAATAAAGCGGTTTCGGTACAGCTTCTGATATTTGATTCAGAACTTTTAAAACAAATGGCGGCTCTGTTTCTGCTAATGTGTCAACAAGACGCTTTTTATTTTTTAAACTTTGATTTAATAGTATAAGAGCCTCAGATCCATATTTATCAAAATTCCAATCTTTCCTACTTGAAATGAGGCGGAGTGGGTATGGCTCGCCTGAAAACATTGAGATGACATCTTTTCTAAACTGAGTTTTTAAATTGCTTATTTGATTTCCATAAGTAATAGATCTTATAAAATAACTCAAAAATAAGCAAAATACGACCACAAATGCAGCAGAAGAATACAGAACTATTTGTTTTATTAATTTATCATAATTACTGATTTGAGCAAACTCACCTTTGCGCAAATTTATTTTAGATATTGCTCCATTGATTGGTAAGCCACGCATAGCTATCGCTAATGATTGAGAAATTTTATTAAGATTTGGCTCTGCAGATACAAAAGTTCCTAAAGTCGCACTATTTGTATTATAGCTAAAATTCTCTTTCTTTAGTATAATCTCTTTTACAGGTATTTTAAGATATTCTTCATATTGATGCGAGATCCCTTTGATCACGCTTGAACCGCCTGTTAAATATATACATCGAATTTTTTCTTTATTCTTTTCTTGAAATGTTTGTATTGTACGAGAAATTTCACCTGCAAGTTCGCTCACAGCTTTTGCCAATATTAACGAAACAATCTTAGCTTTGCTATTCTCTTCTAAAGAAGAACTGTCTATGCTGCTGACATAACATTTCAAAGCTTCAGCTTCCTCATATTTTAAGCCAAATTCTTTCTTAATAACTTCGGTAAAATATAAACCAGCCATATTTATTATGCGTGTAAATAGAATTTTTTTATTGTTCAAATATGTCAAAGTTGTTTTACTATGACCAATATTAATGATTAAACTGCATGAATTTTTTGAATTTAAAAACTCTTCCTCTTTATATGTTTCAGATTGATTTTTTTCTTGATTATTTTGTTCATAATTCACTTGCAAAAATGAAATCATATTTAGATAGGTTAAATTATCAACGTCTACAACTTTTATCCGTAAATGTTCTCTTTCAAAATTCTCAATCAGATCTCTAATACTTTCTTTCTTACACAAAACAGCTAATAAAGATGAATGAGATTTTGTATAATCAATCAGTTGATAATCTAATATAGAATCTTCTATCGCAAATGGACTCGAGCTCTCCAATTCATTTTCTAAAAAACTAGGAATGTCTCTTTTTTTGATATTGTCAAAATCAACTCGACGGATAGAAGCAAAACGAGAATCTAATGACGCATACATGACATCGTATTCTGGTTTATTTTTTGCTAAAAGTTCAGCAAGTGCCTGCGACTGAGCTGTTCTTTCATCCAAACCTTCTTTTATTTCAACCAGTTGCTCAAAAAACTGGTGAACTATATAGTTTTTATAATCATTCCATATAATAACTGCCTTAATTGAATAGGATCCAATATCAAGCCCGAGAATCTTCTGCATTTTTGATCACTCCAAGAAAGGCTGCGTTATGAGCGCCTTATAACATTAGATCAGCGACTCTTGCGCCAAACAGCAAACAATTAAAATAAGCTACAGCTTGCCCCCAGAAACTCCGATTTGTCCTGAAAGAGTCAAACTCTTGCTGGAGAAATTATGCCTTTAAGAACCAAGAGTATAAATATCAAAGGTTTAAAACAGAGACAAAACATTGTCTTAGGTATTAATTTCTCTTTAAAACCGCGCTCTTATAAACTCAAAAAAACCTCTGAAAACTTTTTGAACGACGCTAATAAGTATATTTTTGTCCAAGATTTTGAAAGAGCCGAAGCCATATTAAAACAACTGACTCGCAAACACCCCGAGGACTATGAAATTCTTTTCAGGCGCGTTGAGGTTTCTTCTAAGAGAGACACTCTGCCAGAACTTATACATGAGTTTAAAAAACTCTGTAAAGATTTCCCTTTGTCTAAAGCAATTGAGTTTGCACATATTTTAGCTAAGATCCGACTCTTAAATCAAATTGATAGTAAAAAAGACAAAATGCATACACCTATTAAACACGCATTTGAAGCGACGAGAAATATCGAACATATTTCTCCGCAAAGAATGCCCTTAGTAAACATGTTGTCAAATAAAAAACTGAGGATAAATCGAACACTCGATATTCCAGATGACTACATTGCAGAAGAAAGTCCAAAATTTGACTCTATTCATTTTGACGCTGACATAAAAAAAGAAAAGTCAGCAGCAACCAATCCTGAAAGTAAAGAATATTTGCTAGAGAAAACACTTAATTTGCAATCAAAATACCCAGAGAATTATGCCGCATGGTACCTTGCTGGTTGTGCACTTGAATGCAACGGAAAATTGAGCGAGGCAATTGAAAAATGGGATCATGCCTTCAAACTCAACTCAAAATCCACTTCAATTTTGGCAACGTTAACTGAGCTTCAGCAGCTTGGTGTTATCCCAGAAAATTCACCTGATTATTCTGAAATATTTGAATCACTAGATAAATATTTAGTACACGGACATTTCGAAACTCACACTTCTTTATACAATGAATTTATTAATTCTGGTGATCATAAAAATGCAATTGGAGCCTTAAAAACCCTCGCGGATTGGTTGCAAAAACAATACGGTGAAGTTCCTATAGAAGTTGAAATTCTTTGTTTACTTGGAGCTATGCAAGCATATAAATTAGCAAAAAATCAAGCTGCAGCAGAAGCATGTCGTAGTGAAGTTGAAAATTTAGTTATTGCATGCAAGAAATCTCCCAGAGATATGAACCAAATCTCCTTTATCGCACAACTTTGTGAAGAGTATGGTTTAAAATCTGTTGCTCGCATTTGTTACTTTGCAATTTTAATTTCACTCGATACTCCTCAAGATCTGATTATCCAAACAGCTTCTCATTGTGTCAGCACCAATCCTTCCGATGGTTTACTTGAGTGTCTCAAGGTTGCTTACAAAAATACTCATGGGTGTGCTGAAGTCAGATTTTGTATGCTTTTGTGTGGATTAAAAATTGAAAAAGTTGATATTTCAGAATATATGCAGAAGAAAAATAAAATAAGAGAGCTGATTACTATTGACTCAAATAGCCCAGTCATATTTCCAACCCTAGATGAACTCTACTCGCTTTACAATTTTGACCCTGAAGTCAATTATTATTTAGGGGAAATAAATTCAAAGAATGGCAATTATAATAAAGCTAAAAAACATTTTCAAAATATGTTTTCTTTAGATTATTTCAACACAGATGGAACATTAAGATATATATTCTTCCTATTAAAATCTCATGATTATAATACAGCTCGCGAAGTGGCTCAAGAAGCTTTGACTTTAGCTACAATAACGGAACAACAAGCAAATGAAATGCACTGGAGTATAGCTGCTGCTTTTTATTCTGAGGGTGGTTTTGAAAAAACACACCATGAGATTCTTAAATCTCTCGAAAACGATCCCTGGAATCATTCCTATTTAGTTCTATATTTAAGAGCAAACTTAAACATTGATGGTAATGAATTTCTCAAAGAAAAAGAAAATATAATTAAAGAATTTGAAGAAGCGCTTTTAAATCTAGAAACAACTTCGTTACATAAAAACGAAATTATTGAAAAGTTAATTTCTCATGGAAATGATTGCTTGCGCAGTGGATTTTCTGAATATGCTTGGGTTCTAGCGAAATGTGCAATGCTTATGAGTGAAAATATAAATGAACAACTATTATATTTCCTAGCTAAAGCAGGCGCAGGTTACAATGCAAGAACTGCTGTTCAACAAATTTTACTTCTATTACGCCAAAAAAATGGACCGAAAGAATTCCATTTTGGCACACTTTCAACTTGTATTGCGCAAATATATAGCTTTTCAGGTGATTGGCCTCTCGTTGACGAGTGGTTAAATATATCAAAAAATAATCGCGCTCTCTTTAATAAAGTGACTAAACCAAAATTATTCGAACTTGAAGCTTTAAGTATTACAATGAAAGGCTCTGATTTAAAAAGAGCACAAAGTCTTTTAGAAGCAGCGATTGATTCATATGATAATATTCATAAAGTCCCTATGGATACAAAAGTCTTGCATGGTTATATACTTGTTGCACAAGGACAATTCAATGCTGGAATTGAAAAAATGCAAAATAATATCAGCTCAAATGCTTCGATTCAAAGCTTATACTTTTTAGTGAAAGGCCTTGAGCGAGCAGGTCAACTCGATAACACGACAAAAGAAACAATTTCACATCTCTTTCAAATTTATCCAACAAATACTTTTGAACAAAAAATGATTGAAGAAATATTTTACACCGTTGGTTCTAAAAACCCTACAAGTCCTGTCGGTTTAGCTTGCTAAAAAATTGACAAATTCATTTTAAAATGAATATATTTTATTTGTTGATGCTTCAATTAAGTTTTTTTTCTCGAATGTAATTATTTGCAGGAACCCCATAGGAATGAAAAATAAACAAGGAAACTCAAAATCACCAATAAAAAGTTCAGAAATAAAAAGAATACGCAGTAAAATAACCATATCTGGTGATTGGTGGATAGGAAAAACACATGTTCTTCTTGATATGGATGGAACTTTAATTGACCAACCCGGCGCTCTATTTCATAATTTATTTGCAATGGGAGTTTTATTTAGAATGAGAAGCTTTGGTTCTCTTACTCAATTAATAAAAGCTGCTCAAAAAACAAAAAAAATCCTCCTCTCACCTCATTCTTTTTCTACAAATGAAGATGCATTTTTTGAAACTTTAGCTTCAGAGTTAAATACAAATAGAAAAAAAATAGAAAGATTTATGTCAAAATTCTTTGACTCCGACTATCCTTTTATTTGTCTTTTTCTCCATTCCGATCCCTATGCGCGAAGACTGGTTGACTTACTCCATGCAAGTAATAGACACATTACCTTAGCGACCAATGCTGTTTTTGGTCGAAAAGAAATAGAATTGCGCTTAAAAGCAAGCGATTTATTTTTACATGATTTTGATCTTGTCACTTCATGGGATGTTATGAAAACAACAAAACCCAATGCCAACTTTTTTGATGAAACATTAAAAAAAATTGGTGCCTCACCAGATAATACGGTGATGATTGGGAATGATCCTTATTATGATCTCCCAGCCCACACCCTTGGTATCCAAACACTACTCGTTGGCAATAAGCTTAATCTAAAGGATATAGTTGAATCTCTCGAAGAAAACGTAAAAAATAATCCACGCTTTTAGAACCTAAAAAAAAAAAATAAAAAAGCCTTTATGAATAAAGGCTTTTTTATTGAATTGTGCTTTTAACAATCACTTCACATTGACAACTTCGTCACGACGATTTTTAGCCCAAGCAGATTCATTCTCGCCTTGCGCTGCAGGACGCTCTTTGCCATAGCTAATTGTTTCAATAGAATTTGTAACACCGTTCGCTTTTAAGTAATTTTCTAATGATTTTGCACGTTTTTGCCCTAATGCCATATTGTACTCAGTTGAACCACGCTCATCTGCGTGGCCTTCAATACGAATTCTCATACTTGAATTCGCTTTTAAAGTTTCAGCCATTTTATTAGCTGTTTCTTTTTGATCTGCACGAATATCGTATTTATTAAAATCAAAATAAATTGTTTTTAAACTTGCAGAATCTGGATTGCGAGTCTCAACAGGCGTTGCTGCTTGTGAGTTAGATTCTGAAGGCTTGCTTGGGCTCTCAGACTTCTTGGTACTTGAGCAACTTGCAAGAGAAAACGCAGCTACGAGGACAGAAGAAACTAAAACTACCTTAGAGAATTTCATAAAAGACCCCTACAGTGAACGTTACTAACCTAAAACAGGTTGATGTGAAGTTATAAACGCATAACCACACAAAAATCAAATTTTCAAAACAATAATTACCATTTTCCTAGTGCAAAAAGGACTTGTTGTTTGGTATCACTTTATACAGAAAATTAAAGCAACACCAGCTTAATCAAAGCTTGTTTTCCCAATAAAAGACTGTTAGAGCTATATTTCTACTTTTTTTGCACTTTTGAAAAGCTTCTCTTGCTTGAATGTCTTTTTTGATATATGCAAACCCATCACCATACCTCTATGGTGATGAAATTTATTGGAGTTTTCCTTATGACTTTAGAAAACATTGTAATTCACGCACAAGTACGTGAATCTGCTAGCAAAAGCGCCGTTCGCAAGCACCGCCAAAGTGGGCTTGTACCTGGTGTTCTTTACAGAAAAGGAACGGCAGTGCAAATTGCTATTTCTTCTTCTAACCTTCCAAAAGCACACACGCACTCTAGCGTTGTGAAACTTGTCCTTAACGGCGAAGAAAAATCTGTTCTTATGCGCGAAGTTCAAGTACACCCCCTCACTGACAAACCTCTTCATTTTGACTTCCAAGAAGTTCAAGAAAATGATGTGGTTCGCACACATGTTCCCCTTAATTTTGTTGGCTTGACTCGCGAGCAAGAAAAAGAAGGCGCATTTAACATCCGCACGCGCTATCTCGAAATCAAAACTAAACTTGCCCTTCTTCCTCGCTCAATCGACGTAGATGTCAGCGGTTTAAGAGCAGATCAATCTGTCCAACTTCATGACCTTAAGCTTGCTGAAGGTGTTGTTGTGCGCACAGGTAAAGGCAAAAATGTTGCCCTTGCATCTCTTGTTAAGATTTAATAGCCTGTGTTTGTTATTGTCGGCCTAGGTAATCCTGGCAATCAATATGAAAACACACGCCATAACATCGGCTTCATGCTCATCGATAAGATAGCTTCTGAAGCCGGTGTTTTTTTATCCCAAAATCGTTTTGGCGCACAAACAGCACGAGCGAGATGGGAAGGTTATGATGTTTTTCTAGTCAAACCCCAAAGTTATATGAATTTGTCCGGCGACAGTGTTCAACAAGTTCTCAGTTTTTTTAAGCTATCCGAACAAGACATGATTGTTATTTTTGACGACCTTGACCAAGCACACGGCGCAGTCAAAACCCGTTTGGGCGGTGGACACGGTGGACACAATGGCATTCGCGATATTCTTGCCAAAACAGGTGAAGATAAATTCTATCGTGTTAAAATAGGGATAGGCAAACCAGAGCACAAAAGTGCCACCGCAAATTGGGTCTTAGGTAAGTTCACACAACAAGAAATCACTTTCTTAGAACAAGAAAGCTTTCCTCTGGCAAAAAGCCGAATTGTCGATATACTTCGCCAGCTTACGAAAAAAAAGTAAAAATTAAATAAAATAATCCATGATTTTATGAAGAATCACTTTAAATTTTAAATTCACATATAGACTTTAAAAAATTGAAAAATAAATTAAATGTCAAATTAATACCTTCTCCTTAAGAACCATAGCATGAGAGCAAAAGAAAGAAAAGTTCTCCCTAAAAACATTGAATGTATTATTTTAAATGGAAAAAGATTAAAAAAAAAAGAAACAAAAATTATTAAATTAAAAAATATGCCAAATCGTTCTGAACCTATTTATGAAAGATCTGCTTAAATGTCGAAAAACGCAATAGAAACTCTTACTTTTTAAGCTTAAACTGTTTTTTCCTTTGCAAAATATGAGTCAAATAAGCCATAAATTGATGACTCATATTGTATTTGAGGCGCATGAAAAAAAGATGACAAATGAAATTATAAAAAATATGTAAATACAAGTTGAATTTATGCTAGATTTTTCAAGAAAAAAAGTAAAATTAAAACTATAGTTGAATTTAATACAAATAAAAATTATTTGTATTAAATTTTAATAAATTAAATAAATTATTTAAAAAAATACGTCAAAATATTGATTTAATTAAATGTTTTTTTTTTCTAAAAATTAATCTATCTTTAGCATTAATTTTTTATTAAAGAAGGATTAATGTTTTATAAATCGATATTTGCTTTAGTATTATCATTCTCAGCTCTCTTTGCCAGTACTGCGTCCGCAGTTGACACTCTAGTCTCTGGTCAAACTTTGTACGTTGGAAATCGACTCGATTCTGCAAATCGTTGTTTTCGTCTTGTAATGCAGGCTGATGACAACCTAGTGATTTATAGAAATAGTAATAATCATCCTACATGGGCAAGTGGTACAAATAATACTGGCAGTTATAGAGCAGCTATGCAAGGAGATGGCAATTTCGTTATTTATAATAGTTCAAAAGCCACATGGGCAAGTGGTACATATGGCCATCATGGGGCATGGCTCATACTTCAAAATGATGGAAATCTTGTGATTTATAAAGCAAACTCATGGAATCCGATTTGGGCTTCAAATTCGCAGACTGGATGTTGATTATTCTTAAACGAAACAAGTTCGCAATGTCTCTCGTTTAAGAGAAAGATTGCGAACTTGTTTCGTTTAAAGCAAAAAATCACAGGTATAAAACTAAACTACTTTTTCAGCTTCGCTGGCTTTTTTCTTTGCAAAATAGGCGTCATATACGCTCTAAATTGATCGGGTGTCATTCCTGCTCTTTCGCGTTCAAATGCTTTTTTCTGCAATGGTTTTAATGATTCATAAAATTCCGAAACCAATATTATAAAATCATTGTCTGAAAGAGTGACTTTAGGTAAGGTGACTTTCTTTTTAATAAGAATTTTTGGCTCTTTTTTTTCAATTACATTAACCGAATTATTATCAAATAAAGTCTGCGGAGCTAATTTCTTAACGGGTGATTTAACTAAAATTTCTTCTTTTTCAGATAATTCTTTTTCAAGTGTTACTTTTTCGATTCTAGCATTTTTTAAAACTTTTGTCACCTTAGCTGTTTTAAGCGCCTTTTCTATGCGTGCTTTTTTCAATTGATCCGCAGGGGGTTCAGGAAATAAAGTAGAATTTTCACTTATTTTCCCAAGAATAACTCTTTTTTTAGGGATCATATGATTGGATTTTATGGCAATTGTCTGAGGTGCTAGCGCCATTAACTTTTCACCCAACGCATACTCTAAATCCTGAGCCTCTTTTGCTTGATCGGAAAGTTGCCAGCAATAAACAATAGCGCCTAAATTACCATTTGACTGCTCAGCATTTTCAGACATTTTTTGTTTCAATTCAGAAAGTTTTATATTGGGGGCAGCAATACTCCAACCTAAAACGCCGTGATCATAGAGGGCGGGAACACTTAAAAGAATTTCTTTATGAAAGGAAGAAATATTTTTGCTTTCAATATGAATAGAATTCCAATTTAATTGACTATCGATTTGATTTTGTTTTGAATATTCAAGAAATAAATAATTTAATATTTTTTTAACACTGGCTTTACGGCCCATAGATTGAATAACGACTGGATTTATACTGACAAATGCAGGTCGAGAGTAGGAGTTATCTAAAGAAATTTCTTGTGGAGCATAAAAATCACGAAAACTTTGCGATAAAGTCAAAGTCAGCCAAATACCATCGACATCATTTTCAATCTGCGCATGCCGAATAAAACCAAGACTTCCTGCTTTGGAGAGAGCCAATGATTTAGATTTTTTTGAAGTTTTAACTTCAAATAATTTTAAAGGTGTCGACCAAATTGTTTCCAATTGTTTACAAGTTTCAAAAACATCTTTTTGTGTGCCAACAAGATATTTATTGATCTGGAAACGTAAATTACTCTCTTCATTATGCATCGTAAATATACGAGATAAAGCTTCATGCCATATAGCAAACATATGGATAATATTTTTAGCATTCACATTTGCTGGAGCAGCAATTATTTTACCAGCTCTTTTTGAAACCATAGAGTCAAACCAAGCTTCTTTTGAGCCTAAGCTTAACAATATACCTTCAACCCACCACATAGGGGCAAGTAAGCGCTTCTTAAGTGCATAAATGCGAGAGTCAGAGATAAGACTCGTTTCTTCTTTTAGACACAAATTTTGCTCATCTGCAAATTGAGACGTTCGTATACTTTGGGGAGATTTCGTTCGTTTCAATTGCGCGACACCCGACTCTGATTGAATTGCTTTTCTGAATTCTGGATTGAGGCGAGAGGCATGAACCGCAACATTTTGTTTTTGCAGATCAAATGACATAGTTTGTATTTTATTCCTGAATTGATAAAGCCGTTTATTTACGAGCCTGAATATAATTAGGTAACATAGATTTAAGCAAAGAAGCAATAGCCTTGATCGATTGATCGAACTCTACTTCAATCCATATTCCTGCACTATAATACTTCAGGATCACATGATTATAAGTATGCGGTATATTCATTATTTCAGCTAATGTTTTATTTGGATTATTTTTAGGAAAATGCGTAATAGTAAAGCGAATTTTTGCAAGCGCAATTGAACCTATTTCCAGAATAGAGTCAGAAAAACTACTTTGTACTTTTAATAAATTTTCATAACTATTGTTTGATAAAACTAATCCAATATCTTGGAGCTTACCAATTGACATAAGAGAACCTCAAGCTGCATGCTAAAAAGAGCTCCTATGAATGTATTGACTCACTATCCTTATGAAGATCCAATGAAAAATCGGTTTTATTTTGTGCCTTTTCAGTTAACTGTTTCAGCTCCAAAACAAAGTCTTCAGGACTTGAAAATGCTCTATACACAGAAGCAAAACGAACATAGGCAACAGGATCAAGTTTTAAGAGAGCTTCTAGGACGAGCTCTCCTATTTTCTGCGATGTCACTTCGTCATCCGATGAGTGACAAGCGCATTCGACCCAATCCGAAATCGCATCTAAGCTCTTAGAACTTACGGAACGCTTTTGGCAAGCGATACTCATACTTTTTAATAGTTTTTCTCGATTGAAAAGTTCCCGCGTACCATCTCGCTTAATTATGTATAAAGGCTGCTCTTCTGAACGTTCAAATGTAGTAAAACGATAGCCACACTTAATACATTCCCTTCTTCGCCTCACAGTACGTCCATCACGACTTTCTCTGCTTTCAAGGACCTTACTTTCCGGATTTTGACATTGGCGACACTTCATACTTTATTAAAAATCCTCAATTAGGAGCTACGTATCCTGAATTGTGGAGAGCACCATCGTATAAAGGATATTTTTTACACAATGAAACGACTTTATCTTTTGCTTTTTGCAATAAAGAATCATCATTTTTAAGCGCCATTGCAATTGCTTCTCCAAGCACTTTCATATCGGCAGCAACAAGTCCACGGGTTGTAACTGCAGGTGTTCCTATCCGCACTCCACTTGTAACCATAGGTTTACGTGGATCATTAGGAACACTATTTTTATTTACTGTTAATTCTATTTTTGCAAGTCTCTCTTCAGCATCTTTACCACTTAATGGAGAATCTTTTAAATCAATTAAAATAAGATGGTTATCTGTTCCTCCAGACACTAAAGAAACAGAATTTGCAATAAGAGTTTCAGCTAATACACGTGCATTAATTACTACTTGCTCAGCATAATTCCTAAAAGAAGGTTGCAACGCCTCACCAAATGCAACTGCTTTTGCACCGATAACATGCATAAGAGGCCCACCCTGTAAACCAGGAAACACTGCTTTATCGATAGCTTTGGCGTATTTTTCTTTACACAAAATCACACCACCGCGAGGTCCACGTAATGTTTTATGAGTTGTAGTTGTGACAAAATCGGCAAATGGAACTGGACTTAAATGCTGGCCACCGGCAACCAATCCTGCAATATGGGCCATATCTACCATAAGATAGGCTCCCACTTCATCGGCAATTTCTCTGAATTTTGCAAAATCGAGCGCACGTGAATAAGCACTTGCTCCAGCAATTATTATTTTGGGTTTGCATTCTCTGGCTTTTTGCGCAACTTCTTCGTAGTCAATAAAACCTTGAGCATTCACTCCATAAGATTCAGCTTTGTAATACATTCCAGATATATTTACCGGAGAACCATGAGTTAAGTGCCCACCATGTGATAAATTCATACCTAAAAATGTTTCACCTGGCTTTAAAAATGCAAGAAACACAGCTTGATTCGCCTGTGCTCCACTGTGAGGCTGAACATTTGCGTGTTCTGCTCCGTATATTTTTTTTACCCGATCAATAGCTATTTGTTCAACTTTATCATTGAATTCGCATCCGCCGTAATAACGTCTTCCCGGATATCCTTCTGCATATTTATTAGATAAAACACTGCTTAATGCAGATAAAACAGCTGGACTTGCCACGTTTTCAGAAGCTATTAATTCTAAACCTTCATTCAATCGAGCACTTTCTTTAGAAAATAAATCAGCGATTTCAGGATCTGAATTTAAGATATTTGCTCTCTCAAAAGAAAGAAATTTATTCATTGTGCTAACCTCTTTTCAATGGCTGTAACTTTATTAATTCTACTTCTGTGGCGACCTTCTTCACATTCAGTAGCAAGCCAAATTTTTACAAAGTCGATTGCTCTTTGATAGTTCACTATTCTTGAGCCTAAGCACATGATATTTGCATCATTGTGCGCTCGACTCATTCTTGCAGTAAATTCATCATTGACAACCGCAGCTCTGACCAAAGGAAATTTATTGGCAGTAATACACATACCGATTCCAGTGCCACAGATAAGTATTCCTCTGTCACAGCGACTTGCGGAAACCTCGGAAGCAACTATGTCAGCATAATCAGGATAGTCAACTGATGCTGAGGAATCTGATGCCACCCCGTAATCTAGCACTTGGTGATTTGTAAGTGTTAAAAAGTCGATTACATAGCTTTTAAGTTCTTTACCTGCATGATCCGCAGCAATAGCGATTTTCATAAAAAGTCCTCGATTGAAACAAAGGTTTATTAAGGAAAATAAGCTTAAAAAAATCAAAAAAAAAGGCACCAGAAAAGGTGCCTAATTTGAAGCTTAGCTTTTAGAGCTTTGCAGTGATGAATTTAACTGCATCACCAACTGTTTTAAGACGCTCTGACTCGTCGTCAGAAATATTTACACCAAACTCTTCTTCAATTTCCATGAGGAGTTCAACGATGTCAAGTGAATCTGCGCCAAGGTCTTCTTGAAATCGGGAAGCTGCAGTTACGTTTTTTTCCTCTATGCTCAACTTCTCAGCAACAATTTTTATAAGTTTAGATTCAAGTTGTTTTGCATCGTGTTGATTGTCCATTTTAGATACCCCAAAAGAATAATTAATCGCTTTAAAAATACTAAGCAGTTTGTAGTGTTACTAACAAATACCTCTGCTTAGGCTTCTTTAACAAAGAGGAATGATAAAAGCAATGCACAATTTAGAGTAACTTTTGAACAAGTGGCATTTTCATCATATACTGCATTGTGTCACTGGTATACCATATTTTAGCTCCAATGGTCAGTAGGAGATTCACACATGCGTGTCGTACTTGCGTTTGACAAATTCAAAGGAACATTTA
Source organism: Fluviispira vulneris (assembly GCF_014281055.1). Lineage (NCBI taxonomy): Bacteria > Pseudomonadati > Bdellovibrionota > Oligoflexia > Silvanigrellales > Silvanigrellaceae > Fluviispira > Fluviispira vulneris. The sequence continues at coordinate 234,668 of NZ_JACRSE010000002.1, read as the reverse complement.
CCGCACGACAAGTCTGTGAGCTCGTCGCAGATGGGATACGTAATCGCAATCCAAAAATTGAAATTATTCACCGCCCCATGGCAGATGGAGGGGAAGGAAGTGCGGTTCTTCTTGCTGCAAGTTTAGGAATGGAGTCGCTCAGAGTGGAAGTTTGTGATTTACTCGGCAAACCCGCTGAAGCAAACGTATTTTGGCAAAATGCAAGAAGACTTGCAGTTCTAGAATCAGCAGAAGTATTAGGAAATTCGAGAGCTTTAGCCACTGAAGAAGGCCTTTTCCAAGCCAATACTTGGGGCTTTGGTAAGCTTTTGCAAAAAGCTTTTCCATTGCGCCCGCAAGAAATATGGTTGTGCATTGGTGGAACTTTAACTGTTGATGCTGGCTGGGGAATTGCGAGTGCGTTTGGCTTGTCTGCCTATGATGTGCATGGCAATCGCTTAAAACCTTGTTTAGATAATATGGAGAAAATTGATTCTTTTGCAAAAGAGGAACTGCCAGAATATGTCAAAAAATGTAAAATAATTGTTTTATGTGATGTAAATGCACCAGCAGCTGGCCCAGGTGTCTCACTCCTTTCTTTTTTAAAACAAAAAGGGGCCAAGGACTCTTCCATTCCAATTATAGAAAAAAGAATTCAAATTTTTTGGAATAAATTAAAACAAGCATTTCCATATATCCCTCGTCTCGATGAAGCTTTTATGGGAGCAGGAGGAGGTATTTGCATTGGATTATCTGCAGTTTTTCCTAATTTAAAAATAGAAATGGGTTCAAAAAAAATCGCTAAAGTTATTGCACTCGCTCCAAGTTTTTCAGGATCTGATCTTATTGTTTGTGGAGAAGGAAGTTTAGATGATTTAACTTTATACGGCAAAGCTGTGAGTACAGTTTCACAACTTGCAATGAAAAGTGAACAAAAATTAATCGGCGTGTTTGGTAAAGTTACAGGAAATCGTTCTGAATTTAAAAATAAACTTGGACTGTCAGATATAATAACTCTTTTAGAAGAGCATCAAAGTGGACAAACAACAAACGAGATAATGCGCAATTCAAAAATAAAACTTTTTAATATTGGGCAAGATCTTGCAGAAAGAATAAGTAAAAAAAGCAGCAAAGGTCATTAACTTTTAAAATCACTAATTCGTTAATTTCAAAAACCAACGATCGTTTCTTAAATTCGGCCAAGTTCCTTGATCACCTGTAGAATAAGTTATAAATAATGCTCTACCATAAACACTTTTTTCATCTACAGGTCCCCAAAAACGACTGTCATATGAATTATCACGATTGTCACCTATACAAAAGATTTTTCCCTCAGGCACAACCCATGACTTGCTTTCCTCCAGAGAAAGACCACCCATTTTTTTTCTTAATATTTTATGAGGATATTGGCTAAAGCCAGATTCAATAAAAATATTATAATCCTCAGATTTTTCGATTCCTCCAATATCTTTCAGAATACTTCTATCCATATCTTGAATATTTTGGGCTGGTTTATTATTCACTGTCAATATTCCATCGGTAAATGAGATAGTATCACCTGCAATACCGACAACTCTTTTCAGAATAGTTTGCCCCCCTTCGCGCAGTGGACCTTGAAAAACCACTAAATCTCCACGCTTGGGTGAGCTCCAATTGATTAATCTTTTTTCCATAAATGGAAACATTAAACCATAGGAAAGTTTATTCACAACGACGTGATCACCTATTTTTAAAGTAGGAAGCATAGAACTCGATGGGATAAGATACCAATTTAAAATACTTGAGCGAAAAAAAACAATTAAGGCAAGAATTATTAAAATTTCTTTTATTTCTTTGAAAAATTTCATTAAAAAATTGCCGATCTTTTTATTCTTTTGATTTTAGTTTGTCCGCATTGTTGTTAAGGTATTCTCTAATATCTTTTTCTTTATCTAATAAGCGGATCCATTGTTCCTTATATAAGGTAACAGGAAAGCGTCCAAGACCATAAACAGACAATCCCCCTTTTTCACCTATTTTAAATGAAATTTCTTTATTATGACTCGATTTTTTCTCACTTTTTAAGATAGCATTTTCTGCGCGCAATCTTTCCAATTCTGCCCTGATATCTTCTTGATTTTGCATAGTTATATTCCTTTCAAAAACAAATCCTGTAAAACCAACTTACCATAGCATTTTTAAATTATAAAAAAAACCCTCTTGACACCCCACCTATTATACAGTTTAACGATGAGCTGGCAGGGGTTCAGAAAGACCTAACTCTTTTTGTTGCACGGGCGCACACTTTAGGATTGCGCATGTCGCAACCTATTAATTTGACTAGCTTTTAAATAAGCTCTTATAATTCTTTCTCAATTCTCGCCTGAGTGTATTTAGCTATTAGTAGCTAACCCCTTCTATTTCTTTATTTTTTGGGATGCAAATGACAAATAACAGTATTGTTGCAACAGAAGAGTCTTCTATTTTTAACTTATTGCCAGAAGCACTTCGCGAAGGCCTTATTTCGCAAGGTATTACTAAACCGACCCCTATCCAACAAGCAGCTTATAAACCTGTATTAGATGGAAGAGACGTGATTGCACAAAGCCGTACAGGCTCAGGCAAAACTCTTGCTTTTGGTTTGCCTGCTTTTGCACGCCTTGGGAAACCACAGGCATCTAAACCAAGACTTCTTGTCTTAACTCCGACTCGTGAACTTGCACAACAAGTTTCCGACGTTTTTGAAGCAAATTTTAAACCACAAGGTTTTCGTATCTTAGCGATAACTGGCGGAAAAAGCTACCGTTTTCAAACTTCATCCCTTCAACGCGGTGTGGATGCAGTTGTTGCAACTCCAGGTCGTTTAAATGACCTCTTGCAGCAAGGGGCTATTAGCCTGAGCAACGTTGAAATCCTCGTCCTCGACGAAATGGACGAAATGCTCGATTTTGGCTTTGCTGAAGACATTATTAAAATCAAAGAAGCTATTGGTAAAAAAGCACAAACCTTACTATTTTCTGCAACATTCCCACCAAAAGTGACAAATATTGCACGCCAAATGGTTGCAAATCCTTTTGAAGTTAAAGTTGCAAGTACAGATACAAGCACAGGCTTGATTGAGCATGGCTTCGTTGAAGTCAAAATGGGACGTAACCTCGATGCTCTCTTAGGATTGTTACTTTATCATGATCCAGAGCATGCCATTATTTTCTGTAAAACTCGCGATGAAACACGCAATATTCACAATGCTCTGCTTGAAAGAGGATTTGCTGCAGGCGTATTGAATGGCGAAATGACGCAAAATGATCGTAGCCAAACAATGGAACGCTTTAAGAATCGTCAACTTCGTATCCTCGTTGCAACAGACGTTGCTGCGCGCGGGATCGATATCAGCGGTCTTTCCCACGTTATTAACTTTACTGTGCCAACAAATGTTGAAACTTACACACACCGTGCAGGCCGTACAGGACGCGCGGGCGCAACAGGTAAAGCATGGACAATCATCACCCATATTGAACGTCGTGAATTCCAATTTGTTTGTAGCAAAGTAAAAATCAATCCAACTCGTATTGAGTTGCCAAATGCGAAGAAAATTGCATCGCAATTTTTAAACAATATGTTATTCCGTATCAATGCAAATAGCATTGAATCTCAAGAATATATTGATCACTCCGTTGAAAACCTTGTGGCTAATCTTGAAAGCGATAAGCTCAAAGAAGTTCTCGCAAATGTTCTCAAATCTGAAGCTTCTCGCCAACTTGGCAAGAGCTTACACGTAGAAGACATTTCACCTGCCTTCAAAACAGAGTTCGGCACAAACGTTGATTCCTCCAAATTTGGCTCAGACCGTGGTGGTCGTTCCTCCCGTGGTGGATTCGGCGGCGGACGTGGCGGCTTTGGCGGCGGACGCGGTGGTGACCGTGGTGGATTCGGCGGCGGACGCGGCGGTGATCGCGGTGGATTCGGCGGCGGACGTGGCGGTGATCGCGGTGGAGACCGTGGCGAAAAAAGAGGCGGCTACTCAACTTCCAGCAATCGCTCTGAACGTGGCGGTTTCGGCGGAAGAGGCGGAGCTTCTAAAAAGCCAACTGACAGCAGTGGCAAAAGAAACTTCCCAATCGCTTAAAGCAAGCCTTTGCGTGATAAAATCGCTCAATAGAATCTATTGAGCGATTTTTTTTAGATTGTATCAACTGTTCCACCAATTACAGTGCCAGTAACTTTAGCTCCATTTTTTAATTTCACTTTTCCAAGTTTACTTTCAAATTCTATATTTCCATCGACAGTGGAATTATCGAGCGTAATAACTTCATCGCTATTATCTTTATCTTTTATCACATATATATTTTTTACATAAGAATTATCTTTGATCTCAATATTTTCTGAAGTGATATTCAATTGCTTTTCTATACGACTTTGCGACATAAATAAATTTCCATCTACTTTTATATCGCCATTTATTTTACTATTCTCATATAGATCTAGAAAACCAACAGTTTTTATATTATTCAGAGTTGAATTAAATACTTTAACTTTCCCTGTTACTTTTACATCGCCATTTATTTTACTATTCTCATCCAATTCTAGAAAACCCACTGTTTTAACATCATTCAGAGTTGAATTAAAAACTTTAAAGTCCCCGATGACATTGGCATTCTCAGTAATTTCACTTTTTTTCATTTCCACTTTTCCAACAATTTTCAAACTTGTCTGTGTCGAGTTTTCTATTTTTATTGCACCCAAATTTCTTACAGATGTATAAATAGTTATAGCACAAACCAGTGAAAAAAAGATTGGACAACTTATAATAACAATAATTATTTTTTTCATAAGAACGCCCCAAAAATTATAAATACAATCATCCCGCTATAATTAATTCAGTAAAATACTAAAATAATTATAAAGAATCAAATAAATTTCGCTTACTCAAATCCATCTCCCCAGCAACTAGCTAGACAGGTCAAAATCAACGCGATAAAAACGAGATACTTATGCAGAACTCCTATATGTTCCGCTTGAGTTTGTTTGAGAATGAGAATTTTTCATATTATAGATATTTTACTCTTTCTCAATAATTACAAATTTTGCGAAAGAAATTTATATGAGACTTTGGGGAAAATCACGTGGAATCAGAAATAAAGGCGAGAGATCTTAGTTTTTTATCAGAGAATTGGAGAGCACTTTTAGGGGCTGAGTTTGAAAAACCTTACTTTGAAGACATCCGTGCTTTTTTGAAAAAAGAGCTCAAACAAGGTCACACTTTTTTCCCTGCAAAAGAAAAAGTATTCAGAGCCCTTAAGCTTGTCGACTTTGCCGATGTAAGAGTCGTCATTATTGGACAGGATCCGTATCATGGTATGGGCCAAGCCAATGGCCTTGCTTTTGCGGTTGAACAAGGCATTCCTGCTCCCCCCTCTCTGCAAAATATTTTTAAAGAAATTGAAAAGGATATTGGTAAGGGAAGACCCACCAACACCACTTTAGAAAACTGGGCAAAGCAAGGTGTCTTGTTGTTAAATACTGTTTTAACAGTTCGCGCGCACACTGCTTTTTCTCATCGAGAAAAGGGTTGGGAAAAGTTTACTGACAGTGTGATTGAAAAACTCAATCACAAAACAACACCCATAATTTTCATGCTTTGGGGTGCAGCAGCCCAGTCTAAAGCCAACATGATCACAAATCCTATTCACAATATTCTAAAAGCACCGCACCCCTCGCCACTTTCTGCCCACCGCGGATTTTTGGGGTGTAAACATTTTTCAAAAGCAAACGAAATATTAAGGAATCATAATATTTCAGAAATTGATTGGAACCTTTAATTTTCCGTGGAGTATCTGAATGTTTAAAGAAAAACGAAATTCTTTTGATGGACAAAAGTATTATGAAGTCTCATTAAAAGGGAAACAGTTATTGCTAAATTCATTTCTAAATAAAGACACAGCATTTACATATGATGAAAGAATCGAGTTTAAATTAGATGGACTTATACCGAATGTCATTGAAACTTTAGATGAACAAGTTGTTCGGGTTTATGGACAATATCTAAAAAAAGAGTCAGATATAGAGAGAAATATTTTCTTGACTCAACTATATGACCGAAATGAAACTTTATTCTTCAGACTTATGCAAGAGCACCTTATAGAAATGGTGCCTGTTTTTTACACACCAACCGTTGGTGATGTTGTTCAGCAGTTTAATCAAAACTTTAGAAGACCACGTGGTTTATTTATTTCTTATCCACAAATGTCACAAATTGACGATATTTTAAATAATATTCCAAATGCTTACGATGTAAGCGCGGTTTGTGTCACGGACTCCGAAGCTATTCTTGGGATTGGCGATCAAGGAGTGGGTGGAATTGTTATTTCAATTGCTAAACTTGCCATGTACACTCTTTGTGCTGGTTTTCATCCAACTAAAGTCTTGCCTATTGTATTGGATGTGGGAACAAATAATAAAGAATTATTACAAAATCCCCTTTATTTAGGCTGGAGACATGAACGCATTCGCGGCGAACAATACGACGATTTTATCGATGCTTTCGTGTCAGCTCTCAGAAAGAGATACCCAAATGTTTACTTACATTGGGAAGATTTTGGCAGACAGACAGCACGTAAAAATTTGGACCGCTATAAAAATGAAATGTGTACATTTAACGATGATATGCAAGGAACTGCTGCAGTTACTGTTGGCGCAATCCTTGCAGGTTTGAAAGTAAATGGCACAAAAATGAGCGAACAAAAAGTTGTGATTCATGGTGCAGGAACTGCTGGCTGCTGTATTGCAGATCAAATTCTGGCAGCTATGATTGCAGATGGACTTACGGAAAAACAAGCTCTTGCCAATATGTTTTTAATAGATATGAACGGTATGCTGCATACGAGCATGGATCATCTTGAGTATTTTCAAAGAAAATATGCTCAGCCAGTCGATGTCTACAACGATTGGGAACGGATTAAAGGAAAGCCTATACTTCTGTATGATGTAGTAAATAATGTTAAACCAACAATTCTCATTGGCACATCAACTCAAACGGGGGCTTTCACAGAAGAAATCGTAAAAATGATGGCTTCACATTGTGAAAGACCTATTATTTTTCCTTTATCCAATCCAACATCCCGCTGTGAAGCATTACCAGCAAACTTGATTGAATGGACACAAGGAAAAGTGCTTGTGGCAACAGGTAGCCCATTTGCCGATGTCCGATATAATGGAAGAGTTTTCCCTATTGGCCAATGCAACAATGCTTTTGTGTTTCCTGGCCTCGGACTTGGTGTGGTGGCTTCAAAAGCAACACGAGTCAATGATGAAATGCTTGTAGCTTGTGCAAAAGTTATCAGTGAATGCGCACAAATAAATAAAGATCCAAACCTTTCTCTTTTGCCATCACTGACACATATTCGTGAAGTCTCATATAAAATTGCTTATGCTACTGCTAAAACTGCACAAGATACCGGAGTTGCACCAAAAATGACTGATCAAGAAATACATGATAATATTCATGCAAATATGTGGAAAACAAGCTACGTGCGCTATGTTATAGGAAAAAATTAACCCACACTTAATTTTGACTTCCTTTTTAATTATATTCAATTAAGTTATAATTAATTTTATTGTTTATTATTATTAAGGATTGCATGATTATTTCAGAGCTTTTCATTTATTTTTTTTGTGCGATTATTGGTGGGGCACTTTCGACTCTACCACCTGGTCCATTAAATATAAGACTTCTTCTTTTCTATATTAAGGGTGAAAGAAAAAGTTTATTTTATTTTCAACTTGGAATCTTATTAGTAGACGTAACTATCTGCATTATTGCCTTCATTATTGCTCAAAAAACAAATAACATAACTCAATTAATCACATTTGGAAAAAATAATCTCTTCCTAATTCAAATTTCGTTTTTGGTCGTACTCTTGTACATTGGCTTCACCCACATATTAACAAAAAAATATCAGCCTTCATTAAAAAACAATCCGATTGAAAATCCTGATATTGAAAAAAACAAATCTAGCAAATTAATTCGTCATTTTATCGAAGGAATCGTTGGAACATTGACGATACCGACTTTGCTGCCTTTTTGGTATCTTTGGTGGATGGGGCAAAATTTAACCTACTATCATCCCATTTCGCTTGCAGTGATTCTTATTGCAATAGGAGTTTGCATTGGTGATCTCTTCATTTTTAAGACCTACAGATTTTTTGTTCTTAAAATCCCAGAAAGGATTTTACAAATTCGAATTGCAAAAATTGAAAAATGGGTGGGATATTTCTTTATATTATTTGCCTTTATTTTTGGTATTAAAATCTTTCTATTCTAATATATTGGACTATTTGCATGAAAATAATTGATCAAATACACAAATTAATATGCAAAATTGTCAGCATCTTTTTTGCCAGTCGGACGGTACGGCATGTCTTAAGTTTAAATCGTACTGAAAAAAAAGAATTTCTAAGAAAAATCATTGAAGAAAACAAAAAACAGAATTTTCATGAGAATACGAATCTCATACAGCACACAAAATCAAAATTCAAACTTGTGCAAAGCTATAATCAACTCCCCTGCACAATTGAAACACGAAAAAAAAGAGCTGATCTCTTCGAAAGAAATGGTTTCAGAGATAAAAGTATTTTACTTATGGGTGATGATGATCATGTTTCAGTAGAACTCGCAGCCCGTAACTTCAAATATGTCACTGTTTTAGACTGCGATCTGCGTCTCCTAGAGGAGTTAAAAGTGCTTACTCAAGATGCAAAACATCAAGTCACATTCTTTCATGTAGATTTATATGATGGACTCCCTAAATTTTTGCAACATATATTTGATGTCGTCTGTTTTGATCCTCCACAAAATTACGAAGATCTTAATGTATTTTTAAAATGCGCTTTAAAAGCTACAAAATATGAAAATTCTAATTTCTACATGATGGTCAATTGCAATTCTTTAGGAAATAAAAATATTGAAAAGATATTTGAAGTCTTAAAGAAAAGCGGGTTTATAAATTCAAAAAGAATGGATTTCTTTAATTGCTACCCTTTAAATAAAGGCCAATCCCTCTTGCTTAAAGTAATGTCATACTTTACACATAGCTTTAAGGAAAGAAAAGAAGGAATTCATTGTCGGTATTATTATACAGATTGTCTTGAATTTAAAGCAGATACATTACAAAAAAGCAATCATGATCTCTTTGACGAACATCAAGTCATATCTCCAGTAGTATCGCATATTAATCTTCCTGAAATTCCTCTTGCAGTCTATAAACAATATGGATTGCAAAACAGAAAAAACCCTTAGTGGAGGGAAGGAAGGCTTTCCTTCTTTATAAATGAAGATTCAAAAAAAAATAGCGATAGTTGTGCAAAGATGTGGAATAAATATTAATGCAGGTGCAGAAGTATATGCATTAAAACTAGCAGAAGGACTTGCATTAAAAAAGCAAAGAATTGAAATATTAACTAGCCAAAGCGATGATTATATATCTTGGAATAATAATCTTCCAGCAAATGAAGAACAACAAATAGAAGGTAGCAAATTTCAAATAAAACGATTCCCTGTTCTACATGATAGAAAGCGTATTTTATTTGGCGCTGTTAAAAGAATCATTTTTTTTACTCAAAAACATATGTCCATTTTTTACAAAATTTTATCACCTATATTAGATTTTATTTTTTTGAAATCACAAGGACCATGGTGCCCAGATTTATGGAAGTATTTAGAAAAAAATGCACAATTATATTCCCTAATTATTATAAAATCATATTTATATGCTCCGAATTATTATGCTGTTCGTAAAGCACATAAAAAAACTAAAGTCCTTTTTATTGTTACTGCTCATAATGAACCTGAATTCAATTTAAATTTCGTAAATAAAATGATTGAAGATTCAGATACTCTTGCATTTGTATCAATTGCAGAAAAAAATCTGTGTCACACTTTGAAACCATTTTCCAAGAAAAAACCTTTTATAATTTTACCTCCAGGATTCAATAATAATATAGCTTCGAACAGTGACACTGATACAAGAATTATGCATCTTGCATCAAAAAAATTCTTCACATATATTGGGAGAATTGATAAAAATAAAAACGTAAATTTTATATTTGAAAAAACACCTAAAAATTGTTTGGTTGTTTTTGCTGGTGAACTAAAAATTGAATTTCCACAAGATGAGCGCTTTATTTATTTAGGACATGTCACTGAAAAGGAAAAAATTTTTCTTTTAGAAAATTCAATTGCCTTGCTAATGGTCTCCATGCGCGAAGCTTATTCAATTATTACAGCAGAAGCTATCAAACACAAATGTCTTGTCCTAGCATTGAGAGGTTGTGAACCGATTGAGGAGTTGATTGAAAGATATGGTGGATGCCTATGCAATGAAGAAAACTACTCAGAAATCATGCTGAATTTATGGAATAACACGAACTCTTTTGATAGAAAATCTATAAAAAGTGAACTCATAAATATAGAAAAAAGCTATTTACAAAATGCTGTTAAGATTATAGACTTAACTTAATTTAAAAAATTAAGGATAAAAAATGCTAAAATTAAAAATAAGTGAGCATAAAATAGAAAATTTATCACATATATTATTTTTAATAAATTTTACTTTTATAAATTTATTCATCAGAATCCCAGATATTTTATCAATAAATATTTTGAGATTTTTCTTATATTTTATTTTTATAATTGGTTTTATAGTTTCTCTTGTTTCTACCTTTAATAAATATAAAACACTCACTATTAGTCTACTTATATTGATAACAATGATTGTTCTGCATGCTTTTATACTTTTCTATCAACCATCTTTCAGAAGCGGAATTTCTTTCCAAAACTACATCTTACAGAATAACATCACCGCTGACTTTGCAATAACACAAACTCGTCTTTATCTGCTTTTTTTTGTTTTATTTATTTTCCCATCACTTAACTTTTTTTCAGATATTTTATACAATAGGTCCAAAAATAACTTTGTAAAATATTTTCTATTAATAATAATTGTAAGTGCAATCATAAATTCTTTAGTTGCTATTTTGCAGGGAATCTCTAATATACATTTTTTAGCTCAAGGAAGTGGAACTTCTGTTGATGCAAACAGACCTCCTGGACTTTTAGAAGATTCAGGTATTGCTGGACTCTATTTTTCAATAAATTTTGTAATATTTTTTATAGCATTTTTTGAAAATATTTTTTCATTAAAATCTAAAATTTTTATAGCATTCCTTGCATCAGTCACACTTTTCGCTGGTATTATGAATGATTCAAGAGGATTTTATTTATCTTCTATAATTTCTATCTTACTTTATATATCTAATAAAGCTTATAAATTATATATTAATAAAAAATATAAATTACTTTTTTATATAACATCTTCATTTATCCTATTTTGTGGATTTATTTTACTTCTATTAAAAAAATTTCAATTGCAAGGATTTAACAGAATAGTTAATGGATTCACTCATAATAATTTCACGACAGATTTTCTCGCATATTACAATCAATTTGATGAACAGAGAGCTGGTCAATTAAAAATTATGTTACGATCTATTCAAGAACACTTTCCAATTGGCACTGGACTTGGTTCTTTTTCCGTTAATTTTTATCAATTTAAAAAACCCATCGAAATGACTCAACTTGATATGCCATCAAATTTGTATTTTTCAATCATTTCTGAATTGGGTCTTGTAGGACTTATATTACTTATAATAACAATTTTTATTGTAATAAATTGTATTCGAAAATTAAATTTATTACCTATATACACAAATGAATCATTATTTGTAAATAAAATTTATATAAAATGGTTGTTTGTGCCACTCATCATATATGCATCAATCAGTCATTTGCTTTCAAACGCTACATCAGCTTTTTTCACTGCAATTGCTATATCAGCTGGACTTGCACTCACGATCGATAAAACAAAAAAAGATCGGATTTACATAACAAGCATCCTAAATTTTTGTAGTCTTTTATTTATTATTTCTTGTTCATATCTTATATATTCTGCTCCTTCTATACCTAACTTTCGCTGGAAAGAAAGAAATGAACCGCAATTTCCTCAAGCTGTTGGAGAATTGCCTCATCCAGAGGGATTTACTGATTCTAAGCGAGTCTATTTCTCACAAATCATTCGCAATAAATTAAGTGGAATAAATAAATTATATAAACCAGAATTTTCTCAAGACGGAATATGGGTAGCTCCAAAAACAGAAATTATTCTAATAAAAAAAGAAATAAGATTATTTGTACACAGTGAATTAAAAAATCAACCAACGTATTTAAAGCTAAAATTTTATAACCAGTTCAATCAGACCGAAGATAATAACCTTGTTTTGAACAAATCAGATTGGGTTTCAATCAAAATTCCAAATAATATAAAATTTACATCATGTTTAGATAAAATAACTAATAATAACTTCTGCTATTTCAAAATTGAAGTTACACCGGCTTGGAAATTATCAAAGCTAACGGAAGTTGGATTTTTTATAGAAAAAAAATATCTAGAGTATTATGAAAATCCAAAAAATAAATCATGACTATAAATTTCTTGGAGATTAAATTGAAAAAAATATTTTTAATAAAAGAAACAGTTAAACTTTTAGGATCAAGAGGAATCAAATATTTAATATTTGCTATTTTTTCTTCTATTGGAATAGCTATTATTGAACTCAGCATGTCAATAATTATTCAACTTTTATTAATATCATTTGGTCTTTTAAGTGTAGAAGTGAAAGTATTATCTTTCTCTATCCCAAACATCTCATTACTTAATATATCTATTATCCTAATAGTTATTGCAATAATTCGCTTTATAGTGCAGCTTACAACAACCCAGACAGCATCATTTTTAAAAGAATATTTATTTTTAAAACTTAGAAGATTTTCAATCTATCGAATCTTATATGATTCTAGTGATGAAGTTAAAAATTCATCTGCAATTAATTTTAAAATATCTGAATTATATAGCAAGTCAGGAGATTTTATCGCATTTTTTACGAGCGCACTTTGTATGCTCGTACAATCAGCGATATTGCTTTGTATTTTATATATTGTTGCCTGGAAAGAAGCGATTATAGCAACAATTGGTGTTGGGCTTATTGGCTTAATTGTTTTTAAAATAAATAATCTTGTAGCAAAAAATGCCAAGCAAGTCCCTGCCCAACAAATTAAATTAAACGAAGGTATAGAAAAAATTTCCAGAAATTTTCTGTTTATTAAATTGATGAAGAAAAGAGATGAAGAATATAGTGAAATAACTGAAGCATTAAAAGAGTATTCCGCTAAATCAACTAGTGCTTATTTTTATAGTAATTTAGCAACACAAACGGGTCCTTTTTTAGGTATATTACTTCTTGTTTGTATAATTTCAATTAGTATTGGTCTATTTCATACTAATGGAGCAACATTGATTTCTTTTATTTATTTGTTGTCAAGATTTGTCCAAAGTTTATCGATATTTTCTGGCTATTTTGGTAATGCCAATACTTTTTTTCCTCAATATAAACTATCACTTATGTCGATTAATAGTAATTTTAAAATAGCTTCGAAGGAGTCAACTGATAGAATTCACTTAAATGGGTATAGGAGAAAAAGTAAAAAAATAGTTCCAAATAATTTTATGGCAAATAAAAAATCTGAATTCCAGATTTCGCCAACAATTACCTTCTCTAACGTAACATTTGCATATCCAAACTCTCTGCCTATATTTGAAAATTTGAATATGACCTTTGAAAAAGGCAGTCAGATTGGCCTAATTGGAGCAAGTGGCACCGGTAAATCCACTCTATTGTTTTTATTAACTGGACTCTTACAGCCAATTTCTGGTAAAGCCTCGATTGATAACATGCCACCTTGGGAATATGTATCACAAAAAAACATCCGAATTGGTTATGTTGGTGCTGAACCTTTTCTTATAAAAGGAACAATTAAAGACAACCTTTGTTATGGAATATCTAAAGAAATAAACGATCGAGATATTATAGATATCTTAAATAAAGTATCTTTAACTAAAATTATTGAAGAAAAAGGCTTGTCTTATGAAATAGCCGAGGATCAATCTGGATTATCTGCTGGTCAAAAACAAAGAATTTGTTTAGCCCGTGCATTGCTAAACGAACCTGCACTGCTTATTCTCGATGAAGCAACAGCAAATCTAGATGAAGAAAATGAATTTTTGATTGCTAAAATTCTTGCTGAAATTAAAACAAAATGCACGACAGTAATTGTTTCCCATCGTGCAGGTATTCTTAAATTTGCCGATAAAATTATTGATCTGAAATCACTGAAGTCTGTTTGATTTTAGAAAAACTAAATTTAGTTTTTAATTTTCTTTGTAATTCATCAATCACACTTAACACACACGGTACGACAACGAGAGTCAAAATGGTTGAAGAAACAAGTCCTCCAATGACACAAATTGCCATTGGTGAGCGCCCTTCTCCACCGACACCATGCCCATAAGCAATTGGCAGCATCCCAAAAATCATTGCAAACGTTGTCATTAAAATCGGACGCAAGCGCAATGGACCTGCTTCTAACAAAGCATCATTGACTTTGTATCCTTGGCGCATGCGTTGCAAAGTAAAGTCTATCAATAAGATTCCGCTTTTCACCACAAGTCCAATTAACATGATTAGACCAATCATTGCATTGAGATTTAATTGCTTACCAGTGATAAGCAAAAAGCCAAAAGCACCTGAAAAAGCTAAAGGAACACAAGTCATAATTACAAAAGGATAAATATAGCTTTCAAATTGTGCACACAATGTCATGAAGACTAACAAAATAGAAAGTGTTACTGCAATAAGCATAGCTGAAATTGTTTCGCCCAAGAATTTCCCCTGACCATCGAATTCAAAAAGAAATCCCTCTGGAGTTGTTGCAGTTGCTTCTTTTTTGATGAGATCGAGAGCTTTGCTTAAATCTTTTCCTGTATAATTGGCAAGAACAAATGCAAAGGGAATGCCACCTGAGTGTGTTATTTTTGAGGGAGAATCTTTTAAACTTAAATCGGTCATCGCAGCCAAAGGAATTTGAGTTCCTTTATTATTTTGTACGTACAGTCCAGATATATCTTCCACTTTTTGTGAGTCTTTTGGATTTATTTTTATTTTAACATCATTGCGATTGCCAAGTTCATCTTGCATTTCTCCAAGTTTCATACCTTCTTTATTGAATAAAATATTAATTGTCTGTCCAATATCATTTGCATTTATACCCAAATCTGCAGAACGCACAGCATCCGGTTTTATTGATATTTGTTTATAAAAGGGAGGGGGATCGACAAAAGTATCAACTGACCCGGGTACTTTCTTTTCAATAAATTCTTTCATATGATCCGACCATTTTTGCAATTTTTCAGGATCATTTCCAATTAATTTTAATTGAATGAGCTGAGCTCTCCCACCTATACTTGGCATATCAACTTGAATAAGTGTTCCTTTTTCAGAAAACGTTTTATTTAAGTCTGTTCTTAATCGGTCAATCAGTTCTTCTACACCATAATTTCTGTCTGCTCTATCAACCAATAATACAGTCAGATTTGCTTTATAAGAGGGTTTGTCCATTTCGCTCCCAATTGTGAGTAAGACATCTTTTACCCCTCCATAAGCACGAATTTGCTCGCTCATTTTAACTGCTTTTTCTTTTGTATAACTTATAGGAGTGTTCGGTGAAAATTGATAAACGACGCTTAATTCACTCAAATCATCCGCTGGTAAAAAAGCTTTCGGTACAAAGAAAAGCATAATGAAACTTAAAATAAGAACGATTATGCCAGATAAAATTGTCAGTAATTTCCGCTTTAAATTAAATAAACAAAAGGATAATACTTTTTTATAAAAATTTTCTGTTGCTTTAAAATAAATTTCGAATTTTGCACTGATTGGACGCTTTTTTGGATCGAAATCATGAGAATTATTTAAAATTTTACTTGACATCATCGGGGTTAAAGTAAAAGCAATAAACAGTGAAATAAGAACTGCTACAGACACAGTAATACCAAAGGGAAAGAAAAATTTACCAACAATTCCATCCATAAAAGCAACAGGAATAAATACCGCGCAGACAGAAAGAGAGATAGCTATTGCAGCCAAACCGATTTCCGCAGTTCCATCTTTTGCGGCTTGTACAGCAGACTTACCCATATTTAAATGGCGATTTATATTTTCTATAACTACGATTGCATCATCTACTAATAATCCTATTGAAAGAGTGAGACCGAGAAGTGTCATACTATTAATAGAAAAATCAAATACAGAAAATGCGGCAAAGGTACCAATGATTGCTGTAGGTAACGCCAAAGCACTGATTATTGTAGAGCGCCAATCCCTTAAAAAGATATAAATAATACAAATTGCAAGGATAGCTCCTATGACCATATCTGTAAAAACAGAATTCATAGATTGTTTTATATAGATCGAACTATCTTTTATCATTTTTAAAGACACACCTGGAGGTAAAGTTTTATTAATGATATTGATTTTTTCTTTTACTTCATGTGCACTTTTAACAATATTTCCACCCGCTTGTTTATTTACGAGCAATATTATTGTTGAGTTATTATTATATTGTCCATATGTGCTTTCATATGCTAAGCCATCAATCACTTCAGCCACATCACTGACTCGAATCATATTTCCACTTTGTCCTGGAACAGGTATGGCAATTCGGGCAATTTGTTCAACGGAGTAGGGAACTCCTGTGGTTTTAATCTGAATTTGATTAGAATTTGTTTCTAGAGAACCACCTTGCATTTCCATTATTTGACTTTGTATTGAATTTGCAACGAGGGTTGGACTCAAACCAATGCTTTGCAATTTAGATTTATTAAGAAGAACTTGAATTTCTCTTTCTCTATCCCCAATTACATTGACCTGTCCTATACCATTAATTTGCTGGAAACTCGTTACTAATTTTTCATTTGCTAAAGTCGACAAAGCCCCAAATGGATATTTACCATCACTTTGCAGAACCAATGTTGCGATCGGCATTTCCCCTATTTGTATTCTTCTTATCTGTGGAGCGCGGGCTCCAGATGAGCTAGGATAACTTGGATCCCCTTGAATAATAGCGACTTGATTCAGAACATTTTGCATTGCGGTAGAGGTTTCAACCCCCAACTTAAATTGCAAAACAACAAGTGCAGAATTTGGGGAAGCTGTACCCATTATGCTGTCAAGTCCTTCAATTCCATTTAAATTCTGTTCCATGACTTTTAAAAGTTTTTCTTCAACTAAAGTCGCATCAGCACCTGGCCACACTGAACTTACAATGATGATGGGAAAATCAACGTTGGGATTATTTTCTACAGGCAGTTTCATTAGAGAAAATAATCCAAAAACAATAAATAATAGATTCAAAATCGTAGCAAATACTGGTCTTTTTATTGATAAATTAGATAAAAACATTAAAATTCCGCCTCTACAAATTGCCCAGGTACAAGGTTAATATCGCTTGTCATTACCTTTCCACGTACTTCAAACATTCTTGTTTCTTTCGAAATCAAATCGACAATTTTAGTTATTTTTAATTTAGTACTTGCATCTATCGAAGGGACATTAATATCAATATTCATACCAATTTTAACTTTTGAAAATTGTGCTTCATTAATTAATAATGATATTTCAACATCTTTATCTTCAAATGCACTAAAGACAGCAACTCCTTCTGAAACAAATTCACCAATATCTTTAAATTTTCCAGAAATTTTTCCATCATACGGCGCTACGAGACGTGTGTCATTATAAGCTTTTTCAGCAATAGTTAAATTCGTTTCTGCTTGCGAAAGCTGAATTTGTGAAGATGCAAAAATATCTTGAGCTTGTTCCAAAGCATAGGGGGTTGTAGCATTTTTCTTAATTAATTCTGTCGTTCTTTCCAATTCTCTTTTTGCTTGCTCAAATTTTACCTTAGCTAATTGCAAATTTTGTTGTTGCAGCTTTTTTTGTAAGAGAGGACTTCTATCGTCAAGTATAGCAATAATTTGTCCCTTTTTAACTTTATCACCTACATTGACGTATTGTTGAGAAATAAAACCGCGTGTTTGAAAGCTTAAATTTCCTTGCTTTAAAGATAAAACATTCCCATTGACTCGAAAACCAAGATCGCTTTGATCTTTATGCAAAGATACATTTTTTATAGATTCATCCACTTTTTTATTATCATTCTCATTTATAATTTCACTTTTATTTAACACCAATTCTTTGCTTTCATCTGCTTTAATATTTTCATTATTTGTCTTGATTGATTTCTCTACACTATAACTATTTGATTCTAAATTAACTTGAGGCATCGTCCCTGATGGGGGCAATTGTGCTTTATCACTTTTATTTTTTGAATTGCAGGATATTAAGTATAACATTGATAATGAAACAATAAAATATTGAATCAACTTTTTCTTCATTATTAAACTCCCAAATAACATATCTTTAAATAAAAAATTCATTAAAAATCTTCAGCAGAAATAACACAAAGGTTTTCCTTTGTCTTGCTTTTAAAATAATTTTTATATTTTTTTGCTTAAAATTTACGCAGAATGCACTAATGAATTGGCCTTAATGCAGTTTTATCTTTATTTTCCTGCTCAATCACTGGCTCTAAAAAAATCTTATCCTTATTTTCGTCCCCTTTAGCTTGATCAGCAAAGGTTTTATTTTTTGGTATCAAAACATCTTTCCATACTTTTGATTGTGCACTGAGCTGTGAATTATTATTTCCAAATATATATATTTTGTCTAGGATTGCTCTTTTTTGAGCATCTAGATTACCTTTCCACGACCCTTCTAACAAAGCAAGAATACTTTCTGATTTCCATCGCGCTTGCTTGCTTTGTTGTTTTATTTTTTTGGCTAATAAATCATCTTTTTCAGATAGCATTCTGCCATACCAATAATAATTTCTGAGTATAATGGAAACATAGCTGCGCGTTTCACGAAAAGGCATAAAATCACTAAAAAGCATCATGTTGTCATTGGAGACACGATCTCGCCATTTGTCTAAATTCGACGCTCCTGCATTATATGCTGCTAAAACATATTCTATCCGTCCATCATATCTTTTTAAAAGTCTACTTAAATATGAAATACCGACTTCAAGATTTGTTAAAGGATCATACAACTGAGTTGCGCTGACTCTCCGTTTTATACTTTTTGCGGTTGATGGAAGTATTTGCATGAGTCCACGGGCATTTGCACCCGATCGCGCATAGGGATCAAATGCACTTTCTTGCCGAATGACAGATAATACAAATATTGGATCTATATCCATTGATTTATCAGAGATTTCATTAAGAAATGGTTTAGGGAAAAATATACGTAATAGATTTTTACTCACTTTAAATGTTTTTTCATTTTTCCCATATCGTCCAAGCATAGATATGGAATAACGATAATTATAAACTGAATTTTGTGCAATAGCCCAATAAAGTAACATTTTTGAATTACTCACTGAAGTTGTCCTTGCTACATATCCAGCCCACTCCGTTGCTGCTGAAATATTCTTACGAGCACGCAATAAGTCAAAAATAAATGCTTCTAAGTTATTATCATTCCATGCAAGCGACTCTCTACTTTGCAATAAAATTTCTTCGTCAGGCACTAAATTTTCCATAGGATCAATGCCCATTTGTTGTGAAGCAATTATTGCAGCTAAAGAAATAGGAACATCATTAAGCAGTTTTTTCCAATATGGGTTTTTTGCAGGATCTGAATTTTTATTATTTTTTTGATAAATAGCGCCAAGCCAAAAAAGACTTCTGGAGCTTTCTTGAGGATCCTTTTCAAGCAATACTTTTTCTAATGCTTGTGATGCAGAATTGGGAAATCCAGATATTAATCGAAATAATCCTACTCTTAAATGAACTTTTTCACTTCCTTCTAAGTTTGGTAAAAGGCATTTTTGTACTTTTGAATATAATTTTTCTATATTCGAATAAGCATAATGATTTGGTAGAAATGACTCTAAGCGTAAAATAACAGCAGACGTAGGGCCTGCAAAATCACAATCTGAAGAATATTCTAACGCTTTTGTCGAAATTGTAACGGCTTGTCTTAAATTATCTGGATCGATTTGCAAAAATGAATCATTAAAACTCATTCCTCTAAAATTTTCCCAATCTTGCCTTTGTTTACTTGTTAATCTTTTTGTAATTGTTGTTGAAGAATATGAATTTCTTTGTAGAGAATTAAGTTCTTCATTATTTTTTCGCTCTAACCACCATGCTACACATGCTAATGAGTGCTCGTTCAAAGGAAATTCTTTTTTAAAGCTTCCAACAAGTGCTTCACAGTTTTTTGATAACTGTGCCTTCTCTTTTTGAGATATAATTTTCAAAATCCAATCAGATAAAATACGTACATTTTCATTGTATAATTTTAAATTTTTGAAGTTTGCTTCTTCAATAAGTTGATTCTCTGTTGGAGGAACATAGGAATTTAAATTAGATAAATAAATATCACTTGTATTGCGCTCAATCCTTGACTGCATCTGTTTTTGATCCGGTAAGGTCAACTCTAAATTTTCTGTTAATATCTCATTGCTTGAACAACTTGTTAAGAAAACATAGGGAATGAGTACACAGAATGCTCTAAAATAAAATTCTACTTTTCGCCGTAAGAATTTGAGCATTCGCAAAAACCCCCTTCACTTCAAGATAATATATCGTCAATAATTATTATGACTTGAGACGTTTCACAAAGCAAAGGGCAAAGATGAATAAAATTTTATTTAGACAGGATCCCTGAGAACAGGACAGGTCATGCAGCGCGGTCCTCCTCCACCGCGGGAAAGTTCACTGCCTTCTACCGTTACAACCAACGGCGATTCACTGCTCAAAAGTGCAGGATGTTTAATAGCGTCTTTGGCAGAAACTATTTTAAAACCTGCAGATTCACAAGCTAAGAGAGTGTGTTCATGCATATAACTTATGACTTTTCCAGGAGCAAATGAAAAGAGATTCGCACCACTGTTCCACTGTTCCCGCTGCTGATGCAAGGGATTATCACCACCACAGGGGATGGGATCCATGCGTACACCAACACTACGCAAACCTAAAATAAGGTCTTCAACATCCTTAAATTTTTTGTCTCCATCGGATTTAACTCGAATACGTACTACCCTCGCTCTTTCTCTTCCTAAGACATAAGGTGAATAGACTACAGCTTGCTCTTTATTTGCAACAGTAAAGATCATATCTAAATGAATGGTGCTTCTTTCTTGAGGTAAAATGACACATAAAATATTAAATGGTTCAGTTTTACCTTCCTGTGAACGAGCGCTCAAAATAGAGTCCACCAGAGCATCGACTGCTTTGGTTGTTGTTCTTTCACTAATTCCGACTAAGAGTAAATCTTCATTCACTACAATTATATCTCCGCCTTCAATAGTGAATTTAGGATCATTATTTTTATAGCAAGCATCAAGTAACAAACCATGTCCCGTTAAGTCAGGATGGTATTCGTAAATAGCCCGCATGATTAAAGATTCAGTAAAGCGCACAGTACTTGCCATGCGCGAAGAAATCACTCTTGTGCCTACAACCATGCTTGTATCACGCATAAAATACATATTTGGTAAGGGAACAAGTGAAAAAGTTTTTGATGAAAGCCAAGATTCAAGAGAATTTCTTTTTAAAGAAACTCCTGTTATCAATGTTCTTGCCAGTTCATCTGAAGGCATTTCGCTCAGCTCAAATTTTAAATCAGGACATCCTTGATAATATAATATTTGATCAAGCAATTCGTTACGGGCTTGCTGTAAATCTAGAATTTCCTCTAAACATGTTGAAACTTCAAGGACTTCACTCACTAAAGACAAAACAGATTTTAATTGTGCATGCCCTGCAACAATATTTTTATAATAAATGATATCATTATATAATAATTCCGATGCACTTTTAGGAGTCATTGACTCAACTTCTTGTCCTGGACTGTGCAAAAATACTTTGCGTAACTTTCCAATTTCAGAATGCACACCAATTTTACTTTGAATTTTCTTAATATTTTCAGCTTTCTTATCTTCAGACAAAGAATCCCAAAAGCGAAAATGACTGCCTTTATTCAAATCTAACTCCTCTTTCACTGTTAAACTCCTTGACCAATGCAAAGCTAAATGACAAAAATACCAATTCACAGTTACCACGGATCATATAGATCTGATCAAGAGCCATTTTAAATATTAGAGGAGAATGACAATGTCGTTGAAAAAAAATGTTGCCGTTTTTGGAGCAGGCAAAATTGGAAAATTGGTAGTTCACATGCTCTCACAATCCGACGATTATCACGTCACAGTCATAGACTCCAATAAAAATGCTGCTCAGATTGCAGCGACATCGCCTACTAGTGGAAAAATACTCAGAAATGTCGATTATGACACAGCAGATTTCATGTCACAAAGAGACATTGAACGTGTTCTAACTGGTAAGGATTATATCTTAAGCTGCGCGCCTTTTTATTGCAATATTGGTATCGCAGAAGTTGCTAAAAAATTAAAAGTTCATTATTTAGATCTCACTGAAGATGTGAAAACCACAGCAGCAATAAAAGAACTTGCAAAAGAAGCTCAGAGTGCATTTATTCCACAGTGTGGTTTGGCACCTGGTTTTATCACAATTGTTACAAATCATTTAGCAAATCAATTTGATAAAGTAAACACAGTTAAAATGAGAGTGGGAGCATTGCCAATGTATCCTCACAATCGATTAAAATATAATTTAACTTGGAGCACAGAAGGTCTTATTAATGAGTATTGCAATCCCTGCGAAATCATTTCCGATGGCAAATTAGAAGCTGTTCCTGCCCTAGAAGGTTTAGAATACTTAAGTATTGATGGAGAAGAATACGAGGCATTTAATACTTCAGGAGGTCTTGGTACTTTAGCAGAGAGTTTAGCTGGTAAAGTAACACATATGGATTATAAATCTATACGTTACCCAGGTCATCGAGATATTCTTTGCACTCTCCTACATGACTTAAAATTTATAGATGATAGAGAAGGCTTAAAAAAAGTTTTTGAAAGATCCTTACCTCACACCTCACAAGATGTAGTTATTATTTTTGTTACTGTAACAGGAGAAAAAGAAGGGCGCTTCACACAACAAAGCTACGCTAAGAAAATATATCATGCAGAAATTGGTGGAGAACATTGGGGCGCTATACAAATCACGACTGCAGCAGGCATATGTTCTGTTCTCGATATACATGCTACAGCTCAACTTCCTGCGCATGGTTTCATCCGTCAAGAAGATATTTCTTATAATAAGTGTATAGGCAATCGCTTTGGAAAGTATTACTCTTAAATAGACAACTTCTCTTTGAGATGTTGTCATATCACAAGGAGAAGTTTGAATGTTTCCCGAAAATTTAGATGATATACCTGTACATGAAAAGATATTTTGCAATCGCTCATTAAATATGAAATCGATAAAAGCTGTTGGGTTTGATATGGATTATACCCTTGCGCTTTATAAACCTGAAACATTTGAAAAACTTGCTTATGAAGAAACTTTAAAAAAACTTGTTGAGATGGGTTATCCTAAAGAAATTTCAACTTGGCAATTTGATCATACCTATATGATACGTGGTCTTGTTATCGATAAAATACGAGGCAATATTTTAAAAATGGATCGACATCGTTACGTTAAGGTTGCTTATCATGGCTTTCGTGAATTAACGAGAGATGAAAGGCGCAAACTCTATGATGTCGAAAATGTAATTATTTACGAGGAACCCAATTTTGCCTTGATAGACACTTTATTTTCACTCGCTGAAGCCTTTTTATTTGCTCAACTTGTTGACTATAAAGACAAAAGCACAAAATTACAAAATAAAAATTTTCTTGATTTTTATAATGATGTTAGAAAATGTATTGATTTATGCCACCGAGATGGAAGTATAAAGCACCGTGTAGCAGAAAATCCTGGAAAATATATTATATTAGATAAATATTTGTCTTCAATTTTAAAAGATTTACGAGAATCAGGACGAAAAGTTTTTATTGTTACAAATAGTCTTTGGGATTATACGAATATTGTAATGAATTATTTATTAGGAAATCATAAAAAAGAATTGAATCATAGTTGGACAAACTATTTTGATGTCATCATTACAGGAGCGCATAAGCCTGCTTTTTTTATGGCGAAAAATCCATTATATGAAGTTGATTTGAAAACAGGTCACCTTATAAATACTGATCTCATCCATTTTAAAAAAAACAATAAGGAATATCCTACAGTCTATCAAGGAGGGCATTTTAAATTGCTTTATGATATATTAGGAACCAAAACTGGATCAGAAATTCTTTATGTTGGAGATCATATTTATGGGGATATATTGCGGAGCAAGAAAGAAATTGGATGGAGAACAATGCTTGTCATTGAAGAACTCGAAAAAGAAATCATTGCATCACATTCTTTAAAAGATCAATATAAACTCTGCGATATTTTAAATTCTAAAAAAGTTCATTTAGAGGCAGAGTTTGAGCGATTACAATTATTAGAAAAGTCACAAAAAAAATCTAAAAATAAAATCTTAGATGATGCCGATAAAAATGTTAAAAAAGCCGGATATGATTTACTTAAGTTAAGAGAACTCGAGAAAAAAGAAATTAGAACTTATCATTTAAAATTGCATCCTATTTGGGGAGAACTCATGAAAACAGGGCGGCAAAATTCACGTTTTGCCGCCCAGGTTGAGAACTATGCATGTCTCTATACAAGTAAATTAAGTAACATAAGGCACTATGGCTCACATAAAAACTTCCGAGCCGTTCGTGATTTTATGCCACATGATTTAAATGAATAATCTAAAATTTATTTGCAAAGCATATCCATTAAATTCATTAATCCGCGTGCTTCTTGTGACTGATTTACAGATTTCATTCCTTTATTATTCATAGAACTCGCAAGTTCAACCGACGAATTAGTTAAAACATTATAGGCTTTATAGATTGTCACTGGAGCGTCCACTGGAGCAGGAGTTTCTTCAATTCTCCCCATACTCGCTGCTTGAATTGCTCTTTTAATATTTCCTGACAAAACTAATGGGCGAGTTTGTTCAGCACCAATCATTTCAGCTTCTTGTTTTAATACAATTTTATTACTATATATTTCACAACTTAAACTTGAATTATATCCTGGGGCAACATAGCCTGAGTGATACGTTTTTGTTAACAGTGGGCCTTCATAGCTTGCAAAAGCAGAAGTCGTTGAAGAGATAAGAGCTGCAATTAAAAAAATCGATTTCATAAAAACTCCAGTATTATTGTCCACATTTTTTCCACATTAATGCATAGGTAGTTTGTACAGTTCCATCAACGGAGTCTGTTGTTAAATGAGAAAATCCATTTGGATTGTTTGGACCTACTTGCGCTAGTAAAGACGTATTGATATTTAATGCTCGTTTTTCCCCACATGGTGACCACACGACATCATTGATTCCTAAAGTGTCACTGATGGTATAATCCCCTTGTGTCGGACCTGTGAATTGTGTGTAAAGCCTTCCTTGTTGTAAACCTCCCTGAAAATAATATAAAGATTGTTGCTTAGCAGTTGCTCCTGCGCTCAAAGAATAAAAACCGCGATAGTCCAGACGCACTAAGGAGTATGACCAGCCCTGAGGAAAATCAAAATTAACTAAAATCTGACAATTTTTACGAGTTATACTGTTAGAGCCTTGAGCTTCAACAACATATTCGTCAAAAATCATAGTAAATGATTTTAAATCTGGTGAAACAGCTGCACGAGCTGTTCCAGCCGGGCAACCTGTTCCACCGTAAGATGGATTTACTTGACCATTTACAATTGGTGGAATTGTTACATAAGGAGGAATTTCAGCAGATGCATTCATTGCAAATGTTATTCCAAAAACTCCAACAATAAAATTACGAAAAAATTTCATATAATTCTCCATAATATTTAATTTGCACACTATGCACAAATTTTGAGCGAAAATTTAGAAACTATTTATTAAAATATTTATTATCAGTTATGTTAGTGGTTTGCAAGAAAAATCTCGGATCTTTGTTTTTTTATAAGAAATAATTATTTGATATTATCAATCTTTGTTTAACTAATAATTTATAAATTCTACTTCTATTTTCAATTAATTCATCATGTTTTTTTAGTATATTTGCAATTTTATTTTGTTTATCTAATTCTGGAATAAAAATTTTTATGTTTGATAAATCTCGCTTATTAATTAAAGGAATCGCACTCTCTTGAGAAATTTTAGATAAATCTAAAGTTAGTAATAATTGATACAAATACTCAGGGTTGCACTTATGTATTTTCGCAGTTAAACATAATAAATTATTATCAATTACGCTCTCACTCGATAAGATTCTTCTTTTATTCAGCAATGCGCTTGCGCCTACTTTAGGCAAAACAATCGAATTTTTATTAAATAGTTTACCATTAATTTTTTTTATATCTTTTTTGTCGAGTGATAATTTAGTTTTAACAATATACTTTTCATTGCCTGGCAAATTAAGATCATTTATTTTAATAAATGGAACTTCAGCATTTTCTTTGTATTTAAATTGCCCTTCAAACTTTGTACCAATATTTATTACACAAATTTCTTTTAATAATTTTTGCTCAAAAATTATTTTAACATTCTCTATTTTAGGTTTACTAATTTTCAGCAGAAGAATTCTTTTATATTTTTTTAAATACTCAATTAGTTTTTTATAATTTTCTATGATATTATCCCATAAAAAAATAAAATCTAAAAAATCTTTTTGCTTTTCAAGAGTAGGTATAGGAAGAATAATATTTTTAATATCCTTCACAGTTATTTGATTCTGTGCACTTCCATAAGATATTTTTTTAATTTGATTTTTAACGAAATCAAAATTTAAAACCTTGTATAAAAATTCAGTTTTGATACTAGAATTTTCATTTCTAATAATGACCATACTTGAATTGATACGAACAGCTTTAAAAGAATATTTATTCTCAAATAAAGCTAAATTACCAACAGTACCTCGAGTTGTTAATACAATATCATTTGTATTAACAACTCCTTTTAATAATTTACTATGCTTTTCAAATGATATAAAGTTTATATCAGTAAATACAAAACCTTCATCGGAAATATTTTTTGCATTTAAAAAAACACAATATCCACTTTTTAAAATATCATTACTTTTTGGATATTCTGCTCCCCGATCCCCATCAATAATTTTAATATCTAAATCTCTTAAACTTTTTAGTAAATAAGTCTTTTTAGTCATTATAAAGACTCATAAATTAAAACCCAATTCTTGGAGTTTTTTATTCAGATCAGCATGTGAAATAGAAATTTCTTTTTCCAGTCGATTGATTTCAGATTGTATCGTCGAAAGATCATATTCCTCAATAATTTCGTCATTCTCAACATATCTTGATATGCTTAAGTTAAAATCATTAGCAATAATTTCGCTCAGATCTGCTGAATAAGCATATCCCTGAATTGATTTTCTAGCTTTATATGCAGCTACAATATTTTCAATATCCTGCACCCTTAAGAAATTTTGTGATTTTTCCCCTGAAAAATCTTTATTTGCATCAATAAAAAAAACTGTATTATTTTTTTTCTCTTTCTTAAAAATTAAAATCACTGCTGGAATTAACGTTCCATAAAATAAATTAGCTGGCAAACCGATAACAGCATCCAATAAATTTTCTTCAATCAACGCCTGGCGAATTTTTTTCTCACTCGATCCTCTAAATAAAACACCATGGGAGGCAACCATTGCTATACGTCCAGTGCTCTCTTCCATAGATTCAATCATATGTGAAATAAACGCATAATCCCCTTTTGATTTCGGTGGAACACCCCTTTGGAAACGATTGTATATATCATTTGCAGCAGTTTCCTCCCCCCATTTTTCGAGTGAGAATGGTGGATTTGCAACCAATACATCAAACTTCATTACTTTATATTTTTCTATTAATTTAGGATTGCGAATACTATCGCACCACTCAATTCGAGCATTATCGATATTATGTAAAAACATATTCATTTTTGCTAAAGCATATGTTTGTCCATTAATTTCTTGCCCATATATTTTAAAATCAGTTATCCCTTTTTTCATAAGACTATTTGCGCATTTTATAAGTAATGCACCTGAGCCACAGGTTGGGTCACATATTTTTTCACCTGCTTTTAGTTCAATCAATTGCGAAATGAGTTCTGAAACCTCTGGCGGAGTATAAAATTCACCCGCTTTTTGCCCTCCACCTGCAGCAAATTTATGAATCAAATACTCATATGCATTTCCAATAATATCATCGTTGCCAATAAGACAATTTCTTAAATTCAACTTTGGACTGTTAAAATCTTCTAATAAATTTTTTAAACGATTATTTCTTTCAGTCAATTGCCCAAGTAAAGCTTCAGAATTAAAATCTATGTTACGAAAAACTCCGTTGAGTTTTTCTTTATTTTCTTCTTCAATTCTATGAAAAGCTTCATTGATAATCTTGCCAATCTCTTTTGAATTTCTCTGTTTGTAGAGATCTTTAAAATGACATTTACTAGGTAAAATAAATCGATCTGCAAACTGAAGATTATTTTTATTATCACGTTGAAGAGATGTTTCACCTTTTATTTTTTCATATTTTACTTCCCATGAATCAGAGATATATTTAAGAAATAACATAGGAAGCAAATAATTCATATAAGTGGCGGAGTTTAAAATTCCTCTAAATGTATCACAAGCCTGCCACAAAATAGAATTGATTTCTTCTTGAGTCACAGTTTTTTTTACAAGCATTCACACCTCAAATATAATTTGCTAATAAGATATATGACCTATTATCAAATTATCTTGAAGCCTATTGACTATTTTCAAATATAGCAAGATTTAATTGAATTTAAATTAATGATACATTCAATTCATTGTTGTTAATTTTGCACCTGTACTTCTTTGAAAAGCAATCCATGCAAGATCAAGACCTCCTCGTGCATTGGCTAAATTTGCCCTTGCAGTTGTTTGGTCATTGGAAGAGTTTATTAAATCCGTAGCGGTGACTTGTCCATTGTCAAATCGAGCTTTCATTTGATCATACACATCTTGTGCATACTGAACTGAAACCACAGCGGATTCGAGAACTTGCACAGCATCTTTCAATTGTAAATAAGAACGTGTGATATCGATTTTTGCTTGTGAATTCAAATTTTCTAGATTGTATCTCGCTTTTTGTTCCTGAGCTGCCACATTGCTAATCTGTGCTTGTCGCACCCCCCAATCCATTAATACCCAATTTAATTGAAGGCCATATGAAAATGTATCTTGAATATCTTGCTTTTTATAGGTTGTGTTACCGACTGTGACATCATCAATGAAAAAATTTCTTGTGTAATTCATTATAAAATTCAGTGTTGGCAGATAAGAAGATATTGTTTGATACTTTGAAAATTTTGCTGCTTCAACTTTTTCTTGCGCTGCCTTTAGATCGAACCTAAGGGCATAAGCTGGCGTTAAGTCGGAATTTAAATCTGGTATTTTGACACCTTTATTTTCAAAAACAGATTTGTCACCACTTTGTAAAGAAATGCTTCGAAAATCTTTCACTCCAATTGCTTCTGCCAATGTTAGCATTGCAATTTTATATGTTGTTTGCGCTTGAATTAAAGTCGATCGTGAATTCTCGAGATTTAATTTGAACTTTAATAAATCTGCGTTGGTTAATTTCCCTGCATTATATTGAGCTTCGGCGTCACGCAATTCTTTTTCTGAAACCTGTAAAGAAGATTCAGCGGTCTTTAACAATT
This sequence comes from Fluviispira vulneris, assembly GCF_014281055.1. Lineage (NCBI taxonomy): Bacteria > Pseudomonadati > Bdellovibrionota > Oligoflexia > Silvanigrellales > Silvanigrellaceae > Fluviispira > Fluviispira vulneris. Next base: position 204,959 of record NZ_JACRSE010000002.1, on the reverse strand, counting down.
GATTTGCTTTTTGCGCATTGATAAAAGTGCTTGCACCATTGTAACGAGCATCCACTTGGCTTTGATTTTTGTTTAGCGAAGAAGCTCTTGCTTGTGCGGCATTTGCTTTCACCCCTAGGAAAAGAGGAATCAAACCTACAAGCGGTTGTGTAACATTCAATGTCCCAGTCATGGATGTCGTATCAGGAAATCCGTACTGCGCACCCGTCGTTGTCCCAATAAGCTTATTTACTTGATTACTATTTTGTAAATAAGTGCTACTCACACTTAAAGTGGGAAACATATTTCTTATAGATGCATTATATTGTGCTTCACTGGAGTTTTCGTCTTGCTCTGCCATTTTAGCAGCAAATGAATATTGTTCAGACATATCCATGGCGTTTTCCAGAGATAAAGTTGTCGTGACAAGAGAATTAGATTGGATAAAGTTATGATTTTGTTTTAGAAACTCTTCTGAAAACGATGAGAAACAAATACCAATTGAAATTGTATAATACATTGAATAGCGAATCGATCGAAATGATATAAGATTCATATTTAACCTTCCAAAAACTATTGAATAAGTAAAGACTTATTAACTCAAATTAGAAGGTCTTTCAAGTTTTAAAAAAAATCTTTTTTTAAACTATAATTTTAAAAAAAAAAGGAATAATTATATTTCAGAAATCTTATTTGCATTTTGCATTGTATCATCATGGGCTTTTACAGTTTTTTGCAATGCTTCATAACTTCTATGAGCAATTATCATATTGGTAAGATTCCGCATTGGATTAACATTACTTCCTTCCAAATATCCTTGCGCAATATCACCTGATGGAGCTTTTAAATTTTCAGGAGGCCCATTGTGGATCCATAGACTTTCCCCAAGCCTTTCAAGTAATTTGGTATCTTCAAAGGAAACAATTTTCAATTTGTCTACAAATTTTTTGCCCGCATAAACTTCTCCAGTAGGCAAAATACTTAACTCTTTTCCACCAAGTCCAGTTATTGCTCCATTTTCTCCCTGAACTACTGCTCCATTTTTTGTAATTAAAATTCCATCATTGCTAATGCTAAAACCACCATCACGCGTTAGTCTTTCGCCAAAAGGTGTCATCACTTCAAAAAAACCATCTCCTTGAATGGCAACATCAGTCGTATTCGATGTTTTCCTCACAGGACCTTGTGTGTGCGCTGTTTTTATCTCACTGAGAGTAACATAATTCATTTCATTCCCTTTGAGCGGCCAAAGTTCTTGCATATTTATTTTGAATGGCGCAGGAGGATGTGGGAATGCATAACTTGGCCAGGGATTTGCCTCTTGTTCTTGAAATGCGATTTCATCTTCTTTGAATGCGGTTGTATTGGTATTTGCTAAGTTATTAGATATAATTTCCATGACTCTTTCTTGCAGAACCCCGCCCGAGAGTGGAGCATAAATATTTTTTAGCATTTTTTTTCCCTGTCATAAAGTACGCCTTGTTACAGATTAACACTTAATTTTTGAGCAAATTAAGCAAATATTACCTTATTCTCCATTTTTTGATGAGAAAAAAATTTCACTTTTATGAGCAACTCCCCAAGTAAGTAAAAATTTCTCTTTTTGTCAGAGAAGTGATTCATGTTTTCTTTCAATCTGAATATCCACATTTCCGTAAAAATATTTAAATTTTTCAATAAAAATAATAATTTTTCATTGAATTCTATTTTTTAAAATATAATATAAAAATTGTTTGAAAAATTTAAGATTGGAAGGTTTTATATGAAGCTTAGTCATTTCCTAATTTCAATTCTGGCAACTACTGCATTTTTTCCACAAAATAATTCCATTGCAACTGCTGCATTTTTTCCACAAAATAATTCCACTGCAGCTGAAGCTTATATTTATTGCAGCAATGATAATAACGATTGGGAGTGGCTTAATAATAGAAATATAACTGTTCCAGGTAAATGGCGCTTTTATCCAATGAATATTACAAACTCTTTCGTAGTTTTTATCCTGACGGGCGGAGAAAATGCTTATATTTATCTTGCAGAAAAATGCGCGGAAGAATTTGGGAATAGATATCCATATCCACAACCAGCAAGTAGCATCTTCAACAATTGGTTTGTCTTTGCCACACAAAATGGAAAAATTTTCCCAGGATACAAAACCCTTTATTGACCATTACTTTAAATGAACTCTTAAATTAAGCACTCGTCTTCTATAAATTAAATCCACATCCATTTTACTCACATCGTGCAATTGCTATCACTTCATTTTAAAAACAGTAAAATTAATAATCTATTTGACCTTTTAGATAGAGCCTAGGAGAGCCAAATACAGATAAATAATAAAAAATTGTTAACAACGAAAAACTTATAACAATTGCAGCAAAGGGAAGAAATGTTCCATTTTCTATAAAACCCATCATTGCTGTGCCTAAGGAAGCCGCTGTAAGTTGGGCCGATCCCATAGTTCCTGTCACTAATCCAGAATTTTTAGGGTACAAAGCAATGGCGTTGGCTGAAGAAAAAGGCATTAAAAATCCATTCCCAATTGTAATAACAAAAATAGGAATCATAAGAGCAGCCATATGCTGCCATGAAAAGTAATACATTATAAGAAAAATAATTCCACCAATGATATTTAAAACCAAGCCTAAAAATATGATTTGCATATTACTTAATTTATATGAAAGTCGTCTTCCTAACAGCGAAGCAAACATATATGGGAAGGAAGCGATACAAAAAGCATAACCAACTGCTGAAGGTGAATAACCAAACTTTTTTAACAGAAAAGGTGCCCCTGCTAAAAATGAAAAATATGTTGCATTAGAAGTCATCATAAATAAGGCAAAACCAATAAATTTTTTATTTTTTAACATGGCTAAAAATAATGGGAAATCAAAGGCGGATTTCTGTTTTTTTGCAGTAACTTTACTATTAGGAAATATAGGTGAACAAAGTAAGAATAAAATAATTAATCCGTAAATACCTAAAGCTAAAAATATTGCTCTCCAATTATATAATATTTCAATATAACCTCCAAGAACAGGAGCTATTGCAGGAGAAAAAGCAACAAGAGGTATTGTGATGGAAAGAATTCTGCCCGTATCTTTTGCACCAAAGGCATCTGCAATCATTGCCTGTCCAATAGACATACCAGCACAAGCACCAAGAGCTTGTAAGCAACGATATATAATGAGTTCATTTATCGACGAAGAGTAGAAACACCCCAAAGAGGATAAAATAAAAATTAGAGAAAAAACAAATAAGACTCTTTTTCTTCCATATTTATCCGATATTGAACCAGAGAAAATTTGAAAAATAGCCATTGTTAATAAAAACAAACTCATTGTTAATTGAACATAAGCAGCATCTTTTTTAAAGTAATCAGCAATTGTTGGTAACGAGGGTAAATAAATATCAGAAGCAACAAAGCCTATTGCACATATAAATATTATACCTGAAACAAAAAAAATAGTCCTTATTTTTCCCCAACTTTCACTATCTTTTCGCACTAAAATATCATGTTCCATAAATTAATATCCATATAATTTTGTTTAAAACTAAAAAGATAATGCGGTATATTATTTCTTAACTTTATAGTCAATAAAAATAAAATCACCGGAGCGAGAAACATTTTCACACTCAAGTGTACTTTTTAAAATTGTTTCTGAGCTAATCAGCGCTGGAGCATTTTTATTTCCAATAACTATTGGGCTTATTGTTAGAAATAACTCATCAACAAGCTTTTGTTCCCAAAAAGCTGCATTTAACTCTCCGCCACCAAGTAAAGCTATCCTTTTATAATTTTTTTCTTTTAAATGCTGTAGAAGCCCCATAATATTGCCTAAATAGCAATTGATAGTTGCAAATGGAAATTGTTTCTCTTCAGTTTTAAGACATGGTTCATCATTTTTATTAAATGAAGATACAAAAAAAATACTTTTGGGTATATTTTTCTGTTGCCAAAATTCATGAGAAAAAGAAATTTCCCCGCTTCGAGTAAAAACTATCCACTCAGGTTCTTCTTGCTTTTGTGAAAGATTTGCAACTCGAAAAGCCCCTTTTTCAGTAGATATAGTTCTTGCACCTAAAAAAACTGCATCACAAGTTGCAACTAAATTTCTCATACGTAAAAAATCTTCATTACAAACTAAACCACTTTTATTTCTATCTTCTGTAGACTCCATTTTATGAGCAGAAATCTTACCATCTACAGATGAAGCCATAATATTTATTATTGTTAGATTTTCTGTATGAAACATAAAAAGTATTAAACCTTTAATTCAGGCCAGAGAATATTTGCTCCCAAAGCCTTTGCTCGGATTGCAATCGGGTCATCTTCAAGAGCCGTTAGAATTTCAATACCATTTCCAACAATAGCAATTGTATGTTCGAATTGTGCAGAAGGTTTACCGTCCAAAGTTTTAGAAGTCCAGCCATCTTTCATCATTTTCATGCGCCAGTCACCAGCATTGATCATAGGTTCGATTGTAAAAATCATCCCTCTGACAATTTTGAGCCCCGTCCCTGAGCGGCCATAATGTGGAACTTGTAAGTCAGGTTCATGAAAAACTTTTCCTATTCCATGACCGACAAAATCTCTTACGACTCCACAGCCTTCTTTTTCAGCATAACTTTGAATAGCCCAACCCACATCTCCTAAGCGACTCCCATGTTTAGCAGCTGCTATCCCACGCGCTAAACACTCTTCAGCAACATTTGTTACCTTAATACTTTCTTCAGAAATGTGCTCTCCAACAAAAAAAGTTCTTGAACAATCACCAAAGTAACCGTCTAAGGTAACAGTAACATCAACGTTTATAATATCGCCTTCTTTTAAAATTTCAGTTTTACTTGGTATTCCATGACATATTACATCATTAATACTTGTACAAACGGATTTTGGATAGCCTTTATAGTTCAAAGGACTCGGATAAGCCCCATGAGAAATTATAAACTCATGCACAGCTGTGTTTATTTCTTCAGTGCTGATCCCAGGCTTTATAACAGTCCCAGCATGCTGCAAAGTATGTGCAGCAAGTCTTCCTGCTTCACGCATTTTTAAGATATCTTCTTGTGACTTTAATTTAGGCACTTTGTTTATTACTCCAAATTTATTTTGAGAGAGTTTCAATTGTTGACTTAAGTGAAGTTAAATCTTGAGTTCCTAGGCAATTGACAGTCTCATAAGTTTTTTTAGTGAGTCCTTGTAAGACTTTCCCTGGCCCCACTTCTACCCAATTTGCGTGTGGTGCTGAGTCTTTTAATATTGCTAAAGATTGTGTCCACAAAACTGCATTTGCTATCTGTTTTATAAGCGTCTCATGAGTATAGGACTGCACAGTATGTAATTTTGCATCCACATTTGCAACGATTTTTCCAGAAAATGAATTCAATGGAATATTGGCAAGAAATTTGGCCATTTCATCAGCTGCTGGTTGCATAAGAGAGGAATGAAAAGGTGCACTGACTGGGAGCTCTTTTGCTCTTCCTAATTTCCTTGCAGAAACTTCTTCACATACTTTTGCCACAGCTTTTTTATGTCCACTTAAAACGAGCTGTCCTGGGGAATTAAAATTAACGACTTCAACTTTGCAATCAGATGTGGATACTTCTTTACATATTTCAGGAATAAGTTCACTCGAATTCCCCAAATAGGCAGCCATAGCTCCTACTCCAACAGGAACAGCACGCTGCATTGCTTGACCTCTAAAATGAACAGCGCGCAACGCATCGGAAAAATCAAGTGCCCCTAAAGAAACAAGAGCCGAATACTCTCCTAAACTATGGCCAGCAACAAGAGTGGGAGTGACTCCAACCCTTTTTTGCAATACACGCAATGTAGCAACACTTATTGCCAAGATAGCGGGTTGCGTGAATTCGGTTAAATTTAATTTTGCTTCGGGATCTTCAAAACACAAGCGTTCCATGTTAAAACCAAGGGAATCGGAAGCTTCTTGCAATGTTTCCTTAAACTCCTGAAATTGCTCTGAGATTTCTTTACCCATTCCAACGGTCTGGCTTCCTTGCCCTGGAAACACGAATACGATATCAGACATAATTCATTCTCCTTAATAAGTGCGATGTCTTTGCACATGCTCTGAATACCAGAGTCTTTTAAATGTCTCCAGTGTGATTTCTGTTCAGCCTAGCAAAGCTCTAGGTGCAAAACCACTGCTAAGAGTATGCGTGATTTTACATTGACCTTTGCCTATTGCGAGAGTTATAGAATCACGTTTGTAGTTGATTTTTTGTGGAAAGGTTACAAAAATGTTTGACTTAGTCACCCAAGGATTTAAAGACGCATCTCTCAAGCTTAAGGGCCAAACCCGCCTGACAGATGAAAATATATCGCCAGCTCTTGAGGCAATTAAAAGATCGCTTCTAGACGCTGATGTCGATCTTAAAGTAACTAAACAATTTCTCGAAAACGTCCGCGGAAAAGCCCTCGATGAAGTCGTTCAGCTCAAGGCAAAGTCTGGCCAAAAGGTTTCAGCAGGAGATCATTTTATAAAGACCTGCCATGATGAACTCGTTGACTTTTTAGGCGGTAATCAAACAGAAATTATTAAAAATACCAAAGGTCCAACAGTAATATTGCTCGTTGGCCTACAAGGCGCAGGTAAAACAACTCACGCAGCGAAATTAGCTAAGCTGTTAGCAGAGCGGCACAAAATGAGACCACTCCTCGTAGCAGCCGATGTCTACCGCCCAGCTGCACGAGATCAATTGAAAATTCTAGGAGAGAAAATCAATGTCCCTGTATTTTCCTTAGATACAAATGATGCTGTTGAAATTGCTGAAAAAGGTATTGAGTTTGCACGTAACGAATGGCTTGACTTAGTCATAATCGATACCGCAGGTCGTCTTGCAATCGACAATAATCTCATGACAGAACTCGAATCTATAAAAGCTAAAGTCAAACCACAAAATATTCTTCTCGTAATTGACTCTATGATTGGACAAGATGCCGTTCGCACAGCTTCTGCGTTCGATCAACGCCTCAGTTTATCGGGAGTTATTTTAACAAAATTAGACGGTGATACACGTGGTGGAGCAGCACTTTCAGTAAAGAAAGTTACCGGAAAAAACATCTTATTTGTCGGTACTGGTGAGTCTCTCGAAAAACTCGAAGAGTTCCGTCCAGATGGTATGGCAGGCCGTATCCTAGGTATGGGCGATGTCGTTGGTTTGATGGACGATTTTGGCAAAGCCATCGACGTCGAAAAAGCAGAAAAAAGCGCAAATCGCATGATGGAAGGTCATTTTGATTTCAATGACTTCCTCGAAATGATTGGTACGATTGGAAAAATGGGTCCTATTAAAGACATCATTGCCAAGACCCCTCTTGCAGGACAGTTGTCAGAAAAGGATATGGATAAAGTCAAAGATAAAGACCTGACCCGTAAAGGTGCCATTGTTCAGTCAATGACAGTCCAAGAGCGTGAAACTCCTGATCTTCTGCTTATTCAAAAATCACAGTCCGCACGCGGGCGTATTGCTCGTATTGCCAAAGGCTCTGCTCATAGTGAGAAAGAAGTAAAAGATCTTGTCGATCAATTCATGCAAATGCGTCAAATGATGCAGATGATGAGCGGTATGGGCCTCGGCGGAGGAGGAATTCTCTCTAAAATTCCTGGGCTTGGACAGCTAAATCAAATGGCAAATATGGCGAAAATGGCAAAAATGATGGGCGGCGGCGGTATGCCTGGAGGAAGCATGGGCGGACTTGCCAATATGTTTGGCGGGGGTGGCTCACCTGCTATGCCTGGTGGCATGGGCGGAGGACTCAGTTCAGCAGATTTAGCTGAAATCAACCGAATGAAAAAAAGAAAAAAAGAAGAAAAATTAAAAAAACAAAAGAAACGTTAATTTCGCTTTGTTACTTTAAATAGGATCAATCATGTTTGGAATTAAAAATAAAGTTACTTTAGATGCCTCCATACCGAGCGGACCAGAAGCATTGTTTGCTAAATACATGCCCAAACCGCAAGTCAATTATCCAAATGTTGGTGAAAAAAATGAGACCTATTTAAAGAAAGTATATATGCAAACTTGGGGCTGCCAAATGAATGTTGCCGATTCTGAGCGCATGCTTGGACTTCTTGGTACGTTAAATTATAGGCCAACCGAAAACCTTAATGATGCAGATTTTATTCTATTAAATACTTGCCATATTCGTGAAAAAGCACGGCATAAAGTGGTCAGTCGTCTCGGCGAAATCAAACCCTTAAAAGAAGCAAATCCTAATATTATTATTGCCGTAGCAGGATGTGTGGCTCAAGCAGAGTCACAAGCTCTTGCCAAAGAAGTTCCTTATATTGATATGATCTTTGGCCCCGATCAGATTGAAGAATTGCCTCAATTAATTGAAAAAATAATTGAAAAAAATGATCTTGAACGCAAGACAGAAGAAACTTACACAACACATAAGCACACACCATATGTGTTGACTAAATTTGATAATAAAGAACAAGGTTATTCTATTCCTATAGATGTTATACCTCCTTATTATGATGAAAATAAAAACGAAGTTACACGTTATGTAAATATCATTAAAGGCTGTAATAACTTTTGTACTTTCTGCGTTGTTCCATACACACGCGGAAGAGAAAAAAGTCGTCCAGAAAATGAAATAATTGATGAAATTAATTTCCTTGTTAAAAAAGGAGTCAAGGAAATTATATTACTTGGGCAAAATGTAAATTCTTATGGACTTGACCTGATTGGTGCAGCAGATATTCACTCATCAAACGGAAAACTGCCATTTGCGGATTTATTGCACACTGTCAGCGATATCCCTGAAGTGGAGCGTATCCGTTTCACAACGTCAAACCCACATGACTTCACTCCTCAACTTGCAGAAGCCTTTGCCAAACTACCTAAAGTAACTAACTCTTTTCACCTTGCTGTACAATCGGGTAGCGATCGCATTCTAGATAGAATGAATCGTCAATACACCCGTGCAGAGTATTTAGAACGTGTACAATGGATCCGCAATGTACGTCCTGAAATTGCTTTTAGCACAGATATTATTGTAGGTTTTCCAGGTGAAACAGATCAAGATTTTGCCGACACCCTCAGTCTCGTAAAAGAAATGCAGTATGCATTTATTTACGCTTTTAAATACTCAATTCGTAAAGGCACTCCAGCCACACGCTTTAAGGATCAAGTTCCTGAGGACGTAAAGGACAAACGTCTACAAATTTTGCTCGATCTCCAAAAGAAAGAGACAGAAAGACAAAATCTCGGAGAAATTGGTAAAGTTCGTGATGTTCTCATACTCTATAATAATCGTAAAAATGAAAACACTTGGTATGGACGTTCCTATGAAGGTCGCCTTGTAAAAGTTCATTCGCCTAGAAATATTATGGGCCTGATTTTACCTGTAAAAATTACTGATGCCAACCTCACTGCTCTTGAAGGACATTTGGCTTAAGTACAAAACTTTTAATAGAGTCAAAAAAAGATCACGTTTTCACAAATGTGGTCTTTTTTTTATTTGCTTTCTTCTTATTTGCCTAAGAATATTTTAGACTCAACTATAATATGCTTGTTAGTATCGTTAAATAAAAATTTCTTAAAACTCAAGCAGGATTATCTTTATGCTTCGATTATCTTTTTTAAGAATAATCATGTTAATTTATTTATTATTAAAAGCTCAGCTTTGTTTTTCTGCAGAACTGAAAAAGGTAACTATTTGCTGGGAAGACGGCTTAAAACCCCCGTATCTTATGTACAAGGATGGTGAATCTAAAGGGACAGATTCTTTAACAGGAGTAGCTGTTGAAATTGTCCAAAACATTTTTAAGAAAAATAATATAAAAGCTGAAAACGTTCTTCTTCCCTGGAAAAGGTGTCTAGTAGAGATCCAAAATGGGAATATCGATGTCGTCCCCAATGCTTCAATCAATTCAGAGAGGCAGGAGTATGCCTTTTTCACTGAAGAACCGCTCTATTCAACAAATATAGTTTTATTTTATGTAAAAAAACGTTTCAAGAAAAAAGCTGTTATTAATAAATTGGAGGATTTTAAAAATTATACGGTTGGAGGATATTTAGGTTTTAATTACAAATATTTTGAAAATAAAGTGATTATGGACGCAGGCTCCACAAATAGAGAATTATTATTTCAAAAACTGCAAATAGGCCGATTTGATTTTGCGATTGAACAACTTGAAGTTGTAAATTACATAGCAAGTAAAGGTTTGATCAAATTAAATGACCTTGCTTATATCCCAAACGCAGTTATGCCAAAACAAAATTATTATGTAATGATAAGTAAAAAATCTGAAAACGCAGCTATAATAAAAAAAATATTAGACACCGGTATTTCTGAGTCACAAAAAAACAATTACATTAATAAATTACTCAATAAGTTTAATAAAGATGCAAAAAATAAACCATAAAATCAAAAAAGGATATATGAGTAATGAAAAAAATAATATTTTATTCTATCTTTTTAATCTTTCATGTTAATCTTTTTGCGGACGTTATTAAAGTCACTGCAGTTGAGTACTGCCCTTATATTTGCATTCCAGAAAAAAACAACGGTCTTAAGGGATTAAATAATGAAGTTTTAATTGAAATATATAAAAAATTTGGCCATAAATTAGCATTTGAATTCATGCCCTGGCAAAGAGCAGTGAATGAACTTGAACGAGGAAGTTATGACTTAACTCCACTCGTAGAGGCTAACCAATATAGTAATATCACTCTTTCAAAAAATGTTTTTATTAAGTACAAAATAAGCTGCTTTACCCGAAAAAACACTCCCTGGAGTTTCAAAGGAGTAAAATCGATAGGGAATCTTCGCATCGGAGTCCAGAATGGTTTTGACTATTCTAGTATACATCCTGAATTTGACAAATATATTAAAAACGAAACAGAGAAAAAAAGCGGTAAAGTATCTATTATTTCTGGCGAAGACGCAACTGAAAAAATTATTAAGATGATCTTAGCGGATAGATTAGATTTCATATGTGACAACGAAGGTGTCATAATGCATTTTATCAATACAGAAAAATTACAAAAAAAATTAAAACAAGCCGGAGTTTTAAATTTAGATATAAATTACGTAGGATTTTCCATAAAAAGTAAAAAAGCGGCAGAATATAAAAAAATATTTGATGATAATATCATAGAATTTAAGAAGAGTGACAAGTATAAAAAACTATTATCCAAATATGGTATAGAAGATCCAGACATAAACGAAAAAAATTAAAAAGAATAATCTTGAATATCTGGAAAAATATTTAATCTTTTAAGCTCTGTAAATTTACAACTGAGGGATTCATTAAAAATATAAATAAATCCACATCCACCAAAACTAAAATCTGGTATAAAAGATTTCAACTCGTCCTCTGAATATCTTGATAAATCAACCACACAGGTTCTTTTTCCTTTATGCAAGACTGTTTGTATATCAATATTTAAATTTCGAATTTGGCTAGATACATATAAAAGATTATGTGAATGGCAAAAATTTTGAATGATTTCTGGTTCCCCTATTTTTGCACGCTCAATAAAAATATTTTCAAATTCCAAGGCAAATAATTTTGTCCAATTTTCACTTTTTAACGCATCGCCTTTTAAAAATAAAGCAATGGGCGTTAAGCACCCACGTCCATTCCAAACACTACAATGCTGTGCAATCGTGCTTGGAGAATCAAGAACAGTATTCACTATCAAAGAATTTTTGATATCGCCTTTGCCAATAAAATTTGTTTTGATGGGATTAATTTGCTGCGAAATAGTTGTCAAAGTTTCTTCACTGCCAAAAGTTAATACGAAGTCATATTCATTGAAAGTATGGGCAATTGATTTGCCTTGATCAATATATGTAGAAACCTGCGCATAAAGATTGGCAACCACAAAAATCAGATCTTGAGTGTATTTTAAGACAACTCCAGAATAATAATCATCTAAACGCAAACTTGGTACTTTAATAACGATCGATCTTGCCTCACTTTCAGCTGCAATAATGTAAGGATAAACCCAGGCAATTGGTGTATTTGCAGCCGAAATAATGAGAATATTTTTATTCTTAAATTTCTTGTCGATAGGGATACCTTTCTCAACACTTGTGAGAGTTTTCACCAAATCGGTAATAACAGTGTTATTCCAATCAAACAATTTTAATTGAGAAATTAAATCAGTTAAAACAAATTTTTTATTTTCTTTGCTGCTATTTTCGATGAGGTATTTATAAGAATTCTTATCAAAATTATAGACATTTCTTATGTTTAAACTACAACCTTTGATAGTCGAGTCCGGGCCTCGGCCAATCAGTTTGAAAGCATTATTGGCATAACAAAAACCAATATCTTCAGTTATAATTGCACCATAAGACTCATAATTAACTGAATCTATAAATGCAAGAAATCCTTTTTCATTTAAAGGCAAAATAGATTTCTGTTCAATTGAAACAGCAAAAGGTTGTAAAGTCTCGTTGCATTGAAAAGTACCATCATGAATTTTTTGACTTGACCAAGCCTGAGAACCAAGTTCACACATTCCATATTCAGAAAAAATAGACAGTTTTTCTGATCTATAAAAATTTTTAAGAATTGCAAGTCCCTCATCAAGAGTAAATGCCTGTGTTCTGCCTTTAGTTCCACCAGTATCTATAACAGATAAATTGAGACGTGTGAATTCTTTTTGCATGCGTTCTTTCAATTCACAATTTGCCAAGTGAGCTAGCATAAAATGATGAAAAGAAGTACCAAATATAATGCATGCAGATTGTGTCTGAATTTCTTTTAAACATTTTAAAATATTTTCTAATGACTCTTCAAGATCACACCAAAGAATATTAAATCCCTGATTTTCAAACATACTTATCATTGCAGACAGAGAACTACTCTTCCATTTTTTTACAGAAGGGATAAGTGACACTATAGGAGTCTTTTTATTAAAATTATTTCGCTCCAAAAAAGATAAAAATCCTTTACATGTATTTAATTCATAATTAACCAAAGCATCATGTGAAAAGATATGCTGTGAAGGCTTATTGCCAGTGCTCCCGCTTGAATTAAATATTTTAAAACCTCTCGATATATCATGCGAATATGTTTTATGTAAAATAAAATCTCTAAAACAACGTATCGGCAAAAAAGATACTTTTTCACCCGTCTGAGAAAACTGTAGATCGACAAAGTAATGTTTTAATTCGGGTATTTTCTGTATTAGTTCTTGTTTTTGTTTTTCTAAAACTTTAAGTTGAGCAGACACATTCACTGAAAATCCCTTTCATAATGAAAAATAGATACATCAAATACCGTATTTAAAAAAAACAAGCAACAAATTTTTAATTTTATTTATAATTAATAATAATATTTTATAATAAATAAAATTAATATAAGTAATTTTTATTAATATAAATTTTTTTTATAATTAATTCTTTCCTTGACAGCTAGAAAATAATAATTTTAAATAAACAGAGTGTCTAATTTATAATTAAATAGTGAAAGGAATCAAAGCAATGTTACTGCTTAAAAAGCTTTATATTCCCGTTTGCATGTTTCTGCCACTCTCCATTTTAGCAAAAGAACACACTCAATTAGAAAAAATAGGGGAAATAAGATCATCAAATACTGATAACTCAACCCCGGGAAACGGTATGGTAAAAGTTTTTGGCATGCCTATGTCGTTTAATTGCTTTAAAAATAATAAAGATCCCAAAAATATAAAATTCGGAAACTTATCAGGACAAATAAATTTCTCAAGATCTGTTTCACAAAAAGATCTATCTTCCGTACTTAATATTTCTGCTGGAGCAGAGATATCTTACGCATGGTTTTCAGCAACTGCAAATGCCAGTTATTTAAAAGATATCACTGACTCACGTTACACAGACAATTTTACTTTTATTCAAACTTACTCTGCGGATGCAAGCTATGAACTGCCCGATGACTATGGTATTGATCTTTTAAATCAGACCGCAGCAAAAGCACTTGCTCAAAAAAAATTTGGGCAAATATGTGGAGATTCATTTATTTCAAATAGTAAAGCTGGTGCAACCTTAATCACTACAGTCACTTTAAATTTCAACTCAGCTCAAGATAAAACTGAATTTGATACAAAATTTAAAGGAAATATTTCAGGAATTGCTAGCATAACTCAGGAATTTAAAAATGCAGTTACTAAAAGCGGTATATCTGCTACCTTAAGTGTAAAAGCAATTCAAAATGGTGGCGACCCATCTAAACTTGCTCAAATATTTGGTAAACCCAGTGAAACAGGATACCCTATCAGCAATTGCAGTAAAGAAAATATTCAAGAATGTAATAAAATTATTGACAATATAATTTCCTATGCTCAAGGTGAATTTCAAAATGGATTAGATTTAAGCAATCCCCAAAGTTTGTATTATTTTAATCCTTCATCTGAAAAATACTCGACTTTTGGCATAAATTACATTCCTGAGAACCTATCTCCTTTAACGAAATCAGCCATTGCTAAATTAACGAAGCAATATCAAAGTGATTTTGAGGACAAAATTTATTTAAGTAAATATATTTCATATTTAATATCTAAGCCTGAATTACGTCCAATTATTCCTGTCGCACTACCAGGAGAAATAAAAACTTTAGAGTCAAAAATCGAGCAATTAATGGAACACAGTTCAAATGCTTTAACATACTGCTTTAATGAAGAAGCAAATCATAAGTGCCCTGCTTTTGTTGAAGAAGTTAATATCGCTCATCAACAATTTGCAAATGAAGGCAATTTAAGAAAAATATACTCAATGAAAAGTATAATTCAAGCAGAAACTTTCAATCAGGCAAAATATTTATTTCTACCTGCAAGCATTTATAATTCAGTTCCCACCCAAGCAAATAATTTTGGCTTCGATCCAAAGACGGAAAAAATTTCAGGAGAGTATTTTGTAAAAGCAGTCTTTCAGGACGATGGCACTTTTTGGCATCATTGCAAAATTAATTTCAATCCTAATATAGCTAACAACAAAGCAATTTCTGAAGTAAATCTCCAACTTGGAGAAAAACCAATTGAAATTTTATGTGATTTTGATCCTCAAAGATTTCGTATAATATCGAGCGCGCAATTAAATCAAATAGGTTATGCAAATCCTTTAAAATATGATTTTTCATATTCTCTATATGATTTTTTTGGTGGAAGTCGGTTTAATGGTGAAATAAAAAGTATGAAGATGTTTAATACGTATGAGTACAACCCAATTTAGGTTCGTATATTTTTTAAACATCATCGCGTATTTCTAAAAATTATTTAACAATAATAACATCTGAAATAAATCTCTCTTGAGTTACTATCTTATAATAATCAAAGTCAGAATATCCACTTTTTTCTTTGGTAGTATTTACTTTATTCTTCAATTCTTTATCGTAATAAAAAGCAGAGGATCCACCACCATCTAAATTAATTGCTACTTTGCAACCCTTTTGTTGCAAAATTTCTGCCCAAATTTGAATAGAAGCACCATCTTTTACGTTTTCAGTTATATCACCTTTACCCAATGTAGCAAAAAGAATATTACCATTTTTAAGCTTGCACATAGCGCTACGTGCAAATTTTTGAACATAGAAGTTTTTATTTGGAAAAGGGGATTGTATTTGCCCATCTTTAATAAGCAAAGGATTTCCGGCAACAATGAAATCCATTTTATTCCAATCTTCTTTGCTATTAGATTTAATACTATAATCTATTTGTAAACCACTCACATCGCTAAATTTAATTATATCTGTTAAGTTTTTAAAAAATACAATAATTTCATTATTATTAATTTTAAATTTTCTTTCTTCTTTTTTTTCAATTTCACTTAAATTAATTATTTTTGCCTTATGATCATTTTCTTTATTCCAGAGAAGCAAAAATCCAAAATTTGGAAATTGTATAGGTTTTTTCCAAAGATTTGTGTATGCTATATATGGATATTTAAATGACAAACTGTTTATCGCAGATAGCTTTAAAGTTTTTTTTCTACGATTTATATTATTTGTAAATGTTAAAACAGGAGTAACAGATATCTCATCCATTAAAAATTTATTTTCACTTATATTCCAACCCACCGCACTGTGCCAAGTAGCGTTGGTACCATACCAAGTATTATTTATTTTTAAAGTTTTTTTAGGCAACGCATAGTATGGAAATATATTTGGATTTATACCACTTTTTTGCAAATATTTATTTGGTAACAAATGACTTTCTTCATCAAATATTTTAAAAAAACCACCGTTAATTGCAAATATAGCATTTTCACTATTTGCTACAACAGATACCTTTTGACTGCGTGAAAGATCTTGCTCGGCTCGAACTATAGAAATTGATCGCTTATAAGGATTTACTTCAGCAGTCCAAATCAGGTATTTATTTCCACCCTGTTTAGCGGCTTCTGACAATATATGTACTCCGTTTTGATCTGAATAATAAAGTTCAGAAAAACTATTTTTATTTGAATGTAATTCGGAGTCAGCACAAGAAGTAATTACTATTAATATAAATAAAATAATTTGAAATTTTTTTACGATCATCTGTAAAAATTTCGAATAAATGCACATATAAATTTCTTTCGAATTGATAATTAATATATTTTATTAAAATAAATATTTTTACAAAACTGTTATATTCTTGACGGTAAATAATACATAATTTTCATGGCGATATATGTAATTATACCAACCATTGCATAAGTATATGCTATTTCACGGATGGAGGTGATAACGAGATAACCTGTAAATATTGTGACAAGTCCGGAAAATGTATATGAAATAACACCATAATTTGAACTAACTGTCCCCGCTAAATTTTTAAATGGAGCAAACATAATCGAAACTAAATAGGGATATAGAATACCAGAAGCAAAAGCAACCATACAAGATGAAAGCATAAATAAAAAAATGGAATGTGGAAAAATAAAAGAAAGAAAAACCATTAATATTCCCATTATGAGCAGCAGGGTTGAAACCAAATGAATGATTTTTTGCCCTTCAAAATACTTAATGACAAATCGGCTCGCAAAAGCACCCAGCATATAAACAAGACCAACTAATAATGCCATTTGTCCATAAAAAACTTCACTTTTACCCATAATGTCTTGAATAAGAAAAGGCCCCATCATGGTAAATGAAAAAATTCCTAGATTAGTTGCAGCTACAATAATAGTTGAACATAAAAAATCTTTATTCTTCACAACTTTTAGAGAATTAATGAGAATTTTCTTAATATTTAAGTTTTGCGGTGAAGTGTTGGTCTCCTGCATGAAAAAGACAATGACTACACAGGAAATAAAACCGTAAGCACTGAGGACAATAAAAGGCAAACGCCATCCACCAAATTTATCAAGATACGCACCTATGACTGGAGCAATTATAGGTGAAACACCCCAGACTAATCCAACCCACGCAGTTGCTTTCATAAGCTCAACACCTTTATACAGGTCAACTGACACAGCTTTTGAGAGGACAGCAATTGAGGCAGATGAAAATCCTTGAATAAAGCGAGCAACTATTAGAAACTCAATACTTTCTGCAAAAACACACATGATACTACTTATTGTGAATATAATCATTCCATACAGTAGGGCTTTCTTTCGACCAAACCTGTCTGAAATTGGTCCATAAAAAAATTGACCAATACCAAGTGAAATTAAAAACAGTGAAACTGTTTTTTGCACTGCACTTGAATCAGTAGAAAGTGATGTCACAATTTTGGGTAAAGAAGGGGAGTAAATATCTATTGAGACCTGTGAAATGGGAACTAAAAAGAGAATTACCAGAAAAATGATCCGGTGATTAATGACTTTGTTCCCATCCATATTTATTCTATCCTTAATGATCTCGGAAATAAATCGTAGTCATCATCATAAAGAGGATTTCCTGATAATCCCAGTTCAAACAAATTCCTCAGTTCTTTGAGACATTTTATATTTCTAATCTTATTTTTGCGCAAATCAAGTTTTGTTAGACTAATTAAATACTGCAAAGGCTCGACGTTGTTAATTTGATTCTCAGCCAAGCTCAAAGTATTTAAATTTTTAACTTTTTCAACGGAACTCACATCCTCAATCATATTTTTATTCGCTGAGAAAAACTTAAGATGTGACATTAATTTAATAAAAGAAATATCTGAAATATCATTTTCTGAAACATTCAAACTCACTAATTTTTCTAGTTTTGCAACTTCATCAATCTTCCTTAATTTATTCTTCTTTAATGAAAGAAGTTTTAGATTTATGAATTTTTCAATACCAGATAAAGTCGTTATATTATTTTCTTCGAGAATAAGCTCTTCTATATTATTAAGAGGAAATAAAAATGAAAAATCACTAAGCCCTACTCCCTTAAGTGAAATTCTCTGGAGAGAGCTTAAAAATAATATGTCATTTAAATTTGTAATATTTTGGTAATCTAAATTTAATGACGTCAAATGTGGCATAAATTTAAAAAAAGATGAATCCATTAAATATTTTTTTGTTTCAGGAAAAGAACTTAAATCAAGTGCTTTTAAACCTTGCAAAATACCTTCCGCATCGGAGGGGTTTTTAGTGCGAGCTATGCGAAACAAATTTTTTATTGCAAATTCTTGCTCATTCGATTGAGGAGTTTGAGAAAGATATTCATAAAAATGAGTTGTAGTCATAGATTTCTCCAAAAAAGCAGAATCAGTTAAAGTAGACCTTTTTGATTTTCTCATATTGTCCATTTTTATCAATCATCTCTAAAAAATTGTTAAACTTCTCAATGAGAGCAACATCATTTTTTCTGGCTGCTATTGCAAGATCACCTTCCTGCTTAGAGTCTAAGGTATAGAATTTAATATTCATTTCTTTAGAAGCTTGATCAATAAAAACATTATCATCAACAAAGACATGTGCCCTCTTTTGGACAAGAGCATCGACTTCAGCGCTTTCACTATCAAATTGTAAATGATTGGCGCTTTTAATTGTTTTTCTTAAATACAGGGTTGCTGCTGAACCTGTGTGTGAGGCAATTTTAACATTGCTGTTATCAATATCGGAAAAGTTTTTAAATTTTTCCCTATTCTCAGGTGTATCTAATAATGCGGCTGTGATTTTTACTTTAAAAACTGGCTTTGAAAAAAGGACTGCTTTAGCTCTTTTTTCGGTAATTGTTAATCCCGAAGCTATCATATCACATTTATTTGTCATCAATGCTGGAATCAGTCCATCTAGAGTTGTATCGAGCATTGTTAATTTTAGTGAATGAAACTCAGCAAATTTACGCATTATATCTACATCAAAACCTTTCCATTCACCTAGTTTATCTTTCATTTCAAACGGAATA
The DNA here is from genome assembly GCF_014281055.1 of Fluviispira vulneris. NCBI lineage: Bacteria > Pseudomonadati > Bdellovibrionota > Oligoflexia > Silvanigrellales > Silvanigrellaceae > Fluviispira > Fluviispira vulneris. The sequence goes on along the minus strand of NZ_JACRSE010000002.1, from coordinate 185,706 downwards.
AAACCAGCTTGAGAACACACTCGAATTTCACCCTTTTTTTGAACATTTAAAAAACTATTATCTTTTTTTTCATCTGCATAATTTACACCATAAAGAGAAAGAGCGATGAGAGCAGTAGCAAATTTTTTACATAATTTCATAAGATTTCATCCTTTTATAGTATTAAAAATAAATAAATTTTTTTAATTTATTTTTTAAACATTAAATACTTTTTTATATATACAGTTTCAGAGTTAAAAAGGAAACAGATATTAAAAGACTTTATTTATAAATCGATCAATTTTAAACAGAAAGTATTTTAATGATGGGATGAATGATGAGCAGAAGCAATATGGCAAGAAAACAATTCACGATTTGCAATTAATTTTGAAAACTTTTCGACAATGCTAATATTTAGAGTGAAATTCATGAGGGAATTCCTATAAAAGAGTTTCCTTTACATATGATTTGTGCTTAAGATGCCCAAACCAAAAATGAAGCTAGCAAATTTGACTTCACTTTGGCAAGCGGCTTCTTTATATTATTAGGGTTTTTTCATGCAAGAATACAAAATTACGCAATTTGCGAGTGATAATTACGTCGGAACTCATCCTGAAATCATTAAAATTATTAATGAATCTATGCTTGTGACTGAACTTCCATATGGGAAAGATACTTACTCAATCCGCGCAAAAGAAGAGTTTAGACGTATCTTTCAAACTGATTGTGAAGTGTATTTCTTTGCCACAGGAACAGCCTCAAATGTCGTTGCTTTACAAGCTGCTCTCAGATCTATAGATGGTGTTTTGTGCTCAGATGTAGCTCATATTGCCCAAGATGAATGTGGTGCTTTCGAGAACTTTACCGGAGCAAAACTTTTTACAATTCAGAATGTTAACGGTAAAATCGCCTTAGAAAGTCTAAAAAAATACTTTAATTCTATTCATCCTATTCGCCACAATTATCCAAAGATTGTTTCATTAACACAGGTAACAGAATATGGTACCGTTTATACAGTAGAAGAATTAAAAGAAATTTGTGCTTTTGCCCATGCTAAATCCATGATTGTTCATATGGACGGTGCACGCTTAGCTAATGCTGCAGCTGCCTTAAATAAATCCTTAAAAGAATTAACAGCTGACGTTGGTATCGATATCCTTTCTTTTGGTGCAACTAAAAATGGAGCATTACTCGCAGAAGCAGTTATAATTTTTAATAAATCCCTCATTAAAGACTTTGAATACATTCATAAACAGTCCATGCAACTCTTCTCCAAAATGCGTTTTATCCCCGCACAATTCTTGGCATATTTGAAAAATGATTTGTGGCACGAATGCGCTTTGAATTCAAATAGCATGGCTCAGAAAATTGCTAATGGAATTAAAGAAATAAAAAACATAAGACTTTGTTATCCAGTCGATGCAAATGAAATATTTATTGAGCTGCCAACTGCTATGAAAGATGAATTTGCTAAAAAATATTATTTTTATGTCTTTGCTGAAAATTTATTGGAAAAAACCTCACTCATTCGTTTAGTAACATCTTTCAATACAAACTCTGACGACGTAACAGAACTCATAGCTGCTTTAAAGCGAGCAGAAGCTGATTATATAAAATAACTTTCGCAAACCTGTTAAAATAAAATTAACAGGTCGAATACAATTACATAAATGTTAATTACAGAGCAATTCAAACACATTGTGATCGACATAGTGATCATATAACCATTCTGCATCCTTGACTTCAGCAACCTTAATAAAACCCAACCTTAAAGGAATTGCACTACTTTTATGGTTTTGTTTTGCACAACAAATAATAAACTTTTTTAAATTTAAAACAGCCATTCCATACTGAATAAATGTTTTACAAGCAGCTGATATTATCCCATATCCCATACGATTCTCAACTAACCAATAACCTATTTTAGTTTCATTTTTTTGCAAATTAATATCGTTAAATGAAATAAGACCTACCAAATTCTTTTCATACCAAACGCCAAGGGTAAAAGATGTCTTCTCTTCGTAATCCTTTAAACATTTTTTAATAAATTGTTCACTGTCAGATGGTGAAATTGAATGGTTAAGCCAAGGAAGCCACTGTTTTAAATAACTGCGATTTTTCTCGATAATATCTGCAAGATCTTTCGCTAAATTGATATTTAAATGATCTAAATAAATATTTTCATTGACTCGCAAAAACATAAAAACTCCTTTGCAAGATTATTATATTTACATCAAAATGACATAATTTATTTTTTCTTGCAAATAAACTCTCTTATTTTCTTTTGAGCTTTAACCAAACTGTGACTTCGTCACGGTCATGATAAAGTTGACGGCACTTCAATTCATACGCAAGGCCTTCTTGGTCGAGTTCTGTGCGGATTTTTTCAAGACATGCTGAGACTTCTTGATATTTCTTTTTCATAGGTAATTTTAAATTAAAAATAAATTCATTGGCTAATTTTAATGTGGCCCATTCAATTATCAAGTCTGTTACCTTAGAAGGTCTCTCGACCATATCGCAGACAAGCCAATCGACAGGTTTTTTCGGTCGGAATTTAAAGCCATCTTCTTTTAGATGCTCCACAAGCCCAGTCTTCATGAGCTTAGTATCCATTTCACCATTGTCGATTTCGAAAACATAAATATTTCTGCGGACAAATTGGTACGTCCAGCCCCCCGGGCAAGCGCCGAGGTCAACAGCTGTCATTCCCGCTTTCAATCTTTCTTCTCGTTCATTTTCGTTGATAAAGGCAAAAAATGCTTCTTCCAATTTCAGGGTTGAGCGACTGGGGGCATCGGCTGGGAATTTAAGACGAGGGATGCCCATAAACCACTGAGAGGCCTTTTTCGGCGCACAAAGGGCTATATAGCAGGATTGCCCGGTTAAAAAGAGCAAATGCAAGCGCAGAGCTCTTTGCAATTTATCGCCAACAACATAACCATTTTTCCGCAGTTCAGAGAGCATAGGGCTCGTAAATTTTTTACAAAATGTTAAGACTTCTTTATGCACTTCAACATCAAGTGCCTCAACAAAAAGATCGTCCAAGTACTTTTTACCTGCTAAAATTGAAGAAAAATTTTCTTCAAATGCCCGTAATATAGGCACAGTTCTGCCTTTATCTGGCAAATTGCTCATAAGTTCAGATGCTAACAGGATTTGTCTGACAAAAATAAAATCGCGAATTTGAATGTCATTCCAGAGTGCTATCAACTCCTCTTGACTGTGCGCCTGAAAGAGCACATGTGCTGTGTTTTGCTTCGCTTTTACAAAGCCTTGAACATTCTTGGCGGCTGTGTAGGCCATGATTTCCGCAGCGCAGTCATTCTCAACACCGGCACGACAGTAAAAAAGGAGAGATAAAGACATTGTTTAAACTTTCATATTTTAAATAAAACCCACGTCTTGCACGCTGGCAGACATCCGTGCTCAGGATTACCTGCTTTTAAGCACCCTTAGCAAGCAAAATCGGCTGCACAATGGGATTTAAAAAAATATCTTTGCATAGAGAATCAATTTAAAACTTTGGCAAAACCAGAAAAGATGCCTTTTATCTTAACGTCTATTAACTCCGGATCCGTTCCATACATATCTTTTGCGAGAACAAATTTATCTTTCTCACACACATTGTTCTTAAGGAAACAACTAAATAAATACATATTGTGTTTTTTATTATAAATAACGTGACCCGCAACATTTTTTGTGGGGGTAATTTCTTTAGTTTCTATGTTATACCAGTAGGAGTTTTCGACTTCCCCTTTTGCTTCCCAGCCAAATCCAATTCTTTTATATTCAGTTATAAATGCTTGTTTTTTATCCAGAGAAATTCCATTGACTTTGACAAAATAATAATCAGATCTTTGTGATTGATTTAGTAAAACTATCTCTTCAGCATCCTTATCGAGAAAACTCTGCTCATTCATTGCATCAATATTTTTATCAATATTAATCTTATTTGCATCAATTAAAATAAATGAAGGGTTATTATTTCCTGTTCCATAATTCGGATTGCATGATATTAATAATTTACTATTATTTTCGACTCTTTGCATGGAAAATGCATTAAAACAATACTGCATAGACCAGGATTTTTCCACTGCATTCAATTCTTGATTTAATAAATAAACTTTTGGCTTTTTCTCATCTGTATTATTATCATCTTTTTCATATTTTCCAGCAGAAACAACAAAGACACGCTCATTGGCAATTAAAATAGAAGTTATATTTTTATCGGAATTTGAAACTGAATTTATATCATGCTCAAGCCCCTTGATAAAAGTTGCTGGCATTTCTTCATTTAAATTTAAATCGGTTTTAATTATTTTCCGATCATCATAACCAATGCCCAACAGTTTGCCTTTATGAAGAATAAGATCTTTAGTATTTATCGGGAAATTAACATTTTCATTTTGCCGATAAGTGCTTGAGTAATGAGTCACCCGCGTATTATTTTTCTGTGAAAATTTTTCCACATGATAAAAATGCTCAAGTTCCCCAGCCGCGTTATTTATTTGATAAGCTCCTGTATCTGAAGAAGCATCTATATGCCGCAGAGTATTAAATTTTTTAGTCGCCAAATCAATTGAATAAAGGTCATTGAATTTACCATAATCATCACTCGTAAATAAAACCTGATCAGCTGTTACATTAATAGTGGGCACAACATTCTGCTTTTCTGTACCACAACCAATAAAGAAATGAACCGACAGAATCAGACCGCATAAAGAATATCTTTTCATACTAAAATTCTCCTGCAAGAGTTAAATAAATACGCCGACCAGGGGGAGGATAACCAAGATAACCATTTGACTGAACACTTTGCACTGAGCCAGAAGAACTTGTTAAAGTAGCAAACGACTCATTGGCTAAATTATAAATATCGAGGGAAAGAGAAAATTTCTGCGCTGACAATGAATTGTAAAAAGAAAAAGCCACCCCAGAATTATAAATAGGTGGAATGTCCATCTGACTAGAGTTTGTGTAATCCAAATAAAATGAACTCTGCCAATTCACATTTGCATAAGCACCTAAATAAGTTTTGTAAGTAAAAATAGATCCCAGGGGAATATTTTCGACAGAAGTTGCTGCATTTACAAAATGCCGAGCAGACCTTGGAACATCTGTTTCTTCTCCTTTATAAAGCATTTTTGCTAGCAGATATTGATAAGTAAAACTTATATTCCAATTATGAGTGATATTCGTGTCTAGATTTAAAAAGAATCCATTACGCGCGCTGTCTTCAATATTATTGTATTGATAATAAATTTGCGACACAGGAATAAGAAAAATAAGATCACTGTCTTTTGCATAAAAATAACCAAACTCTCCCATAGGAAAGTTAAACCCAGTTTCTATTTTCTGACTGCTTTCTGCAACTATATTGACATTGGGAATCACTCCATCCGGTGACCCATATATTTCAGATAAATAAGGTCTTCTTTGCGATTTTACATAACGAATATACTGCACGGTATTAAAAATTTTATTCTGCAAGGAAACAGTATAACCTGCCGTTGGTTTTTCGCGCTCGGAATTTTCGTATGAAGACATACTACTTATACTAGGATAATTGGAATTCATATTTACATTGGAATTCGCCATGGACATCCAAGCATTGGCATTGACTGACAGAGTCCAATTTTTTTGCATTGGAAAAATTACGGCTTCAAACAGGTTTGGACGGATTTCTGTGCGCTCAACCTGCACATGACTGTCCATCGATGAACCAGAATTCGGCACGGTCGTACTCGTTTTTTGGGTCGCATAAATAATATCTAAACTCAAACCTGTTTGCTCTTGGCTGATAAGACTTGAGGGCAAAATAAAATATGTTTTTGCTTGTAAAGAGGAATTATAAGAAGACGCAGCTTGCGCAACATAATTTGTGGTAGAATTAAAACTTTTATTTTCACTCGTATTGTAAAGGTAACCAATTTGACTATTCCACTGCAAACCATTTTCAGCAAAAAACTTTTCAGAGCGTATCAAACCTAAAAATATATTGCGCTCAAGTCTCTGCTTAGCCCCTTGGCTTCCAACGGGTCCAGGAACCCCTTTATTCTGTAAGCCAAAAATAAAATCAAAATTAATTTTGCCAAATGTATTGGAATAACTTTCTGCGCCAATTCCACCACTCGTTTTAGAAAAATCATTATTTTGCAGTTTTTCGTAGGTTCCCTGATCTGCGTTTAAATTGGAATTATTATTGTTAAAGACAGAATAATTCTCTTGGCTTGTTGTATAGTCGAGTGAAGTATAGATTTCACTTTTTTGCCCAAGTTTAAGAGAGTGAGATGCGGATCCTTCTTGATAGCCGAAAGATCCTATACGTGTTTCAAGTTTAAATAAATTGCTACTATTCCTTTTTCCATAAAAAAAACAATCAATCCTGCGACAGGATCGAATATTTATATCTCCCGCGATACCCATTGAACTCAGCCAAAAAGGTGGTGAATCGGGATAAACATTTAATTGCCCAACAAAAGTAAGAGGCAACAAACTTAAATTTTGCTCCCCACTTCCAGCACCGGTTAAAACAAATCCATTGAAATAATATGTCGGTTCAAAAGCACGAGCGCCACGCAGTCGAACTCTGAGCGCTCCTGCTTCTCCGCCAAAATGCTCCACCTGCGCAGCTGTTACTTTATCAACGAGGTCAGAAATGCTTTTTGGCGCAGCCGCACTGCCCGGGACAATTTGCGAAGAAATATTTTCTTGATTGACATTTAATTGAGCAGGATTTTCTACAGCTTCCTGCGCAGATTGATTTTTTTTCTCTGCTACAGTTAAATTTTCAGAATCGTTGATTTCAGGAATTACAGGAATCGTTATTACGTTTTGCTTATTTTCAAGAGTTTCAGAAATCACTTTGGGATTATTTTGATTTTCAGAAGCATATTGATGCAGAATAGAATTTTGTGCAGATACAGCAAATGTTAAAGTGCAACAGTTTACACTTATTATTTTGAACATAACTTTATTCTTTTTTACAGTAAGATCCCCTCGGATCTTGATCTATAAGCACCTACATTGAGTGCATGATGGCAGGTCTTCGGACTTAAAAGCACGCATATACAAACTATATGATTCCTAATCTCTGCAGCTTCCCAGATATCCAGTGCTCTAATGCAGATTTCGTTCTTTCATACCGCTGCGGGACAGTTTTAGATTCTCACTAAATTCCCTTTTAATTTGTGTAACTTTAAAATATTCATAAAAATACTATCAAAGTTCTAAAAACCATCAACAGTTGGAAACTGTCATGCCTCATCCTAAATGTCAATCAAGCCCAGGAAAAACTTATGTATTCATAAATGAATTTTTATAAATATCCTATAAAAGTGGCATCATTTTTTATGGTATCCTTTTAAAAAGTGAAATGCATTTTTTTAACGTTTTCCATCCATTTAATTCTAAGTTAACAACCTTAAATTCCATTTGTTAAGTTATGGTTTGCTTTTTGCTTATTTTTTTTTTTGATTCTACATTGTTCTCTTTAATGAATAATGTGATTTATTTATAAAATAATAAATTTTAATTATATTTCTTAATATTTTTAAAACGTTTTAAAGGATAAATTTTTTATGCTCCATTTTAAAAACTTCGATCTCCCTCAAAAAAAAATGTTTAAAGAGTTCTTGCTAAGAAAAAATTATTTTAAAGAAGAAGTTTTTGCTTATAATGAAGCAGATCTATCACCAATATATGATCGTGACTTATTTGTAAATCGACTCTATAATCTCAAGAAAAAAAATATTTTAAACTCACTACAAAAAGATGCAGAACAAGAATATATTATTAACAATATGGTCAAAGGCGCTTTACAAGAAGCTTATTATATTGCGCGACAATTTAGATTATCTATTGTCATCCGACCGACTGTTTGTAGTGCTTTTTGGGCAAACGAAGTTGGTCATCCTACAAAGCCCAGAGAAATAAAAAATAAAACCTGCAAATATGAAGACACTCTTCTCAATCCTAAAATTCTTCCTAAAGATATTGGTGCTGTCGTGCACTATAAACCTTTTGAAGATGATAGAATTAATTTTGGTATAAAAATTAATTCCCTCGCAGAATTTAAGAAATCATTCCTCCCGCTCAAAGAAGAAATTTGGGAAAACACTTTAAAAAAAAATAAAACAAAAGCATTTTATTGATAAACAACTTGCAGAGAAATTAAAAGGCATCTTTGAAAGTAGAACTTATGAATATTTTGAAGAAGATCGAGAATACAAGACAAAATATAAAGATATTGTACTCGTCAAAGAACCATTCTTATATTTAAAAATCGCTCCAAATAAAAAAATATACGGAGATCATGATCTTTTTTGCTTTGCCGATTATAATGGTGAAAACCCACTTCACTCAGAAAATATATATTTATATGAGAAACTGCGAAAATCAAAAAGATTTCAAGCTCAACACGGTGGTATATTTTATTGGGAAGTGAATAATGATTTTGAAAACGGCATAAAAACAAAAATTATGGCAGCGCATACAGAGTTTCCAAATTTTGATATCCAAAATCTAAGCACACAAAATATGCAAAACAAAATAGCTGGTACAGAGCCTCTGATTGTAATCACTCCAGAGTACATAAAAGCAGCTTTTTTTCAAGATCATTTGGACAGAAAAAAAGCAAAATTAGTGAGTGTCTGGGATATAAAAAATAACTCAGCTTGGTTAAAAACCACATGGAGCGGTCAGCGATATTTAATGATGAAAGCTGACTATAATAATAATATTAGCTAAAATTTCCCTTAAAAGTTAAAGTGATTTTAAATAAATCTGTTGAAAAGCTATTAATTATTTAGAAAAATTGACATCAACATTATCTTTATATAACTTTAAAATCATGAGAGTTTTAAGAAATATATTAAACATTTTTAGTATCTATTGAAAAATGATAACAAGAGAGAAACTCAATCATCTATGAAACATGAAATGTTTTAACTTTTTTTCTAGATAACGATTGAATCATAATAATAAGCAACGATTATTTTTAGAAAGGTTTAGTCAGATGCAACAGAATAATCCAATTGAAGAGTTGTTAAATGATCGGTCATACTATATTGAATATTCTAAATATGCGACAAATCATGCCAAGCATGCAGTCATTGCCCTCGCAGGTTTAGGGGCAGATACAGAAATTATTAAAGCATACCATAAAGCTTACATAACTAAGACTGATCTCATTTCCGAGGCAACTAAACCTTCTATTAATTCTATTACAGAAAATAATTGGAAAGATTATTTCGGCCATCGCACGAGCTATGCTTCCTACTACAATTTTTTTGACCAACAAGAAAAAGAATTGGGTAGAGATCAATTATTAAAAAAATATCTTCCGGAATTACTGCCAGGTTGGGCAGGCTCCTTAGCCCATGCAACAATTCACCTGGGGTGGGGTCTGAGCGTAAACAATCGCTGTATGATGATTGAAGGTCTTGCGTATATGGCATATTCTTTTATCTCATGTCAGCCAGAATGTCTTTTTAAAAAACAATCTTCGAATGAGAAATTTGTTATAGATTCCATTTTAAATATTGCTGAAAAATGGGATAACAATTTTGAAGAACTTCACAATTGGGCAGAAAGTTTAATTTCTGATAAAACATCCGCAGCGGCTCAAAAAATACATCCTGATCTTAAAAACTCTTTGCAATATCGTATTGTAAAAGTATTAAATGAAGGACATCCCATCATCTATGAAGAACCTTTGTGGATAATGCAACAAAAAATATCTTTATCCTGGGAGCAGCTCTATTACACTATGACAATTGTTTATTTATCTCAGCCAGGTGATTTTATCATTCTCCATTTGCTCACTTCATTGTATGCTATGGAAAAAATAGCAAATGAATTACCTATAGAGCAACAGCTTTTTGCTATTAAAAACTACTGGGTAGGAATGCTCTGTATTTTATTTTCTAAAGCTAATTTTCCAAAACGCATGGATTTAGAAAATTTACATAAAAAATATGAAAATTTGTATGACTCAAAGTGGGAAAATTTAGAAAAAACAGAATGGACAGAAATCATTGCAAGAGCATTTAAAGAAAATGAAGAACACAATCCTAAGTTAGTTTATATTATGCAGTATTTATGGAAAAGAACAGGCTATCTCAGCATTTATCGTGTTGCAGCAGCAAGTTTTATAAGTTAATTATAGCAAAAAAATAACTCCACCTAAGGTTTCCCAAGTGGAGCGGAGTGAGAGTTTTTAATCAGAATACGAAATTTTATAAAAATCTATTTCAAAAATTTAATAACTTTTCTAACAGCACCATTAAAATCTATATTTTTTAATTTTGCTTTCGATACTTTATTTAGTTTCGGACTGTCAACAATAAAACTTTGCTCCGCTTTATTGTCCAAACGTGCCTGCCCATCATTCACTCCTTCAATACGCTCCCATTGTGATGTATCGTTGACAGGCATTTTTAAGTAAACTGAGTGTATATCAAAAATATTTCTTTCTTTCATATTCTTCTCCTCCTTAAATATCTTTATGCTAAAAATTAAGAGTCAATTTTGTTTCATACTTTTGTGACACTTAATCATGAAATTAGAATAAATTATTGTGCAGAAAAACGTTAGATACACTTTCATGCAAGAAGTTCAAACTGTACCGATGACTTTATTGCAACTGTACTGGTCAGTTCTTTACAAAAATGCTACAAGAAGCAAGTTATAATAGAATGCTCATTATAATTATCCTTAGAATTTATGGAGTATTAGGTGATGGTCGGTTTTCAAAAAATTCAAATTGATCGCAATAGGAAGCAGTCATTTTCTGACCAAATAGCCGATCAATATGAAGAAGCAATAAGAAGCGGTACACTTCTTATTGGAACAAAATTACCTAGTATCAGAGATTTGTCACTTCAATTAAGTATAAATAAAATTGGCGTAATTTCCGCATATGAAAAATTATGTGATTCTGGCTTTATCACTGCTAAGCGTGGTAGCGGTTATTATGTCAGCTATAATATGAAAAGAAACCATAAGGCTGAGCAAAGAAGTTTAAATGAATACTTTGTAAAAAATAATCCTGATGAACGCACATCTTTTGCTGAAAAATCAAATATTTTGTCTCAAACAAACACTTTACCTCAATTGCAAATTCAAGAATGTCTTCCAAAAATATTACCTTGTTCTACTTCTATTAATGAAAACATAACTTATTTAGGAAATGCTGAGCCTCCAAAAAACTTGCCTGTAATGGAAGAGTTAAGAGCTATTTCGCGAGTTATACTTTCAAGTTCTCACACTGCAATATTTTCCTATCCATCTATTCATGGACTTGCAAATTTAAGGGAAGCTTTGACCTTTGAACTTGAACAGATTGGCATGCCTGTTTTAAATTCTTCTCAAATTCTTATTTCAAATGGTGCAATGCATGCTTTAAATATTGTCTTTGACACCTATTTATCCGCGGGAGACAGTGTCGTCATAGAGGTACCCAATTTTGCCTTACTTTTTCCAATATTATCCAGCCGCTGCTTAGATATAATAGAAATTAAAAGAACTCAAATGCATCTTATGTTAGATGAAAACAAGAAAAATGAAATTCGCAGTAAAAAACCTAAAATAATTTTGACCTATACCAATTGCCATAATCCCACAGGAGGAATACTCAGTTCAATTGAAAGACACTCTTTATTAAATCTGGCACAAGAAATAAATGCTATTATTGTTGAGTTAGACATATTTAAAGGACTTAATTTCGATGAGTTTTTACCTCCTTTACTCTCTGTTATGGATGGTTTGAAGAAAACGATTTACATTTCAAGTTTCTCAAAAATTTTTGCCCCAGGAATTCGCTTAGGATATATTGTTGCCAGTGATGAAATAATTCAAAAATTTATTCTAACAAAATTAAAAACAGATATAGCATCCTCGATTTTTGATCAGCAACTCATATATGAGATGATTATTAGAGGTATACTCAAAAAACATATTCAAAAATCACGTGATCAATATCGCTCCAAGCGAGATACACTTATAGCTATGCTTAAAAAACTAGCTCCGCAAAACTCAAAATGGAGTCATCCAGAAGCTGGAATGTTTTTATGGTTTAAATTTCCGGAAGGTGGTGATTTACAAAAAGTGCATACGCGATCTCTTGAAAAACAAATATCCATTGCACCAGGCCATATCTTTTATCCTTATGGCACATATAGTGATGAGATGCGTATTAATTTTGCAACATTAGAACCAGTAGAAACCTACAATGCTCTTGCAACAGTATTTACAATTTGGAGAAACTCTTCTTCAAGAAAGTGGTTAATAAAAAAATGATTTCTTTTCCTAAGCAAAAATCCAGAATTGGAATTTATCTGCATATTCCTTTTTGTCCTCATATTTGTCCATATTGTGATTTTGTTAAAACATCAAAATTTACCAAAAAAGACGTCAATTCATTTTTCTCTGAATTGTCAGCTCAACTTGAATTTTTTCTGAAAAAAATACCCGTTTCAACAAATAAAGAGTACGCAACTGTTTATTTTGGAGGCGGAACTCCTGGTTTATTTGATGCTTTTGTTTATAAACCACTCATAGATATAATTCGTGACCGTTTCTATATCGAGGAAATGACTTTAGAAACAAATCCGCTTACAAATATCAAACGTCGATTTTCTGATTATTTATCAGTTGGTTTCGATCGCATAACTCTTGGCGCCCAGTCTCTTTGCCCAGAAACTTTAAAAATTCTTGGACGAAAGCACACACGAGAAACAGTGATAAAAAATATAAAATGGGCCCATGCGGCAGGATTTAATAATATTCAAGTTGATTTAATTTATGGTTTGAAAAAAGAAATCCGTACCATAAATATTGCTGATGAAATACAGGAGTTAAATGAGGCTGGAGCAACAGGAGTATCAGCCTATGCACTTTCAATAGAAAAAAGAACTCTTTTTGCAAATAAAGATATTGCATGTGACGAAAATGCTGCTTTGGAATATTCATTACTTTTAAATAAGTGTAAATCACTTGGCTTCAAACAGTTAGAAACAAGTAATTTTTCTAAAATGGAAACATATCATAATAATATTTATTGGTATGGAATGCCCTATGTTGGTATTGGAACTGGTGCGCATGGACTTTTACCTTCTTCTGAAGAGCATCCCTTTGGTATTCGTTACCGTATTGGCGAGGAGGAAATTAAAAGTTATGCTCCCGGTAACGATGAACTTATTTTTTCCCAACAAGAAAACAGGATGAAAAATTTTTCCATTCACTTTGAACCTTCACGTACAAAACAAGAATATTTAGAAGAAATGATCTTTACTTTACTAAGAACTCCGAAAGGAATTTCTTTATCTTGGCTTGAAAAAGTAACAGAAAATAAAAAAATTTCGCAGAAGATTCTTGCAAATGCTAAAATCAAGCGTGGCATAGAAGAGGGTAAAATTATCCTAGATAATGATTCGATTTTTCTCTTTGATGAAGAAAAAATAAGAGGCGATTTATGGGTGAGTGAATTTATTAGCTTGATAAAATAAACAAATAAAATATAATCTTTATTAGAAATTAAATTTATGGGAGTTCCTGGAGATCTGAGTCCTTATGAGGAAGTCACTGGAAACAATTATAATCATATTTTTATTATGTTTTTTCTCAAAAATTTCTGCTCAGGAAGATCCGACCGTACCTATTTCTCAAAGATATCTTAACAATCCACTTATTAATGATACAACGCGAAATCCAATACCAAGTGATAATCCATTTATACAATCCAAGGGTTCTCAAAAGACAAATAATAAGATTTTAAAGCCAAATGACGCATTAAATCCTCAGAAAAAAATTGAGGTAGAGCCCAAAAATCAACCCGCTGAAGAGGTAAAAAAAACAGAACAACAAGCAGCGGATAAGAAGGAAGAGAAAAAATCAGAAACGGCTGAGAAAAAAGAAGAATCTAGGCCGGATGCAGATGATGGCTTGTTTGGATCTTTTCGGATCGGTCCGATGGTAGGTTTTGGCTTATTGATGGGTCCAAATTTCAGTATTGAATCAAAAATTTTTAAATACATTGGATTATCTGTGAGTTACGCTGGATATAACAGTGTGAACTTATTTGCTATTCCGCAAATAAAATCTTTATTAAATAATCAAAGCAGTAGTTTTACAATCAATACACTGCAAATGAAATACACTCAATTTGAAGGTAAATTGAGTATATTTCCTTTTGGCACATCATTTTTTCTTGGAGTAGCGTATGGACAACGCCATATTAAATTAAATGCCAATGCAGATGTTAACGTAACTATTTTAGGAGTAAACACATCAACTCCAGTAATTGAAGACATAGGAGTTACTTCAATTTACTTGACTCCCCAAATCGGCTGGCTTGCAACGTGGGGAGGAAAATATGGTTGGTTTGCTTTTGGGTCAGAGTTTGGTGTGCAATTTCCAGTTAAAAACACAGTTACTTTAACTAGTACGTTCACTGATCCTGCAGTCGCCAGTTATGTCAGTTCGATTCTTTCAAGTGATCAATACATAGCGTTATCTAATCAACTCCAATCAAGTATAGTAGATAATTTAAATAATTATCCATTACCCTATTGGAATATTTTAAAAATAGGTTGGTTATTCTAATTAATCTGCTTTGATTTTTCTAAAAACCCATCAATTTTAATAATTGGTACGTTATATTTTCTTTTTATTTTATGTGAATATTTTTCAATAGCTTGGTATTCATTTTCACTTAATTCTGAATTTTTATCAATAACATTTATTACTCCTATCACTTTAATTTCACTTGATACTGGATATCTTGGGTGTATACTGACACCGACTCTGCCACATACGATGACTTCTGTGTTTTGCAATACTGTATTTTCGATGACTTCTGCTGGAGTCATCAGTCTCGATGTTTTATCTTTACAATTATAAGTAGAAATTACATTCTGTTTCGGGACCGCTAATATAAGTGAAACATTTCTATAAAAAAACCTATGTTTTGAAGATACAACACTCGTCAAAAGAGCATCATTATTTTTAAAACTCTCTTCAATTTTAATAAATTCTTTTTTATTAAAATTCTCTTCATCGATTGGATGCACCAGAAAAATAAAACTATCTAAATTCTGTAAATTTAGATAAGTTTTTGGATCTGTAAAAAATTTTGTATCCCAATTATTTATCTTATGAATATCAATCGGGTCTACAAAATTTGTGCACTTATAAAGATTCGTCATAACTTGATCAATGGACTTTAATTTTGATAAGTTAGACGTTACTATGTAGACATTGAAGCAAATACTTTCAATATTCCGTTCTGGGTGAATACCTAACTCCAATCTTATTCTGAATAAAAAATAAAGCTTGAGAGTTTTATCTAAATATAAATTTTCTTTACAATAGCGCTTTAGTTTATTATAATACTTTGCAACGACTTTATATTCTACTTTAGCTAAAGAATTTATCCAATCGATTAGGGATTCCCATAAAGATGTATCAATTGTTTTAAAATCTTGTGCACCAAATCCTCTAGAAAAATCATATTTAATATCCGATGAAGAAGATTTTCCGCTCATTCCTAATGACAATTTCTGTTTCCTTTATGTCAAATATATAAAATTACAAAAAACATAAGAATAAATTTATATAATATTATTAAATTACGTTATAACAAAGTAACTCAGAAAGATTCTTTTAATTAAAAATCTTTCAAATTAAAAATAATATTTATTGCATTTTTTAACAAGGTGATATTGAAAAAAATTCTTTAATAGCTTTAATTAAATATCAATTTATTTGATATTTAATTAATTCCCCTCATTATACACATTTTAGATATTTATGAAAGAAAATAACAATGATAAAGCAAGATATTTTTAAGGTGGATCACTTTAAAATAGACTAAAAATCCATCTGACGAAGATCATAGTGGATCTTTAGTCTAAAGCTGAAAGATTCGAAGATCATAGATATATGTTTCTCTTCAATTTTGCCTGTAAAATATGCGACAATAGAAATTAAATAAATTTTTGAATAATTTTATCGGTGATACGATTGAAAGATTGCATAACCCCAATTCCTTGGTGCGCAATAGCCGCAAAGCAATCTTCCTCTTTTAATAAAAAGTTTTTTGTCAGATTTTCATACGACAAAGCATCTGGGGCATCAGAATGATTAAATTGATATACAAATGGAATACTGTTAAAATCAAGCTGCAATGAATCAATAAGCTTTTTAACATATTGAATTTGTGTTTCGTTTTTATCTAGAAAACGAACGCGGCTGTCTATTACATTCACGATCCCATCCACGCCTAACATTAAATTAATATTTACTGTCGGCCATAATGTATGCGCAGGCAAAGTATAAAGATGCATTCTTGCATTACGCCCTGCAACTTCACCAAATGAAAGAGGCAAGAAATCAAAAAAAGTATTCCTCGGCATATTTTCTAACAGCGAAGAGTGATCTTTCAAACTCAGTTCTGCATGTGTATCACAATAAAGTGATTGAATATTTGCTGTTTTACCAGCACTTTGACTGCCTATATAAAGAATTTTAAAATGAATATCACCTGTGGCTTCATTAATAAATGCCATCAAAAGACCTCATCATTGAAAGCAAAAAAAGCAGCACAAGACTTATCATTGCCATATTGTGTTAGCTGAATTGTTACTTGCCTTGCCTCTGAAGAAACAAGTGCGCTTTCACCACCATGCATTATGAGAGTATCTGAATCACATTTTAAAATCACTTCACCTGCCCAAACTGTGACAACAGAAAATGTATCTTTTATAAGCGGGTCATACTGAAATTTACCCTTTTCACAAAAGACTTGCAATGCAAAAGGATTGTTTTCATCACCATAAAAAGGTTTGTTACTTTGCATATTCTGCACGAGTTTTTCTTCTAATTTTTTCCCGCGTGGAAGACTCCAATCAATTGCTTGCAAAGATTCTTCAACATGTAACTCTCTCGGAATTCCCTTGCTCGATTTCATTCCGTTATCATCATAGAGTCTGCGCCAGTCAGAAATTCTCCACGTCTTTCCAGATTTTTCAGGTAGAACATACTGGGGTTCAGCAACAAATACACCTGTGCCAACAGCATGAACACAACCTGCAGGAACAGAAATATAGTCTAGGACTTTTGGCTCATAACGGTATAAACATTTTTCAGGTTCATCATTTAAAAGATATTGAACAATTTGTTCTTTTGTTAAATTTTCTTGAAAGCCTAAGTAAACAAACCCAGCTTCATCGGTGTCAAGCACAAGCCAACTTTCAGGTTTCCCACATTCATTACTTTTTAAGAGAGAATTTCCATTATTTGGATGAAGTTGGACGGAAAGAAGATCGTTTGCATTGAGCCATTTTAAAAGCAACGGCGAATGTGCTCCATATTTAGAAGAAGTATTTTTTCCTAAAATCGCCTGGGCATTATTCTGCAAGAGACTTTTCAATGTTACTTTTTCATTGTTTTTTAAATAAACAAATGAAGGGAATTGTTCATCTGTCGATACTTCCCAACTTTCACCAATATTCTGAGGAATTTTTTCATTATTTTCTGGAAAGTATTTTTTTTTGAGAGCTGAAATTTTAGCCCCACCCCAAGGAGTGCGTTTAATTGGAACAAAATTAAACGCATCCATTTTATAAAATAATTGATTCATCGAACTAAGATCTCTCTCAAAAATTCATAATTTTCACGAGCTTCACGAAAAGAGTCATGTGCACCACCAACATCGGGATGATATTGTTTTGCCTTTTCAAGAAAGCGTTTACGCAATTCAATAGTACCCTTCTCTTTTAAATCTTCAAGTCCCGAAAAGCTATAAAAATTTAATAAAAACTGCACTCTTTCTTGGGAAATAAATGGAATATGTTTACTTTCATGAAATGCTTTAAAGTGTGAGAAGAAACCGTTAACGAGTTTTTCTAAAGTTGCTTCATCAAATTGAGAAAAATTCATTGGATCTAAATAGAATTGAGAAAGTTTTGCTTGAACAGAAGCTTCTTCAGTAATCGATTTAATCCAATATTTTTCTTGTGCATGATATCTGCAAAAGGTACCTTCAGCATAATTTTTACAAAATGGAATATTATATGCATCAAATGCTCTACAAGAATGAATATCTCTCAGAACAAAATGACATCCAACTGCTGAAAAACCTAATATCGGTAATTTTTTTGAGTTCCCCCAAAAAGTGGGAAGTAACATTTCAAAAATATTGTCAAATTCATCAATAAAAGTACCACCAAATATTTTTCTGAACTCAGTTTTTGTCTGATGAAAGTAGGGGTCTTTATTTTGTTTCAGAGCCGAGAGATGAAACATAGAATTGAGAGCTAAGATTTTATGTCTGAGCGCAAAGACAAATGCCAGTAAATTTAAATGTCCAGAACCAAACATTTGTGAAGAGAACTCTTCTGGTAGAATCTTGCGCAACAAATCTGCATCGGAAATTTTGACAACTTTTGCTGATCTTAAGGCAAACGTTTCATGATGAACCGTAAATTCTTCATAAAGCTCTTTCTCTTTAAAAGAGAAGATAAGCTCTTCGTAAGATATCAAATTAAGTAATTTTTCTAACATTTTATACCAACTCTATGATTCTGTGAAGAGCAACGGTATAACCAAATGAGCCAAGCCCAGAAATAACCCCAGTTGCAATTGGACTCACAAAAGAATTACGTCGAAATTCTTCACGTGCGTAAATATTGCTTAAATGCACTTCAAAAATCGGAATATTTTCTTGTGAAAAAACTTCTAGGGCGTCATGAATGGCAACACTTGTATGTGTATAAGCTGCAGGATTAATAATTATTCCAGCAATATTAACATGTTCTGTCATATTTAAATTTGTTAATGTTTTGATATTTTTTTTGGATAAAAGCTCTAAATATTCGTCATTTAAAAATGAAACGATATTTCCTTCTATATTACTTTGATAATCCTTTAGGATAAGATCATTTTTTTCTGCAATTTTTTTTAAATTTTGAATAATAGTTTGCAAACTTTCAAACCCATAAATATGGGTTTGACGTTTGCCTAATAAACTTAAATTTGGGCCATTAACAACAAGAATTTTTCTCATAACTAACCTGCAATTTATTTAAAAGTATACTTGAAATGTAGGGATTTTTCTTCTATTTTCTTTAAAAGTTCCATTAAAATTTCCAATTTTCTTAATCTTTCAAGCTCTTTTTTTTTGTAATTATAGATATTCTCTTGAATCTTAATAATTGTATTATTTTCAAAGATGCCCAGGTTTATATTCTTCTGAGAAATTTCTTTTATATTTTTAACTCTATGAAAATTTTTTAACTTATTATAAGTTTGTTCTTTCATAAAAAGAATCTCACAGCACAAAAGAAATCCATTCTTCTAAGATATTTTACATTTCCAAAAATAAAGAGCAAGTCAGTCCACTCAGTATCACTCAAAATTTGGATGATGAGACAGCAAAATGACTTTGATTTTATGCAACGTGATTTGGATTGTATGATTTAGCAGGAAAGTTATTATTTAACTGCTCAATAATGTTGGGATTAAATACTTTTGCCCAATGGACAATGTATTTTCTATCTGAAGAGGCTGTCATTGGGTGAAAAACAATTTTATCCACCTTGCCATCTTCAAGATACCTTAATATTTCATCAAATGTGCTACAAATATTCTTAACAGCTGAAAACAATTGAATTTGTGCAGAAACTGATTCTGGAATGTAATAAATAGTTCTTTCAAGGCTCAGTGCTTTATCAACAGGATATTGAAAACTTTGACTTCGATCTGTCACGCTACCCGAAGGGTCATCCATAAGAAATAAACTCCTAAAATTATTATGATAAGTCTAAAAACAGCATTGCCCTTAAGCTGCGTAATAATACCACATATTGACCAATCGGTCAATAAAAACTTATCTCGCTCAAACCTTATGATATCTTTTTTTTAAATTCGAGCGAATGAAATGGCTGAGAAAAATATGATGCAGAGTTAAGAGTAAGTAATTCAAATACCATTTGCCTAACTCTTAGCAATTTCGTCCCTCAGTTGGATAGTACCCTGCTTAGCAAGGGATATGAGTCTTTACTTTTAAATAAAAAGTAGTACCGTTGCTTTTATCTGTATAATTTTTCTAAGACTTTATAATATGAGAATTTTTTTCTATAAAATAATTATATTTTCATTTTTACATTTGAATTTAAATGGGTATTCTCAAATTCATCAAGAATATTCAAATATTATAAACCTTGATAAATTTGAAGCTGGTAAAAATGTAAGAAAAATAATAGCTCCTAAAATTTTAATGAATTATAACTTAAAAAAGCCTTTGTATATTATTGCGCATGGTTTTGAAAATATTAAAGAAATATTAGCCCCGGATATTTCTAAACAGCATCTCATCACCGTGCCTGAATTTATGCAATACTTTCAATTTGAAATTAATGATTTAAAGATGAATAACCTAATCGATTCAGTTGTTCTTATCATCTGTCATGCTGGATCAAATCAAATTATGGAAGAATTTATGCGGATAAATCCTAATATCCCATTTTTTGCTTATACAAATACGCTTTATGGAATGAATGTTAACATAGGAAAAGAGCAACTATTTAAACTTTCAGAAGATACCGCAGCTAATGCTTATTGGAAATCTGGAGTTTATATTTATAGACCACCTTTAGAAAATATGGATTGGGAAGATGCCTGCCTGTCAATTGAAACAATGGATTGGGATGATGCCTGCCTGTCAATTGAAACAATGGATTGGGAAGAAGTTCATTTTGCACAGGCAATACAAATGGATTGGGAAGAATGGAATGATCCCAAGTCTTTAGGCCAAATTATTTCCATTGAACTTCTCGCCCTAAAGGAGCGAGTCAAGGCCTTGCTCTATTCAATTTCTTCCAGTTGAGCCAAATCCACTTTCCCCCCGTTCAACGTCTTTCACTTTAATTCCTGGAAGTTGAATAGTAAGAGCACAAACCCCCTGAGCTATTCGATCCCCAGGTTGAATTTTAAAATCATTATCAGAATGATTTACAAGACTTACCATTATTTCGCCTCTGTAATCTGCATCTATCGTACTTGGAGAATTCAAAACACTTATTCCATATTTTACAGCTAAGCCACTTCTAGGTCTCAACTGAATCTCTGCAACAGCATTACACTTTTGATCACCTATTTTAATCAATTGGGAATCAACAGATTCAACGATCCTCAACCCTGTTTTTACTAAGGCCCAAGACTTTGCCTTTAATGTTAATTCCTGATTTGCACAGATATCAAAGCCTGCCGACTGTCTTGTTGCATAAAATATTTCGCCTGTCCCTAAATGCTTTAATTTTAACATATCATTCACCCGATTCTAAAAACTTTGATTCCAACAGTTCTTGATGCTTGACCAAATCATTGCCAACTGGTAACGACAATAATTCGTGTAGGTCAGTAGCTCCAATGGTAGAGCGGCTGATTCCAAATCAGCTTGTTGGGGGTTCGAGTCCCTCCTGGCCTGCCACTCTTCTTTCTTTACCTCATCTCTCTCTCCGCACAAGAAAAATTGATTTTTTTTCCTGTCAAAATTCATGTTTTATGTTTTTTATATAATATTTTAAAATCATATCTCACACACTCTAGATGATTGAGTTAGGAATGAGATGAAATTATTTGTATACCTAACAATTCTATTTTCACATACTTTTAACTTATCTGCTTATGCTGCTGAAGAAATGGTTTTTGTTTATTTTAATGATTTTTATCCTTACAGTTATTCATCTTCAAGTGAAAAAAATGATGCAAATGGGATATTCCCTCACTATATAAAAGAGCTATTTTCTAAAATTAATATTAAAGTTACTAATGAATCTTATTCTTGGGAAAAAGCACAATATATGGTACAAAGTGGTGAAGCTGATGGATTTATAACAACTCCAATTGAGAAAAGAAAAGAGTATGCTTATTTTACTCAAAAATCCTCTTTTATTATAAAAAACTTTTTATTATATACAAAAAAGAACTTAGAAAATGAGATAAAAAAAATTAAAAATATTGAAGATCTAAAAAAATACCGCATCTGTGATTATAAAGGCAATGCTTGGAGTGAAGCAAATCTAAGTGAAATTAACTTAATAAAAGTAATTAAAAGAACAGATTGTATTTCCAAAATGAACGCCAATAAAATTGACTTTATAGTTGCTAATCTTGGATTTTATCACGATTTAAAGAAAGATATAAAGGATTCTAAAATATTTGATATTCCTTTTATAAAAAAGAGTTCAACTCACTTTCACATAGGTATTCGCAGAGACTATCCACACTCTTATTCTATTATTGAAAGTTTAAATCACTATATAAAATTAGAAAATGAAGATAATTTTAGAAATTAAGATCATCGTCTTCCACTTCAGTTTTATAAGGTTCTAGCAAAATTCTTCCTTTGGTTTCAACCAACTTTTTTATCACAGGACCACAGCGCGTCGCATTGCATCCACCACTCCCACTTCCTGTTACTTTATTAACTTTTTCAACCGTATCTGCCCCTTTTTCAATCGCCTCACAAATTCTTGCTTGCTTAATTCCCTTACATATACAAACAACTTTTAAACGTGCTTTTATTTCTTCTATACTTAATTTTTTTTCAATCATATTAATTCACTTTTTGCATTTCTAACGTCAGCACAATATTCATTTAAAGCTTGAGTTATAGAATCCTCTAATTCTAAGAAATGCTTTAAAAATTTTGGTTTAAATTCCTTATTCATTCCTAACATATCCTGCAACACAAGTATATTTCCATCACAAAAATTGCCAGAGCCAATTCCAATCGTAGGAATTTCTAATGACTCAGAAATTTCTTTTGCTGTTTGGGGCATAATAAGCTCGAGCACAATGGCAAAACAACCTGCTGTTTGCAATTTTTGCGCTTCAGTCAGAAGCCTCATTTTATCATGTTCATTTTTACCTTGTATGCGATAGCCACTCAAAGCATGTACACTTTGTGGCATAAGTCCTATATGCCCCATCACAGGTATGCCATGTCGGGTTAAAAAATGAATTTGCTCACATATTTCTGAACTTGCTCCTTCAATTTTAACAGCCTCCGCCCCAGCTTGTAACAATATCCCAGCATTGTGAGCAGTTTCTGCACGGCTTATTCCAGAGCTCAAAAAAGGCATGTCTCCCACCAATAAGGGGGTCTTTAATGCTGATGAGACACAGCTTATATGATATGCAATATCATGAATTGACACATTTATAGTGCTTTTTTTACCCTGAATTACATTGCCTAAACTGTCACCTACCAAAACTATATCGATTTCAGTTGATTCGATCATGCGGGCAAAAGTTGCATCATAACAGGTAATTGATGAAATTCGTTTAGAATTTTTTTTCATATCGAGAATATTTTGCACCCGAACTTTTACTTTTTTCTGATCAATTTTTGCACTAAGAGGGTCTGAATAAACCATAAAGCTTTTAACCTTTGTTAAATTAATTGTAAGAATAAAATTTATTCTAAAGAGAATTTATTCTTTTACATTTATATAGTATATTTAATATGAGTTCGATAGGGGAGGAAATAACGACATGGCAAAACGCATTATACTTTTTTTAGCCGTAAATATATTAGTAATGATTACCATTACCATCGTAACTTCGGTACTTGGTGTAAATCATTATATGTCAGAAAGAGGAATAAATTACGGTACTTTGCTCGCATTTTGTTTCATTTGGGGTTTTGGCGGTGCTTTTATCAGCCTTGCTATCTCCCGCTGGGTGGCAAAGTTTTCGATGAACATCTCTGTCATTGATCCCACAAATGCTGACGCGCGGGAAAGGGATCTTTATAATCGAGTTGCTGCATTAGCCAGAAAAGCAGGTCTGCCCACTACTCCAGAAGTTGGTATTTTTGAAAGCTCTGATTTAAACGCTTTTGCAACGGGCCCTTCTAAAAAAAGATCGCTGGTCGCTGTATCAAGCGGATTATTAGAACATATGAATCAACACGAAGTAGATGGTGTTCTTGCCCATGAAATTTCACATATTGCAAATGGTGATATGGTAACCATGACTCTTGTCCAAGGTGTGGTAAATGCATTTGTCATGTTTTTTGCAAGAATTATCGCCTTTGCCACAACTCAATTCGTGAAAGAGGACATCCGTCCGATCGTCAATATTATTGTTATTATTGTTCTTGAAATACTTTTCAGTATTTTAGGCAGTCTTGTCATTTGCTGGTTCTCAAGGATAAGAGAATTTAAAGCTGATAGTGGCGGAGCACAACTCGCCGGCAAAAGCAATATGATCGCAGCACTCAGCGCTCTGCAACGAGCCTATGAATTACCTTTACAGGAACAAGAAAAAGCACCTTCTTCCCTAGCTGCTTTTCAAATTTCTAACAGATCGAGTTTTTTAGAATTGTTTTCTACCCACCCACCTTTGGCGCAGAGAATCGAAACTCTTAAGCAGAATAATCAAATTCTATAAAACAAATCAATATACTGCTTTAATTTTGGGAACTTAAAATAAAGTTCCCTTTTTTTATTCCGATATTTCCGTAAGCCTTTGAATGAATCAAAGGATAAGGACATATCCATGGATGGAATAATTAAAACTATTAAATGCAACTTAAATACAATTATTCTATTTATTTTATTATTTAAAATTCAACCCATTTATTCCCAAGAATTGCAAAGGGAATATCGCTCATCTCGCTTTTTAGGTCGCGGTGATTCTGGCATTGCTGATGCAAATGGAGGAGATTCAATCTTTTACAATCCAGCAGCAATTGCATATACAAATAATATTTTAAATGAAATCGTATTAATCAGCCCTCAAATAGAAGGGACAAGCAATATTAAGAGCCTTTATGACTCAGCACAGGGCAATGGGAATGTGGCATCCCTTTTAGCTGGGAATCAGAACAAAGTTTATAGTGCTGCTGGCCAAAGTTTTACGGGAATCGTTTTCAAGAAAGTATCACTTGGTGTGATGGATAGAATAAATTCAAATATTTATGCAGGAATTGATCCATCAACAGGAATACCAACAGCAAATATTTATGGCGCAAATCGTGCAGGTATTTATTTAACTTTAGCGCACGATTTTTTTGATGGCCATTTCCTCGTTGGCTTAAATGGAAAATATATTCAGAAAAAAGAAGTGGACCTTGCAATATCTGCCCTTGATGTAGATACTAAACTCTCAAATAATTCACTTAAAACTATTATTAATAACTCACTTAATGTCGGCAGTGGGGTGGGCGCAGATATTGGCTTTCTTCTTGTTTTACATAAGGAAAGCTCGACCCAACTCGGATTCACTGTGCGCAATCTTGGCATGCAATATCGGTGGACAGTTCCAGAAGGGAGCACAGCTCCATCTTCTGAACCAACTGTTTTTGATACAGGCTTTAAGACAACTTTTGGCACAAAAAAAAGTCGGGTGGGTCTCTACCTAGATTTTAGAGATATAAGTAATACAGAAAAAGCAGAAATTGGTAAAAGAATACATTTAGGAGCTGAATATATTTTAAATAATTTCTTTGGAATAATGACTGGACTCAATCAAGGTTACCCAACATTTGGATTATTTTTAAACTTTAAAATAGTTAAAATAGAAGGCGGTATGTATACAGAAGAAATCGGGAAAATTACTGGTTCTCTACCAAGTGAAAGATTTTTTGTACGGATTATGCTTGGGTGGTTAAAATGATTTTAAATAAAATTCAAATAAAATTATTTACTATTATTTTGCTTTTTTCTACCTCACCCGTTTTTATTTCCTGTGGCAATAGCAATTTATTCTCTTCATTATCAACAGAAAGTCAAAAAGACAAAGCACAAAGCAGCATTTATTCAGGAGATTATCCTTCTGCCATCAGTTCTTTAGTATCTTATTTGAACAGCAATCCTAATGACACTCAAGCCATTAGTATGCTTGGCACAGCTTATATGCTTTCCGCAGGATACAACCTACTGAATATCACTGTTTCGATTTTAACGAATACAAGCAGCGCAAAAAATAATTTTCAAGCTATTTTGGCTTCAATGCCTAGCGGAACTTCCACTAATATAACATATATGACAAACGCAGTTAATATTTTAAGCACGATATCTGCTTCTCAACGTACGGCAAATCAAAATTACCAATTGGCTCTTGCTCAAGCAGGTCTCGCAATTTTAATTATAAAAGCAGATTGTTTAGATAGTTCAGGCAATATATCAACTGCACTTACCAATGCAATGAGTGCAACTGACTCATCAAATGTCTATACAAATCTGCAAAATGCACAAACAAATTTATCAAGTGCAGGTATCTCAGCAGGAACAACGACTGGTTCATCACTTCTTGCCAATTTATTCAGCCAAATAACAGCAACGGCTGGTGCTTCAAATAATGCAAAAGTGACTAATTTTATTATATCTCAAGAATGAAATTACATATGTCTTATGCTATAAAATATTTCGCTCTAATTTTAATAAAGAGGTTATCCCTTTTACAAGGAGTTTTTTTTCATGCGCATTTCCTGTCTTCAGTTAAACCCTCAAAATGACGTCAACGAGAATCTTAAAATTACCTTAAATAATATTGCAGAAGCGGCAAAACAAGGAGCAGAAACTATTGTTCTGCCCGAAATGTTTACATATATGGGAGACGAGAGTCTCAGAGTACAAACAAAATCAAAATTACATGAAGGTATATTTGCTCAAATTCAAACTGCTGCAAAAGAATATAAAGTGAATATTGTAGCCGGCAGTCATTCAGAAGAAATACCTAATAATTCTAAAAAAGTTTATAATACCTGCGTAACATATAATAAAAATGGCGAAGTTTTATCTACATATAGAAAAAAACATCTTTTTAATCTGCATGATAAAAATGGCAATCCTCTCTATTGTGAAAGTGATTCCTATGAAATCGGAGAAAATCCAAAATCATATCAATTAAATACTTCAGAGGGGATCTGGAATGCTTTCAATATCATCTGCTATGATTTGCGCTTTCCCGAAATCATCCGCTCTGCCTTAAAACAAGATAATTTCTTCGATATTATTTTTGTAACCGCAGCTTTTGTCTGGCAAACAGGCAAAGATCATTGGGAAGTTTTATTACGTGCGCGCGCTATCGAAAATCAATGTTTTGTTGTAGCTTGCAACCAAACAGGCTCCTTCTTGAATGGTCAAAAGAAAAATTATGGAAATAGCATGATTATTGACCCTTGGGGAAAAATCATAGCTCGAATGAATGAAGAAACAGGAATTATGACCGCCGACATTTATAAATCAAGTATAGATGAATCTAGAACAAGACTTCCTGCTTTAAAGGACAGAAAGATTTTTTAAAATGAATCCAGAAGATATTAATAAAAGGGTTATTATTTGGATATTGGCTGGAATTATGTTTATCGAAATGGTTGACACAACCATAATTAATACAGCGATTCCAGATATAGCACATTCACTAAAAGCCAATCCTGTAAACTTAAAATTTGCAGTGACTAGTTATTTGCTGAGTTTAGCTATGTTTATACCCATAAGCGGCTGGGCTGCAGATCGCTTCGGCACAAAACCGGTTTTATCTTCTGCAATCATTATTTTTACCATAAGTTCTATTCTCTGTGGTCTTGCAACTTCTCTGGTAGAACTTTCTATATTTCGCTTTATCCAAGGATTTGGCGGCGCACTGATGACACCTGTTGCACGCCTCATTATGGTACGTATTTTTCCTCCATCTGAACTTGTACGCGCTACCATGCTGATATTTTTTCCAGCACTTTTTGGTCCAATTGTAGGTCCTTTATTAGGTGGAGTTATCACGACCTACACAACATGGCGCATCATTTTCTTTATTAATATTCCGATGGGTATTTTAACTTATCTATTAGTGCAAAAATATATTCCCAACGAAATTGCAGAAAATAAAAAACGCTTAGATTTAAAAGGGTTTTTCTTATCTGGAATTTCATTAGCCTCGTTGACTGTTGCCTTGGAAACAGTTGGAGAAAACTTAATTTCAAGTAAACTACACACTTTTGTAGCTACAATTGGTTCATTTACTCTTCTTTTATTCATATATCATGCAATTAAAATGCAGGAAAAATCTATTTTAAATTTAACTCTTTTTAAAATAAAAACTTTTAGGACAGGAGTTATCGGAAATAGTATAACTTATATATCTACTGGCGGTGTTTCTTTTCTCCTTCCATTACTCTTTCAATTGCAATTTGGTATGACACCTTTAAAATCCGGATTGTTAGTCGCCCCCATGGCCGTTGGTGCTCTCATTATGCGTGGTATATCTCCAAGAATATTAAAAAGATATGGATTCAAAAGAGTTCTTTCAATCGCACCATTTGGTATATGTTTTGCGCTTATTTTAATCTCTTTTATTAATCAAAATAGCAGTCTTATTTATATAATATTTTCAACTGCTATTTTTGGTTTTTTTAATATTTTAGCTTTCTCGAGCAATGGACCAATGATCTATGTCGATGTACCCAAAAATATTTCTGCCACCGCTACAAGTCTTGATGTCACAATCCGCCAATTTTCAAATAGTATATCCATTGGATTTTCTTCTTTTATTTTGATTAGTTTTCTTAATTATTATACTTTTCCAATACATAATCCGAAAGCAATAGAAGCTTTTAGAACTACTTTTTTTATTCTAGCACTTTGTATTTTACCAGTATCTATCTTGAGTTTGACTTTAAAAAAATCTGATGGTGAGCATGCAACAAAAAATATTAAATGATAATTTATAAAATATAACTAAACACCGATCTTATGAAAATATATTGCCATAAATGTAAGTGAAGCCATAATTAACCAAAGCAATACTCCTTGAATAAATGGATGAATCCCTACACTTTTTATTGCTGAGCGAGAAAGGTTTGAGCCTATACAAAATAAAATAATAATAAGCATTCTTTCTGAAATGCCACGTATAATTTGACCAGGTGCTTGCAAAGATGGGACCCAAGTTACGATTGCCGCTGCTAAGAGGAACCAAATTATAAACCAAGGTTTTTTTACTTTTTCTTTTGGATTTTCCCCGTTTTTAAAAATATATTTTGCATAATAAATTCCTATCAAAAAAACGACTGGAACGATCCATATTGCCCGCGCAAGCTTAACAGTCGTACCCATTTCTAAGGATTGCTCACCATAAGCCAAAGTTGCGCCTACGACTGAACTGGTGTCATGAATTGCCAATGCACTCCACAAACCAAATTGCACTTGAGATAAGTTAAAGAATTCTCCTATAGGTGGAAAAATAAAAAGAGCAAGCGCATTTAAAATAAAGACTATAGCTAATGATACAGAAATATCATTATTATTTGCTTTAATTGCTGGAGCTAGTGCAGCAATAGCACTGCCTCCACAAATTGCTGTACCGACTGAAATTAAAAGGGACATATCTCTTTTATTATTTAAAATTTTTCCAATTATTATTCCTAAAATCAAAGTTAAAGCGATCCCAATAATGGTATATGTAACTCCATTCAGTCCGACCTCTGCAACTTTTATCAAATTCATACCAAAGCCTAATCCAATAATAGACCATGATAAAAATTTTGCTGCAATTTGTTTAGTCTGCTTATGATATGGGTTTTGCAAGATCAGAGACAATAAAATACCACTTAACACAGCTAAGCCTGCATTTAATCTTGCAAAAACATGATTAAATAAAGGAAGAATAAGTAACATAAATGCAAATAATGGATAAGAAATTTTTGCAACATTATTTTTATTCAATTTAGCGATTCTCATATTATGACAAAACAGTTCTCACTCTTTTTGTAAATTCTCTGACAGCCTCATTTAAAGAAACACCATTGTCAATCAATTTTTTAATTTCACATGCTTGCAGAAAATTACTCATAACTTCATTTAAATCTGAGTTATTTTGACATTCTGGGCAGCTTGTTTTTTCGGAGTTTTCAAGTTCATCTGCAAATTTTAAAAGATCATCCTGAGAATATTTTTGCGATAATTCTTTAATTACTTTTATATCCATATCAACCACCAATACCATGAGATTTCAAAAATGAACGCAGCCCTTCTTCCTTTGTCGTACAAATACTGGCTATCATTTTATCGTCTTTCCATATTGCAACAGTTGGAAGATTTTCTATTTCTATTAATCCACGCAAATTTTCATTTTTTTCCGCATCAATCTTATACAATGGCAAACCCAGTTCATTCGCAATTTTTTTAAACATTGGCAATGCCATACGACAGGATCCACACCAAGGCGCATAGTAGTCGATAAGCGCCAAATTCTCCTTCTTTAACTCTGAAGCCCCATTATCATCATTAAGTTCAACTATTTCAGACATTTAAAACTCCTTAACCTGATAGAATGCAAAATCATAGAAAGATTAAACCTGAAAGGAAAGAATGACAAATGCAAGCAAATTACTAAATTAGTGAGACTTTCTATTTAGTGTAAGTTCTTGAATTTACTTTATTTTATTTTAAACTTCACTTTTTTAAAATTTCATACAGGAAAAAGTTGACCTTTTATTTTTCCTAAGGTACTAACCCCCTCACTGCGGATGTGGTGAAATTGGTAGACACGCACGTTTGAGGGGCGTGTGCGCAAGCATGGCGGTTCGAGTCCGCCCATCCGCACCATTATTTAAAAAAAGGCTGGCAATTTTTATTGCCAGCCTTTTTTGTTTCCACTTATTCTATTACTGGTAAAAATCTATACGATGTTCTAAGGTCGGAAACTGTAAAATGTTGGTATGTCCCTAAAAGGATTTACTTAGACATAAAAATTAATGAAATTATATTTTTGGAGTCATAAAAACATGGGTGTTTGGGAATATGTACTGATCATAGCTATCGGAATAGCTGTGGCCGCCCTAGCGTTTTTGGGGGTTCATACAATGAACATGCGCGCCCTAACGCAGGATTTAAAGATCAAACATGAAGAAGCGGAGAAAAGACTTGGGGAAGCCCGAGCGCAAGCGGATGAACTTGTTAAAAAAGCTCTCAGAGAAGCGAAAGAACTTGCTATTAATGAAGGTCGAGATTTTGAACGAGCACAAAGAGAAAAAAATCTTGAAATCAAGAAAATAGAAGCACGAATTCAAAAAAGAGAAGAGACAATAGAAAAAAAAGCTCAGCAACTCGATCAGAAAGAAAAAGAACTGAAAAGAAAAACGGAGTCCATTGAAACTGAAGAAAAAAAAGTTTTAGAAGCTCTTAGAAAGGCGGAAGAAACCGTTGAAGAAAGCAAATCACGCCTCGAATCCGTAGCTCGACTCTCACAGGAAGAAGCGCGTGAACAATTGAAAAAAGCTATTGAAGTCGAAGTGAGAAAATCTGCAAGTGCAGAAATTCGCGCTGCAGAAGAAGAAGCAAGACGCATTGCCGATGAAAAAGCACGTGGAATTATTTCCACCGCTATTCAACGGATAGCAAATGAATTTGTGACAGATGCTACAGTTTCAGTCATCACATTGCCTACGGATGATATGAAAGGGCGAATCATTGGTCGCGAAGGACGCAATATACGTACAATTGAGCAGGCCACTGGAGTCGATCTTATTATAGATGACACTCCTGAGGCCGTAATTATTTCCTGCTTCAATCCGATCCGCAGAGAAATAGCAAAAACTGCTATAGAACGTTTAGTAGCAGATGGACGAATTCATCCTGCACGCATTGAAGAAGTCGTGCAAAAAACAAGAACTGAGTTTGAACAAATGATCCGAGAAGCAGGCGAACGCTCATCTTTTGACTGTGGAATCACGGGATTGCATCCAGAAGTCATTCAAGCGCTTGGAAAACTAAAATATATGACAACGGGTGGCCAATCCGTACTGCAACATTGCATTGAAACAGCTCAAATTGCAGGTATCATTGCGGCAGAACTTGATCTCAACGTTCGCTTAACCAAAAGGGCAGCTCTGTTGCATGATATTGGCAAAAGCTTAGATGAAGAATCAGAAGGAAATCATTCGCATGTTGGAGCTCTCTTTTTACAAAAATATGGTGAATCACCTGAAGTTGTTGAAGCCGCAGCTAAACATCATAATGATAATTTACATGGTTTAAACGCCATCACGGTCATCGTGCAAACTGCAAATGTTCTGAGCAATTTCCGACCAGGCGCTCGCAAAGAATTTCTTGAAAAAGCAATTGATAGATTGCGCGATATGGAATCAACAGTCGAAGGATTTGATGGTGTAGAACAAGCTTATGTCATTAAATCTGGCCGCGAAGTTCGAGCTATGGTATCCCCCACAGTAATGGATGATGAAGCTGTAACTTTACTTGCTAAGTCTGTTGCAAAACGCTTACGCAGCGAGCTTCATCAAGCTGGTAATATTAAAGTAACTATGGTTAGAGAACAGCGAGCGACACATCTTGCAAAATAAATTTACAGCGCATTCGTATTCAGGAGATAATTCTTTTTCTTCCATAGCAAATCATCTCAAACCCAATCATGAGAGTATAAAAATTCTTATGATTGGTGATGTTTTAGGACGTGGTGGAAGGAGAATATTAAAGAAGGTCATTCCTCAGCTTAAACAAGAAATCCAGCTCGATTTTATTACTATTAATGGAGAAAACCTAGCGGGTGGTTTTGGTATAACTGAAAAAATATTTGATGAAATAAAAAGTATAGGTATTGATGCTGTCACGATGGGGAATCACTGGAAAGATAAATCCGATGTGCATAATATACGTAAAAAACATAGAGATTTAGTTCTCCCACAAAATCTGGTCGGTATATCACATATTGATAAAGCTCCTTCTTTTTTTATTAAAGAGAGAAATAAGTCTGTGCATATTATAAATCTTATGGGTAATTTTGCCATGCGAGAAGAATACAGCAGCCCATTTGAATTTTTATTAAAAGAAAAAGAAAACTTTAAAGATAAAGTCAAATCAGGCTCTCATATCGTTATTGCTGACATTCATGCTGAAGCAAGTTCTGAAAAACAAGCTATTGCATGGATGTATGATGGTATACTTGCTGGCTTGATCGGTACACACACACATACACCCACAAGTGATGAACGTCTGACTGAAAATGGCACAGCCTTTTTAACCGATGTTGGCATGACTGGCCCTTATGACAGTGTTATAGGTATGAATAAAGAGAGAATTATCAATCGATTTTCAAACCCTGGTGTAAAAATGGCTCATGAAGTCGCAGAAAAAGACCTTTGGTTTAATGGTTTTTTAATGGAAATCTGTCCTAAAAAAAGTTTGTCAATAGCATGTCATCGTTTGCAATATCGTGCGGGATATGAAGATAGTTTTATTTTAACTTCAATTCAAAAAATTAATTGATTTTAGCTGTTACGTTTGTATTCACACCACTTGCCACTGAAAACTCTTGAGCAGATAAAACAGCACCTGTTACAAGCGAAGTCACAACTAATCGATATTTACCTGGAACAATCCATAATTTTTTCTGAATATTATTCGATAAAAGAAGTTCATTTTCAGAACCTAAAACTTCGCTTTTGAATTGTTCTAATTCCTTCGAGAAAGCTTTTTGCAAACTCACAGGAACACGAAAAGAAATATCGGAACAATTTTTCGCAATCGTTGATTTTATAGCGAATTGCCGCGCAAGTTCAATACGTGTTTGCATATCCCAAACTCCACGAATTGATTCTGAATTTATCGCAACCTGTGGAGCATCACCAATATCTAAACCTATTTTACCATTATTTGCCTTACATATTTCATCAAAACTAATATCCATTTTTTTAGCAAAAAACTGACCATCAAGAAAAATTGAAGTCAATGGCTTTTCAATATTCATAGGAATATCGCTTAAGCTCGAAGCACTCATATTAGAAAGCTGTGCTGTTTCTATATTAAAATTAAGAGGTGATTCAATCAGTTTAATTTGTGCTCGTACAACTGCTCTGGATTGCATATTAGAAATATTTAATTGAATGCCTACTAGAGATTTACGACTTTTGTCCAATTCAAAATTATTTTCAAGTTCGCTCATAGTTGTTTTTACTAAAAGAGATGTGATTCTTGGCCATAGAAATGAAATTGTATCATTGTAAAATAGTGTCATATCAGGAGAATAAGCAAAATAATAAGGTAACTCTTGGGGATTTTCTTTTAATAAATTTTTAACACTGTTTGAAAGAATAACAAGCTTACTTGCACTGCTATCTGCATCTTTTGTAGATAGATGACGGTTTAAACTCGAGCAAAAGTGCGACATGTTTACAATTCGTCTATAAGCTAAATAAGAACTTTGTGGCATATAGCGAATCATTTTATTATTTAAACTTGTAGCTTGAAGAGTACAAGTCTCCAGTGATTTTCTGAGATAATCAAATTCATTTTTCATAGAATTTAAGGAGGCAAACCAACCAAAGTCGATAAGTGTTTCCGCAATTGATTTTGTTAAAGAACTGAAACGATCTTGTTCAATTCTAACAAATTGGAGTTCATTACCACCTTCTAGTATTAACTTCCCCGTATTTAAAAATCCATCATCGTCATATTTGACATCTATGTCAGAATTATTTATAAAATTCCCCGAAAATGGAACAAAGGTTTTTGTTGATTTGTTTTTAGTGTCTTTTGCTTCAAAATAAAAGAGACGAGTTGAACTGTTTAAAGCAGCATTTATTTTATTCTTAGACAATGTTGCAGGTATAATTCCTTGCAGATTAGCTCCCATATCTTTGTCCAATTCAAGATTAGAATTCTTATCTTGACGCCAAATATTTTGAATTTCTTTAAAAGATCCATTTGCAGTTCGTGATAAAAGGGTTTGCTGAAATTTAAGCTGTTCTTCTTGCTCTAAGTCCATCTCTCCTTTTAAAATAGAAAGCAACGGAGAAGAGCCAATTCGACTCACAAACTGCATAGTATATTGTGTTGAAATTCCAGTTTTTAAATTTTCAGTTCCTGCAACAAGAAGACCAATGGGAATGTTACCTAAATTTATAACGTACCAGGCATTATATTTTGAGGAGACAGAAGGATTTTCAGGAAGAGGAAAATCTCTGAAATCTTGTGCTGCATTTGCAGTGTTGACTTGAGAAAAATTTGTCTCAATTTGAAAGTTTTTTTTCCCAAAGAACAGGATACCTATGGATGATCCAATGGCTAAAAGACCAAATAAGCAAAGAATAACAATCGTTGATTGTTTGGACATATCATACTCCATAAGCTAAGAACGAATACTTATCCAAATGCAGAATAGTGCATAGGATTTAAAAGAAAGAATAGCATGAAACATATTTCAAATAAAAACGGACTTAACAAAGTTTTGAAATTCACCCTTTCCATACTTCTTTCAATGCTTATTCATGGTGCATTTTTTCTTGTTTTACATTTCGTGTATAGGAATCATAAAATATTTGAAAAAAAACCTTTTGAAAACTATCAAATCATTACTTTAAATACATTTACAACAAAAAATAGCTCTGCAGATCAAACGATTAATCAAAGCAAACCCAAAAATAGCAATAATAAAAAAATAAATGAGTTTAAAAAAGTAAAAATAAAAAATGCAAATAATAATTTTGTAAATAATATTATAACTGAAAAAAAAGACGATTCCAAAGCAAGCGAAATTAAAGATCAGGTTATAAAGTCCCAAGAAAAAAAGTTCAATGTTAAAATTTCTCAAAATCCTTTTGGATATTTAAAACTCCCAAAACAACTTCTTGGTCAAAATTTATTTCCAAGAAAATACGAAGTACTATTCAAATTAACAAAATCAAATACAAGCTATTATGATATAAGCATTGCTAAAATATTACCTTTACAAGAAGAAAGGTCTTACTTAGATCAAGTTGTTAAAAATGCACTATCAGCACAATTAAACGACCTCAGTTCTGAACAAAAAAATGACTTTTATAAAATCGCAATTAATCACGCATTTGCGCAAAATACAACGAGTCAAGCACAAGAAATAGAAATAGATACTATCCGCTTAGTTCTTGAATTCCATGAACCAAACTGATAACTCATAGCTCAGTAAGTGATTGTTAACCCTCCCTGTTTGGAGCACTTTTTTATGACACCTCTCTTTAATCACACGACTCCAGAAGATATTCTAAACTTAAAAGAAACAAGAATATTCATTGTAGGAGATATCATTCTCGATACTTATATCGAGGGGAGAGTGAGCCGCATTTCGCCTGAAGCTCCGGTTCCAGTGGTACTAGAGAGCAAAAGAAGAGCCGTTCCGGGCGGAGCTGCCAATGTCGCAGCTAATATTGCATCTATGGGAGCAAGGGCCGTACTCTGTGGCCGTATTGGAAACGATGCTGAGGCCCTAGTTTTAAAAAATGTCCTTGAGAATCATAATATTGAAACCTGTGCTTTAATTGTCTCACAACATATTCCCACAACAACAAAAATGAGAATTATGTCTGGAAACTCCAGCTCAGGCGCTCAACAGATCGTGCGTGTTGACAAAGAATCCAATGAGATGATCTCAAGCACAGAAGAAGAAAAAGTTATAGAATTGTTTGAGAATTTCATAGAAAATAACCAAAATATCTGCCTTATCTTATCAGATTATGGCAAAGGTTTTTTGACTAAAAATCTGATCACTCGCCTTATCGCTATCAGCAATGCAAAAAATATCCCAATAGTGACAGATCCCAAAAGCGAAGATGTGGGAAGATACGCAAATTCAACCGTGATAAAACCCAATTTGAACGAAGGAAAATCTGTTTTTAAATCACAAAATCCAAGTGCAAATAACAAATCTTTTGAAGAAGAAGTCGATGCTATTGCTGACTGCTATTTAAAAATGAGTGGGTGCAGAAATTTGGTCATGAGCCTTTCCGAGCACGGGGTCATGACACGGGGGCAAGATATTGAAGGCACCTATCGTATTGCTTCACACGCACTGCAAGTCTCGGATGTATCAGGTGCTGGTGACACTCTCATAGCTTTTATTGCAATGTGTTTAGCAGCTCAATTTCCTCTTATCCGCGCAACTGAGCTTGGCAATATTGCAGCAGGCATTGTCTGTGGAAAATTAGGAACATCAACTCTCTCTCCTTCTGAGTTTTTAAGTGTTTTCAAAGACAAGAGCGAAGCGACACATCCAGAAAAACGCCTCGATATCAATTTACTCACCCTGCTTGCTAAAGATTTAAAATCACAAAAAAGACGCTCAGTTTTTACCAACGGATGCTTCGATATTCTTCATGCAGGTCATGTGGAGTATTTGCAGAAGGCACGTGCATTGGGCGATTTACTCATCGTTGGACTCAACTCTGACAAAAGTGTGCAACGGCTTAAGGGCTCAAGCCGTCCCGTGCAAAATGAAAATGATCGAGCAAAAATTTTAGCGTCACTCGCCTGCATAGACTATGTGGTTATATTTGATGAAGACACTCCACTTGAAATCATCTTAGCTATTAAACCAGATGTGTTGGTCAAAGGCGCTGATTATAATTTTGAAAATACTGTTGGCGCAAAAGAAGTGGTTTCTTGGGGAGGGAGCGTTGAACACATCGCACTCGTTCCGGGAAGAAGCACGACATCCATTATTCAAAAGGCTCAGCTCGATTAAACATCATAGTCAAAGCAAACTTGTTTGTTGGCAATTTTTAATTTAAAACACTTTTGGTATGTTTGATTCTATAAATTTCAAAGAGGAAAATTCAATGAAAATCATCGCAACAGACAACGCACCTAAAGCAATCGGTCCATACTCCCAAGCAATCGTTTTGGGCAACATGGTCTACTGCTCTGGCTCTATTCCTTTGAATCCTTCAACTATGAAGGTTGAAGCAACAGATATTGAAGGCCAAACAGAACAAGTCTTTAAAAATATGCGAGCTATCTTGGACGCAAGTGGATCAGGAATTGAAAAAGTTGTAAAAACCACTGTGTTCTTAAAAGACATGAATGATTTTCAAAAAATGAATGGTGTTTATGAAAGGCTCTTCAAAGGACACTCCCCTGCCCGCTCAACAGTTCAAGTAGCTAAATTACCGCTTGATGTTATGGTCGAAATAGAGTGTATTGCATCTCTTTAATATTTTATAGAAATAAATAAAACGTATTTCTATATCGCACTTTTACTTTATTTTATTTTTTAATATTTCTTAATTAATATAAAAATATTGTATTATTTAAATATGAGCTGATTCTTTTTGTATTTTTTTTGACTGGAGTCCAACGAAAAGTATAAGATAACTCAGCATGCGACAAGGAGGTCTCCATGAACATGAAAACCATGCAAAAGTCAGCGATTAAGCCAATTCCTTCTGCGACAAATTTCAATGCACCACAAAAATCTTCTTTTTTAACCCGCTTGTTTGGTTTTGAAAGTCAAAAAGTAGTGGCGAATTTAAGAGCTGAAAATCAAGAACTCATTCTTATGAATCAAAGAAACATGGAAGCAATCAAAACACTTTCCGACCAACTGGCAGACAGTCTAAGTTTTCAACAAGATCAATTGAAACAGGTTTCTGAGCGTCTTAAAATTGTGGACACTCTTCCAGAAAAACAAGAAGCTCTCCATCAAAAAATAATGGACTCATTTGATCGTGCAACCTTCTTTATTCAAAATGCTTCACAAGATTTAGTTCAGTCTAAAGCTGCTTTGTTATCATCACAAAATGATTTTGTCGAAAGCGCAGGAGCCATTGAGATTGCAGAGTTTATGCGAAATTTCTTAATTTCGAATCTTCTCGCAAAACAAATTCGCCTCACTGTGCAACTCTTCATAGAGGACAAAGCAAATCCTAAAGATATAGAACCACATCTTTTAAAGTTACAGAAAAATTTACAAATTGTTCATCACCAAAACGCACAAATAAACTTCAAACTAGAAAAGTATAATTTAAGAATTGAAGATAGTATTTTCAAACCCTATGCGCCAGAAACTCAAACTGCAGAAGTAACAGAAAATTGCTCACAGGATGAATTTTTTCAAATCATCAAACAAGCGCAAAAAGTAGGTATTTTTGAAGAAAGCGATAAGATCAAATCCCTTGTCATAGCAGAAACCTTACCAGCGATTTCTTTTTTCAATCGCGAAAAGTCAACTTGGTCCGTTAAGCGCAGAGCAAAAGTTGTTATTTTAAAACCGAATTAATATGTATACATAATATTATTGGTTTAAATTCGCAATATTTATTAAATTTTCATTCACTTTATTTCAAAAATTGTGAATTTTCATATTTATTATTCCTATATTAAGCATAGCATAAATTGAGACTCTTATTAGTATAACAGAAGATATGAATTCTTATTCTATCAACATATCTATAATATCATTTGCCGTTTCCTTATTCATAAAATTCTTTTTAGCAAGATATTAAAATTCATAAAAAACTTTGACAAACGAAAATTAGATTAAAGCACCTTAAGAAAAGTTAAAATTATTATTTACGTAATTTCTCTATTGAGTGCAAGAGTAAGACATACAGTATTAAACATGTTTTATCTACAAAAATATTAATTACACAGAAATCCTTGTATAACTATATCATAAATGGTAAGTTATCATTCTTTTATAAAGAATGACTTAAGTTTCATTCTTTATAATATCTATTTCAATAATTTTTAGGATTAAGTTTATGAGTTCTCATTTTTTATTACCAATATTTTGTTGTCTATATATTACTGGATGTGTTCAAACTAAGCAATATAAAAATTCTCAACATTTAGAAATTTATGATGAAAAAAAGGAATATCTGAGTGAAAACATACTTATAGAAGATTTTAATTCATGTGCTCATGGGAAAAAACAATCTCCAATTCATATTTTGACGAGTGATTTAAAAACAAATGAATCGCTACCTAAAATATTTATAAATTATCATTCTTCACCATTAATTATAAAAAATAATCAGCATACAATTAAAGCAAAGTTTGATAAAACAAATAGCATTATGCTTGGAAATAAAAAATATTCATTAATACAATTTCACTTGCACGCACCGAGTGAACATAAAATAGACGGTAAATTTTCCGACTTAGAATTACATCTCGTTCATCAAAGTGAATCAGGTGAATATGCAGTTATGGCAATATTAATGAATACAGGAAAGGAAAATTTTGCTTTAAAACAATTTTTTGAAAATTTACCAAAGGAAGATCATGCAATTTTGAATACTAATTTAAAAATAAATTTAAATGATATTTTACCCAGTGATTTATCCTATTATAGCTATTTTGGTTCTTTAACTACCTTTCCTTGCGATGAAAAAGTTAATTGGCTCGTTTTAAAAAATGGTGTTGAAGTGTCTGAAGAACAAATACAAAATTTTAAAACAATTTTCCCCAATAATGCCAGAGAGATTCAGCCTTTAAATAATAGAGTCGTTGAAACGAATTTATCTAATTAAGAACTTAACTCATTCCTTTGAATTCTAAGATCAAAGAATGGTTGCGAATCGCAGCTACAATGAATTCATTTTTGTGTGTGAGTACCTATATTTAGCATTAACTTTCACGATAAACTACCTTATTATAAAGGAAACAATAAATATGTCTCAACTTAATAAAAATATTAATAAATTAACAAATAATGCTGGAGCACCCGTTGTAGATAATCAAAATACAATGACTGCAGGTCGTTACGGCCCTCTGCTCTTGCAGGATGTTTGGTTTTTAGAAAAGTTAGCTCATTTTGATCGAGAAGTTATTCCAGAACGTCGTATGCACGCAAAAGGTTCTGGAGCTTATGGAACATTTACAGTAACACATGACATATCGAAGTATACAAAGGCTCGTATTTTTTCTTCAATAGGTAAAAAAACAGATCTCTTTATAAGATTTTCTACTGTAGCAGGTGAACGAGGGGCTGCAGATGCTGAAAGAGATATACGTGGTTTTGCAATAAAATTTTATACAGAAGAAGGCAATTGGGATCTAGTTGGAAATAATACGCCTGT
Organism: Fluviispira vulneris; assembly: GCF_014281055.1. NCBI lineage: Bacteria > Pseudomonadati > Bdellovibrionota > Oligoflexia > Silvanigrellales > Silvanigrellaceae > Fluviispira > Fluviispira vulneris. The sequence goes on along the minus strand of NZ_JACRSE010000002.1, from coordinate 144,869 downwards.
TTTCTTTTTACGCGATCCAATTAAATTTCCAGACTTGGCTCATGCAGTAAAACGTGATCCTGTAACAAATATGCGCAGCGCAGAAAATAATTGGGATTTTTGGACTCTATCTCCAGAATCCCTCCATCAAGTCACAATAGTAATGAGTGAAAGAGGAATTCCTTTTTCATACAGACATATGCATGGCTTTGGTAGTCATACCTATAGTATGCTTGATAAAGACAACAATCGCAGTTGGGTTAAATTTCACTTTATTTCACAACAAGGGATAAAGAATCTTTCAGATTCCGAAGCTGAAGCGATTATTGCAAAAGATCGCGAAAGTCATCAAAGAGATCTTTTTGAAAGTATAGAAAATAAAGATTTCCCACGTTGGAAATTGTGTATTCAAATTATGTCGGAACAAGACGCCGCAAAGTGCAAGTATAATCCATTTGATCTTACAAAAGTTTGGTTGCATAAGGATTACCCTCTCATCGAAGTCGGAATTTTAGAACTCAATAAAAATCCTGAAAATTATTTTGCCGAAGTTGAACAAGCAGCTTTTAATCCTGCAAATATAGTTCCTGGTATTGGTTTTTCTCCAGATAAAATGTTGCAAGGAAGACTTTTTTCATATGGGGATGCACAACGTTACCGACTTGGTGTGAATCATCAAAACATTCCAGTAAACACCCCTCATTGTCCATATCACAGTTACCATCGTGATGGTGCCATGAGAATCGATGGCAACAAAGGAAAAACTCTGAATTATGAACCAAATAGCAAAGGCGAGTGGCAGCAACAAAGCAATTATGCAGAGCCCCATTTACTTTTGGAAGGAACTGCTGGACATTGGGATCATAGAGAAGATAACGATTATTATTCCCAACCAGGTCTATTATTTCGATTGATGAGTGCAGAGCAACAACAAATTCTTTTTGAAAACACTGCTCGTGCTATGGGAAATGCTTCAAATGAAATTAAATTAAGACATATCGAAAACTGCAAAAAAGCAGATCCCAATTATGGGGCTGGTGTTGCAAAAGCATTGGGCTTGTTTATTTAAATAAACTTAATTCTTCAATCCTTTCAGTTCAAAACCAAATCTTTCTCGTTCTGCGAAAGTACTCATAATTACAATAGAGTTTCAAGTTTTTGTAATAATTCTGAGTAAACTCAGCCTGCTAATCACGCTACTTCGTCATGGTACGCTTTTTCAGTAGATGGGCCTTCATCTTAATATAAAGATTATGATCAAAAAAATATAAAATTAATTTCAATATTTATTTTTAAAAATAAAGCAGACTACTATTATTTTTAATTTTAATATATTTGACATACAAATTATATCACTGTAAATATTCTAATTGATAATTTTTTTCTTAAACCATTTTTTTGCAACCAGAGCTACTTGCATATTCTTTATTGGAATACTTGTAAAAAAATAATTCAGTTTTTTATAATAAATAAAAAAGGAAATCAAATAAATACAAAGAATGCTGGAAAAGTCACATTCATTTGCTGCCTCTTATCACTTGTTTTAAACAATTCATTTTCATATGCAAATAGTCGAGAACAGAGCTATTTCATTTGTGAGTTAAAGACTCAGACAAACGATGAAGAAGTTTTACTGATAGAACTCATTAATAATGTCGATTCGAATTTTTTAGTCGATCATTTAAAACTTGCCCATGCTTCATCTCGTTTACAATGATTTGGATAAACATGAATAAAATAATATATAATTATAATTCTCTTTTTTAAACCTATAAACTTATTTGCGGAAACAAACATGCACATACTTTTAACAGAAAGAAATTCAAGCCCTATTTAGAGTCAGCAGGTAGTGATAGTTTATCAATAATTAACTCCGCAGTCTTAGGACAATTCATGGAGATGGATGGGTCATTTAATTTATCTCCAGGAATTCTTGACCAAGCGTTCTATGCTGCCAAAGTCGCTTCAAAAAGTGACCAAGTTGAAAGTATCCGCTCATTAACAAAGTATGTGGATAGCAGAGCTTATGTCATACCACTGCTCGAGCGAAAAATATCTTATTACTATAATCCATTGCGAATTAAATCCCTAGTTATGCAGGATAAAGTTCAAATGCTAAATCTAGCAAAGGTGGAATTGAATTAATTTATGTATATCTGAAAGCAAAGCATAGAAATTGGAATCAAAGCAATGGAAGGGATTAAATTCACAAAATTGAGAAAATTATTATTTGCAGAAATTCAGCAAATGATCGCATAAAAATATTCAATATGCCTTTTTAATTTATCAAATTTTTAAATTTATCTTCTCATTTCTCTCTATATCCACCATTTTCTTAGAAAAAAATGTTAACTTGATATAAAAGTCACAATCATTTACAATACTATATCAATTTTAAATAATTGAGGATACCATTATGAGATATAAAATCATTTCACACATAACTTTAGTAATTTCAATAACAATCATAATTATATTTTTGAATAAACACAGCACAGGAAAAACTGATATGTATACAGATTCAGAACTTTTTAATGAAAAAAATACATTAACTGTGAACTTAAACGAAACACCTCAGATACCTTGGAATTCTATCGATACCTCAACAAATGTCATAGAGACTTTTGCTGCTGCTGTTTTTGGGAATCTTATTGAAACACAAGAAATTAAAAGCAGCACAAATAAATATATCTTAATAGAAAATTATGTCTGCAAGGAGCAGAAATGCAGAATTGATTTAAATAAAGAAGTTAAGTTTCACAATGGCCGCAGCGTAACAGCCTATGATTTCGAATTTTCACTTATCCGATTCCTCACGCAAAAGAGAGAAGATAATTTTGCATTTACTATACTTAATGACATTCAGGGAATTGATCGCATTCAAAAAAGTAAAAACGAGACCAAAAATGGAATCGTATACCCAAGAGGTATTCTTGAAGGAATCGAAGTGATAGACAATTTCAAAATTGTTCTCCATTTAAAAAGAAATAATCCTTATATTATTGAAAAATTAAATACAGGCAGACTTCCTATCGTTCCCATTGAAGAACTACAAATTGATTATATCCATTGGAAACATTTACCGATTGGCTTTGGCCGCTATAAACTTATAAAAGCTGACTTAGATAAATCTCAATTTATCTTAGAAAATTTAGCTTTGGAAAATATTCACAAATATATACGTATCGTCTTTAGCGATCAAGATATAGGAGATATTCGTATTTTATCACATATGTCTGATTCAAAATTAGACGGCAAGGTTATTCTACCCACTGTATATGTGAATGCAGGCTTTCTTTTTAATTTTAGTACCCCGCTCGGGGCAAACGAAAACTTTCGCAATGCTATATCTCACGCACTTGATCGTGACAAAATTGCGCAAACTTCACTTGATAATGACCTTGAGCCAGAAGATCAAATTCTCCCAAGTCATTCCATTTTACAAAAATATAGAGCACATGAGCCTCTTATTAAACAAAATATTATCTTGGCAAAAGAATTTTTAAATAAAGTTCCTAAAGAACTTTGGTTTGATAAAACTTTGCATGTGCATTCTTTTTGGACACTGAAAAGAAATTTAAACGATATAAAATACATTCAAGAAATAAAACAGCAGCTCTCAGTAATTGGATTGAATTTAGTCTTTCACAATACAGATTTTAACTATACTAAATTTAAAGAAGTGGATGAAAATGTGCTTTGGTGGACTGGCTTTGATTCACTTTCTAACGATCCGAATCGAAATTTTGCTTATTTTACTAAAGGATCATTTTTTAGGCATATATTCCCAGAAAACAATAAAGAATTTGAAAATCTTCTTAAAGAATCAAACAACACCTTTATGGAACAACCTGAAGCCACACAAAAACTCAGCTCTTATTTCAAAGAAAAAAATTACATGGTTGTTATCCTAAATGTCAAAAAAAGATTCTCATATAAGAAGAATCGAATTGAATTCATTGAGCCACAGCCCAACGGAATCAGAATGGATCTGTGGAAAATTCGTTTAAAAGAAGATAATTTTTTTAATAGGCTAACATTTGAGGAATTACTTACAAAAATTTTCAATCTATACTTTTATAAAACTTGAATTCATTTCTCTTCTTATTGTTGCAATTATTATCCTAGAAAATTTTATTTATTTTAAAAGAAACATGGATGAGTTATTTTATTCTGGAAGTGGATATATACAGCATTTATCTAAATTCAATAATAATGAGGACATTCTAACTCGATTGCTAGAATTTTCACTTTCTATTTATAATTATGAGAAATCAAATTCAAATAATTTTTCTGTTGAGATATGGGATTGTAAAAACTGTACTTTATCGAGTAGCCCAATATGGAGTATTTCAGATATAGAAATTAATGAAGACAGAGTCAAAGTTATTAAAAGAAAATTAACAAAAAAAGAATTTTTTATTCTATATAATAAATATTTATATTTTGCAAATATATATGAAACAAGAAACAAAGAATATAAAGTTATATATTATAAAAAAATAATTTACATTTTTAATTTACCATTTTTTATTGCTATAATTATTTTAAATTTATTTTGCTTTATGATTTGGACTTTTTTAGTAGCACTTCCTTTAAAAATATATTATAATAAAGGCCAAGATAAATTAATTGATAAAATAAGAGTAAATACCATTCATAATACGATCAACTTAATTAAGCATAGTTTAGACAATCAGATTAATGTTCTTAACTCAAATGGAAATAAAGAAGATATCGTTAAGAGAGCAATTCACTATAACTATCAAGTTGCAGAGCTAATAGATGACTCAAGATTTACCAGTATTAATCCAAAAGAGTTTATAGAAGGAATTTCTAAATTTTCCACTTTAGATGTTAAAATTGAAATAAGTATTAACACATATAATCTAATTAACTATATCAATAAATATTTAGAACACTCAATTATTGTTCTCATAGATAATGCTCTACATGAAAGCGTAAATGCTAAAGTAATTAAGATAAATATTTCGCAAAAAAGATATAATTCTAAAATAATTATTGATGTTTCTAATGATGGAATCCCAATTGAACTTAAAATTAAAGACAAAATATTTGATGGCTATTCCACTAAAGAGAATGGGCATGGACAAGGACTTACAAATCTTAAAAAAATGTTAAATAGATCATCTGCTGAAATATTATTATATTCAAATAATCCAACTACTTTTAGACTTTTATTACCATGCTTAAAATATTCTAATTTAAGAATTAAAATGGAAACACAAAAAAGTAGAGTGAACAAAAAGGATGATTATCTTACAATACCAAATATAGAAGATATTCCTCTTGTTATTATGATTGAAGATGAAATTCTTTTCTGGGATGAATGGAAAAAGAAAATGACAGATGCGAAAGTACTTTTTTTTAAAAATCCCGAATCTTTTTTTTCTTATAGCATGGGAAAAAGAATAAATAATGAAGATTTTTTAAGTAAAATTTCCCTTATTATTTGTGATTTTAACTTTGGAGATTATAATTTAATTGAAAGCGGATTTTTTGAAGATATAGATATTTATATAAAAGATAAATTCAATGGAAATATTGTCATATGCTCATCTTATGAAAAAGAGGCTTTGAGAACGATTCCTCAGAAATTCCTTCAAAAAGTAAAAGCATTTATCCCAAAAAAAGCAAATAATTATCAAAATATATTAACTGACATATTTACCAATAAACAATTTTAACCTATTAATTGATTCAATTTTGTATTGTTTTTTTGAAATTAAAAATATTGAACTTTCATAAAAGCAATCAATATCAATTTTATTTTCTAATATGACTAAAATAAGTTTTGTTAATTTTCTTCTAGCAGCAATTGAAAATTGCTCATCATATTGCTTAATAGCTTCAAGTAATGATGATTGATAATTCAATTCAGATTTCTTTTCATCCACTATTCTCGACATAAATTCAATATAGTTTATTTTTAAATAATTTGCAATATTATTACACAAATAAAAATTATTTAGAACAGATAAAGGAGATTCAAAATATCTTCTCAATTGCCTTTCACATGAGACTCCAATTTTTTTTGCCATTAATTCTCTGGTGATTAAAGAAAAATACAAATAATATTTTAACGCTTCATTTTCGCTTCTTGAAAATCTTTCTTTTTCAACTTCATTTCCATTTTTTATTTCTGCTTCGCAAAGCAATAAAATTTTATTTAACTCATGTCGAATATTATCTTCTAATTTTTTATTATCCATAAGAAATACCTTTATTTGTAAAATAAAATAATACACCAACCAAACTTAGTTATACTTTCAAAATTTATATCTGTAAATTACAAAAAATAAGATTAAATATTATATTTAATTTAAATTAATCTTTTTTTATCAATATATTCAATATCTTTAGGAAATTAAAAATCATTTTTTCCAACCTATTATGCATACTTAATTGAATGATTTTGTAAAATCACAATAGAAAAAAATTATAAATTTATTATTAAAAATTTATAATTTTTATTTTTATTAAATTCAATATTCCCGAGATCAATTTTAAAAATTGAAATTTAAATAATGATACCAATTAAAATTTAAAAATTGATTTGCATTTTTTAAATTTTTATGATTAAATTTTTTTTTTGACCCAATTTTCCATTAAAAGCGAAGTTTTAAATGAAATTAATATATATTTTCTTAATAATATCTACGCTTATATTATCAACGTTTTTAATAGTTTTAAACAATCAAAAGGATGAAAACATGTATAGCGATTCGGATATTTACAATGACAAAAAGACTTTAACTATAAATTTAGGAGAAACACCTTATATTCCATGGAATTATGTTGACACTGCGACAAATGTAGTTGAAACTTTTGGTTCTGCTGTTTTTGGTAATTTAATTGATTTAGTAGAGTTGAGCACAAAAAAGGATCCATACATTCTTGTCGATAATTATTCTTGTAAGAATAAAAAATGTATCATTAATCTTAAAGAAAATGTCAAGTTTCATAATGGAAGAACAGTCACAGCCTTTGATGTAGAATTCTCATTTATAAGACTTTTAATGCAAAATCGTGAGGATAATTTTGCATTTTCTAATCTTGATGATATTGAAGGCATAGATTCATTAATGCCTGTAAAGTATCAGATGATTAATCATCTAAATTACCCAAGAAGTGTTTTATCTGGATTTGAAGTTATAAATGATCACCAGATCATTTTACATTTAAAAAGAGATAATAATTTCCTATTACAAAAACTTTCTAGCGCATATATGCCAATTGTCCCAATCGAAGAACTGACTGAGAATTATGCTGATTGGAAGGGTATACCAATTGGTTTTGGCCGCTACAAAATTGTAAAATCTGATTTGGAAAAGTATCAATTTGTTTTAGAAAAAACTTCAAATGAGGATATTCCAAAGTACATCCGAATTATATTTGAGAATAAAGATATAGGCGATCTCCGTTTCCTTTCTCATATGTCTGAATCTCAATATGATGGGAAAGTATTATTTCCTAATATTTATGTTAATGGAGGATTTCTCTTCAATTTTAAATCAAAGCTTGGAAGTAATGAAAATTTTCGAGCGGCAATTTCGCTCGCTTTAGATAGAGAAAAAATTGTTAATTTTTCTCCTGACAATGACCTCGTAGCAGAAGATCAAATGCTAGCTAGATACTCTTGGCAAGAAAGATATAGGTCTAGAGAAAACTTAACTGTGCAAAACGTTGAGTTAGCCAAAGAATATTTAAATAAGGTGCCTGCTGAACTTTGGCGAGGAAAAGAATTTAATGTGCATTCATTTTGGTCAATTAAAAAAGATTTAAACAGTGTTAATTATATCAAAGAAATAAAACGTCAGCTCTCTGAAATAGGCATCAATTTAAAATTTTACAATACAGATTTAAACTACACAAAGTTTAAAAAAGATGATGAAAATGTGCTGTGGTTTACGGGCTTTGACACCCAAACAGATGATCCAAATGCAAATTTTGCTTATTTTAAAGCCGGATCTTTCTTCAATAACATCTATCCAGAAAATGACAAGGAGTTTTTAGATTTATACGAATTATCTGTAAATAATTTTTTATCAAACCCTGAATACACTCGTAATTTGAGCAAATATTTTAAAAAGAAAAATTATATGGTGGTTATTTTTAATGTAAAGAAGAGATTTGCCTATAGAAAAGATAGAATTGAGTTTCTTGAATCTGAATACAGTGGTGTTCGACTTGATTTATGGAAAATTAAACTCCTCGATTTTAAATTATTTTAGTCCAAATTAATCCACATCTAATTCAACTTATACCTTAATAAAATATAAATATTACATAATAAAAAATAAATATTTCTGCAAAAAAATTTATCTTTAAGAAATTAAAAATGGATAATCCCAGATACAATGTGAAAAATGATCTGTATGGAGAAGACATAAAACGGCTCCCACTGTGCCTTCAATAATGCCAATTTCTCCAAGATCTCCACTTAGTTTACCATTTTTACTTTCCGCCTTAAAGAGATATGGCGAGCCCTGGGAATAAAAATGCATAACTCTTTGTTCCAATCGAGAAATAAGTGGAACCAGCTTTGGCTCTTTTGTATCAAAATAAAATCGTTTGGCAATCTGCAAAAGGCCTGCATAGCCGTGACAAAACGTTGGTGAATTGCAGCGCCATGTTTCTTCTGGTCTTTGTTCTATTGCTAAAAAACTTTTCAAAGCAAAATTTTTTAATTCATGATCGTTTAATGCTTGTCCTGCAAGGTAAATCGCTCTTGAAATACCTGGGGTTCCATAACACCAAGCTTGCCGCTCTCCCCTCTCTTGCTTTAACGAAATTTCACCCTGCAATTCTTCCTCTAAGGTTATCATGCTGGGCCAATAATCTCCCCATGTGTCTTTTAGAGTCCATTTTAAAAGCCAATTTTTAATATTAAGAATCGCTTGATCCAAACCTTTAATATCGATACTGTTTATTTTTGCTAAACTTAAAGCAGCTAAGACTCCGGAAATACCATGTGAAAATCCTAAATTAAAACTTTTATGAAAACCGTCATACCAATTTTTTTCGCTTTGAGTATTTTCATTTTCAAAGTACCAAGCAGGGATGTAATTTCCATCAATCTCTTTATATGAACTTAATTGAATAAGAATTTCTAAGCATTTTTGCAAATAATAATAATTTTTTCTATCATTTTTTCGTAATATCAAATAGCGAACGACACCTGAAAGGCCTTGAATAGGATCATAATCCATTGGACTCAATAATGTTTTCTGAGCAATATTTTTTAGCTGCTGATCTAACATATAAAACAAAACTGCATCAATTTTAGACAATAATCCCTGATATAATTTGCCCTCTTCAGATGACATCCACACAACAAAATTAAGTCCCGAAATTCCACTAAAAATAGATGAGTTTGATGCAATATTTTTATTTTGAAAATACGAAATTGTTTTTTCTAGATATAAATGAATTAATTTTTTCATTCTTGCATTTGGCTCAATTAAGTTTAATTGTGCATAAAATAATGCTATTGCAGGAAATCCTTCAGCAAGACTCGTATGATTAAACGACAATTTATCAGTAAAGAAATTTTTTGTATTATTTTCAATATAAGAAATGTCTTCAAAGCGTTTAGATATTTCAGTAATGATTTCGTGAAACATTATTTTCCCCATTTAATTTCAATTATTTTTATTCAAATAAAATTTTAAACTATATAGAGTATGTAATATAAATGCATTTGCTTTCTTTTCTCTTTCTCGATTAATACCCAGATTTCTATTGCATTGCATATGGACTAAACTTTTTATAATACTACTTCTTGCTTCATATATATTGGATTCATCATATATTTTTTCAAAAATATTTTTAAAAGATTCGACAGCATTTGAGCGAAATTGAATGGCTTCATTTAAAAAATTAAATTCTTTATTTTTATACCATTTCAATTCATTTTCCATAAATATATTTGTAATTCTTTTTCTCTTATCTCTAAAATCATCTATATACAAGTCTTTGTTTGTAATAGATTCAGCCCAGTTTAATTTTTCTTTATAATTCAAAGAAAATGCATCTAATAATTCAATCGATAAAAATGCACATAAATATTCTAAAGAAAATTCTTCACCAATCAATTTTTTATTTTTTAAAATCAAACAGGATAACTGACTATCATATTGAAATATTTTTTCTGCAAATGGCAATAAATCTGGACCACCATATCTCTCTATTTCTGGCTCATAGGAATCCACACATACAGAGTTCAAAATCCCTCTTTTACTGCAGAGTGTATAGAATAAATTCATTTTTTCCGATAATTTAGTATATTCAAGCTTATCTTTTAGCAAAATTCTTAACCTAATATGTTTTTTATCGTCACTATATCGAATAAAAAACCAAGATTCGATATTAATTTCATTTTTTATTTCAAGCATAAATTCATGAATATAATTAGCTATAAATTCTTCTTCTCGACTTTTAGAAAAATACAGTTTACAATAGTACCATTCACTGCCAGGGAAGAACAAGCGAGGGTAATTATTATTACTTATACTCTTAGAAATTGTAAAGGAACTATTTCTCTTCTCATTTCGTAAAAGAGGAAAAACAATTTCTTTATTGAAAATAAATTTTTCGTCTTTATTTTCTGCTGTTTCTATATCTAAATATTCTTGCAAAATAACTTTTTTATTATTTAATAATTCTCTCTTTATTTCTTGGAGATGAAAATCTTGATTTATATCTAATAAAATTTTATTGTCTGTGTGAACACAATATATATATCTCGGAATTCTCCAACTATTCTTCCACATTTTAAATGCAGATATAAAATCATCTTTTATCGTAATATTTTCTTTATGATATTTAAGAGAATCAATAGTCAAAGTCCAAGTTCTTGGTGAAATTATAACATTCTTAAACTCTATGCGTGGAATATATGTAGACTTTGCTAAATCACCTATCTGAAAAAAATTCCAGAGAACTTTATTTTCAAAACTCAATTCCCGCATAAAACGTACTATATTAGGAGCATTTTGAAAATTTAAAACATGTGATGCGACAAAGACAACTTCTTTTTGATATTTATTTGATTTAAAGTATAACCTTTTCGCATCTGCACAAACAAAAATATCATCAAGAGTTAAAACTGATCCATGCTTATTTTGAAATGAGTCTAAATAAATTTGATATCCCCAATAGCTCTCAGTTAATGCAACATTTCCACTTCTACTTGCATGGGGAGAATATACAATTTCGCAATATAAAATATCAGGATTTTTCTCTTCAATGGTTTTTATATAAGAACGAATATCATTTTTTTCTGCACTTGAAAATAAATCAGTGAAGCGTCCAAACGATGCACAAGCACCAAAGGTCCATTGAATGCCTGATAAAGCTATTTTATCTGCAAGTAAAGAGTTATCATCAAATATCTGTGCATAAATCTCTGCAGATTCTGGTATACCATCAAGATTAATTTTATTTAAGCTTAGATTATTGAGATCATTTTCTGTTATTTGAATTGATTCAACTAAATTCCCTTGGCTCAGCATTATTTTATCTATTAATAGAGCGACTAATTTCTCTTCGCCAGATTTTTTGCTTTTCTTAATTTTTCTATAACTTTGGGGATATTTATATTCAGCAGGTGCTCCGAGTCCTAAATTTTCATCCATCAATTCTTTGAGAGAAATTTCACGATAAGTTCCATATTTTTCTAAAAATTCCTCGTAATATTCTCTCATATGAGCAAAGCCAAATTCTTTTGGAGAAAGCATAAGCATAAAATTTGCAGCATCTTGCAAGTTACTTAGCATTTTATTATTTAATCTAAAGGATTTTTTGTTCTGAGCCGAAATATCTACTTGTAAATAATTACTTACACGAAGATATTCTTTCATTTTACTTAAAATTTTTTCCAATTGAGTTATACCATCACCAATATTTAATTCAGCGTACTTATTTATTTCATTTTTTAAATTAATTAAATATTCATAATTCTGTTTTTGCGATGGAAATTGACCTAACTTATCAATAAACTCTGAAAAGACATCTGATTTTCCGAGAATAGGTTTGAGCTCTGTTATTATAAAACTCTTATTAATGAGATCCTGCAAAAGATTTAAGATTTTAATATCATCATTAAGCTGGAATTTAATTTTAATTTTATCTACTAAATATGAAAGTTTTGTTTCATCCTTTAATACTATTTGGATAAAATTGACGAGTGAATTATTTTTAATGGATACATCTTCATTTATTTGCAGCTTATTATCTGAATTCTGCTCTTTAGTCTTAATTGAAGAATAAGGTAATAAAACTCTATCACCATGTTGATAGATAATGGGATTTATTTTTAATTTTACATCAGCTAGAAAGGCTATATCTTCTTCTATTTTTCGCACGAATCCTTGTAACCATTCCATGTCTGGATGAATAGATTTATAGTATTTATTTTCATTTTGATAAAATGAACGAATCTCTTCAGAATAATATCCCATTTGTACAGTTGCAAAATAGCCATAAGGAGTAGAACGTGTGCAAGCTCGGGAAAAATATTTTAGTAGACTTGATTTTATTTGTGTCAATTTTCTCAGGTCGTGAATTTTATCGGATTCATAAAGCATTAAACTTTCATACAACGAAGGACTTGAAAGTAATATTGCTTCTTTAAAGATGTTGTAATAAGGTTTATTTTTTAAATATATTAAAATATCCTCATAGCTTTTTAAGTATTCGAGAAAAAAATTAACGGGAAAGATTGGCATTCTTAACAAAAAAAATTGGGCAGGTAAAATCATTTCATTTCCCTAATTTTCTATAAATTTATTTTATTTAAAAGAATAAAGCACGAAAGTTTTACTTTTCGTGCTTTATTCTTATCTTGTCCGGCACAGTATACAAGAAAAACATGAACCACTCATAATTGCAGTTTCAATTATTTCGACTGTGTTAACGCTAAACTCAATTTCAAATAGATCTTCACTTTGATTTTCTGCCATGTTTAACATAAAAACCTCCATTAAAAAAAGTTAATATCCATAAAACAAAAAAGATGTTTATATGATCAACCAAACTCGCATTTCTCTCAATAATTAGAAAGTATTTGAATTTTTGGATTGACAACAAAGATCTTAAATTTAAATATAATCGTTGTCAATAAGCTTACTATTTGGAATAAGATTTGAGCTAAAACATTTAGGGTTAATAAAATGCACAGATAAATAGAACTTTTCAATTAAATTTTTTTTAAATAATTAATAAATTTTACCATACTTTACAAATATAATCTCATATATAAAAAAAATAATATTTTTCAATATTTTTGTATTAATAAAAAATTTTAAAATCATTATCATAAATTACAGATTATTCTATATTTCTATCACTAAAATCGATAAAAAAACTAACTTTTTATGTGTATATAGTTTATTTTTATAATTAACTCCTATGCAAATAAATGAAAAAATAAATTTAATAATGACAAAACTAAATCTAGCTATAAAACTCAGACTGCAAAATTTTCAATATAATAATTTTTTCCTAAAAAATTTGGCTTAAGATCTTTTTAAATCTCTGCTACACTCATAATATAAATTTGTACAACGGACTGATTCCTGGGGGAACTCTTATGACTTCGGATAATAGTGGAAAAATCAATGGGACAGTGAAATTTTTTAATGAAACTAAAGGCTTTGGTTTTATCAAACAAGACAATGGTGGACCAGATGTCTTTGTCCATTTCTCTGCACTCTCGGGAAGTGGCTTTCGAACTTTATCAGAAGGACAGAAAGTGCAATTTAATGTAACCCAAGGACAAAAAGGTCCGCAAGCTGAAAATGTCACTGTAATTTAGAATGTCTCATATAATTTATTTAGAGGAAATTTGCTGAACCGCCCTCAACATGAGTTTATTACTCAGAGCACTTAAGAAAGACATTCTTATTATTTTTTTTACTTCTGGGCGTGAAACTTTAATCGTTTTTTCAGGAGTCAGTAGATTTGGAGCATTTTCTATTTTTCTCAAGGTCGCAAAGGCCATAAGCAGTGGGAAAATACAGAAAAAACGAATCCTAAAATTAAATTTCGATATTTCTTTTATATAAATTAAAGATGCTCTTAAATTCTCGTGAGCAATAAGAATAAGTTCTTTAACTGCTTTTTCATTCTGCCGGTAATACTTTTCATCTAAAATATTTTCATGTGATGAACCATTTTTGAGTAAAAACTCTTGGGGAATGTAAATTGAGTTTTCGTATTTTGCATCCCAAGCTATGTCTTTTAAGATATTTATCGTTTGCAAAGCTTCACCAAAAATTCCAGAATATTTGTTGAGCTCAATGTAATTTTTCTCACTCAATTTACAAGCGTATTCACGCCAAAGATCTGTTAGTAAATAGCCAACAGTCCCTGCAACGAAGTAACAATAATTTTTATACTCCTTAATATTTTGAATACGAATTCCTTTAGGCTGTTTTGTCACAAAATATATCATTCCGTGACACATTTCTGAAACCCACTTTTTTAAAATATTTTGAGTGTTTTGCGATAAAGTAAAATATACTTGAAAGACCTGATGAGTATTTTTTACAAGTTCAAGATGATGTTTGTCACCTTTCAAAGCACTATTAATTCTTGAATATGCATAAGAATTTTCAATATTATCAAAGCAACTTAAAAAATCTTTTAAATACTTTTCTTTTACCTGTGTTTCTAATGATAAATCATCTTCAACTGTATCGATTATTCTACATAATAAATATCCAATTAAAACACTTTTTTTGAGTTCGCCATTTAATAAATTAATTCCAAGTGCAAAAGAACGTGACACATTATTTATAATTTTTTCGCAATATTCTAAAGAACTTGTTCGAGCAGAAGCTATTTCATTTGCAGAGAATTGCGTATTTTTCTTTAAGAGATCCATTTATTAACTTTCTTAGGAATTAGGATGCGGAACTTGAATAAAAGTATTTAAATTTATATCTTTACCAAGCAATTTTCGTGTAATCGGAAGATCTTTCCCGTTCCCAGGCCAAGTGATTTCAATAGATATAATTTCGGGATCTAGCGTGCCGAATCCAAAATGTGCAACAGGTTCCATTTGGCAGAGATATCCACTACCAGAGCATATATACTTGGTTTGGTTTCTATGCGCTTTAGAATATAATCTCACTTTAGCACCTAATGCTGGAAAGCCATTTTGTGTAAGCGGCTGTATACGGAGCCACAAGTTATTATTGGCCACACCAAGAAAGAGTTTGTTTTTTTGTGAATTTCTTTCACCAACAGTAATAAAAATATCCAAAAAACCATTGCCCGTTAAATCGCCAACAGAAGCACCTGTCCCTTGTAGATCTCGACATGCAAGTGCACCAATATCAATTTCTTCCCAATCATTATTGCCTAAATAACGAAACATTCTGTTTCGCTGTCCAATGGTATTAATAAAAATTTCTTCATTGCCATCATTGTCAAAATCGGCAACAATAACACTGCGAATACGACGTGGTTCACTAAAAAATCCAGGTGAGTAATTTTCAAATATTCCAATACTTTTCTGCATGAATACGGAATTTGAACCTTCCCAAGTTCCAATCACAATATCGGCAAGACCATTTCCATCAAAATCTGCGATTGCTATACCACGAGCATCGTTTTCGATATCTGATAAATTATAATTAAATGCAACTTCTTCGTATTTCCCAGTATCACTTTTTTTAAATAAGGCATTTGGATCTTCTTCATTGCCTATAAAAATATCCAAAGCATTATTACTAATTATATATTGAGCCAATATACTTCTTCCACCTGCATATTGCCGTATACCCAATTCCTTAGATATTTCTTTTATAGACTTATCAAGAAGATCATATGTATAAAATAAACTTGGAGCATCATAATTTACCACATAGAAATCATGTTTACCTTTGCCTTGAGAATCTACAGCAGCAACACTTCTCCCTGAATATGGATTGCTCATGCTTGAATGTGTTCCGAGAAAATCCTTAAAACTGAGTTGATGCTTTTCATTTAGTTCTCTTACAAAAACACTGTCATATTGTGTTTTAATACCGCCTAAAGTATCGGCATGCATCATATAAATTGCTGGTGAACCATTCCCAAGAAAGTCTCCTACACATAGACTTAAAGTCGCTTTATTGGGTTCTTTAAAATTCTCAGGAGCTATATCAAAAAATTTCTGTTTATTATCATCATATTTATATATAATATTTTCGCCAAATGCATTTGCAATTAATATTTCATTTTCATTATCTCCATCAATATCAAAGATTACGACACCATATGATTGTGATGGGTAATTATTCTCAAGAACATGTGATGCATCTGAAAATGGTATTTTATTTTTTTTATTTTTAAAAAACATAATTTTTTTATACTCGTACTTTTTTAAATTCTAGGGACAATTTATCTAAAGTATTTTTTACCTCTAATGGCAAAGAATAATTTACTTTATCTATCAGCCCATCAATTTGTTCGAACGTCTTAGCACCACAGAGAGCCACTCCAATTTCTTCATGGGAAAGCACCCAAGCAAGCGCTATTTGTGCAGGAGTCATGGAACACTCTTTCGCTAAATTAAAAAATGTATTGAGCAATGGCTGGATTGAATTGAAGAGATCCTGAAAAACTCTCCCTTTTAAATTCCTGACATCGGAATTCTCAAACTTTTTATTATTTGCAAATGAACCAGAAAGCATACCTTTAGCTAGGGTTGCATAGGACATAAATCCTATATTTCTTTCTTTAATAAATGTAAATAATTCATTTTTTGCTTCAATATCAAGCAATGAAAATGGATTTTGTATCACATCCACCTGTCCAACTTTTAAAGCACGTTCCAATTGATCTTGGCTAAAATTGCAAACACCTATATTGCGAATAAGTCCTTCTTCTTTTGCATATAGAAGTGCCTCCATGGTTTTTTCTACAGGGTTCTTAGCATCTGGCCAATGAATCATATAGAGATCTAGATAATCTGTTTTTAAGTTTGTTAATGATTCTGAAAGCATACGTTTAACTGTATCTGGAGAATTGTCTAGAATTCTAATTTTATCTGCATTCCAAGTGGCGCCAAGTTTTGAAACAAGAACGATATTCTTTCTAATATTGCTTTGACCCGAAAGAGCTTTACCAATTCTTTTTTCAGAATTGCCAAAACCATAAATAGGAGCTGTGTCATATAAATTGATTTTTTTTTCATAAGCATATTGTAGGAGATCGTAGGCTTGTTCTTCAGATATAGAACCAAATCCATACCCACCTTCCTCACCACTGATTGCAGCGCCCCCAAAACCAAGAGCTGAAACTTGTAAATTTTTACCAAGAGAACGAAAAATCATTGCATATGATCCTTTTTGTTATTTTAATCCTAAAAATAAATATTATTAAGGATTTGGAATATCTTCTTCCAGAACTGTCTTTCGTCTCAACTCATCTAATGTTTTACTCGCGGCAACAAAAAGCGCAAAGCACACTGGACCTAAGACAGCGCCAGTCACCCCAAATTGTGACATTCCACCCACTATGGCAAGGAATATCCAAAAGAAACTCAATTCAGCCCCTCCTTTCATAAAGAAAGGCCTCAATACATTGTCTGCAAGACTGATAATCCCTGCACAAATTAATAATCCAATCGCTGCCCCCACTCTATCTTCACTCAAATAGAGCCAAGCTGCGGAACCAAGCATCACGGGTGCTGTGCCAATGACAGGAATAAATGAAACAAAAAAAGCAATTATACCTAGCAAAGCATAACGAGGAACACCAAATGCCACTAAGGTAGTGGTGATAAGAATTGCTTGAATACAGGAAACAAGAACGTTTGCAACAATAAGAGCTTTTAACACTGCCGACACAGTTTTAGCTACAATTAGGCGTTCTGTTTCCCATGGAATTATTTTGGGTAAAATAGTTTCTCGATACTTTCTTCCATGGATTAAAAAGAAACACCAAGTCAAGATCATTACAGAAACTTTTATAATAAAACCAGGAGTCGCTGTGAGAGCAGTCCCTGCACCTGAAGCTACGGTGGATGCTGCTTTTTTTAGAAAATCGAGGCCTTTGTCAATAAGTTCTGCAATTGAATAATCAAACCCAAATTTTAATAAATACTGACTGATATGCTTTGCAACGCTGTCAATATGTGTAGGATTTTTTAATTCACTTTCAAGCATGCTAAGCACAGCACTCAATTCCTGAATACCTGTTGTGATTAAAGTAAATATCGGACCTAATATTGAAATAAATGTTAATAAAATAATAACAATTGCAGTCAGCCAATGCCAAACTATTTTTTTCAATTTAAAATAAAATATTATTTTATATAATACTGGCTCAAATAGATAAGCTAAGGTAATCCCTAAAACAAATGGAAGTAAAAAAGGATAAATTATATATATACAAAGTAATGCTATGATAAGAAAAAAGTTTTGTTCACGAGTAAAAAAAGTACGCACGGTAACCTCCTAGCTTGAGGTTACCGCAGCTATTTTTAAAAAGATATTAAAGGCGATGAGACGCCAAGTGTTTTGCACCTGCTGCTTTGAGAACCTCAGCAATTTCATTTTTAAATGAGATATTGCTATTTTCAAGCTCGGCAACCATTTTCTCAATGTTACGTTCTGCATCCATATAATCAAGAGCAACTTTAAATATTTGGTCAGGATGCATTGACTCTAGCCAATTCAAACCTTCTCTATAAACTAAATGGCTCGCCATATGGGCACTTAAAATCGCAATTTTATGTGCACGTGGTAATCGCTCAATAATTCGATTGCGATATTTTTCAACTAGAATTCCAGGACAATGTTTTAATAATATAAAGTTATATTTACTACCAGACAGTTCTTCGTCACTTAATAAATTTAATTTATCAAGTAAAATATCTTTTGCAGAGTTAATTTCAGTAGAAATTTCATAACTCAATTTAACAAGATCTGTGCCTGCTTTATTTTTTTGCCATTCACGGAACAAAAGTTTAGCTTCTTGATCTGCATTAAAACGGATAATAGTTAAAACTTGTTTTACATATATATCTTTTATTTCAGAAAATTCTTCTGGTGAAATTGTTAAACAAGCAATAATTTCATAGGAAGAACAACTCACACCAGCTTTATTTGCAGAGCTATCTTTAATAACTACGGCTCCTGAATCCACAATCTTTTGTCTTGCTTCTTTGGTAAAGAAAATATTAGCACCTTCCACAATTGCTAAAGAACTTGGTTTACCATTTGGCAATAAATACTTATCCCAATTGCTTTCTTTAACCGTATAAGGACGACCACCCGCAGGAATAAATATTTCTGCTTCAACTGTTGCATATAAGGTGTCACGAATTTTCATATTTTCTTTTGTATTTGCTGAAATAACAAAAGCTTTACTGTCCCCACTCAATTTTTGCGGATTGAATTCTACAATAGAGCGAGATTCTTTATATAAGCGTAAGAGTTCTTGCCAATTTAAACCTTTTGGATCGTAAGCAGCTCCAAAGCCGTCACCTATGGAAACCACACGACAGCGCTCTCCATATTCACGATAAAGAATGTTGAGTTCATTGCCTGCAACATCACCATCTGGTCCTCCGGTCATTTTCACTCTAAAAGTCGAATTTTGTAGACCAAGGTAACGAAGAACATTGTCGACATAAACGTTCACACCTTCCGATGTCACACCATAAACTTTATGATTTATGCCAAAGTCAGGTTTGGAAGACATAAAGGCATAAGCATATTTGTATTTGCGGTGAAGTGCGTGTTTGATGATCCAAACAATGAGATCATCAGTGAGATTTTCGTCTGGGCCTAGATAAATAATCTCTTCTTTACCATGATAATCAATAATTCCTTCTTTTAAATTCCCTGTTACAGGATCAGTCACGATTAAATCGAGTAAACCTGAAATGGCAGCTTTAACAGCTTCATTTTTATCGCCACCTTGGCGGACAACCATAACACATTTACTTCCACCTTCAGGAATATCTTTATTCTTTAATTGCTGTGCAGAGGCAAGTCCATTGACTTCATCAAAAATGCCAGCCAAAGCATTTTCATAATCTCCTGAAGAACGAGGCATAACAACTCTCATCCCTCCACGAGAAATATCACGGTAACGCACTTGGAAAGCTCTAAAGTTGCGACCGATCATATAGAAAATACCAAAAGGCATTTCTGGATAATAATGCTTATCAAGCGCGCTTGGATCCATTCTAAAAGTTAGACCACCTTTAGAAATTAAAAAATAATTTGTTTTTAAAATATGATTTAAGAAATTTAAACCTTCTTTTAATATATTTTTTTCAACAACATCATTTAACTCTACAAATGTAGCTTTTAATTGATTATAGTATTCAATAATTGATTGTTTACGCTCACCTTGAAAACGAGGATCAAAACGTGCTCTAAAATATTTGATACTCAAATCCATATAATGAGGATTATTAACAATAACTTTTGAAACGCGATCAATAGAATAATAATATGGATTCTGTTTCGTTAAGAAAATATGTACCCAATTTGCTAATGCACGAACAAGATTTGTTTCATTTAAACTGAAAGGATTTTCACCTTGTAATAAATTTGTAAATTCGTCGCCATGATCCACATAAGAAAGGGTTTTTAAGCTTTTTAATACTTTACCCCAAGACTTCATATCTTCTGTTATTACTTCACCTGTAGGCGTACCAGAAATAAGATGCAACACTGTGAATTTCTGATTATCTTTAGCACATATTTCAGTCGCTAATAAACGTCGGACTTGAAAGTTATAGCGATTAAAAATTCCAATTATATTTTCCATTGCAGCGTTAACAGGAAAATGCTTTAAGCAAATATCTACTCTTACACGAGCATCTTTAGTCATTTCATCTACGATAGTAGTTAAATTAACAAATGAATTTTCATTTTCCATACAATAATCTATTGCATCATAAGCTAAGGCCATTTGCTTGACAGTTGATACATCAACATAATCTTTATCAAGAGAAGAAATAAAGTCATCGACTTTTGCTTTTGGCTTGTTACTTAATATTTTTTTAAGAGATTCTTGTTTTGCTTGATTTGCTTTGCTCGACCAAGCAGTTTCCGTATTGTATGGAGCATGATAAATTTCACAAAGACCAATTTTTTTGTCCAAAGAATTAAACAAACGGGCAAGCTTGCATTTAAAACGAGAAAGCTCAGGCGCAATCCGTACCGACGCTGTTGAATGTTCGCCCGCAGCAATCAACGTGACTGTTTGTGATGCTGCACAAACTCTTTCTGCCACTTGCCTTTCAGTCAAAACTTTCCCAGATACGATTTCAAGAATATCGTCCATGACAGCTTTTTGTGAGGTAGACCACAAATAAAGAGGTGGCATTTGCGAAAGAAACCAAGGAACTGTGTGCTCAAGTTCTTTTGCTATATCACTTAATATGCCATTGGTCGCATTTGCACAGGCTTTTGTATCAGCAATGCCCGCAAAAAACTTCTCAATATTTGCAGGCATGAGAGATTCTGATGGCTCAATATCTGAATCTAGCAATTCAACTTCACTTAACCATTTATGGCTATGAATTTTTGGTAATGTCATGATTTACTCCAAGTCGGTATCACTACATGAACAAACAAATAGTTTATCAAAGGATAAACTTAAAATGTAACTAACACATCAAAATTGACTTGCAAATTCAGTAACCATTTTTTATCGGAAAGGAAAGGAGAATTTAGAATAAAAAAAACTCTGCAAAACCGTTAATAACTGAATTTACCTAGTTTAACTTTACCCCTGAAGACCCAATAGATAATGAGTGTATAGGAAATAACAAAAGGCATACCTAAAAAGGCTATGATCTTCATCAAATTTAAAGTTTTCTCAGAAGAAGACGCATTGTAAATACTTAAACTATATTCAGCGCTTATACTTGAAGTTATGAGATTTGGAAAGAGCGCTACTCCGAACAATGCAGTAAAAGCTATGAGAGTTGCTGAAGAAGATAAAAAAGCATAACCCGGTTTCCCTAAAAACAAAGCTCTCGGGATATTCCCAATGGCTAAAACATTTAAAACCACAATAATCCATAACCATGGATAGCGTTCGAAATTATGAATGACATGCGGAATGGAAACCAATGTGTAAATCGTACTGAAAATATAACAAACAACAAAACAACCAAAAGTATGCCATAACCATTTATATATTTTTTCTTTTATTTCACCTTCAAGCTTTAAATAAAGAAAAATTGAACCATGCATGGCGAATGTAGAGATAGCTAAAATACCAATTGTAATTGCATAGGGACTTAATAAATCTGCTAAGACACCAGAGAACTCTTTATCTTCGCCGACAGGTATTCCTTTTAGACAATTACCCACCGCAATACCAAATAGAAAAGTTGCAAGGATACTTGCGAGACAAAAGCTTATGTCCCAAGTATTTTTCCAAATATTAGAATGATATTTACTTCTAAATTCAATAGAAACAGCTCTAAAAATAAGTGCCCATAGCAACAACATAAAAGGAGTGTAGAAACCCGAAAATGCTGTTGCATATGCTTCTGGAAATGCTGCAAATAAAGCACCTCCAAAAGTAACAAGCCAAACTTCATTTCCATCCCAAAATGGTCCAATTGAATTTAAAAATAATCTCTTATCGTTTTCTGTTTTAGCTAGTGGATATAAAATACCTACACCAAGATCAAATCCATCGAGAACTGCATATCCAGCAAGAAGAATACCTAACATAATAAACCAAAAAATATGTAGATCCATTTTAAACTCCTACTTTTTTATTTTGCGCAATTTCATCTGGACCATGTTTTATTTTATTGTGGATAACAAAAATATAAGCAATAAATAAAAGAATATAAATAAATGCAAAAACTATAATTGAAAATAATATTTGATCTGCTTTAACTGCCTTAGAAAGGCCTTCAGGGGTGCGCATAAGTCCATAAACAATCCAAGGCTGACGACCCACTTCAGTTGCAACCCAGCCAGCTTGATTGGCAAGAATAGGAGCAATAACTGAAAAACAATAGAGTTTCATTAACCATTTTGCTTCAAATAATTTTTTATTTTTCAACAAAATTAAAGACAATGTTGTTAAGAGCAACATATAGACACCTAAACTGATCATGAGATGATAAGAAAAAAATGTTATTCCTACAGGTGGCCTATCTTCTTTTTTAAATTGATCTAAACCAATAACAGGGGTGCTAAAATTCCAATGCACTAAAAAACTCAATCCACCCGGTATTTTTATTCCATACTCAACAGTTTCTTTTTCACTATTTGGAATGCCAAATAAATACAAAGGTGCACCACTCGTGCCTGTGTTAAAATGCCCTTCCATTGCCGCCAATTTAGCTGGCTGAGTGATAGCAATGCGATCTGCTAAAAAATGCCCAGAAGTTGCAGCTAAAATTGAAGCGGTGAAGCCAAGAAGCAGGGCAATAACAAATGATTTCTTGGCAACTTCAAGATGTTTTTTCTGAATGATATAATAAGCGCATATACTCATTACAAAAAATGCACCCATCAACCAACAACCGATAATGGCATGAACGATCATTCTCACGCTCGAAGGATTAAAAACCATTGCCCAAAAATCATCGATCACAGCTTTTTGCTGCATTCCTTCCCCTACAAGATGAAAACCCGTAGGCGATTGCATCCAAGCGTTTGCAATGATGATCCAAACGGCTGAACCCACCGAACCAAGAGCCACCATAAGCGTCGCAAAAAAATGTATCTTGGGTGATACCCTATCCCAGCCAAAGACTAAAATTGCTAAAAAACCTGACTCTAAAAAGAAAGCAAATATTCCTTCCGATGCAAGTGCAGAACCAAAGATATCTCCAACAAATCTCGAGTATGAAGACCAGTTGGTGCCAAATTGAAATTCCATAACGAGCCCCGTGGCTACACCCATGGCAAAGTTAGCAGCATAAATTTTTACCCAGAATTTTGTTATTTTTTCATATATAGGATTCTTAGTTTTAAGATAAATCCCTTCCATAAAAACAAGTAATAAACCAAGGCCAATGGAAAGAGGGGGAAATAAATAATGAAACATAATCGTAAGCGCAAATTGCAAACGAGCTAATATTTCAGTGTTCAAGAAATCAGTCATATCTGATTCTCCTTTAATATAAAATTCAGTCACACATATATGTCTTAAAAGAAGTTTTATTAAAGGGAATGCAGCAAATAGTTGCGGAGAAATATATTATTTTTTTATGGATCGATACTTAAGAAATCTGAGCGTTTATCAATAAATGCTTTGATTCGTCCTTTTACACTGTCTGAAAAATGATTCGAATTAATAATCTCACATAAATTAAAATACTTAACAGTTTGCACTTCATCACATGGAGTTCTTGGAGGATCGTCATCCATATACTGTTTTTCTTCGGGAATAGCTAAATAAACAAAACCCTTTATCGTGCCTTGTTTCCACTGCCGACATATTTCTTTATAATGTAATATTTTCCAACCAACTTCTTCTTTCACTTCACGGATCATTGTATATTCTGGAAATTCATTGATATCACTATTTCCTCCAATAAAATCCCAAGCAAAATCAAAATAATTTCTTTTCATTAAGAGACATTCCCATTCACTTGGCTTTTCTCTTGCACTTTTGATTATTTCATCCAGACTTAATTTCCAAATATTATTTCTTATATTCTTATCACTTGCCCTTAAAAACAAAGCACATCCAAAGTATGATGACTCTCTATGATGAATTTCAAAAGTATATTCTTTTTTTAAATTTGCATATAAATTTTGGTTTTTTACAAAAAAATTAGGTTCAATATTTTTGTAAAGATCTTCTTTAGAAATGTCTGATAACTCCCACGAACATTTTTCTAAATAGATTTCTTTATAATAACGAGGGATGATATGCCAATGTAAATGATTAGCAACGTTAGCAAACTTTACAAAATTTATTCTTTTACATTTTGTTACTTTTATGATTGCCTTTTCTAAACAAACTAAACTTTGTAATGTGTCTAGCAGTTCGTTACCTCTTATTTGTGAATGCTCATAAATATGTCTTTTATAAACAGCCATCAATGCCCCTGGCCACTTTTGCGCAAAAGGACTCTTATAAACTAAAAAATGATTTCCTCCATCAAAAAGAAAATCATTTTCATTTTTAGCTTTCATTAGTTTTTGGCATAAAACACAATCATCTCTTAACCTTATATACGGTGAGAGCATTTGACACATTTCCTTTCTAAAAGCTCATATTCTTAATAAATATGTCGACAAATAGGAGTCATAAACTTAGACACCATTATTCACCTTGCGGGCCTGAGAGGTTCTTATGTTGCTTTTTGGATCCTATCTAGTAAAAAAAGGATATATAACGCCTGGACAAGTTATGATGGCTCTCGATATTCAAAAACAAACTTGGCTCCCAATCGGTCGTATTGCTCTAAACGAAGGAAAACTAACCGTCGAGCAAATTTTTATGATACTAAACAGACAATCCGAAACAGCTAAACCCTTTGGTGAAATAGCAGTGTCAATGGGTCTCCTCACTCAAGAAGATGTCACACATCTTCTTGAAATTCAGCAAAAAAACATTCGCCCTATTGGACAAATTTTTGTAGAACTGGGATACATCACTCAGTCTGATATGGAATCAGAACTGAACGCATTTTTAAAAGACCCGGAATCATGACCATTAAATTAGAACATTTAGATGAAAACCAGCTCTCTTCGCGAGGGTATATTCAGTTTGCGCAAGTAGGTCGCCCTCATGGTTTGAAGGGCGCATTTTTTTTGAAGACAGAAGATAGACGCTCGAAATGGGACGGTTATAAAAAACTCTTGATAGAAACTCCTCAAGGATATCATGAAAAAAAAGTTCTAAAAGCATATCTGAGTGGTAATGCCCTTGCATTGATTCTAGAAGGCTTTGAATCGCGCAACGAAATCGAGTCCTTATATAATAAAAAAATTTATGTTCATAAGAACGAAATCTCTGTTGGTAAAGATGAGTATATTGTAGGCAATTTAAAGGGTTTTCAAGTTATTGCAGAAAATAAAGGTACAATTGGTGAAATAATTGGTGTTAGTTCCTTTGGTGCACAAGACAATCTTGAAATCAAAATCAATGGCACCGACAGAACTGCTCTCTTTCCCTTTGTCGATTCTTTTATTAAAAAGATAGACGAAGAGAATAGGTTGATTGAAATAGTGTATACACCTGAATTTTTTGAGGATGATGAGCAGTGAAAGAATTTTTACGCTTTTCTGCTGTGACCCTTTTCCCAGAAATGTTCGAACCTATAAAAAATGAAGGCGTCATTGCAAGAGCTATAAAAAAAAATATTATCCAACTCGAAACCATTTACTTACGAGACTTTGCCGATAATATAAGAAAAAATGTAG
Source organism: Fluviispira vulneris (assembly GCF_014281055.1). Taxonomy (NCBI): domain Bacteria; kingdom Pseudomonadati; phylum Bdellovibrionota; class Oligoflexia; order Silvanigrellales; family Silvanigrellaceae; genus Fluviispira; species Fluviispira vulneris. The sequence goes on along the minus strand of NZ_JACRSE010000002.1, from coordinate 118,500 downwards.
ACGACAGTCCTATTGGAGGCGGAGACGGTATGGTTATCCGCCCTGATATCACTGAAAAAGCTATCTTGTCTGTCAAAACAGAAGAAACATATATTATAAATTTAACTCCTTCAGGTAAGGTCTTTAACAACTCAATAGCGAAAAATATTGCAAAAAAAAGACATATTCTTCTACTCTGTGGCCGATATGCGGGCTATGACGCAAGAGTAATAGCAAAACATGCACATTTAAATTTAAGTATTGGAGATTTTGTCCTATCGGGAGGTGAACTGCCTGCCATGTGCTTAATCGACACTGTCGCTCGCTTTGTCCCAGGAGTATTGGGCAATCACCTGAGTGCAGAATCGGATAGTTTTGAAAATGGCTTGCTTGAAGCCCCTCAATACACTCATCCCGAAAACTTTTCTGGTATGAAAGCTCCTGACATCCTTTTTTCTGGAAATCATAAGAAAATTGCAGATTTTACTAGAAAAGAGCAGCTTAAAATCACTGCACAAAACCGCCCCGATCTGATCCTTGAGCACTGGGACACTTTGAGTAGACAAGAAAAAGTTTTTGTCGAAAAAATTTGGAAGTTTAGCTAACCTTATTCACTCTGATCCTTTTAACTTCACTAGGCTACGAACTTTATTTATGTTATGTCCCAACCGTTATCTTGTATTTTTCTAGAAAGGTATTTGGAAATGCAAACTTTACGTACACATACATGCTCTGAAATCAATACTGAGCATATCAATCAAAGTGTTTCTCTTATGGGATGGGTGCATTCCAAACGCGATTTAGGAGGACTCATTTTTATTGATATCAGAGATCACTATGGTATCACTCAAGTTGTTATCCCACCAAATTCTCCATTCTTTGCCGAAGCAAGCTGTGTGCGCTCTGAATCGGTTATTCAAGTTAAAGGTAAAGTTGTAAAACGTGAAGGCGCAATCAATAAAAAGATATTTACTGGAGAAATTGAAGTTATAGCAAGTGAATTCAGTATTGAATCACCTTCAGAGATATTGCCATTTCCTGTTGTAAACAATCCAAAACAAGAAAGTGATGATACGCGACTCACCTATAGATATCTCGATTTAAGAACTGAAAAAATGCATAAAAACATTTTATTTCGTTGTCATGTTATTCGTTATATCCGCGAAAAAATGCATGCTCTTGGCTTCAATGAATTCAGCACACCCATTTTAACAAGCAGCTCACCTGAAGGTGCAAGAGATTTCTTAGTCCCAAGTCGCCTACACCCAGGTCACTTTTATGCACTTCCTCAAGCACCACAACAATTTAAACAGCTCTTAATGTGTTCAGGTTTTGATAAATACTTCCAAATTGCTCCTTGTTTTAGAGACGAAGACCCAAGGGGTGACAGATCACCTGGAGAATTTTATCAACTCGATATTGAAATGAGCTTCGTAACCCAAGATGATGTTTTTGATATTATTGAAGATCTTATGTTTGGCCTCTTCGAAAATGAAGCATTTACTAAGAGAAAAATAACTCCTCTAGCAAATTATGATTCAAAATATATTCACAAAAATCGCAAAATCCCGTGTATTCCTTGGCATGATGCCATGGATAAATATGGGGTCGACAAACCAGACTTGCGTTTTGCCCTTGAAATGCAAAATGTAGAAGAAACATTAGCAAACACACAATTTGCCATATTCAGCAATACCCTTGAACAAAAAGGAATTATACGCGCTATTGTGCTTCCCAATGCTGCCACTCAAAGCCGTAAATTTTTTGATGAAGCAGACACTTTTGCCAAAGAAAATGGCCTAGGAGGCCTTCCATGGCTTGCAGTCAAGGATGGTGAATGGAAAGGTTCGATTGCTAAACAGCTCAGCGATGCCGAGAAAAAAGGACTTGGCAGTCAATTAAATTTACAAAACAACGATGCAGTTGTTTTTATTGTTGGAATCAATAAGCTAGCAACCCAAACTGCAGGCGGCAAAGTTCGTCTTCACTTGGGTGAAAAACTCAATTTAAGAAATAAAGACACATGGGCATTTGCTTGGATCGTTGATTTCCCAATGTACGAATTCAATGAAGACGAACAAAAAATTGATTTCTCACACAATCCATTTTCTATGCCTCAAGGTGGTATGAATTCTTTACAACAAAAGAACCCTCTTGATATTTTAGCGTACCAGTATGACCTTATATGTAATGGTGTTGAACTCTCATCGGGTGCTATTCGCAATCATCGCAGAGATATTATGAAAAAGGCTTTTGAAATAGCGGGTTACTCTGAAAAAGTGGTTGAAAGTAAATTTGGGGCACTTTGGAATGCATTTGCATATGGTGCGCCTCCACATGGAGGTATTGCGCCAGGCATCGATCGTATGATCATGCTGCTCCTAGATGAACCAAATATTCGCGAAGTGATCACATTTCCACTCAATCAAAAAGCCATGGATCTTATGATGGGTGCTCCTGGAACAGTATCTGAGCGACAACTAAACGATATTCATATTCAAATTAAAAAGCTTTAAGAATATTAAAGCTTTTATCGAGGACAAAGTGAATTTTCATTTTAAAATGCTCGATTTCAAAATATTTTTAATCAATATATTAAATATCTTTGTAAGATATTTAAGCTTTTTCATACTTATTATTTGCTCAAAGCATGTCTATGCAAATCAGACTATCACTTTGATGACCCCTCCTTCACCAGCTGAATTCTATGTAAATGTTGCCAAAGAACTTTTTAAAATATCTAACACAGAATACCGCCAAGAAATTCATCCATTGCCAGATATTTTTAATATAATGAAAACTGTTGATCAGGATAATCCTAAAATATACTCCACGGTCGCAATTTTAAACGAGAAGAATTTAAATACATTTTATAATACCGGCCATATCGCCAATATTCAAACAGCATTTTTCTCATTAAAAGATGCCAAATTAAATATAAACTCATTGGAGAGCGCAAAGAAGTTAAATAAAATTTGTGTCTGGCTTGATTCCGTTTTATATAAATATTTAATTAGTCAAGGTTTTGAAAATTTAGCTCCAGTTCCAACAGTCGCTCAGTGTGCAGATAATCTATTTAAAAAAAAAGCAGATGCTTGGTTTAACTCGGAAAGCACAGTTGTAAAAACTGTGCATGCAAAAAAGTTAGATGTTAAAAGTCTAAAAAAAGGTTTTAGTCCACTTGATGTCTCTTTTTTCTTAGCCGTAACAAAAAATGCACCCAAAGATATGATAGAAAAACTTCAAAAAGCAGATAAAATAATTAAAGAAACTGGAAGATACGATGCTATTCTTACACAATATCGTGATGCTCTTTTCTTGCCAAATTAAATAATACTCATTCATGGAGAAAATAATGAGAAACGCACTCTCAATGGATAATATTTCTCAAAAAAATCATATTATGCACTCAGCATCTTTTGACAATACTTGGAGAGAGCCTCTTTCAATATTACTTGGAATAGGCCGCGCTGCTGGTGCTGATTTCATAGAATTTTTTCTGCAAAGAGGAAATTATTTAAGTTCGTTAATTGAAAATGGAAAAGTAACAGCAATAAATCCAGCTTTAAGTTTAGGCGCTGGTGTCCGTGTTTTCAAAGGAAAAGAAGATTGTTACGTTTCTACAAATGATTTAAGCTTTAAAGGACTTCAAGTTATTTTAGAAAGAGCACTCAATATCCACGGTCTAAGTCTCTCACAAAATAGAATAATACCTGAAATAAATTTAGAGCCATTGCGTGATTATGTTGGAATAAAAGAAAAATCAAACTGGTTAGCACAATGCAGTTCAGTAAAAGAATTGTGCGATTCTCTTATTCAAATGAATTTAGCCCAACAAAAAACAACAAAGTTCTTACAGAGTGCAACAACGAATGGATTTAGAGATTGGCAAGAAGTTTTAGTCGCTTCGAGTGAAGGAATATTTGCGAGAGATATTCGTCTCAATCAATCAATTTCTACCCAAGTTTTTTGCGAAGATGGTGCACATAGAACATCGTCACATATACGTTATGGCGATGCAGCTAACCCAAATTTCTTTAGAAAGATAAACACACAAGAAATTTCTGAAAAGCTTGCAGAGAGTGCTGGTCATATGCTGCATGCTGATTTTGTATCTTCTGGCAATTATCCTGTTATCTTAGCTAATCAATTTGGCGGTGTTATTTTCCATGAAGCTTGTGGACACTTGCTTGAAACAACTGCAATACAAAGAAATTCAACTCCATTTTTAGATAAAAAAGGTGAAAAAATTGCCCATGAAAATCTTACAGCTTGGGATGAAGGAAGTTGGGAAAATGGCTTTGGTTCTATAGATATGGATGATGAAGGGATGCCTGCACAAAAAACACTGCTCATTGAAAATGGAATATTAAGAAATTTTCTTTGTGATAAAGCAGGAAATCTTTTAACAGGCCACCCACGAACTGGAAGTGGGCGAAGACAAAATTACACATTTGCACCAGCTAGTCGTATGAGAAACACCTATATTGCCCATGGCAATTATTCAAAAGAAGATATGTTTTCAAGCATAGACAAAGGTATTTATTGCAAGAAATTAGGTGGAGGAAGTGTTGGAAGCACAGGAGATTTCAATTTCGCAGTCGAAGAAGCCTGGTTAATTGAAAATGGTAAAGTAACAAAACCGGTTAAAGGTGCAACACTTATCGGACAAGCACCAGATGTTATGCAAAGGATTTCAATGTCTGGCAATGATCTTGAAATATCTGCTGGTTTTTGCGGTTCAGTCAGTGGAAGTGTTTATGTGACAGTTGGACAACCACATATTAAAGTCGATTCGATTACTGTCGGTGGCCGATAATTTTTTAAAAAGGAAATAAAATGTCACTTCAAATTGAACAACTCGTTAATGATATAAAAAAAATTGCAAGCAATCTTAACATTGAAAAATTCGATATTTTTGGCACAGAAAAAGAAGAAAGTTCAGCAAGCGCAAAAGATAAAAAACCATTTTCATTAACTTCTTCCATTCGTTCTTCACTTATTTTAAGAGTATGGAACAAAAATCAGCAAATGGGTGTCACCCGCACATCTAATTTAACCACTGAAGGTCTGACTGAAGCATTTGAATTAGCCAAATCCTCAGCAGAATTTGGCTCTCTTGAAAATATTTATGAATTTAGCCCTGAATGTCAAAGCGAAACAAAGCAAAATCAAGAGAAAAAAGAAATAAAAGATCTCACTCCTATTCAGGCACTCATGCAAGGAGCAATTTCAGCAGAAGAAAAGATCCTCAATGCATCGATTGATTTTAAAAGTGTTCCTTATAATAAAGTTTCTGAAGCAAAATCTTTGCGTTTTTATTTTAACAGTGAAGGCGCTGTTAAAATGGAAGAGAATCAAATTTCCCTCTGCTATTTTTACCCTCTCGCGCATGCAAAAGATAAAAAGCCTCGGCAGTCAGGTCATGTAGAAATAGCAAGCTCGTTTGCAAATCTCAATATCTTGAGCTGTGCTGAAAAAGCTATAAAAAAAACAAATGATCATCTAAATTATGCGTCAATTAAAAATGGAAAATATCCTGTTGTCTTTTCACCAGAAGCTTTTCTTGATTTAATAAATGCGTTTGCAAATTTCATGAATGCACAAAATATTCTTGATAAAAAAAGTTTATGCCATCAAAACAGCATTGGTCAAACTCTTGCAACTAATGATTTCTGTTTAATTGATTCACCTTTACATCCACAGAATTTAAGCAAAAGTTATTTTGATGAAGAAGGCACACCAACAAGGGAACTGACGATTATCGAAAATGGTGTTCTGAAAAACTTTATCCATAGTAGCTATACGGCTAAAAAAATGGGTTATGAGGTTACAGGTCATGCAAACATAGGGGCAAAAGTAACAGTTTCTCCCCATTTTTTACATATTAAACGCAGTCACAAGAATATTGAAAAAAAAGATTATCTAAATGAAAATAATCTTATTTATATTGAGTCTGTTTCTGCATTGCATGCAGGTGTAAATGAATTACAGGGATCTTTCTCTCTTCCTTTTGACGGCTTTTTTATAAATGACAAACAAAAAGTAAGTATTGAAGCAGCAACGGTTGCTGGAGATTTCTTAAGTCTACTAAAAGATATTTGCTATATCGATGATGAAGAAGTTGTTGTACCAAACGGAATTTCTCCTACCGTTTGGATAAAAAGCCTTTCAATTACTGGCCTCTAATTCACATAAATCAAAATAATTCGCCATAAGTGTTACAGAAACAATTAACATATTTCAATAACCTATTGATATATATTAATTTTTATAAAGAATTCTTACGAAAAATCAAAAAAATCACGATCTACATCCAAATAAATAAAAAGTGAGTAAAAACTCATTATAATTATACACAACTCTCATAAAAATTATTTCAAATAATATAATGAGCTTAAACAAAATTAAGCACGTTTATTTTTTATTCCGTTTATGAAATTATCAAAATTCTGTTGCAAATAGATTTATAGACCATTATGTATCAAAATGCTGAGTTCAGTTTACCTAGATTTAATCTTAAGTTACCTATATAATATATATATTATTTTAATTAATTAACTATATAACAAAAATCACGTAGGAATAATGAATATGAAGATTTCTATAAATAAATATTTAGTATCCCCGATTATATATTTAAGTGCTGCCATCCCACTTCTTGCTGATGCAAAAAGTCGAAGTAAACGCAGCGCACCAACTTTTAGTGAATACTTTTGGACAAATGGTAACATTCCTTACCGCATAGAAGACTATCATTTCACTGAACTAGAGATGAATAAAATTGAAGAGCAAATGCGTTACCTTGAAAGTATTGCTAATATTACATTTACCCCAGTAAACCACAATTTTACTGGTCATCATATCACAATAATAAATGGAAAAGGTTGTTCAAGCTCCGTTGGAATGCGCTATCCAGGCCAAGCTGTTTCACTCAACTCACAAGGTTGTTTATCCAAGGGAACAATTCAACATGAATTGTTGCATGCTCTCGGTTTTCATCACGAACAAAATCGTTCTGACCGGGATGCTCATGTCAAAATTTATCGCCATAATGTTAAAAGCAATGAAATCTATAGAGATAATTTCTCAAAATATGGCGAAGAAACTCTCCGCTTTGGTGAATATGATATAAATTCTGTTATGCAATACCATACCTATTCTTTTGGGAAAAAGTTTTACAACAGAAATACTCAACAGTATTTCATTTTACCTGTGCTTGAAAGAGTGAATTCCAACGAAATTATCACAAGAGCACAGGAATTAAGTAATGGAGATAAGGAGGGACTTATAAAAGCATATGGCCCTGCTAAAACAGAAATTCCTAAAACCACAGTTATGCCAAATACGAATAACAATATAGTAGCCGAAAAGGTAGTTGTTAAAACAAATATTATTGAAAAGAAAAACTTTTTAAATAACCAGAATATTTTACTCTACGCTCTGGACAGTCAAACTTATTATCGCCTAACTTATATTGGTTATAATAATAAACCATTTCACACTGAAGTTGTGCCTGTCGATCCAAAGTTCGTTAATTCAGGAATTTATCACCCTATTAAAATAAAAGATTATGAATGGATTGTTGTTTCTGCTCACAGAACTGCAAACTATATAGAACCCAATACAAAGTATTTTCATATGAGAAAAAGCAAAGTTCCATATTCATGTTTTATGACTTGGGAAAATAAATTTGATAAATGTACTCGAAATTAATTTTTATTTATTACAAAGGATTGCTCTAATTCACATAAGAGCGATCCCTTTTGAATTCTAGATGATTGACCCGAACTCTCTCCATTAGTTTAAAAAGATTTTCTTTTGAAACTTTAAGAACACCACAATAATATCTTATAACCTCATCATCTGAGTGATCTTCTGCCATTAAAAGTGTACCAATGTAGTTTAAAGTCACTTCATCACCTGGATGAATATTTTTCAGGCTTTTTGCATAAATAATTCCATTGCTAGGTTCTTTCATATATAATTTTGCATTAGGAATCAAGCTGTGATTAATGAATCGTGTTGCAGAAGTTTGAGAGTAATCCCATTTTAATTTAGGGTTAAATTGATTACCTAAATATTTTATAAAATATTTATCTATTGATTTGTGAATCAAAGAGGGTCCTAATTTCATATTTTTTTGAAAATATTTAAGAGCGTATAAGCCAAATCCATGAATTTGTGATTTCTTTACTTCAAAATAATTATTACTAAGATCTAAAAAAATAAATTCTTGTTTATAATTATTAATATCATTGATATACATAATTAATATATAGTCCTTTCATTTTCTATAAAACATATCAGAATACATTTTTGACCATATATTTATTATTATAATTAGGCAAGAATATTGAGTAACATCTAATAAATCCATCTGCGCGATACAGGGGCAATCCACTTAATTTCTTTTGGATAAATAACTTCATCTTCGGTTAATGAGTGCAAAGAGTAAACATTTGCTTGCACTTGTAACTTTCTCACTATTATTTTTTCATCATCGTACTTTACGATACAATTTTTATCATTATTTTTTTCAATATCATCTTTTATTATCACACCACCTATACGATCACCTGTATGAGCCATTGGTGCCATAGATTCATCTGGGATACTGACGACTATAACATCTTGCCCCATCTTTTTCTTTATACTGCGAAATAGATTTTCTTCTTCAAATCCAAGTATGGTAATGTCTTTTATTTCTGAATATCTGCAAGGACTTACACCTTCTCCTGTTCGCAACCAATCTTGTGTCACAAAAATTCCAGCCGACTCAAAAACATTGATAATATTATTCATAGAAATACTTGTTAAAAAATCTATCTTCCCTCTCTCCCAATTCCGAATACTATTGACATTAATGCCAGCAATTTCAGCAAGTTTTTGCGCAGGCATTTTTAATATATTTTTTCTAATATGCTTTATTCTTAATATTATTTCGTCTTTTTCTTGCTTTTGCGTCATATGAACCGATTCTCATTAAGAAAATTTTAAGTTTAAATCACATTATGAATTAAATGAATAATTCCAAAAACCAATCGGCGAGATATTCTTTCATTTACTTCAGAAAGTCAAAAACTAGTTAAAGTTAACTACAATTTATTGCCAAAATTTAAGTCTTTCAATCTTGACTTGAATCTTTCATTCAGATATCAAAAAACTGTAACGTTACCACACTTCTTTTTTGTCGTAAGTTACATACAGAAAGATATTATCGTATTATCTTTATATAAGAACTTATTTAATTCTTAAAATTATTTTTCTCTAACTCAGAAAAAATTAAAATAAGAATTATTAATTTCAATAATTTTTTTCTGATTTGATTTTAGATGGCTCTAAAAGCATATTGTTTTTTTTAAATGGTAAGATATTTTAAATCTTCAAAATGCTAATTAACTCGATAATATCTATGTATTCTTGGAAGGACCACAAATGATGAAATTTTAACTTATTTAATTTATTATATGGATTAAGTATTTTAAATTTTTCCAAAACCACGATTTGGCTGCTACTTTGACTTTCCAATTATAAAGCGGTAAAGTAAAAATATATTACTTAAAATTAATATTATATTTTAATATCAGAGTATTTTAATAAGCAATATTTTAGTCAACGTCTTTTGAAAGGATCGACAATGCACTATGAAACATTATTGAATCAAATTTATGAAAATCCTTGCTGCACTATTCGTGGTTTAGCACTTGATGATTTAAAACATTTTTACAAATACTTTAAATCTGAGTATATTTTTGAGCTACATTATAAATTATGCGATGATAAATGTGAAAAACATGAGTTAACATGTATTTATAAATATATTAAGAAAGAAATTGAAAAAAGAATTAACTATCATATTAACGAATTACATTGATTACCTTCATTTCGAGATCTTATCAAATAATTGACAATAGTTCTTTAATAGAATGGGGTCTTTTATCTATCTTTACAATCCCTAATTCATCTAACATTTTATAATCAGTTATTTGAACATCACTTGATAAAAATATTTTATTAAAATATATATCTCGTAAGCTCCTTGCAAAGACAAAGAAATCATAATCTGACTTTGAGCCGAAATAATAATCTGTAACAAGAATTGAAATATTTTTAACAAAATTTTCTGTTTTATTCACATGATTAAAAAATTCTTCAGGAGATGAAAAAGCTATAAATTCTATATTACCTAAATATCTTTTCCAAGATCTTCCAACTAATGGATCATCATCTATTAAGACAAAAGTTGATTTTTCCATATTCGTTTTAGTCTGAATGGCTTTTAGTTTGTTACCTATTAATTTCTTGGGTAGCTTAGAAAAGTAGGGATTATATGTTTCTTTATTTGCAGGCAAATAAAAAATAAATTCTACACCTTTGTCAAATTCTGAAAAACATTCTATTTCGCCACCATGTAATTTTATAATTTTTTGCGCAATGGAAAGACCTAAACCCGTCCCTTTTTCTTTATTCATCGTATAAAATGGATCAAATATCGTTTGCAAATACTCTTTTTCGATAAACGAGTTTGAATTACCAATAGATATTTCTACATAATCAAGATTATCAACTTTAATGTCTTCTGTATGAATCCAAATTTTACCTTGTTCAAGGATAGCTTCAACTGCGTTCGAAATAATATTTAAAATAACTCGCATTATTCTTACTTCATCGATATCTAAATAAAAACTATGCGAAAATTCATATTCAATTTCGATTTTCTTGTTTTCTTTAATATTACCTACAGTTAAAAAAGTCTTAAAGAGAAGATCTTCGAGTTTGACTTTCTCGGAGATATTGAGTTTAGTGATACCAGCATCCATAACTTCATTTAATAAATGTTCGATATAATTTTTTGATTCCGTAAAAGCTGGTTCGAATTCCTTTATAAGAAATCCAACTTGTTTAATTTGGTTGCAGTTTTTTAATTCCTGCAAGAAAAAATAAAGATTAGAAAAGGGTCTTCTCACATCATGGGCAATTGAGTGGGCTAAATTGCCTACAGCAGCAAGTTGAGAACTTTTTCTAATTTCATATTGTAAAAACATAGTGTATTTAAGATAAAATTCAAAAGTTATTGATAAAGAATCAAGTTCATTATTTATTTTACGCTTATCTGTGTATTTCATTTCATTTAAGACCCTTGCCCTCAATGACAAAAGTTTCTCAACAATTCTCTTTTGAAATAACTTAACACCCCAGTAAATAGCTACAGATAAGAGCACTAATATAATTATAATATAAACATATAAGAAATAAAGATTATTTTCTTTTTGTGTTTCTAGTTTAAATAAAACCTTAAAATCTTTGATATCTAGACTGCTCGATACTTTATAGATATGAATCAAGTTTGGAAATTGACGCTTTATTTCAGTAATAGGCACTGTTATATAAATAAACCCTAAATTATTTTTTAATCTTTTTGAAACAGGATTGAGTTGATAAGAAAGTGGTAAAATAAACTCGATTTCAGTCCGCTTCACATTGATACTAAATTCTGAATCATTGCCAATATTAGGCATTTGCGTCGGGTAAAAATTTTGTGTTGGAATCTGCATCAATGCTTTTCCACGTGAGCCATAGATAACCCAACGAGTTTCTTTATAACACAGCGCATTCCTTGCAGATTGAATTACACTTTCCAGTTGTTTTTTATGCGTATATTCATTGTCAATTGTTGATTGAAAATATGAATTAAGACTTTCAGACAGTGCAACCATATAGGCAGCACTTTGAATCTTATGAAAGGTATCTACAAGTTGAAGTAAATAGCTTTGCTCAAGATGATCATTTGCTATCTTTATTTTTTCATTTGAGCTCTGTAATATTGTCCATAATAACCAAATAGAAAAAATAAAAGGAACAAGCGCTGAAAGAAGGATGGCCTGAATAAAATAAATTTTAAGTGTCTTTGATTTGGAACTCATTAAAGAAATTAGCTCCGTTCAGAAAAAACTTTAAATAAATTATTCCCAATGCGCAGGCTGTCCCGTCGAAGCAAGAACGGATAACCAAATAGATTCATTTGTGTCTAAGCGTTTTTTCCCTACGGCTACGGCAGCTAAAGGAACATGTGTAAAACGTTCATGCGCATATCCTATCATGCAACCGGTTTTTCCAGCCATGGCAGCATGAACAGCATTTTGACCTAATTTTGCACAAAAAACGGAATCATCCGCTGATGTGGTTTGAGAACGTAACATATAGCTTGGGTCTATATATTTTAATGTGGTTTCAATATTTCTTGCTTTAAATTCATCAACAATTTTCTTCTGAAGAAATTTTCCAATATCTTTTAATTTAATATTGCCACTGGCGTCTTTTTCAATTTCAGATGGTGGGAAAAGATCTTGACCAGCGCCTTCAGCAACTGCAATGGTTATATAACCTTTATCAATCACTTTTTTTACAATTGTGTTAAGCAAACCATTCGGTCCTTCCAGTTTAATGGGAACCTCAGGGACTAAGACGAAATCAATATCATTCATTGCAACTGCAGCTGTTGCCGTGAGAGCTCCACAGTTACGTCCCATGATTTTAACGAGGCCAATGCCATGAAAAGCTGAGCGTGCTTCTGTTTGTGCGCAGCGTAGAGCCTCCACAGCCTTGCCAACAGCGGATTCAAAGCCAAATGTTTTACTAACCCAAAGAACATCGTTATCAATTGTTTTAGGTATTCCGATCAAAGTAATTGGAACTTTTCTGCGCTTAATTTCTTCGTGAATAGCGTTTGCACCAGCTAAGGTACCATCGCCACCGATCGTAAATAAAATATTAATGTCACGGAGCATGAGTGCGTCAACAATTGCGACATGGTTTGAATGTCCTCTACCTGTACCAAGCACACTTCCTCCTTCAAAATCGATATTTTGCACAGAGAAAGGATCGAGTCGACGCCAGCCAAAAGAGAAACGTTTGGTTTGTGGGTCATGAGAAAACCCTTGATATCCATAAGGAACGCCGTAAATATTCTTTACTCGATAACGATCAGATAAAAATGTAACTAGATTTTGTATAACATTGTTTAATCCAGGAGCAAGACCGCCACAAGTTACGATAGCAACTTTAGTATTCTCAGGATTCCAAAATATTTTTTCTCTAGGTCCCGCCAACTCAAAAGTTGGCGGTTGAAAAACAATTTTTCCGCTATCAGGTCGAGAAGCTTTTAAAAGGCCTTCCAAAGAAATATCTACCAAAACCCTATCTTTTCCATCCTCAACAAAGTTTCCGGTCTGAAATGAATTTTTAAGAGGTGAAGGCAATGTAGCTTGACCAAAAGTCTCAGTGAGGCTTTCAATTAAGAAGATTTCTGGTTTAATTTCTGTGGTTTCCATTTTCTAAGACCTCAAGCAAATGCAGCATTCTGTTCATCAAAAGCTTCTTTCAAAGCATCGGATGCAAGATCAAGCATCTTGTTCAATTGATCACGATTAAAAGGGCGCTTCTCTGCTGTCCCTTGAACTTCGAGAAGTTGTCCACTTGCAGTCATAACAACGTTTAAGTCGACATCTGCTTTTTGATCTTCATGATAATCAAGATCGACGTAAACTTGTTCTTCTATAATTCCTACTGACACTGCAGCAACTGCATCGCGCAACGGATTTGTTTTAATTTTATTTTGTTTAATAAGGGCTTCTATTGCTAGTTTTAATGCAACATATCCACCTGTAATTGCAGCTGTGCGTGTGCCACCATCCGCCTGCAATACATCACAGTCAAGAATGATAGTGCGCTCACCCAAAAGTTTCATATCTACAACGGAGCGAAGCGAACGACCTATAAGTCTTTGAATCTCTTGTGTGCGGCCAGATAGGTGTTGGCGCTCACGACGAGTGCGATCATGAGTTGAACCAGGAAGCAATGAGTACTCAGCAGTGACCCAACCTTGGCCACGAGTGCCGCGCATCCAATTTGGAACGGAATCTTCAACGCTTGCAGTGCATAAAACACGTGTCTCGCCATACTCAACAAGTACGGAACCCATTGGATTTTTTAAAAACTTTGGAGTAATTTTGAGTGGCCGAGGTTGTGAAGCGCTACGACCCTGTGAACGAAGTGACATTGAATTTACCTCAATAAAAAATAAAATAGACGTTTTCGATAATGATCCGTCTCAATCCTAGAAAGTGGCACAATAAAAAATTTATGCAAATAGGGAAAGAAAAGAAGTTAGAAAATTTTAGGAGCAAAATGGTGCGGAGGAGGAGACTCGAACTCCAAAGATCTTGCGATCACTCGCACCTGAAACGAGCGCGTCTACCAATTCCGCCACCTCCGCATAAGGATAATAATTAGAAGTAGGCAATTGAGTTGTCAAGAAAAATTCAGATTTTAAAAAAGGTATACCAAGCGGGTGGAAGAAATAACTTGGAATCCTCCTAACGTACCGAACGAATAAGCGCTACCGAGACTAAATTCCAAATTCAAATTTGAAATAATTTGCTTTGATAAGCCACAAGCAATTTGGAAACCAATTCCCTGAGAAAATGTTGAGGGTTGTGTTGAAATTATTCTAGAGTAATTTATTAATGTATCTACATTCATATTATAATTTTTAAATATATCATCTAGAATAAAGCGATATCCCAAAGACGTTTTAAAATAGCTATAAATTTTTTTACTTGCATAATTATATGTAATATTATCATTATAATTACCATTAGTAAATACGATTGAATTTAAATTCTCAGCATTGAATTTTGCGTAATTAAATAAAAATACAAAATTTTTAAACTGAATAAAGGCCTCCCAAGCAAAAATAAAGCCTTTGGATAAACCAAATTGTGTCGTATTTAATTTTTTAAGAGAACCAAAATCATAAATCATAGCAAAACCACTCCCAATTCGTAAAGAAGAATAAACTTTTTCAGCTTTTTCCAGATTGATTAATTCTATTTTAGAGAGATTCTGTCTACTTTTATCTTGAATATTAGTTTGAATGTCATGCATATTTTCTGTTGATTTAATTTTATCAAGCTGACTTTTAGGAGTGCTTTTATTTAAAGTTAACGATAAATATTGTGAATTGTATTTGTTAGGGTTTGGCATCATACTTTTATTATTAAATTGTATTTTTTTTAATTGGTCAAAAACAACTGCTAATTTAGTTTGTGTTTCTGAAGATTGAATATATTTTACTTCAAATAAATTATTAGGACAAAATAGACTAATATAAACAGGAACACCAACAGGTAAAAGTATAGATTTTTTGTTTTCTAAAAGTTTTCCATTCCAATAGACTTGGCAGTTTTTTTGTTCTATATTTTTTTTTATATGTATAGATGTTTTATAAGCGATTCTATTCTCTTTTAGAGCAAAAGATAATTTTTGAGCCCCAGAGTAATCAATAAGTTGTGCTAAGTCCTTGGCGAAAGTTTCGATATTATCTGCTGAGATCAGTGATTGTAGTGATGTTATATCATTTTTAAGCAGACCTTTTAAAAATAAGTAAATATCAATTGCTGCATTTTTATCGCCGCTTTTCAAATCCGCTTGAACAATTTCTTTGATGTCATAAAACTTCTGTTCCATTTTCTCTTTATCTAAATCTGTAATGACTTTTGCACTTTTTTTTCCATATAATTCAACAATTTCAGATGACAGTTTTATAAGCTCTTTTCTGTTCATAGCATAACTATTTCCTTGCAAAACAATGAAAAAATAACAAATATAAATAATTTTAAACCTTTTCCAATCCATATAAAATATCGCCTATAATGAAATGAATAAGTGTATAAATATTTAACACCTATAATTAAAAGTGTTCATAAACCATACAGTTCAAGAGATCCTCAGATTTTTAATACTTTATAAATATTTGATTTTTTTGTGATATATTTTAAAAATTTTTGGCACAGATCTTTCTTATATGTTTTAGAGGATATGGACTGCCTATTCTGCAGCCATTTTAACTAAAAAAATGAAAATAAATACAATCATTAAAACAAATATTTTTTATTCTATTTTTAGAATAGCACCAATTTTATTATTCATATCAATAATGTTTTATTGTCTTTTATTGAACTACAGAGAAAAAAGGCAATATGAAAATATACAAGAAAATTTAATCGAAATTCCTGTTTTATACCCAAGTTCACCACCCGAAAAAAGCAACCGATGCATACAACTTGCTATGGCTCTTTTCTCAATAGATAAAAATAAAAACTCTAAACAACCAGTCTATGATCCTAACTTGAACGTAAGAGGTTTAACGTCAGGAATGATTTTTTCTCCCAAAAAAAATATTTATATTGGAGATGAAGCATTTGAGAATTGGGGCTTACTAGGCTCAACATTAGCTCATGAAGTTGAAATTCATGGTAACCAGTCATTTGTAAAAATAGAATTTATAAATTTTTTATATCATTATTTTTATGAAATTGAATACAATTTATTAAATAAATTATTATATAATAATGATTTTAGATATCAAAATAAAAAAATCGGGACAATTAAAGCCGAAAAAGAAGCTTATAAGTATGAGCTTAAATCAAAAAAAAGATTTTCTTTAAACGCACAAAATGAAAAATCTCTACAATATATTCTTGAAAAGAAGTTATATGAAAATGATATTTAGTTTTCTTTTCTAACACGTTCAAAATTATATTTCTCACATTTCATAATTAAACTTGCTCTGCTTATACCTAATTTTTTTGCTGCACGACTTTTATTCCAGTTTTCATTTTCGAGAAAAGTTAAAATCATAGTTTTCTCGAGATTTTCTACAGCATCTTTTAATGTTCCACTTGTATTTATGGTCTTAAAAATATCTTCTTTTTCTTGAACACCGTAAATTCTGTCTGATAGAAGATCATCTTTTATTTCTTTCTCATCTCCAGATAAAACACACAGCCTTTCAACCTCATTTTGCAATTCCCTTACATTTCCTGGCCAATCATATTTCTCCATTTTATATATGCAAGAAGCACTGATTTTTTTTATATTTACATTATTTAATTTGGAATAATCTGATAAGAATTTTGATATTAAAATTGGAATATCTTCTTTTCTTTCTCGAAGTGGAGGAAGTTTAACATTAATTACATTTAGCCGATAATATAAATCCTCCCTAAATGTACCATCCTTAACCATTTGTTCTAAATTTCTATTTGTAGCAGCAAGGATTCTTACATCAACTTTTTTTTGTTCACTACCTCCCACGGACAAGAATGTTCCTTCTTGCAAAACTCGCAAGAGCTTAACTTGCATTGAAGGTGAAGTATCTCCTATTTCATCTAAAAAAAGAGTTCCTTTATCGGCAAGTTCAAACAATCCTTTTTTATCTTTAATTGCATTGGTAAATGCTCCTTTCACGTGACCAAATAGTTCTGTCTCAAGGAGATTATCATTTATTGCTCCACAATTTTGGACAATAAAGTTTTCATTTTTTCTTTTAGAGTTCACATGAATTGATTTAGCTATACCTTCTTTTCCTGTTCCATTTTCTCCTGTTATGAGTATAGTCGCTTCACTTTCTTTTATTTTTAACAACAATTTAAAAACATTTTGCATCGCTTGACTTTTTCCGACTATATTTTCAAATGTCCACTGAGTTTTTAAATTATTTGACAATGCATGAAAACTCTCTGTATTATCAGAAATTGTTTTTCTTAAATTTAATATTTCATCAAGCACAACTTCAAGCAGCTCTTTTAAATAACTAACTTCTTTTAAAGATAAGACGGGTAGTTTAGCAATATAATCTTCTAATTCTTTTGTATTTCCATTGAAGTGTTTTTTTAAATACATTCTAAGTCGATCTTTTTGTTCATCGACTGTTTCTTCAATTAAAAAGCCATCTGCAAAAATACAACCTAAATATTTTTTTCCTAATTTTAATGGCAATGACATTGTACTAAAACCAGCATGACATGTCGATAGTAAATAAGCTTCCGCTTCCTCCGATTCTATCGTTGTTTTTGAAGCAATATCTACGCAGTCTGGAAATGTTTTTTCGCTTTCTGTAATCAGTTTGCAGACTGGATTTTTTGCATTAAAAAATTTTCCTTGCGGAACCCCTTTCAATACACCTTTTTCATCTGTAAAATTAAGTTGAATATTCCACCAATTCCCGATTATCTGCCTTAATTTATTAATTATATTTAGTTTCTCAAAATCTTCGAAATTAATATCACTTTCTTCAATCACAACAACTCCTCAGCTTTAAGTTATTGGACATGATCCCTATGTCGGTATTTATGTGTTAAAACTTTATTCACTTTGTAAAAATATGAGACACTTCTAGGCAAAAATAGGTAGGAATGATCCTATTTTTCTTTCCCTCTTGACGATCATCTGTTTTGTAAGCATAATGCTTTTAGCCTTGGGTAGTTCTTGTAACAATGTGGCAGAACCTACAAATAACGTAACAGGAAGCTGAAAAATTCTTGGTGAGCATGCCCTCCGGCTTGTACGATCGAGGGAAGCCTAAAAGGAATTTCAGAAGCATCCACTTTTAAAGAGTGGGTTTCTCCTATTTCATAACTGCCCAAGGTGTTCATTCCAAAATTCCCTCCAATTAATATTAAAATTAATCTTAAATGAGAAATATGCTCTTTTATATTAGAAAAAGGATTCAATATGTCAAATCAACATAATGGAATTTCATGTATTAATGGAACATTTACTCCATTACATGAAGCTAAAATTCCAATTTCCGATCGTGGTTTTTTATTTGGTCATTCCATTTTTGAAACTTTGCTTGTAAAGGGCGATAAAATTATTTCGTGGGAAAGTCATTTTGAAAGAATGAAGCTCAGTTGTGAAAGTTCATTTATTAAAATTCCAGATGAAAAATTATTAAAAGATTGGTGCCAGCACTGCGCTGAAATCAATTATAAATTAAGTGATCCAAAACCTCTTAAAGTGCAATTAAGAATTATTATAACAGGTGGTAATTCTTTTGATCTAAGCATCAAAAGAACGAACGAAATTTTACCAAACCCAAACGTCATCATAATTTGCAGAAATGCTGTTGGACCATCACAAGAGCAATATATGAATGGCATTTCATTAAAATGTTTACCAGATTTAAGAGCGCAAGGTTTAATCGACATAAAAAGCTGTTCTTATTTATATAATTTAATGTGTCTTGAAATTGCAAAAAAAGAAGGTTATAATGACGCACTCTTTTATAATAATTTAAATTTAATCACTGAATCCACTACAGCAAACTTTATCTGGTTTGACGAGAAGAGTAATGTATATTCTGCTTCTTTTAAAGGGAGTTGCCTTGCAGGAACTACTTTATCTAAACTTATTCAAGGCATGCAAAAAACAAATTTACATTTCGCTTGGAAAGAATTAAATCTAGATAATCTTGCTGAAGCCATTGGCTGCGGCATTATTTCATCTATTCGAGGAATAGTTCCTGTAAACAAAATAGATACAACTCACTTTGATATTCATTCTCAGAAAAAACTTTTCGAGAAATTAAATAAAGTGCTAGAAGATCAAATGGAATAAGGTTAATTGCATGAGAGTAATTGCAGGAAAGTATAAAAGAAGAAATTTAACAACAGCCTCAGGAAATGACATCACTCGCCCAACTTCAGATCGGGTCAAAGAAAGCATTTTTAATATGCTTGCTCAAGAATTACATGCAGTGAATGTGCTCGATCTCTTCTCTGGCAGTGGATCTTTAGGTATTGAAGCATTGAGTAGAGGGGCAAACAGAGTCACTTTTGTCGAAAAGAATCATGAACCTGCTCAATGCATTCAAATGAATTTAGATTCTCTGCAAGTTCCCAATTCAGCCTATTCAATTGTCAAATCAGATGTGACAAGATTTCTTGCATCCTATTCTTCCCAAGAAAAATTTGATCTCATTTTTGCAGATCCTCCTTATAAATCTCCTTGGTACGCCCATTCCCTTGAGGAATTAGAAAAAGCAAAAGTTTGTAATAAAAATTGCACTGTCATTTTTGAAATGCGGAAAGATCTCGAAATTTCGATACAATCGAATATTAAAGGGTGGTCTAAAGATGACGAACGCATCTATGGCAAAACAAAAATTGAGATATGGAGAAAAAGGGAAGAAATATGATAAAAAAAACATTTGTTAATTTATTATTTTCTTTTATTATATTAATTTTTATTAGTAGTTGCTCAAGTACAAAAATATCATCAGAAAGTTTAAATTATATTATTTCTGGAAACAAATATGCAGAAAAAGGTGATTTTCAAAGCTCTGCTAATCAATATCGGCTTGCTTTAAAAGAAGAACCTAATTCAACAACCGCTAAAAGAAATCTTGGGTTGGTATCTGTAAAAATTGGAAAATATAAAGAAGCTATTGAATTGTTAAAAGATGTATCATCCTATTATACAAAAGATGCAGAACTTTTTTATTTTCTCGGAGAAGCAAATAGAGCTCTAGGTAACGATAACGATGCGATAAAAGCATATCAACAATCCCTGAATATTTCTCCAGCTGAACTAAGAGTGCAAAAATCTTTAAGCTGGGTTTATTTAAAACTTGGTGAATATGATCAAGCTGAAAAATTGATTAAGAGAAATTTTGAAAAAAACCCGCTTGATTTACAATTACTCCTTATTTCAACTAGCATTGATATTAAAAAAGAACGCTACACTAAAGCCATTAAAGCTATGCAAGAATTTGAAAAATCCGATTTCCGCATTGTAAGTAAAGATCAAACAACTGCTGAAACCGAAAAAATCTTGCTATTAAATGTTCTTGGCAATGCTTATGCTGGAGTGAATAACTGTGAAAAAGCACAGAAAATATATGAAATAGTTTTAAAATATAGACCATTTTTAGCGTCTACTTTAACAGATTCGGCAAAATGTGATATAAAAGCAAATAATACACTTCTTGCTAAAAATAAACTCGAAAAAGCCCATGCTTCTGAACCAAACTATCCGGAAGCTCTCTATCTCTTAGGAAAAATTTATACCAATAATGATCCTAAAAAAGCAGCCTTTTATTATAAACGCTTTGTAGAAATTAGCTCAGAATATAAAAATCTTGAAGCTGAAAATAAGCAAGCGCAAGCTTCTCTAAATTTACTCGAGTCCAAAAAATTTACCCAAGGTAAGAAATCTGATTGACGCATGCGCTAGATTGGTTAACTATAATATCTAATTGAGCTTCATAAAAAAGCTCAGCGTTTATTTGTAAAATGACAAAGCGTCCCATAAGAAAGGTATCTCACGATGAAACTCTCATCAGAACAACTCGAACGACTCGCAGAACGTGTGTTTAAAGTTCTTAAGAGTTCAGGACATATTGAACTTGACTATGATACCGAAGAACGGATTGAAGAGAAAGTTATTGAACAAATTTCGAATGTTCTCGAAGATGACTCCCGCACTGAAGACCGTCTCTCACGTGAAGCAGAGCGCCTCGTGTCTGCCCAAAGCCAAATAGCTAAGTCCTCTGGCAAAAGCTTTGAAAGCCTAGTTGAAGAAGTCAAAGTTCGCCTTGCACGCTCAAAACGCGTGATTCTAGGTGATGAGCCAGAACGTGCTGACTCCCTCGCAGAAAAAGTTTTAAAAGCCATTTGGAAAATAGATGGTATCGATTTCTTTAGTGAAGATATGAAAGTACAAAACTGTATTGCCCGCGCAATCCATCGTTTTCGTGTTGAAGACGACCGCATCATTGAAGCCGTCGAAAAAATAGTGAATAAGAAGAGTGGTGAAGAATCATACAACCACGCTTGGTGTATTGCATTCGATAAATGCTACAACGAAGTCCGCCAACGTATTGCCAATCAAAAATCATCTGATGAAACAACAACTGTGGGCGGCTAAGTACAAAAGAGAATAATAACACGTGCAGCCAGAAGAATTTGTCCACCTCCATATCCATTCCGAGTACTCCCTTCTTGACGGTTCCATAAAAGTCAAAAAATTAGTAAAAGAGCTCACGAAAAGAGGGGCCAAAGCGGCTGCACTCACAGATCATGATGCCATGCATGGTGTGCTTGAATTCTATCTCTCTTGTCAGGCAGAAAAAATAAATGGCATTATTGGCTATGAAATAAATGTTGAAAGTTTATATCTTGAAAACAAGAAACAAGTTTCTCATTTAATATTACTTGCTGAAAATAGTGAAGGTTATGCAAATCTTATTAAACTGTGCACAATTGCAAATACAACTGGAAAAAATAATGTATTTATAGACTCTACTTCTGTTACTTTCGCAGATATCACTCAGCATGCTAAAGGATTAATTTGTTTAACAAGCTGTTTAAAAGGTGAGCTTTCTACGCATTTATTAAATAATGACGAAAAGAGTGCACAATTTTATCTGGACAAATTGATCCAGATCTTTGGAAAAAAAAATCTATTTATCGAACTTATTGACAATGGAATTCCAGAACAAAAAGAACTGATTCCAAAACTCGTTCAATTGGCAAATAATAACGACATTAGTATTGTTGCATCTGCAGATGTGCATTACATAAATAAAAGCGATAAAGAAACCCATATGTCACTTCTTGCAATTAAGCATAAATTGCAAAAATCGGATGTAAGAGGGATCCCAAGTTCAATAGATTTTCATTTGCCAACATTTGAAGAGATGCAATTAAAGTTCTCCGCCTATCCAGAAGCATTGCAAAATACAAAAAAAATTGCTGATAGATGTCAGGTAAAAATCGACACAAAAAGTATATTTATGCCTGATTACCGGCAAAGAGAAAATGAAACTTCCGATGACTGCCTAGTCCGTCTTTCACGCTCAGGTCTAGAAGCACGTAAAGGCGCAGTTGCCCATTGGATGGGTCAATCATTTAATGAAAATGTCTGGGATGAATATAAAAAACGCCTTGAATATGAACTCTCGGTGATCTTAAAAATGAAATTTTCGGGCTATTTTTTAATCGTTCAAGACTTTATCAATTGGGCAAAAGAACAAAAAATACCTGTTGGACCTGGTCGAGGTTCTGCTGCAGGCAGTATTGTTACCTATGCTTTGCGTATTACAAATATTGATCCCATCCGCTTTAATCTTTTATTTGAACGTTTTTTAAATCCAGACCGCATCTCAATGCCCGATATAGACACGGACTTTTGCCAAGATAGACGAGGAGATGTTCTAAATTATGTCTATCAAAAATATGGAAATCGAGCTGTCTCACAAATAGTTACATTTGGGCGAATGATGGCAAAAAATGCGCTCAAAAATCTTGCGCGTATCAATGGCTGGTTTTTTCATGAGAGCAATGAATTTGCCAAATTGATTCCAGAATCCCCTGGTATCACTCTTGAACAAGCCATCAAAGAAGAAGCCAAAATTCAAGAAAGACTCGACTCCGATGAACGCGCAAGGAATTTATGGGAAAGCGCTCTGGAAGTAGAAGGTACTCTTAGTTCTCTTGGGATACATGCTGCTGGGGTTATTATATCCGATCGTGCACTCGATGAACGATGCCCTTTGCTTGAAACAGATGGACAACTTCTCACCCAATTTGAAAACAAATATGCTGAAAAAATTGGTCTTATTAAATTTGACTTTTTAGGATTAAAAACCTTAACAGTTATTGATAATGCTGTAAAACTAACACAAAAAAGACACAATATTGAAATTGACATTGACAGTATTGAACTCGAAGATCCTAAAGTCTATGAAATGATTTCGACTGCCCATGTGACAGGTATCTTTCAGCTTGAGTCCAATGGTATGCGCAAACTCATTGCAAACTTAAAACCAACCTGTTTCACAGATATTATTGCGGTTCTTGCCCTTTTTCGCCCTGGCCCGTTAGGCTCAGGGATGGTTGACGATTTTGTCAAACGCAAACATGGTGAGACGCAAGTTGAGTACCCATTTTCTGAACTTGAACCCATTTTAAGTGACACATATGGAGTCATTGTTTATCAAGAACAGGTGCAAAAAATCGCTGCTGTTTTAGCTAATTATTCACTTGGGGAAGCGGACTTATTGAGACGCGCCATGGGGAAAAAAGATAAAAATGAAATGGAACGACAAAAAAGTCGTTTTGTTTCTGGTGCAACAGAAAATGGTCACGATCCACAGAAAGCCGCCGAACTTTTCGACCTCATGGCAAAATTTGCAGAATATGGTTTTAATAAAAGTCACACAGCCGCCTATGGCTGGGTAACGTACCAAACAGCATGGCTCAAAACATATTATCCAACTGAATTTATGACTGCAATAATGACCTGTGACTTAGATAACACGGATAAAATTGTGGGTTACGTTCGTGATTGTAAAAGAATGAAAATCGCCATTCGCCCTCCTTGTGTCAATTATTCTCGTTTCGAATTTAGCATTCCTGCGGATAAAATTATTCAATTTGGCTTAGGTGCCGTTAAAGGACTTGGATCTGGCATTATCAATATGATCGTTGAAGAACGTGAAAAAAACGGTATCTTTACCACTGTCCCAGAATTTATTGCTCGATTAGATGCTAGAAAATTAAATAAAAAAGTAATGGAAAGCCTTATAAAAGCTGGCGCTTTCGATTCAATCGCTAGCAATCGAGCCGAGCTTATAGCCAATTCAGATACATGGCTCAAAACAATTGCAAAAGAAGCTGAGCGTGAAGAAAGTACCAGTTTTGATATATTTGCTATGTTTACAGATGAGACTCCAACAATAAATCCAAAAGTATCTGGAGCAAATAGCTATCCTATAGTAGAAAATAATAAGAAAAACCAAAGTGACTTTGTATTTCTCCCCAATATTCTCCCCACAAAAGTGCGTTCCGAAAATTGTCCGACAAAAATAGCAAATGCACTCTTACCGATTCAAATAAAACCAACTCGCCCTTGGACATTTTATGAGCAATTGGCGCATGAGTTTGCCACCCTCGGTTTTTATATGTCAGGCCATCCAGCCGATCTTATTCGTGCTGACTTAAAAGAAATCTCAGAAATTTCTCTAGATCAAGCCATTCTTTATTTAGAACCAGATGAAGTTCCTGACTATAAGAGAAAAACTGTGAAAGTCGCAGGTATTGTTACATTAAACCAAGAGAAAAAAAACAAAGACGGCAATGCTTTTTTAGTCTTAAAATTAGAAGATGGCTATGGTGAACTTGAAGTAACGTTATTCAGTAAACAATATGCTGCACTCACTGAATCGGTAAAAATGGGCGATGCACTCGTAGTGGAATGTAAAATTAAAAAAGGCATTGAGGATGGAACAGTTAAAGGCATTGTCCAAAGTATTGATCGCGTTTCCAACAAAAGAATTGAACTTGTAAAAAGAATTATTCTTGCTACTGAAGAAAACTTTATAAAGAGCAAAGAAAATCTACAAAAGCTTATTCACATTCTTCTAACAAACAAAGGTAAAACTCCTCTTTATATGGATATTTCTATACCAAATCATAAACTCAGATTAAAAGCTAAAATGGGAAATCACTACGTCACACCTACTGATAATTTCATTTTAGAAATCGAAAACGCTTGGCCAGGCTTAGTTCGAGTCGAACGGGTTTACCATTATCAAATAGCAGAATAATTGCTTTAATTTCAAATTTTCTGTTTTAATTGCAAATCTATTTTTAATTTAAATGCCCATAAAATACTTACGATTGCGAATACAAAAATCATACTTAATGCAATATAAACGTTAAAAAAATCTGCCAAAAAACCTGCCATCAGAGACAAGATTGCAATCATTATGATTGATATTGTTTCATAATATGAGCTAATTGTTCCAAAATATTGATTGGGAATATTTTGCATTAAATAAGTAGAGCGACTTATTCGGATAGATGCATGGGAAAATGCTAAGACAAATTTCGCAATATAAATAATAAAAATATTTTGATTTAAAACGAGCATTAGTAATGCTATTATAAAAAACAGCATATTTTTTATAAAGTTTTTGAGGAAACCATTTTCATTTTTATACCTAATAAATCCAGCTAAGATTGCGCCTAATCCATAGGGAATCGTTGATAAAATAAAAGCTTGAAAACTCGCATTTGCACTTTTGAAAATGGCAGAAACCAATAAATTAACCGCCATTATGAGGACAAATGGAAAGCTGGAAATAATAAAAATGGTTCTCAAATGTACGTCTATTTTTTTTATTTGAGTATGATTTTTGAATAAAGATAAAGAAAAGAATATGTTTTTATCTTTTGTGGTTCCTTGGAAGACGTTATCATTATTTAAAAATGAAATTAGGATAAAAGATAAGATAAAAGTAATTAGAGCTAAATTAACAATGGTAAGAACTGAATTGTATTCCAAGATAAAAAAGCCAACTAAACCAACGAATAATGTAATTGCTTGGCGTACCACTTCGAGAGAGCGATTGGCTGTATCAAAATTTTCTTCTGTACAAGTTGCACGCACATATGCATTTCTAACAATTTGATCTGATGAGCGTATAAAACTAAAAAATATGCATAATCCAGCTAAGATAAAAGACAGGTGCAACTCATTTATTATTTTAAAATAGAGTAACAAAAGAAAAACAGTTAAAAAAAGAAGACTAAACCCATATATATATTTTAAAATTAATTTCCTAGAAACACTGTCTATGAACTGACCAATTTTAGGTAAAAACAGAAAGCTTACGAAATAACTTATCATTGTCATGATTGCTAATAGAGAAGAACTCTTTGCATAGGTTAGTATAAGCCAATTTGAGGCCTCAAAAAACACACCCATACCGATTCCAGATATGAATGATAATAATAATAGCAATCGAATAGATGGATTTCTTAGTATTTTAAACCCCAAAAAAGTCTACCTTTTGCCTTGGAATATAATTGCCTAAGATATTATAATAATTAATTATTTCTAGTTTTTGCAGATCGAATGCATGCTTGATATCATGCATGGCATTTAAAATAAAGTGCGCATCTTCTTTGTTATTTAAATGAACAAATCTTTTATGATCATCTAATAACTTATGATGCCCTAGCTCATAATCAATCTTATTATGTTCAAAAAATGTTTTTAAAACGTGAGGTGGAATATCAAATATTTTTGCAATTTTTTCATTCGTATTCTGGGCAGCTTTGTCATCAAAACCTTCTGCTTCAATCATACGAGCCACTAAGAAAACCGAAAAAGGATATTCTGTAAATAGATTCTTCATTAATCCTAAAATATTTTGAGTTGAAACCAGAGGAACAGAAGTTTCAACTTCAGCCCGTGTAAAACCAAGTTCAAGAAGCGAGCGTAAAATAAATTCTTCATGCCCTAATTCTTGTTTATAGTACTTATATAAAATTTCCTTTAATTCTTGATCCTCAGTGGCTTTACATGCAGAATTTATAATTTCTGGAAAGATTTTAATATAATGATATGTCTCTAACAAAAAACCGTGAAATGTTTGTAAAGTTTGTTTACCTTCAAGGATTAAAGTAAATAGACTGGTATCGTCTAATTGCTCTGTCCAAAGATTGCATGCGGCATAAAATTTATTATAAACCTGTTCATCAGAAAAAGTATCCATAGGAATTTCATTAGGTCTTATCATACCAATTCCATCAAATTCTTTAACAATTTCTATAATTTTATTTTTATCAACACCTGTTCTTTTTGATATGATATCAATGGAATTATGTCCGGTGCAGGCTCCCCTAAATTTTAAAAACTCGTCTGCTTTTTTAATTGGAACCTCATAGTCATTATCTATAAAAGTTAAATAGCTAAAATCTTTCTTACTCTCATAGGTAGTCCATAAATTATGTATAAACTTAGGGCGAATAATATATTTTTTTTCCATATTTAATTACAAGCTCGCATTAAAAAATATGACTAAATATTTTTTTTAAAAATATTTAGTCAATGTCGTATTGAATATTATCCGCAACGAGGACTTCCAACAACGGAAGAAGTATTTGCTGTTGGTTTTTCACTTTTTTTGATTTTTTTCATTACTAAAATCTCCATATGGAATATATTATTAATCCTTACTTTAATAAGGCGTTGAAAACAACTTTCAACTTCTCATATTTAAATTATTCATTTACCACTGTCAAGGTACTGATTTTTTTGAGTTTATTTAATTAACATTATTTTTTTGGTAGCTTAAAATTATAAAAGAACCGAAGATTAAGCTTAACTAAATTATCCATTCAAGATATTATGATTAACTAAATTATCCATTCAAGATATTATGATTAACTTTAAAATTTATAAAATTATTTATTGTATTTTTAAGATAACATGGTAGTATAACTAAGATTAAATATTATGTTTTATTTCAATATTTTATTTCTCTTATCCTGTGCATAGACTTCCCAAGATATACCTTTATTTTCAATTTCATTAATTTTTTTCAAAGTATCCTCAATTCTCTTAAGCGCATTTTTAGCTTTAGAAAATAATTGTAAATCATCTTCATCTAATTTATTTTCTATACGATTTAAAGCGAGCATAGCAATTGCAAGTGAATTATTTATTTCATGATTATAAGTTATAATTATTGAGTTAATCGTTTCAATTTCTTTTTTTTGTAAATTCTCTTTATATAGATCACTTAAAACAATTTGGTTATTTATTCTAGCTATAGCTATATCTATATGAAAGGGCTTTGTTATATAATCATTCGCGCCTTGCTTTATAGATTTGTCTAAATTTTTATGATCATTTAAGGATGTAATCATTATAACTGGCAATTCAAATTTATTATATTTTTCTCTGATTTTCTTTAAAATATCATTCCCATCTGAATTTGGCATAAGTATATCTAATAAAATAATGTCAATTGAATTATCTTCAATAGTTTGCATAACTAATTCGGTTTTTTCAAGTATAAAACATTGAAAATTTTTATTTTTTAATCCTTCATCTATAAAAAAAGCATCTAATTCACTATCATCTATAACTAAAATTTTTTTCAAATTATTTGAATTTTGCATAATGTCTTTCTAATGTTAAGTTTTTGTTTCTAATAAATTTTTTAAAGCAAGCAAAAGCGCATTTAATTTGCCTTTCACCTTAATAAAAAGTTTTTTTGCACCTTTATAGTCTTCATTACGACCCATATCTTCAAGAATTTGTAAATCATTTACAATATCATTCACAAAGAAACTTCCCACGTTTCCTTTTAATTTATGAGTTGTAATCTCTATGTTTTTAGATTCTTTTCTTTCAATTGATTCATCTATAGAGATAATCATTTTTGGAAAATAGACAAAAAATAATTCTATATATCTCGACAAAATCTGCCAATCATCTGAAAAGTGAGTCAATATTTTGTCCTTATCAAGAGCAATAAAATAATTTTCTAAACTAATATCATTAAAATTGCTATCGTCTTCAATATTTTCTGATATTTCTCTATTAGAAATGAGACGATTTAATGATTCAATAATTCTTTCCATATTAAATGGTTTACCAATAAAATCATGCATACCAGTTTCCTTGCACTTAATCTGATCCTCATTACTTACATTTGCAGTCAAAGCAATAATCCAAGGTAAATTCTTTTTTTGATATGTTTGATAAATTTTTTGTGTTGTTTCGAAACCATTTAATTCTGGCATATAGCAATCCATAAAAATAACATCATATTTTTTTGAATTTACAATTTGTAATACTTCATTGCCATTATTTGCAATGTCAGGAGTATAGCCCAATTTTTCTAGAAATTTACACATTATAAATTGGTTATTTACACTATCATCTGCTACTAATATATTGAGTGGAAATTTAATCGCCATCTTTGAATCTATATACGGCTCTTTTTGTACTATTTGAGTAGGTTCTCCAGCAATTGCTTTAAATGCAAATGAGAAAGTCGATCCCTCGCCATAGGAGGATTTAACAAAAATATCTCCTCCCATTGCCTTGCTAATACCTTTACATATAGCAAGCCCTAATCCTGTTCCCCCATATTTTCGATTGGTAGATCCATCTGCTTGCGAAAAGGAAAAGAAAATTTTATTGAGTGATTCAGGCTTCAAACCAATCCCAGTGTCAATAACTGAAATTTTAATAAGGTAAGAATTTTGTTCTTCTACTAAAACTCTCGTTTGAACAACAATTGAGCCCTTATCAGTAAATTTAATAGCGTTGCTCAATAAATTAATGAGTACTTGTTTGACTCTAACTGGATCACCAAGAATCCATTTTGGCAAATTTTCATCAATATCAGTGTTTAAAATTAAATTCTTTTCCTGAGCTTTTATTCCAAACATGGATACACACTCTTGAATTGTATCATTTAAATTAAATGATATTTTTTCAAGCTCTAATTTATGATCATCAAGTTTTGAAAAATCTAAAATATCATTCAAAATTGTAATCAAATTATTACCAGTGATATTTATAACTTCAAAATATTTTTTAGACTTTTCATTTTTTATTTCATCACTTAATAAATTTACCATACCTAAAATAACATTTAAAGGAGTTCTAATTTCATGGCTCATGGTCGATATAAACCATCCTTTTGATCTCGCTAAGTTTTCAGCTTCTTCCTTTGCTTTAAATAGACCTTCTTCCATTTCCTTTTTTTGAGTAATATCAAATCTTATTGCAATAAATTGAATAATTCTATTCTCTGCATTAAAGATAGGAACAATAGTTGAATCTACCCAATAAAATAATCCATTTTTTCTTTTATTTCTAACTTCAGAATGCCATACTTTTCCTGACAATATTGTCTTCCAAAGATCTTTGAAAAATTCTTTAGAATGAAATCCTGAATTTATTTTTCTATGATTAAAGCCAATTAATTCCTCACGTGAATAACCTGATATTTCACAGAATTTATCATTTACATACTTAATAGTTCCTTTAATGTCTGTTATTGCCACAATGGCTGAAGCATCTAGAGCAAACCTTTGCTGTTCCAAAAGATTTCTTGTTTCACTCAATTCCACTGAAGAATTATTTTTGTAAAATAGTCTACCTAAATAATTAGAAATTTTATGGTATAAGCTTAAATTAACTTCCTGGAATACTCCAATATAGTTTTTTCCAAAAAATTCATATAACCCATAATATTTTCCATCATACATGAGAGGAATTAATATTCTTCTTCTTATAGAAAAATTTGAGTAAAGTTTATTGCCAATTATGTTTTCATCACTTTTTATATTATTTTCTCCATCGTATATTTTAGGAACATTCATCCTTTCTATCAGATTTAATTTATTTTCAAGTATGAATTTTTTTAATTCTATTTTTTTAGAATAAATTCCTTTATATACAAGATTATTTTCATTCATCTCCCAATAAATTCCCATTTTAAATCCCATACGAATTGCAATAATCTTCATAATTTTTTCTATAGCATGACTTAAGCTTTCAGAATTTGCAACTGTAAGATCAATTTTTGAAAATAGAAGTTTATTTT
Organism: Fluviispira vulneris; assembly: GCF_014281055.1. Taxonomy (NCBI): domain Bacteria; kingdom Pseudomonadati; phylum Bdellovibrionota; class Oligoflexia; order Silvanigrellales; family Silvanigrellaceae; genus Fluviispira; species Fluviispira vulneris. The sequence continues at coordinate 87,254 of NZ_JACRSE010000002.1, read as the reverse complement.
TAATTAATTTATCTAATGTATTAGTTATAAAATAACCATACATTACAAATGATACTAGCAAAGAGAAAAAAATGAAAATGAGTACAATTTCTATATAGTATATATTCCGAGAATTTTCCTTAAATTTAATTACGTTTTGATCATAAACTTCATCTATATAGTCTAAACATTGTTTTACATTTTTTCTATAAATTTCTACATTATTTTTGCTAATTACTATATTAGAATTTGAAATTTTTGAATTCAAAAAGAAACAATTCTCGTTTTGCAGAAAAGGCTCAACAGCTTTTTGTTCTAAAGAGAGAACTTTTTCTGAATTCGTAGGTACTTTTAAATCCGAATGGATTGCATTATATGCATCTAAGTTTACTTGAATTTCCTTAAGAAAAATAATAGATTTTCTCTCATTTAATAAATCTTCATAATATCTATAATTAAATGACTTATTAAAATAATAAAATGAAGTCGAAATAATAGTAAAAAGAAAAAAAAGAATTGATATAATAACATACGAATTCAAAGAATTATTTTTCACATAATATTCTATGGATTTCCTTAATAGCATTTATACCCCATTTTAAAAAGTAAAATATTTAATTCAATTAACGTTATTTCAAAAATTAATATAATAATTAATTAGAATTTATAAATAAAATAGATAAATTCCGATTGCTCTGTTTACTCTAATTATAATTTTATAAAGAAATGTTTCAATGAGATTTTTCTGACTTAAATTATCTTTAAATTTGCTGTCAAAATGGTATTAAACCCTATAATATCAAATTGTTAAACTTTTGAATACATCTTCAGGGTATAAATGAGTTAAGCATTTGTTATTTTCAACTTCACATTTTTCAATGGAACAGCTACGCCCTGTCGCAGTCCTACAAAGTAGATTTTCTATAAAAAAGATTGGATGCTGCTCTTTACAATATGGATGCCATTCTATAGGTGATTCAGGCCCAAACAGCGTGTAAGTTTTTACTCCCATAGCGATAGCTGCATGCTTTAAGCCAGAATCATTGCCAAGAAAAATATTCGCTCTTGAAAGGATGCAAAATCGCTCCCTTAAACTGCATTCACTCGTATGCATAAAATCGGGATGGTATTTTACTGGTAAGGTTTTTAATAATTCAGCAATAATTTCTTTATCAACATATGATGTGATAGCAACAACTGCCCCATTTTTTTTCTCAATCCAATACTCTGCAATTTTTGCAAAATATTCGGGTGGCCAAATTTTTGTTCTCCGTCCTGCACCAATTCCAAGCATAAGTATAGGTTTTTCAATATTTGTTAATTTACTTTTGAGAAAACTTATAGCCCAAAGTTTTTCTTTTTCATCTATATATATTTTTGTTTTTGCGCAGTTTTCTATAGAAAATCCAAAACCAACTAAAGTGTCTAGATCTCTTTCAATCGATGATTTATGTTTTCCTTTATCTGGAATGATAACAGTAGAATATTTATTTTTTCGACGAGCACTGTGAAAATGATTCGCTCTTTTTTTTGCACCAGTCAGAAATGACAAAAGTGAACTCGTATTACTTGCATTACAATTGATGACATAATCATAATTTTTTGTTCTAAAATAAAATAAGAATTTGCAGACAAGATAAATTTTTGTATATAAAAAATTCATTATTTTTGAATTAAATCTTTTAAATAAAAATATATTTTTTACAGACAAATTATTTATAAATACAGCTTTCCAATCCGATTCTACAAAAACGTCAACCATAGCATTTTTATCATTTTTTTTTATGCACTCAATGACTGATGATAGAATAACCGTATCACCCATTGCTCTTAGTTTCAAAACTAAGTACTTTGCCATCTATATTGCTCCCTGTTGTCAAACCTAAGTTAAAGAAATACACTTAGGCGCTTTCTGAAATTATTTTCTAATATTTGTTCTCGTATATGGAGTGAAAAATGGCAAGTCACAATCGGTATCTCGTCCGCAAGGTTGCTGTCTTAGGTTCAGGTGTTATGGGTGCACAAATTGCAGCGCATTTGGCAAATGCCAATGTCGAAGTGGTCTTATTCGACCTTCCTGCTAAAGATGGAAATTCAAATGGAATCGTACTGAAATCTCTCGCATTTTTACAAAAACTAGAACCCACACCCTTTTCGGTTAAATCTAAAGCTAATTATATCACACCCGCAAATTACGAGCATGATCTCGATAAACTTTCTGACTGTGATTTAATTATTGAAGCTATTAGTGAAAGAATGGATTGGAAAAAAGATCTTTATACAAAAGTCAGTGGAAAAATTGCTGCACATGCTATTTTTGCAACCAACACGTCTGGTTTGTCGATCAATTCGCTTGCAGAGGTTCTTCCAGCAGAATTAAGAAAAAACTTTTGTGGAATTCACTTTTTTAACCCACCGAGATACATGACTCTCGTTGAAATTATTCCACAAAAAAATACAAATTTAAAAACCATGGACAATTTGGAAGAATTTTTGACCACCGTTCTCGGCAAAGGAGTGATACGGGCAAAAGACACTCCTAACTTTATTGCCAATAGAATTGGTGTATTTTCCATGTTGGCCACTATGCACCACACTGAAAAGTTCTCATTGGGCTTTGATGTGGTCGACGCTCTCACAGGTACATCTATTGGTAGAGCAAAAAGTGCGACTTACAGAACACTTGACGTGGTTGGGATCGACACACTCGCCCACGTGATAAAAACCATGTCCGACACACTTCCAAGCGACCCATGGCATTCCATTTTTAATGTGCCTACCTGGATTCAAGCTCTTATTTCTAAAGGAGCTGTCGGACAAAAAGCCGGAGGAGGAGTTTTTAGAAAAGTAGGTAAAGAGATTCATGTACTCGATCTCAAAGCACAAGAATATAGATTGAGCAAACCTGAAGTCGATTCTGACGTTGCAGCTATATTAAAATTAAAAGACCCTAGTGAAAAATTTAAGCAATTGAAAAACTCACAAAACCCACAGGCACAATTTTTATGGGCTATTTTCCGAGATTTATTTCACTATTGTGCTGTTCAACTCGAAGAGATTGCTGATAATGCACGCGATCTCGACTTAGCTGTCCGCTGGGGCTACGGTTGGGCAATGGGACCGTTTGAAACATGGCAAGCAGCTGGTTGGAAGTTTATTACCGACGCTATAAATGAGGACATAGCCGCTGGAAAAACTGTGGCCAAAACTCCATTGCCTGCTTGGGTGACTGATGGACGGAGCGAAGTTCACTTCCCCGATGGGAGCTATTCACCCAGCACGAAAAAGAAAGAACCTAGGAGAGAGCTTCCTGTTTATGAACGTCAATTTTATCCAGAAAGAGTTCTGGGCGAAAAAGCCACTTATGGTGAAACTGTCTATGAAAATGATGGAGTTCGACTCTGGACAAAAGACAACGAAGTTTCGATTTTGTCTTTCAAAAGTAAAATGCACGCCATCGGTTCAGACGTACTTGAGGGCGTGATAAAATCCGTAAAAATTGCTGAAGAAAAATTCAAAGGCCTTGTCCTTTGGCAAACAGAAGCTCCCTTTAGTGCTGGAGCAAATCTTGCACAAGTCACACAAGCACTAAAAGAAAATGATTTTAACACATTAGAAACAATGGTGAAACGCTTTCAAGATGCATCAATGGCTTTAAAACACTCGCTCGTTCCCACCGTGGCCGCTGTTCAAGGACTTGCACTGGGTGGAGGCTGTGAATTTGTCATGCACTGTAGCAAGGCTGTAGCTGCACTTGAAACTTATATGGGGCTTGTTGAAGTGGGCGTGGGGCTCTTACCGGCAGGCGGAGGCTGTAAAGAATTCACACTCCGGGCAGCAAAAGAAGCTAAAGGTGGAAATATTTTTCCATTTTTACAAAAATACTTTGAAAATATTGCAATGGCAAAAGTATCCCGCAGCGCTGAAGATGCAAAGGAATTGGGGTATCTCCGTCCATCCGATACAATCGTTTTTAATCCAAATGAACTTTTGTATGTAGCAACTCAAGAAGTTAAATCTTTATATGAAGCTGGCTATCGTCCACCCCTCAAAACAAAAGACATTCTCGTAACAGGTAAAGGCGGAACAGCAACATTTAAAGCAGCTCTTGTGAATATGCTTGCAGGAGGATTTATCTCAGAACATGACCATAAAATTGGCTCATATGTAGCAACAATTTTAGGCGGTGGCGACATTGATCAAGGTAACATTGTTACAGATGAATGGCTCCTTGAATTAGAATTTAGATTCTTTATGGAATTATTAAGAACAGAAAAGACACAACAGCGTATTAAATATATGCTGGAAAATGGTAAACCTCTTAGAAATTAATTATCTCTTTAAAGGAGTCAAATATGTCAAAACAAATTCAAGAAGCTTATATATGTGCAGCAATAAGAACTCCTGTAGGAAAAGCGCCTCGAGGTTTTTTCAAAACAACAAGACCAGATGATTTACTCGCACATTGTCTAAAAGGAATTATTCAGAAATTTCCAAATTTAAACCTTGCAGAAATTGGCGATGTGATTACAGGTTGCGCAATGCCAGAAGCTGAGCAAGGAATGAACGTTGCCCGTATTTCTTTACTTTTAGCAGGTCTACCAAATGTTGTGCCAGGAATGACAATAAATCGATTTTGTTCTTCAGGTATTCAAGCTGTTGCAATGGCAGCTGATAGAATTAAATTGGGTGAAGCCGATCTTATGATTGCATCGGGCACAGAAAGCATGAGTCTCATTCCAATGATGGGTCATAAGGTTGTTATGAATCCAAGTTTTTTTACGGATGAAAATGTAGGAATCGCATACGGAATGGGCATCACAGCCGAAAAAGTCGCTGATAAATGGAAAATCACTCGGGAAGCGCAAGACCAATTTGCTTTGGAAAGTCATAGAAGAGCCAGCGAAGCTATCAAAAATGGTGAATTTAAAGATGAAATCCTCCCTTACCAAGTTTTTGAAAACTCACCAGGTGCTGTTGGCGAAATCATTCGACAAAATAAACTAATCGTCAACGATGAAGGACCACGCTCCGATTCCACTCTTGAAGCACTGGCTAAGCTTAAGCCCGTTTTCGCAGCACGAGGCAGTGTAACAGCCGGAAATAGTTCACAAATGAGTGATGGAGCTGCAGCTATTCTCTTAGCCAGCGAAAAAGCAATTAAAAAATACAATCTTACGCCCCTTGCACGTTTTGTCAGTTTTGCAGTTGCCGGAGTCCCCCCCGAAATTATGGGTATTGGTCCAAAAGAAGCTATACCCAAAGTCTTAAAACAAGCAGGAATTAAACAAAATCAAATTGACTGGTTTGAATTAAATGAAGCTTTTGCTGCCCAAAGCCTTGCCGTTATTAATGATTTAGGACTCGATCCCCAAAAAGTGAATCCCCTCGGAGGGGCCATAGCTCTTGGCCATCCGCTCGGAGCAACAGGTGCAATCCGCACAGCAACCATTGTCAATGGTATGAGAAGACATAAAAAGAAATACGGTATGGTCACTATGTGTATAGGGACAGGTATGGGTGCTGCTGGTTTAATAGAAATGGTTTAGTGCTATCTTTTCAGATAATTAAGACTCCCCCAATCGGGGGATTTTTTTTATAATTTAATCTTTCTTTTATAAAAACAAATTTATTTTTTTTAATTTAATCCGATTCATTTATACGCCATGCAAATTGCAAAAATGTATATGATTTTTGCAATTTTGACTCGTAAAAAAGAGTTTAAGTATAGATGTTTTGGAGATAAATTATGTTTTTATTTTCTCTTCGCATTTTGAAATTATTATTTATAATTTCATTATTTTATTATTCTTGCCTCTCCTTTGCGAGTTCATTTTATATTGCATGCTATTATTATGATTCTGACAAAGGACCATATAATAAAAACTCTTCTCTTATGACTCCTAGTAAACTTTATATCGGGGCAAATACGAACTATTTTTGGGCTTTAAATAATGATAATCAATATGTAAAACTAAACGGTTCCGTGATAGATGGTTTTTTTATTGAAGACACTTTATCACGCACAAATGCCATCCAATACTGCCAAAACGCTGTCAAAAAAGGAACTTTCTTGTGGCCTAGTAAAAGTACATATAAGCTTTTAGATTTCAAAGCGGCCACTTCAAATTTTGATGGATTCGAATATCCAATTCGCTTTTTAAAGGATAATAATAACTTTGCACGAATTAAACAAATTGTTTTATTTGGTGATAGTTTATCAGACACGGGGAATTTAAAGCGCTGGACAAAATATATGCCTGGTTATCCTGGTTTTTTTGGCCGCTTTACTGATTTTTACAATTGGATTGACTTTCTTGCAGATATGCAACCCAATAAAGGCCCTAAATATCCTGTTTTAAATTTTGCATATGGCGGAGCAAAATCTGATGGGACAAACGATTTTTATTTTAAAAACTTGAAAAACTATATGTCTTCTCTTGGTAGAAACTTTGTCACAGGCAGTTCAAAAGATTATATAAATAATTACTTGAATAAATATTTAACCCAAGACTCCTATCAGGCTAAATCTCCAGAAATAAGTAACCCTAATGATATCCTTTACGTTATTTGGATTGGTGCAAATGATTATATATCAAAACTTGAAAGTCCAATTTTGACTCAAGAGTTTTTTGATAACCCAAATAATATTGGAGGATCAAACACTGTTTACAAACGCTCTGTTGAAGATGTTATCGAACAAATAAATTTACTTTATAATCAAGGCGCTCGGCATTTCTTAATAATTAATCTTCCTGATTTTGGGAGAACACCAGTTGTTTTAGATGCACGCTATAAAATAAAAGATCTTGATAATCCTACTGATGAAGCTAATAAAATTTCGTTCTCAAAAAAGATAACAAAAGTCATAGAAAGTCATAATAAATATTTAAGCTCAAAAATTAAAGACATTGAAATAATCAATAAAGAAATAGATATAACTTTCATTGATATTTTTAAAGGTTTTAATGCTTTCATTGATGGTAAAAGCATTATTGATGGAAGTGATTTTAACTATGGTGTGCAACTTTTAAATTCAAAATATCCAATTCCTGGAACAAATAAATTTATTCAAGAAGAATGCTATACAGGTGGCTATATTGGAGCAGCAAAAGCACTGACTAAAAGCGACTACAGTGCAAATTCTTTTGCTTTAAAAAATTCTTGTCATAAGCAAAATGAAAGCGAATATGATGGGCTCGATAAAATAAGCCCTACAACCATTTTCTGGAATAACCCACATCCAAGCAGCTATGCACACTGCTGGATCAGCTTTATGGCAAGAAAAGGCCTTGAAGACAAAGGATTGATACCCAAAGAGCTGCCTTCTCTTGAAAACTATAAAAATTATTGTTTAGAAATTTTAAAAGCTAAGTACAATTGATGGGGAAAAAAGACCTCTAAAGCATATAATTCTGAGGTCTTCATTCTATTTTGCAGGATTTGCTGGCACTTTTTGAGATTTTTCTTCGAGCGGTTGCGGTGTAGGCAAAATAGGTTCCGTTTTTGCTGTTGGCACCTCAGTTGGAACGCTTGGAGCTGTCAAAGACTTTTCTAAGAGCTTATTGAGTTCATATTTGTTACTTGTTCTTATCCAAGATGATGACATTGCTAAAACAAAAAAGAGAATCCCACAAACCCAAGTGGCTCTTACAATGAGTTTTACGCCCCCTGTTGCCCCAAAAAAACCTGCTGAGTTCCCACCACCGAAGGCTCCACCAAGGCCACCTTCGTTGCCCTGCTGCAAAACAATGATAAGAACTATCAAAACTAAAGCATCTATGATTAAAAGAGTTGTCAGAAGTGTTGAAATCATCTTAGTATCCTCAATGTAGAAGGCTGCATGCCTGCTCAAGATAGAAATGTATTGCACAGCAATGAAGAATTCTCAAGTTCGATTCACCAAGTGGGTTTATTAAATGACGCGCATGACCAAAAAAAAAGAAGTTTCAGAATCTAAAGTCGAAGCAACAGTGAAACCAAAGTCCTCTGGAATAAGGTCGAAGAAAGTAACTCCAAAGGCAGAGTCATCTCTTCAAAAGCAGAAGAAAACATCAAGTTCTCGTGCAAAAGTGGAAAAAGCAGCTCCTAAAAAAGCGACTTCTCCAAAAGCAAAAACTGTTTCAGAAAAGAAAGAGAAAGCCGTAAAAGTAAAAACTCCGGCCAAAACTGCCAAAAAGGCAAAATCTCAGGTTAAAAAAGTTATTGAACTACCTGTTCAAACACTTTTTTCAGATATTGAAAAAATTGAGGCAGAGAACCCAAAAGAGCTTAAAAAGATTGAAGTAGAGTTAATTAAAGAACCAGCGCAAAAGAGGGTAGAGAGTAAAACACAAATACTCGTGCCTGAAAAAACGCAGGCTCCTAAATACACATTACCTTCATCTTTATCTGAAGAAAAAAAGAAAGTTCGCTTTGAAAGCCTTATAGCAAATGATTCTATCATAGAAGCTATAAAAAAATTAGGAATATCAGAGCCTTCAGAAACCATGCAAAACGCACTCCCTGCAGCCTTGCGAGGTTCCGATCTCCTCTTAACCAAACTCGAGGAAAGCGACGGCTATATCATAGGAGTCGTAACTGCTGCGAGCAAAATTCTTGCAGAAAGTTTGCCAAAAGGCTCTCCTCAGTTGCCTTCCGTATTGTTTATTTGCCCTTCACAAAAGAAGGTTGACGAAATTTTTGCTGCAAGCAAAGTGATTTTTGCACAACTAGGCATTTCATTTTTAAAGCTCAATGAAAATCAAGCAGATGAAAATCTAAGTGAAATTTTGAGCAAAGAACTCGATGTGCTGGTTGCTACCCCAAAAATGCTCACTAAAGCAAAAGATCTAAACTTCTTAAAAATATCAAACGTCGGTCTCTGTCTTATGATGGCGACAAACAGTTTTGCCAATGAAAATATTTCAGATGATTTAGAGAAAATTTTGTCTTCTCTCCCACAAGAAAGAACACAGAAAATTATTATTGCTAACGAAAATACACCGAGCGTAAGAGAAATTGCATTCAAATTCCTTGAAGATCCAGAATATGTATCTTTGATCCCATCACAAATTAAAGAACGTTCACCTAAACAATTTGCTCATGCACTATCAGCGACGCAAAAATTTCAAGTTCTTTTGGGCCATTTAAAGAATCACAAACCAAATTGTGCTGTGGTTTTTGCAAATACGAAACCTGTAGCAGAATGGATTGCTTATAAATTGCATGGGAACGGAATTAAAGTTGAGCTCATTACAAACCAATTGAGTCAGCAAAAAAAGATCGCTTTACTGAACTCAATCAAACAAAACGAAGTGCAAATTATCGTTGCAACCGATTGTATTTCCAAGAGTTTAGGCATTCAAAAACTCAATTGCATTTACAATTTCGATCTACCCGACTCACCGAAAACATTTGTCGATCGCCTCTGTCGGATAGAAGCATCTAAAAACCCAATATCGGTTTCCTTTATTTGTGAAGATTATGGGTACAACATGGGAGCAATTGAAGATTCACTTGGGTTTAAAATTCATATCGCTCAACCCGATAAAAATTACTTCAATATTAAAGACACTTCGGATTATCCTCTGGAAGCAGACGGAAAAGTGAAGAGAATTGGTGTCGTATATGAAAACGAACGCACAGCTAAGGAAGAAGCTCCTACTGTTCAAACAAATAGAGACGTTTCAACTCGTCCAGCAGTAACAAAACCAATTGAACGTTTTGAAACTGTGAGCTTCTCACAAAAATCTGCTCAAATTGCTGCTCAAACTGCTGCTCAAACTGCTCCTACAACGGCTTCATCAGTTGATTTACAACAAAGTGCAGCTCAAGCAGGACAAAGCACAGAAGGGCTTAAATTACAGCCTCGTAAAGCACCTGAAAAGAGAGATGAAAATCTATCTCAAACGAGCCAACAGAAACCTCAATTCACAGCTCCACAACAAAAAGGCTTTGAACAACGTAAAGGCTCCTTTGACAGCCAAAATCGTTCGAATGACAAATACATTCGTCGCGATGAACGAGCAAAAGAAGCTATCAATGCAGCTAAAATGGCAGCTAAATCAGCTTCAGATAAGCGCAATGAAAAGTTCACTGGAAAATCCCAATCGATGCCAAAACGTGCTGGTCTGTTTGAAATTGCTGTTACTTTGGTTCAAGATGCTGTTCAGTCTGCTGCACAAGCTGCTAAAGATTCACTTGCAACAAATATTCAACAGAACCTTCCAACCCTTTCGCTTATGTTAGATCGGTTTAAAATTCTTAAAAAACCGAACGAAAAGCAAAATGAATTAGAAAAGAATGATCACTAATTTTCTAGTTAAAAAAAAGGGGAGATAAAATTTACTTTTTTATCTCCCCTTTTTCGTTATTTTAATAATGATTAAAATACCGCTGCTTGTACTTGAGATATGTGACTTTTTCTAAGTAAAAACATCATAAGACGCGATTGACCAATTCCGCCTCCCAATGAAAATGGTAACTCTCCTTGTAACAACATTGAATGAAATAAAAGTTTAGAACGTTCTTCTTGACCTGTTATTTTTAATTGTTTTTGTAATGCCTCAATATCGACACGAATTCCCATAGAAGAAAGCTCGAATGCAGTTTCTAAAACGGGATGCCAAACTAAAATATCGCCATTCAGACCTTTGAACTTCTCGGTGGATGGTGTTGTCCAATCATCATAATCAGGTGCACGCCCATCATGGGGTAAACCACTTTTTAAAGCACCACCAATGCCAATTAAGAAAACGGCACCGTGTTTTTTACATATTTCATGTTCTCTCTGTTTTGCACTCAAAGTTGGGTACATTTCTTCAAGTTCTTCAGTATGAATAAAAGTAATTTCTTCTGGTAATATAGGCTTAGTATCTTGAAAAACCGCTGCAAAACGTGCTTCAGTTTGTTTGATACTTGTATATATTTTTTTCACTGTTTCTTTAAGAAAAGCGAGAGTACGCTGTTCTTTTGCAATACATAATTCCCAGTCCCATTGATCCACATATGCAGAGTGTGTTGCATCTATTACATCTTGAGGACGAATAGCTCGCATATCTGTATAAAGGCCTTCTCCCACAGAAAATTCATAATGTTTAAGCATCATTCTTTTCCATTTTGCAAGAGACTGTACAACTTCAATTCTTTTTGTTGGGCTATATTCTGGAATATAGAATGAAGCGGGAGCTTCTACACCGTTTAAATCATCGTTAATTCCTGTACCTGCTTCTACAAAAAGTGGTGAAGAAACTTTAGACAAATGTAATGTCTCAGCAAGAGTTTCTGCGAAAAAAGTCTTCAGAAAATGAATTTGCTTTTCTGTTTTTTTAAGTTCAACAGCAGAAAAAGGAGATTTTGAGCACGAAATAACACTAAGAGACATAGAAACACCTCAAATAAAAAAATTGTTTTAATTAAGTCACACAGATATTAATGTGAATAAATATATTTTATTCAATTAAATTTTTATAAATATTTTTAAATAAATTTTAAATTAATTATTATTAGAATTGATTTGATTATTATTAGAATTGCAATTTAATGAAGAAACAGAAGGGATGAAGTTTGTAAAAGAACAAGATTTTAAAGTGCTTACACAATCTCGTTTTAATTTAATTTTAAAATGTTTCATTGCAATTACCTTTATAGGTCACAGTTTTACCTCGAAAAAAAATGAGGCTCTCTTGTCATAAAAGAAGAATGTACTTCTGTCAAGCACTTTACTATTAAAATTGCCTAACTGTTCGGGATTTTGAATTTTATGATAAATTTGGTTTCTTTTGAAAGAGGGTCCAGAGTCAATGACCCACCACTTCTTTCAATATAATTCATAGCTTGAGACAGCCCTAAGCCCAAATTTTTGAATTCTTTTGTAGTAAAAAAGGGTTCAAAAATGCTAGAACGCAATGAAATTGGTATACCTTTCCCACTATCATATATTGTTAATACCATTTCTTTCTCTTCTACTATTTCTTCTAATGTAATCTTTATCACCGGATTTATGGATTCAGTTAATGCTTCAATTGAGTTTTGCAAAATATGAATAATTGCATTGGTAATATCATCTTTTTTAGTATAAATTTCTTTCTCAAATTTAGGAGTTTTAAATTCGCATTTTATTTTGTTTGCAGTTAATTCTCCATCACAAAATTTGAGCGCTTCATTTACAGACTCAGAAAGTAAATGCTTTCCAGGCATAACACTCGCTTCATCAACTACCATTTTCTGAATCTTACTGATTATTTCTGAAATCCTGATCGTACTATTTCGCATCTTATTTAAATTGTCTATAAAAGTTTTTTCACTTTCATTATTCGCATTTTTTACTGGATTTTTAAACATCATTAAATCTATACAGAGTTGTAAAAAAGCTAGAGGATTATTTATTTCATGCGCTATCGCACCTGCAACGCGCGCAAGACTTTTAGTATTGGTTGAAATATACTCCTCATATTGCTTATTTTTAGATTCAGTCGCATTTATAAATGCACCAATAAATCCATCAAATTCATTTTTTTCATTTAATTTTACTGTGCCATTTGCCTTCAACCATAGATACTTACCCTCTTTTGTCTGGGTTAAAATTTCGATTTCACGAAAAGGGTTTTTAGCATTAATAGATTCTATAAATATATCTTTAAGTTCTGATGGTGCACCTTCTGCAAATAAATCCTCAGGTTTTTTTATGACTTTTTCTCGTTTACCATATCCAAGTTGTTCATAGATATTCTCAGATAAATATCTAAAATACCCTTTTTTATCTGTTTCCCAGTAACAATCAAAACTAACTTCAACCAATTCTTGTATTTTTTTCGACTGTATTGCAGATTGTTTTGCAATAAATTCTTTTTCTTTTTGTAAAGCTCGCACTCTTGCTGTCAATGCAAATGAAAGAAAGAGCGCTTCAATTATTGCCCCAATTTGCAATGAACACTTAACAAATATGTTTCCTTCAAAAGCACCTAAGAGTTGCATAGAATAAAGCACCCCTCCCGTGCAGATAGAAAACATAGATAATAAATAAAAGACAGAACCAGGTAATTTATATTTTATTGCAACAATTGGAATATAAATGAGAGCCAATGAAAGTGAAATACCCATAAAAGGTATAAATATTAGAGATAAATTAAAATTAACAAAACTTACTATCATCATACTTACAGGAAGAATGAGATAGTATTTAAAAAAATTATGAATTAATTTACTATTCTTTTTTAAGTTCAGAAAATAATCTGTAAAAACAATAACTGAAATCACACTTAATCCATGGGACAAAAGTAAACTTAATTTCGTAAAATCAGGGTAATTAAACCAGATATATCTTTCACCAAAACCAGTTATAGAAAAATTTATATAATTGATAGACAATATATGTAGAAAATAATTTAAGTAATTATAATCTTTCATAACAATAAAAAGATTAAAAGAATAAATGGCAACAGTAAAAGTTATGCCAATAAAAATCCAAATAAATTTTTCCATATCTGGATTTAAATATGGATTGCTTAAAACTTGAAGAATTGATTCTATATCAATATTCATTCATAAGCCTTTGATAGAATATATGCTTTATATATTTTCGTAATAATATTAAATAAATTAAGATATTTTTATAAAAATCATCTTTATTTAGCTTTAAATCTTCCGAAAAGAAGAGAGATTAATCAAAAAAGAGTGAAACCTCATCTCTTTTTCTTTTAATATAAGGAAGTTATATGACATCCATTCTTATAGTTGATGATGAAGAGATGATATGTACTTACCTTGAAATGCATTTCCGCAATGAAGGATATACAACTTACAGCGCTCAGAATGGCCTTGAGGGTATTAAAATCTGTCAAGAACACTTCCCTAATATTATAATTTCCGACATTAAAATGCCAAAATGCGATGGAGTTCAATTTATTCAACAGATTAAGGAAAATAAGGATTATAACCCAGTGATCTTTTATATGACTGCTTATTCTGATGTTACAATTGGAACAGCCTACGATCTGGGTGTGGATGCACTCTTCAAAAAACCATTCCAAATGAAGGATATTTTAGGAGGGATTAAAAAATTTTCTAAGATTAAAGAAGAACATGGTCAAATAGAAGAACAGAAGAAAATTAATGAGATAAAAACTTCAGAAAATGCCCAATTGACCTTACTTGCTGAACTTTCAACAGGTATTTCACATAATATCAATAATCATATTTCATACATAACAACCTCCTCTTACGTTCTCAAAAAATATTTGGAAAAAGAAAATGACGAAAACGATAAATATGCAAAAATGATTCAAATCTCAGAAAAAATACATGCGCACGCTCTTATGACCTATCGTATAGTTAAAAGTATGAAAATGCTTGCAAGAAAAAACCATTCTGAGGACGAAAAAGAAAATGTTTGTCTCATGTCTATTATTCAAAGTTCAATTGATTTACTTGAAGAGAATCTTAAATTAGGCATGATAAAATATATTATAAATTGCGATAATGATATTTATATTAAATGCTTTCCAGAACAAATTATGCAGGTTTTTTTAAACTTGCTACAAAATTCCTGCGATGCTCTTTCCTCAATTGAGTCGCCAGATAAGTGGATTCATATCGACGTTTGTAAAAATGGTCATAATATTGAAATCGCATTTACTGACTCTGGATGTGGGGTTCCTGAAAATGTAAGAAATCGTATTATGGATCCATTTTTTACAACCAAAGATAGAGGAAAAGGTACAGGAGTAGGCTTGAGTCTAAGTAAAAGAATTCTTGAAGCTCACGAAGGAACTCTCTCACTCGATGAGTCTTCAAAAAATACACGATTTGTCGCATCGTTTAAATCAACTTGATAACGACCTGACTCAAGTGTCCAACACCAAGCCCCGACCATCCAATTTTTTAATCCGTCGATCCATTCTTGCACAAGTTGCATTTCCTTTTCATCTATAATTTCCGCTATAACCCTTTTTTCAAGTTCTATGAATTGATTGATTTCTTGATTATGCAAATCAACAGTTTTTTCAAAAGCTTTTTCAAAAGAAATCAATTCATGCGACATCAGTGAAGTTAATAAATTACAGGGTTCACCATGCCGAAATTCTTTAGGAAATGAATAAATATCATTTGCCCAACCACAAACGTTTGATGCCATATCTCTAAATAAAAAATATTCAGGCGAAATTTTAAAATATTGAGGAAGTTCTCCACTCATAGTTAGTTCAATCATATCAAAAAAAGAATACATTCCGACAGATAAAAGTCTCAATTTTAAATAATCAATTAGATTTGGAACCTCTTTTGCAGCTCTATAAAAAGACTCTTTTAAGCATCCTTCAAAATATTGTTCCATACTTTTTTGATATTGAGCAAGCCAGCGAGGATTAGATTTTTCTTTTAATCTAGCCATTAAATTTTTGAGGGCGATTGTTATTTTATTATTATAGTCTGTTTCCTTAAAACAAATAATATTAAAATATGCTCCAAGAACCTTTGATATCTTAATCGGATCTTGTCCTAAAAGTTGTTCATCATATTCATCATCTGCTAAGAAAATCCAATTGATCCAGTCTGCAAAAAGTGTCAGCATTTCAAAAGAAGCATTTGGATATGCATAGGAAACGACGACCCAAGCTCGCAATGCAACAGCTTTATCATATTCAACTTTATTCTCAATTAAATTATATTCCTTAAGCCAATTGATTGAGGGATTTTCAGCAGATTCCAAAAATGGATTGATTAAATGGGGGAATGGATAATTAAGTTTTTCTCTTGCATTTTTAATTAATTTTTCAGTATTAATCTTCATTAAACCTCCTTAACAATTAATATCAATTAATTATTTCGGAAATATTATAGGTTTATAGAGTTAGAATCTAAGAATTAATTGCACGATGTGTTAAAAATCACTCAAAGGCATAATATACCTAATCTTCATCTTTTTCTCTTAATTTTTCCAATACTGAAAAATCTTCAAGCGTCGTTGTGTCACCTTTTATATCACCCGTTGTTGCAAGCTCTCTAAGTAGTCTTCGCATTATTTTACCGCTACGAGTTTTGGGTAAAGAATCACTAAAACGAATTTCATCTGGTCGTGCGAGAGCTCCTATTTGCTTAATGATGAATTTTGCTATCTCTTCCTTAAGCATGGGAGTTATATTTGCTGATTTTTTTAGAGTTATAAAAGCAACAATACCTTGTCCCTTAATTGCATCGGGGCGGCCAACGACTGCACATTCTGCAACCAAAGGATGCTCTACCGCTGCACTTTCAATTTCCATTGTCCCAAGTCTGTGCCCACTGACGTTGATCACGTCGTCAACCCGGCCCATTATCCAGAAATAACCATCTTTGTCTTGGTGAGCACCATCCCCAGTAAAATAGACTCCCTCAATTTCTTGCCAATAAGTTTTTTTATAACGTTCATGATCACCATAAATTGTGCGTGCCATGTAGGGCCAAGGCTTTTTGATGCATAAAAACCCTCCATCTTTTTTCTTAGCAGGACTTCCATCTTTATTAAGAATTATGGGCTCAATACCAAACATAGGCAGTGTCGCGCTGCCAGGTTTCGTCGGTGTCACTCCAGAAAAAGGGGCAATCATAGCTGCACCCGTTTCTGTTTGCCACCAGGTATCAACAATCGGGCATTTTTTTCGACCAATAACCTCGTAGTACCATATCCACGCTTCGGGGTTGATTGGCTCGCCAACGGTCCCGAGCAATCTTAAACTCGATAAATCATGTTTTTGTGGTAGTTCCCTACCTAAACGAATAAATGACCGTATAGCAGTAGGTGCAGTATAGAGAATAGTGATTTTATGCTTTGCTATCATTTTCCAAAAGCGATCTGGTTCAGGATAAATAGGAGCGCCTTCATACATAAAAACTGTTGCACCGCAACTGAGAGGACCATAAACGAGATAGCTGTGCCCTGTGACCCAACCAACATCAGCAGTGCACCAATAAATATCTGTTTCTTTAAGATCAAATAAATATTTAGCTGTTAAGGTAACTCCCAATAAATATCCAGCTGTGGTATGCAATAATCCTTTTGGCTTACCAGTCGTCCCACTGGTATATAATATAAATAAAGGATGCTCCGAGGGTAATTTTTCTGCAACACAAGAATCAGAATAATTCATTGCAAGTTCATGCCACCAAATATCTCGTTTAGGTAACATATTTATTTTTTCGTTAGTTCTTTTAACAACAATAACATTTTTTATTGATGGAGTTTCTTTCAGAGCTTCATCGGCCATTTCTTTCATTTTCACTGCAGAACCTTTGCGAAAGCCTCCATCTGCAGTAATAAGTACTTTACAATTGGAGTCAATTATCCGATCTCGTAAAGATGAACTGCTAAATCCGCCAAACACAACTGTATGCACAACTCCAATTCTTGTGCAGGCTAACATTGCAATGACAGCTTCAGGAATAAGCGGCATATAAATTGCAACTTTATCCCCTTTATGCAAACCAATTCCTTTTAACATATTTGCACATTTCGAGACCTCTAGTAAAAGCTGTAAATATGTTAAAGTGCGAGTTTCTCCTGGCTCCCCTTCCCATATAAGGGCAGCTTTATTTTTTCTGTCTGTTTGTACATGCCGATCTACACAATTATAAGAAGCATTTAAAGAAGCACCTAAAAACCATTGGGCCTTATAATCTTTCCATTCAAAAATTTTTTTCCATTTATTAAAAAAATCTAAATGTTCTAGAGCCATTTTAGCCCAAAATGCCTCAGGATTTTTGATTGAATTTTTATATAATTTCAAATAATGCGACATATCCTGCAAAAAATAATTAGAAAATAATTTCTTCTGAGGCTTAAATTTTCTATTTTCATGTAGCAAATTCTCAATAGATGGTTTTTGATTGTCACTCTTAGACATTATTCCTCCATAGCAATTAAACTCCAAAATAATTTTAATTTTTCAATTGCACTATCGAATTCATAATCAGACACAGAAAGAACAAATCGACAATATTCAGGGACTTCAATCCAATCCGCACCATTTATTAGAAGTCCTGTTGAATTAAATAATATTTCATGAATATTTTTACCATTAATAGCAGTTTTAGTTTCTATATTTTCTTTTTTAATTAAAATATTTTTGCCTATTATATTTTCAGGTTTTGCAATTAAAAATAACCCACCATTTGATGACAAAGGCTTCCAACCCGTTTGCTGTAATACACTGCTTAAACGTGTAGCTCTTTTTTCAAGAAATGATCTTTGCTTTGCAAAATGATTTTTTACATGCTCACTTTGTAAATTTAATGTTTTAAAAATTCTTTTGATTGCATACTTAATATTCATTGGCAAAGAATTTGTTATCCCCTTTCTTAATGCTGTTTGTAAAAATAGTTTATTTCCATAGCCATAGCCAACTCTCAATCCTCCTGCTGCAAGTTCTTTAGAAACCCCGCCTAATAAAATAAATGATAATTTATCCTTTCCAAAATCTTTTTCAATTTGCATTATAATTCTAGAAATACTATATTTATTATAATCTGCTTGAAATTCTAATCCAGAAAAAATAGTGTCCATAATAATGACGGAATCAAACTCAGCAGCAATTTTAAAAATTTCTAATATTTCATCTTGTGTGTAAATTGCTCCAGTAGGATTCACCACAGGTGCATTTAAAAATATCCAAACTTTTTTGTTTTGCTGAATTAAAGTTTCTCTTAAATCCCCTGTATCAATTTTAAAATTATTTTTTACAGAAGTCTTAAAACTCAATATATTTGTTCCATAAAACTGCGCAGAAGCAATAAAATAACCATAGGATCCTGAAGGAAATAATAAGATATGATCATTTAATGCACAATATTCAGAAATTCCAGAAAAAAGTGGGGCAACCCCATTGGCAACAACAATATTTTCATTTTTTGCATCTCCAAGATCGAACTTAAAATTAATATAATTTAATATTTCTGGCTCCATTTGCAATTCAAGTTGAGCAATATTTTGTCTAACAAATCCTTCAAAAATTGCAGCTTTTAAAAAGTTTGGTGACGAATAAACATTTTCACCATAATCAAGTCTGACTGAATTTTTATCTAAAGCAGGATGAGAATAAAATATAGAAGGGTGATGAAAGGATCGATTGCAATTGTCTGAAAATCCCCTAAATTTTTCTAAAAATAGGATTCCCTCTGGCTGAGGCAAGCGTGGTACATAAGTTCTTTCACGTTTCGTATTCCTGACATGGAAGTTAAGTAAATCAAATAAAATTGTGTTATAGTATTCTTGAATAATGAGTGATGCTCGGCTGAAAGTCATTTCGGCAACATTACACAAAGCTGATAAGAGAGTTTCATTTTCACTTATTAAAAATGCAATTTCTAAATCGGAATAAATTCTATTTCGAATAAGTCCACAAAATAATGAAACATGCATAGGTAGTTTTTGTTCTGAAATATATTCAAATATTCCATTGACCAAAGGAGCACTCGATAACTCCATACCATTGCTAAAATCTACAAAAAGCCTCACTCCATATTTTTGTGAAGTTTCAATTAATCTTCTAAAAGAATCTTGACTTCTTAACTCCGCTTCTGAAATAGAACAAATAACCACTTGTGGTTCAAAATTGACAATTAATTTACAAAGTAATTCGCTTTGTTTTGGTGATTCCAAAATAAACATATTTTTAGATTTTTGAGTAGAAAGATCTAACCACTCTGCAGGTAAATCTTGATAGAAATCTTTGTCTACTAAGGCTTTTTCAACATTATACATTGATAATATATTTTTTACAAAAGTATAACGTGAAGGAGCAATAACAACACTCTTTGCAGTTATTGGAACACGCCAATATGTTCGAAAATACTCAGCGATATGTCTTCTAAAACCAGTTTCTCCGCGAACATCCTGATATTCAATAGCATCTTCATTATTTAATTTTTCAGATAATTTTGCCAAAAATGATATTTTTTCATCTACGAGAGAGCGATCCGAGTAGGTTAAATCAAAGCCACTGCGAGCTGCTATATAATCTTCTTTTTTTAAAAGACGGAGAATTTTTTTCATTTTTAAGTTGTCGCGCATTTCTGCTTCTACAACTTGCAGTGAATGAAATACATTCCCACCATTCATTGCATAAATATATGCAGTGCGAGCTGAAATGGATTCTTCAGAATTAGCACCCATATAAAACTCAAAGCGATGAGATGTACTTTGCTCTATTTCAACTAATGGTAATATATCAGTATCTCCTGCTTGTTCTATTTTTGTTTTCCAAACGACAGATGTTTTAAATCCACGCCGAGTTAACAAACGATCAAGCACAGCTTTACCAGGCCTACCCCCTAAGTTTAATATTATTTTACCAGCGGGTTTCATAATTTCTAAAGACTCTTCGACAGCTCTTGCTATGAGACCCAAACCAAATTGATCTTCTATATAGCCTTGTTTTGAACAGTAATTACTTAATGAAAACAAAGATTCATCTTCAACATTATCATGAATAATATTGGGCAATGAATGCGAGTCTGGAGCTAAAACTTGTGGAATACATCCTATCACTTTATCAAGTTGAATGTGATTGCTTAAACAATATTCTAATAAATCTGAAACTTGAAATTGAACTCGATCAAAAAGAGTTTTGCCCTCAGAATCGATATAAGGTTTGCCTCTTTCATCAAGTCCGTTTAAATATAAATTAATTTTGGCACAGACAATTGCTCTTGGATTGATATCTAACCCATATATAAATTGGGGAAAACATTTTTTTGCCAGAGCAATTGTAATCCAACCATTTCCACAGCCTAATTCTGCTAAAGTTCTGTGATGAAATTCTGATATAGGATAGCGCGTGAGTCCCTCATAAAAGGTAAATGACCAATCTTCTGGAATAAAAATACTTGGTAATTGAAGAAGTAACAGACTATTTGGACTATTTTCTTCTCCATCTGTTATTAATTTATCTATAGAAAAATAATATTTACTTATTGCGTCATGACTTGATTCTAGTTTTAAAAAATATTTATTTAATTCTGACAGAGCAACTCTTGCTTTTTCTCGAGTTTGTGGATCTTCCAAATATTGAAGAAGATTTTTTAATCCTTCAAAAGCATGTGAAGAAGATAGAGTACAATTGTGTAGAAATTGATCGATATTAAAGTTCCAATTTTTTTTTTGCTCTTCATTTACTGACTTCATTACTTATTCCTATTAAATTTTTCTTCACAAAAATTACCAATAAAACTGGCAATTAGAATAGGCGGTACGATACAAAATAACATAGGGAGAATTGCTCCACCAGCTACAAAGTATAAAATTCTTCGTGTTAAAACAGTTCCTTTAGAGTGTGAAAAAAATCCAAGAGGTAAGGTAATATCTATAAACATTAATATTGCTTGAATTATCAAACCACTTGCTAACCAATAAAAAAAAACAAATGAAGGAACAAAATCATATGGTATATTGAGACTTAAAATGGAATCTAATGATATTAACATGCTATTAAAATCTCCTCTACATTTAAATGATACTTTACAATTATGACATAAATTTAAACACCAATCAATTTATTAGAATAGGAGTTTATCTTATGCACCCTTATTTTTTCTTAGTTTCTAAGCTTTAAATTTGAGAGTCTATAAAAATCACTGTATAAGATTGCAAAGATTCTTCTAACCGCTTCTTAGCAAGGCTACTTCGGTTATTTTCATGAAACTGTTAAATTATAAAAAGGAAAAAATATGAAATTAATTGCCTTTAATAAAATAAATCTAGTAGGTTTGACACTTGCAATCAGTTCAAGTGCAATTGCTCAATCCAACAGCGATGGCCGCCCCGTTTATACCCCTAATGATAAAATTTATTCGAAAACAATTACCCCTCTCCTAAAATCCGCACCACGTTCCTTAGCTGCGCAAAAGCTCGCTCCCTCTTCTTTCCCAGATGAAGCAGAAATTCTTTGCAGTTATGATCAATGCACTTTTGGTTTGACCAGAGGACTCGTTTTGGGTGGAGATGTTTTTGGCATGGCATATGCACCTTTACGTCAATACTTTGATCCCAATTGGGAAAGCGGAGATCTTTATCTTATTGATGTCTTCGGCGGTTTTCAAATATTAAGAGATGTCGATAATAAAAGCTTTATGAATGCACAAATTGGATATAGACGCATTTCGTATTCAAACAACGGAAATACAATTGCTGACCAAGGAATTTCTTTAAAAGTCAATTATTCTGCGCAAATTACTCCAGTATTTTTATTTGGAATTTCTTTTGCGACTTACCAAGCAAACAACGCTACAACAACGGATTCAAACAGCATATTAACAAGCTCAACAAATCATGCAAATTTTTCAAAGTCCGCTGGATATTTTTATAGAATTTCACAAAAATATCCTACTTATCAAATTTCTCTTCCGGGTGACCTTGAAGTTGCAAATTGGGGTTCAGAAGATACGGGATTGATTGCACCCATTCGTGTCTATGCGCATGTAGAACCGTTCTATATTCAAAACAATATAAATTTTGTTTACGATAACATCAATCTTAAAAAGCAAGAACAGAACTTTGGCATTCGCGTAGCAGGAACTTCGTCATTTGAATCACAGCAAGGAGATAAAGCTGGACGATATGCATTTCTATGCTCTCTTGGTCTCGATGTACAAACCTCAGTCTTCAGCTCAACGAACACATCAGCCAATGCTGATGCAGACTTGCCGGCTCGTAACTGGATATCTCCCTATGTCAACATAGCTGCGAGCTGGCAATTTTAAGAAGAAACAGCTTGTACTTGAAAGAGTATCGCTGTTATGACAACCTTTAACTTTACGATATTGCGAAACTTTATAACCGACGGCTGAAAAATCAATCTTGCCAATGAATAGACTTATGAAGCAAGTTCAAAGCACAAGAAAGGGTTCCATATATGAAGATATCTGATCTCTCCATTCAAGAAAGCTTTGGAGGTAAAACTGTACTTCTCATAGGAGGGAGTGGATTTATCGGTAAGGTTTGGCTTTCCATGCTTGTCGATTTCATTCCTGATATAAAAAAAATATACATTTTAGTGCGCCCCAATAAAGGCAAAGAAGGCAATCTACGATTTAGTGAAATTTATGCTAAAAGTCCCGCTTTTGTTAAATTACATCAAAAATTTGGTAATAATATTGAGAGCCTTAAAAATATTGAAGCCATAACAGGTGATATTTGTTCAGTAAAACTTGGACTCAACAAAGCTGTATTAGCAAAATTAATAGAAGATACAGATCTCGTAGTAAATTTCGCAGCTGATTTAAGATTTTCAGCCCCTCTCGATCAAATGTTACAAACAAACTCAGGAGGGGTGCTCAATATAGCTGAATTTATTTTATCAACTAAAAAAGCTAAATTATTGCACGTTTCAACCTGTTACGTTGCAGGAATGGCAGATGGATTGGTTTCTGAAAAATTATCTAAGAATATTTCTCCAAATGGAGCAAGATTCTCTGCACAAGATGAGTACAATTGGGGGATGCAAGAATCCCTAGGAGCACGTTCAAGAAGTGCAACAGATAAAGAATTAAAATTAATTGGCACCTTAAGAGCAGAGCGATTGGGATGGCCGAATACCTACACATATACCAAAGCTCTTGGTGAAATTCTTTTATCTGAAAAATTACCTCGCGATCGCCTTTGTATTTTCCGACCCAGTATTGTTGAATCAGCAGAAAAATATCCTTTTCCTGGATGGAACGAAGATTTTAATGGAACAGCACCTTTTATCCAAATGTTAAGTTCTAGATATCGCCTTTTAGTAGCTAAGCCAAATCATAATTTAGATATAATTCCAGTTGATTATGTTGCAAGAGGTTTAACAATCGCAGGTTCAGCACTTTTGAGTCACAAACATTTAGAAATATATCATAGTTCTACTTCTGCATTAAATCCTTTATCAGTTGCATTGGCAACTGATTATATTTGTCAATATTATAAGACATTTGAAAGAAAAAGATTAGATGGAATTTTATTTCCATACCCAAAAATAAAATTTATTTCTCCTAAACATATTTTTTCTGGTCCGAGTCTGACTAAGATAGAAAAAACATTTTCTTTCTTTATTGATAAAATGAAATTAGAAAAGAATTCATCTTATATGCTTTCAAGATTTGGAATTAGTAATAAACTCGAAATTATAAAAAGAAAAGCAAAAAGCATAGATGTTATAATGAATGTCTATAAACCTTTTATTTACGACTATAATTATACTTTCAAATCAGAAAACTTAATGGCACACCGTGTGGCTGAAAAAGAGTTTGCATATAATCCAACTGAAATAAATTGGGATAGATATTGGAGAGAAATACATATACCTGGTCTAAATAGGTGGTGTCTTTCTCAAATGAAGTCTCTTTCAACTAAAAAGAAAGAACTCACTTAATATCTTTAATCTTAGTTACCCATACCCACCATTTTTCAGTGGTTTTATTGTTATTAATCCGAGCATAATTATAAAATGTTTTAAAAAACTTTTCTCTTCTTTTAGCTAGATCTTTTTTATGTAATTTAACTGGCCTCAATAATATGTGAGCTCCTTGCCTTTCCATAATATCTTTGTAAGAAACTTTTTTGGCGTTTTTAACGCATATCATACATGACTAAAAAAGTGGTAGTTCTTCCTTTTCCAGCATGGCAATAGAAATGCAGCCACATGGTATCATAAATACTTTTAGAAATAGTTGAAAATCATCTATTTCTTCTCCTGATGGAAGTTCATGATCTTTCACCTTAAATCTTTTATATGCAATTTTATAGTTTCTCAACATCGATTCTTCCGACAAAAAACTTTTAGTTTCAAATGATTTAAAATCACTCGTAGATCGTGATTGATTAATTATCGTAACAGGTGATCCATTGATAAAACCATGTTCCTCTTCACGCAGATCAACTATAATTAATTTATCCTTTTCAATACCTATCGTATTTTTTAATATCCAATTTAAAGAACCTGCTGAGATCTGAACACTCCCAGAGATTTTTAATCTGTTTAAACCTTAAAAAAAGTATAAAATTTAATAAGACTCATAAAAAAATACCCTCAGTTCATTAAGCACCTAGGTTATTAAATCTTAGACCAGTGTTGATTGCAATTTTATAAATTTATATTTTTAATCTTTGATATATCCAGGAAGTTTCTCTGCTGCAGAAACTTTACATATATTTACGATTTTATCAGATCCTGGCAAACGATAATTTTGAATTCTTTCCTTTACAGACTGATAATTTTTCTCATCAGTATAATGTTCAAATCCTTTAATTTCTCTAAAATAATCCCCCCAATAAAACTCAGCAAAATTACCATAAGAAGGCAATGATGTGTCGAAGCAGAATTTTGATTTGTCATCAGCTATAAATCCAGCTAAAGAACGGAAGGGGTCATTTTTTACTTCAAAAATTCTTTTTGGCAATTCTTTTGGACTGCGAAATATTCCTTTATCTTTGAGATAAACGTCATTGTTTTTCAACATTTCATCCCAGAATGCTGCTTGCTCCATATTAGGATTGCTGAGGTAAATATTTTTATCAACCTGCACTAAGATAGTAAATATATTGGATTCTTCTTTCATAAGTTTTTCGACGAGTTTCATTCTATGATGACCATCGGTCAAATAGAAACCTTCAGCTTTTTTCGGGCCAATGACCAAACTAGGGGGTTTTTCACATAAAAACTCTTGTGCTTTAGCTGGTTTACCGATAAATCGCTGTTTTATGTCCAAGACATACGAATCACCGTAAGTAAACTGGGTCGGACGAATGTCCGCAAACGCAATAGAACAGATTTCCCCAGGTTCTGAAGTATTAGAACATTTTGGATATGTGATTACTTGGTTAGTTACAGAATCAACACACTCTGTGTGTGTTGAATGTAATTTTTGTATGACATGGCTTGTCGGCACAGTACAACTTATTGCTCCTAATGAGCTCGCCCCTGAAATATATAATAAAATCAAGCCTTTTGCCTTCATATTCATTCAAGAAACTCCATTTTTTATGAACTATCAGCAATTTTGTAGATTTTTATACAAAATTACGAAAATCATATAGACAAATTATCCATAATTTAGCAAGAATTAAATTTGAAGTTTTATTTTATAAAGAAGAATTTTGTCTATATATTTTATATTATTACTTTTTATTTTAATTAGAGGCCAGATAGGTTTTTATAATTTTTCAATTCTTTCAGATCCTCTGGGAGCAAAAAGACTCCTCCTGACCCAGAATTCTGTAACTTAGTACTTTCTTCAAAAGCAAAGTAACAGCGTTTGGCTATATCCGACTTAGGATAAACGATAACACACGCCTTTAAATATGCATCCCCAATATTTAATGACGCAAAAGGCTCTAATGCATTGTTTATAATACCCAAATAATAAAGAGATTTAGCTTGAACTTCTTTTGGAGTATCTTTTTTACTTTCAAGTTGACTATATATGAGACTATAATAACGCATTCTATTTATTGTAAATGCTGGGTCAAAAGCCAAAGTGTTTTCTTGCGCTTCCATTCCTATGTCTTGATCAATTTTCGCAAAAATATCGATGCTTTTAAAAGAAAAACTGTTTTTACTTTCATCATTCCACTGCTTAAAGCTTTTTGCCCATTCAAGTATTTCATCTCTTCCTTCTTTTGGTACCTTTTTGGAATTCGCAAGTTTAGTGAAAACCTCATACCCTCTTTCCGCAGACGGATTCACTCGGACTAAATAAATTGCAAGATAATTAAGAGTTTTTTGCATATCTATCCAAGGGATTTTATTTTTTTCAAAATCATCGATTCGTTGAATAAGAATCTTCTCCGCAACACCAAATTGACGAGTTGTATACAGATAATCTATTTTTTCATTCTCTGTTAATTGAGCGAACATTTTTTCATTATTATTAAATAAATAGTTTTGGCTGCCAGAAGGAGCCGTGTGACACGCTATACACGACTGAATAGCTGATTTTAATACATAACGGGCACTTGATTTCCTATTATTTTTAAAACTAAACTCTGCTCTTTTTAAATTATCTACTAAAATACTTATATTGATTTTAGCAGCTATATTTTCTTTCATCCGCGCATGGCTTTCCGCATTTTTCGCCCCATCTGCTATTGCAACCAAATTAATCAAAATAAACTTGCTATTTTTTGGGTCTTTAAAGTCCTGCTCGGAAAATAAAAATGGAAATATATTTTCCAAATTTTTTCTCATATCATCCATGGAAGTATATAAATTTCCTGCTTTTGATTTATCATTCTTTTTTCCTTGTTCCAAAGCGTCACTATTAAAAGAAAAAATTAAAGCTACAAAAACCGCTATAAAGTGACTCTTCATTTTGAACATATCTATCTCCTTTGAACTTCGCTCGAAACAGCTTGAAGACTTGAAAAATTATATCACAATCAGACACTTTTCTATATAAAATGAATCAGCTAAGAATGTCTGATCGATCATTCATCTCTTAAATATCTTAAAAAATGATTTACTCAAAATCTCACTTAAAATAATATAATTTATGAATTCAATTTGGAGGAAGTCAATATGACTGAAAATCAAAGTTCGAAAGCTCCTAGTGAAGTTATTCGTTTGAAAGATTCCAACTCTTCAATTTTCGTAAAATATACTGTTGAGCGATTGAAATTTCAACGAATCATCAATTTCCTTGTTCTTATGCCATTTTGTGGCGGAATCATTCTCATATTTAAATATATTATGCGCTATAAGATACATGAAATGAAGACTATTCGTAAACAATTTAAAGAAATAACAAAAAGTAACAATCCAATTATAATATGTTCAAATCACCTTACTTTTATAGATTCTTGCCTTATCATTTGGGCATTGGCCCCACTCATTTGGTATCAATTTCATTTTAATTATTTTTCATGGAATTTACCTGCTGGAGATTTTTTTGGAAAAAAGAAACGCTACCGTTTGATTGCATTACTTTGTAAATGTATTTTTATTCACCGAGATGCCTCACCGATTCATCACAATGAAATATTAGATATTTGCAAAAAACTTCTGATTAAAGGAGAAATTGTTACTATTTTTCCTGAAGGGAAAAGAAGTAGAACTGGAAATTTTGATCCAAATCAGTTGACTTATGGTGTGGGGAAAATTATTCAATGCGTCCCCAAATGTCGAGTTCTCTGCGTTTATATTAGAGGAGATAAACAAGAGAGCTATTCAAATTACCCGATTAAGGGCTCAAATTTTTATATGAAAATGGAAGTTATAACACCACAAACAGCATTAACAGGAAAAGAGGGCTGTAGTGAAATTGTAAATCAAATAGCTCAGACAATTAAAAAGCAAGAAGAACTTTATTTTTCAAAACATAAATCAGGAGTTATTAAACGCAATGAAATTTATGGAAATCAAAAGCAGAACACCACGCATAATTGACACACACAGAAAACCCTTAGCCGTTATAACAGGAGCAACGAGTGGTATAGGACATTCATTTGCTGTCAAGTTTGCAAAAGAGGGTTATGATTTATTACTAATTGCTCGTGACACACAAAGATTAAATCAAATAGAGTATGACCTATCAAATAAATATAATACCAAAGTATATGTTTTAACTGCAGATCTCTCAAAAAGAGAGGCTATCATTAAAATAGCAAATTATTTAAAAGAAGAAGCCATTGATGTTGATGTACTCATAAACAATGCAGGATTTGGCGTACATGGAGCTTTTCAAGAAACTGAAATAAATAAAGAGCTTGAAATGGTTGATCTACAAATTAGCACCACACTTGCTCTGACAAAAATAATTTTACCGAACATGCAAAAAAGAAAATCTGGATATATATTAAATGTAGGGTCTGTTTATTCATTCACTCCAGTTCCATTTCAATCCGTTTATGGTGGATGCAAATCATTTTTATATTCATTTTCATCTTCTCTCGCATATGAGACTAAAAAAGACGGAATTAAAGTAACTTTATTATGCCCCGGAATCACAAAGACTGAATTTAGAGTGAGATCAAAAGTCGGGCGCTATGCACAAAATATTAATAACAAATTGAGCCAACTCAATCAAAAAGGGATGGAGCCTGACCTAGTTGCAGAACAAGGTTACAAAGCTCTTATGCGAGGAGACAAAATTTGTATACCAGGTCTAACCAATAGAATCTTCGTGCAAATTGCGACTCGTCTGCCCACTTCTTTTCTTAATTCGGCTCTTACTTTGATTAACAATTTCAGGGGCGTCAATCCCAAAAACGCCTAAACGCAATTCTTCATCAACTGGAAAAACTTTTCCAGGATTTAAAATATTTTTGGGATCCAAAGCATTCTTCACACCTTTCAATGCTTTAATACCTGTTTGAGAAATTTCACTTTCCATCCACGGAGAATGTTCATAACCAACGGCATGATGATGAGAGAGAGTTGCCCCATTTTTCATAAAAGTATCTGTTATTAATTTCTTATAACCATAATATTGCTCTATTTCTTTTCCAACTATTTGCTTAGCAGCATAGGTAAAATAAAGGCATGCGCCCGTTTTATATGTGTGTGAAATGTGACAGCCAATATACCCAGAACCGTCTCCATGTGATTTGAAATATTTATTTATTTCTTCAATTGTTTTTTTATGCACGTTCAATAATTTTGACCATACTGCTGCTGTTTCTGCCACATCCACCATTACACCGTAATCCATAATAAAATCACGCAAATAAGGAACGTTAAATTTATCTTTTGACCATGTTTTGCCAATCCCTTTTCCTAATGAGAAGGCCCTATGTTTCTTAAGAATTTTTGTTGCTTCGTTAGCAATTATTTGAACTTGTTTTGCATCACCTTCAAAACCTACGACCATGATACAAGGACGACTGTAACCCGTCATAGATAATATTCGTTTTAATTGTTTTTGGACAATCGATTCGATTCCTTTTTTTGGTGATTTTAAATTAAATGCCAGTTGAGTTTCACCTTCATCTTGAAAGCGAATCATACTTGGTACCCAATTTTTATCGATGCACTCCCTAATAGCTTCCACACCTTTTTCAAAATTTGGGAAAAGATAACCACGATAATCTTTAACTTCTGGTGATTTATGTATGCGCATTGTTGCTTCTGTTATAACACCTAATATTCCTTCAGACCCAACAATAAGTCGATTGATATCTGGACCAGCACTCGAAGCTGGAGTGGTTCTTGTTACGATAGTTCCTGTCGGAGTGACCATTTTTAACGAAACAAGCATATCTTCTATTTTTCCATAGGCATCGGATTGCATACCTGCAGAGCGAGTGGCAAGCCATCCACCTAAAGTCGAATATTCAAAAGAGTCTGGAAAATGTCCCAATGCCCATCCTTTGTCAGATAAATCTTTTTCTAACTTTGGACCAAGTGCACCCGCCTGAATAACAGCAGTTTGCGATTGTGGATCTATTGATATAAGTTTATTCATATTCCGCATATCTAAGGAAACAACGCAGCGAGGTCCTTTTTCAGTCACAGTTTGATCACGAGGATCCACTCCACCAACAATATTTGTTCCCCCACCAAATGGAATGACACACACATTGTATTGATGTGCATATTTAATAATATTTTCAACTTCATCATGTGAAGATGGATATATAATAATATCAGGAGATTTTTTTACGACTCCTTTGCGCACATAGAAGAGATCCGCATATGATTTTCCATATGAGTGGAGCAATCGATCATCTTCAGAAGAACTAATTTGTTCTATTTTTAAAAATTGTTTTACAGCATTTAAAAAATCATCATTTATATTTGCAGGACTCAGAATAATATCTTCTCTCTTAACAGGTTCAGTGATTTTATTATTCTCTGAAATTGAAATTGTTTTTTTTATCCAAGGCCAAAGATTTGGTTTATCTTCAATTGGAAATGTTTTATTAATATCACCCCAGCCCCACCATTTCATCATATATTTTCTCCTCCACTGAAATTAGATAAATAAACAGAAAATCCACTTAAAAGATAATCTTAGAATAGACATTATAAAGTATTTTTATTTTCAAATCAATTATTCATTTTTTTACTTTTTTTCCATTTACTTATTTCATTTTCGCATCGAGCTCGCGGATTTTTCTATTTGCTTTTTCATGGTTTGGTTCAATTTTTATTATCATTTGACATATTTTTTTTGCCTTTGCAAATTCATTCATATCAATATAACACAATGCCTTATTAAACAGAACTTTTGTGTCTTTAGGATCTTCACGAATCGCAATGTCATAATATTTAATCGCTTCATCAAATCGGTTTAAGTCTTTATAGCATATACCCATTAAGTTTAAAAGACTTATCCTATTTTCTGAGTTTTCAAGTGCTTTGTCAAAATACATGACCGCTTTTTCTAGTTTCCTTTGATAAAATAATGATCTTGCATACTGCTCATATATACTTTGGTAATCAATTCCTGAATTTGTTGCATCATCTAAAAACTCTTCTGCTTCTTTAAACCTTTGCTTTTCAATTAAGGAATTCGTTATAGCTTCATAGCGAAGAGGGTTTTTTGGGCTCAGAAAAACCGCTCTTTTATAAAAATAAATCGCTTGATCTATCATATTTCGATCCATACAAATATTTGCCATTTCATCAAAACCTTGGACATATTGATTGTTATTATCAATTGCCTTACGGCAAAAATACTCGGCACTTTCAAAGTTATCAAAACTTCGGTAGCAGCGCGAAAGACCTATACAAGCCCGTGCAGACTGTGGATATGACTTTAAGAGAGATTCATAAATATTGAATGCCTGTTGATACTTCTTATCAGCCAATAAACTTTTTGCTTGAGAAAAAAGATATTCTTTATTCTTAGGATCATTGTAATGATTGAAGCAAACGGGAATTTTTTCAACCAACATTTGAAAGGTAAATGGTTTCTTTATGAAACCATCTATTTCATATTCAGCAAGCATGGCAATTTGTTCTTTTGAAATCTCAGTGCTCATCATTAAAAATGGCATAAATCCGATTTTTTTATCTTCCCTTATTTCTTTTAGCAATTCAATACCATCCATTGCATCAAGATTTAATTCACAGATTACGAAATCGATTTTTCTTGTTATTAGATTCGCATAAGCAATATGCGCAGAAGGGGATTTAATGATATTTTTAAAACCTAAAGATTTCAAACCCATTGAAATAATATCGCGAAATGAATCACTATGATCTACTATGAGAAATGACATATCTAAAGATAAATCACTCATTTTTGTCATCTAACTCAGCCCTTTATAAACTTCAAAATTCATACTCATTTAAATTTTTAAAACACTTCACTATAATTTCAATGTCTCTCAAAAGACTCTCATTTAGTTCTGTAAACTTAGCAGTGATTGTAAATTTATTTACTTCTACGGTGTTGCATATAGCATTTATTTTTAAGACATTTTTATTTGTGATATTAAATAATTCAGGGTCAATTAATATAAAAAAATTTTCACTTTTTTTAAAATCAAATTTATTTTTTTCAAATCTTACAGTAAAATCATTCAGAGAAATGTTCAACAAAGTACACTCAAACGTTCTTTTAGAATCCATTTTTTGCAAAAGCACAGGGATGCCCGCCAAATAGCTTTCTTCTCCCTTTGGTTTTCTGCTTTTAGCTCCGCTTTTTTTTGGCGCTTTCATAAAAAAAATTCCAAAAATCTTTATATTCATACTGCTAGAAGATTTAATTTTTTCTAGCAATGAAAATTAATTTCCATTTATTTAAATTACACTATATTTAAGCATTTTGGTATGAGTTGGGTCTAATAAGACATTAGCTCAAAATGCTGGCAATCCCTCGTTTTTTTCTCGGATCTTCATTGGACTGATTAAATACCTTGAAAAATAAATATAAATTGTCACGATAAACGTTGCGATAGAGAGATAAAGCCAATAATCATTGCTATTTTGTAGCCTGCCATAGATCCATATGCCAAAGCCACCACCAAGCGACTCACCCAAAGCCATGCTCAAAGAGAGTAAACTGACCCAAATCGCTTTATTTTCAGACCCACAGATATTGAGAGAGAGGACATCGAGTGCTGGGCAAAAAAGTATTTCTGCAAGAGCGATTAGAAAAATAATTGCCGCAGCAAAGATATAATCTGCGCAATTATAATAAATCAGCAAGAATGCTATGCAATAAAAAAATGAAGAGCGATATAAATTTTTATATGGATCTCCTTTATCTAGTTTATCAGTTATATTCGTTACAACAATTTGCAGTGAAATTATTATAATTGAAATAAAGAAATAATATGAAGCTAGTAATTCTTTTCTATGCAAAGTGTTGCCAATATGATAAGCTATCGTGTTATAAATTTGTCCATACATAAAATATAATATGAAAAAATTGAAAGCAACAAGCAAGAAAGATCTATTCTTTAAAAAATTAAAATAGATAGCTATATTTTTATCTTTCGCGTTCGTTAATTTGTTATTTTTTGGATTCTTAATAGCCAATATTGTAAAAATAACCATAAGGATTGTCATGCAAGCAATAAATAGAATAATAAGTAAACTTTCCTGATTATTATTCAACAACAATATCGCACCCGGTTGAGAAATCGCCCCTGCAATATTAACAGAAGTTAAAATCAGAGAAAAAATACTGCTCTTATTTTTAGCTTTTTCAGCAATCCGAAATGAGAAAACTTTACTCGCAGTGCTTGTTATAGACACGCCTAATCCTATCAGTAAGATAGAAGTAAAAATGAATACATTAGATTGAGAAAAATAGTAAACAATAAAACCAAGAGTAACGATAAGAGATCCCAAAGCGATGCCTATCTCTGGTTCAATGCTATCTAAATAATAGGATAACAATAATTTTGCGGATCGATAGGTAATTGTATACGTTAATGACGATAAAGCTATAAAGTCTGGACTCAAATTACGATTCGCTAATATCAGCACAAGCGAAAATAGAAAACCAAAAAACGTTAAATGACTGATAAAGTAATAAACTGTAATTATATAATGGTCTTTATAATTTTTATTTAAATACTGAGATATTTCCATTAAAAATCCTCTTATTTGGTTTTTGTTTGTATTTAAAACAATTTAGAAATTTATATTTCACTAAATTATACTTTTTTTCAAGTCCTAATTTAATAATTAAATAATTATTATTTATTAAAAAATAAAGACCCCAACTTTTAAAGTCGGGGTCTTTATTTTTGTTATATGAAAGGTAAAATAATTCTTAAATCACTCACCGTCTTTGAGTTTTTCAACCTTACTGAATTCAAGTTCAACTGGAGTTGCACGACCAAACACAGAAATAAGTAAGCGCAATTTCATCTTGTCAGCCTTAACTTCGTCAATATCACCCACAAAGTTTGTAAATGGCCCATCAATAACTTTAACCTTTTCACCTTTTTCGAAGGCTGTGACAGGTTTAGCAGGCGATGCCTTGGTGGCTTCTGCAGCACGGTTAAAGATACGGCTGATTTCTTCATCGGGCACGGGTTTTGGATCTTGGTTGGCTGCAGAACCTATAAATGAAGATATTTTTGGTGTGTCTTTCACACAGCCAAAAGTAGCTTTATGCACAGGATCCATTTGAACAAATAGATAGCCAGGCATCATTTTCTGCTCAACCTTCTTTTTCTTTCCACTTTCGTCGATTTTTTCGATAGTCATGGTTGGAATTAAAATTTGGCCAAAATAATCGGTCATTTTTAACTTTTTAATACGCTCTTCAAGCGTTGCTTTTGCTTTCTTTTCCATACCTGACTGTGTCAAAACAGCATACCATTTGAATCTTTCATGAGAAAAAGAAGATGGCGCAGTGGATGCGTCTGTTTCATTTGTTTTGTGTTCTACCATGAGTTTTTTTTCCTCAAAAATTATACTCTATTATTATGCTGCTGTAGACATAATTAAATTAATTATCTTTAAAAAGACAGTGTCCGCTAAAAAAAGCACAATAGATGCAACGATAACCAAAGCAATAACGATCGCAGTGGTTTTTTGCGCTTCTTTAAAAGTTGGCCATGCAACGCGAGAAAGCTCATCCCCAACATCAACTATGAATGTCTTTAACTTTTTATTCAGAATTAAACCAACAGTCACTAACAAAGTTAAAACCGTTGCTACAACTATACTTACAGTCGTAAAATTGTGATTCTGAAGACTAAAAATACTTGATACATTTTGTGGGAAATAATGCTTTCCGAGAAAGACCCAAAGTGAATAAAAAATATACCAGAAATATGCTGCTATAATACCATACAAAAGAGCTGCATAACGATAGGCAATGTTCGAAACTTCATTCATTTGCTTTTGTTCTCCTGTCGAGTCAAGCTTTTCAGCCAAACGTACCATAAGTGTGAGAGCTAACACGGTTCTATTTTATTGAGCAAGACAAATCATGCTCGCAAAGCTGCCAAAAAATGAGAATCTCCTTATAAATCTCGATTTACCAAGGGGAGTCTAAGATGTGTCCATTGGCGAAGACTTTTATCAGTCTTTTTGTGAGTCGCTTCTCGAAAACTAAATAGGACTGGATGACTATACGTATTCTCTCGTAAAATCTCAATGTTTCGTTCAGGTATCCCTGAAATCACACATTCGAGTGCAGCAAGCAGCTGCAGATCGGGAAAAATTTTTACTGTATTGCTATTAATTGAAGTTAAGGAGTTGTGCTTAGTTTCAATCAAACTCTTAAAAGATTTATCCTTTTTGAAATCAATCAGCTCCAGATAAAGATCGTTCAAGGAATCTTGGTTTTGATACTTTTGCAAGAGAAGATCTTTGTGTTGCATCAATGCCTGCAAAACATCTTCTCCACATTCATAACTGACTGCAAATATTGCGGGGGCGATATGTATATGCAGATTTTGCAAAAAATCTTGCACTTTATAACCAAGTCGCAAAGCTTCTTGCATAATTTTATCAAAAGTGTTTTGTAAGATTCCTGAACTCAAACCCCGCCAACCCGCATGTGCTAATGCCCCAATAAAGCAATTCTTATCTTCAAAGCAGAAAGCCACCGCTAGACAATCGGCTGTGCGAATTGCTAAATTTTCTTTTATCGCATGTAAATGCTCTAAAGATGAAGACTTTTCAAAGCAAATATAATGTGCATCGGCTTCGCTATTATCCCCCGCAGGCACCACCCGATTGCTGTGACATGCTTTTAATACATAGGAACTTGTTAATGGTTCATTTAAAGTATAAGAAATTGAGCAATTGAGCCCAGAAACTGGAATATTTTTATTAGAATCTTTAGAAAAGGGAGACTCTTTTACTACAACGGTCTTTGGCAAAAACCGCTGTACAAAAGAATGAGGGATATAAGTTGGATAATCATTTAAGTTTAAAGAAACTAAAATTTGCATAAAACCAACATTATTTATTGAGTGAATGCACCAATACGCCTGTCGCCACGCTTACGTTGAGAGAGTCTACTGTACCATGTCCACCTGGTATTTTTACGACATAATCACAGTTTTTAATAACTTCATTGCGCAAACCTTTGCCTTCATTCCCCATGACCGCAACCCAAGTTCTGTCTTTTGGTAGGTCATTTAAAGAAGTTGCTTCTTCGCTTAATGCGGCTCCCGCAATCCATGAACCCGCTTCTTTTAGTTGAATAAGCGCGCGATTGATATTCACAGTTGGAATAAGAGCAATTGAGAAGGCTCCTCCTGCTGAAGTTTTTAATACGAGGGAAGTGATATCAGCCTGTCTATCGTTGCCATAAACGATAAATTTAAGTCCAAAGAAAGCTGCACTGCGTATAATCGCACCAAAATTACGTGGATCTTGGATTTGATCGAGCACAAGTCCGACACAGCCATGCTCTGAATTTTCGTTTGCACTCTTAATAAATTCAATTGCATCAACGATATTTTGGGTAGGATATTCTGGAATTTTGAGACAAACGCGTTGGTGGTTTAAATCTTCTGCAGCATCGGCAAGAGGCCAGGTTTCTTCTGCTGAAGTGTGCGGAATAACTTTGATACCAAGCAATTGTGAAGATTCGACTGCTGGTTTTAACTGTGAAGGAGCCTTGCCCGCTTTGTCTACAATGATGTGGAGTGTATATTTTTGATTATCGATTTCTTTATTTTGATGTAAATTGGACAAAAATGCTTCGACTGTCCTTCTTCCCCAAATGAAGAGCTCACGTGGCGCTCTGTCGTTTGTGCGTTCTCTTCTTTCAGGTCTTTTTGCAAAGTTTACTGATTTCTCGAGATTGCTACGTCCTTCTTTTGCCTCACGGGTAAAACGACTTCTTGGATTTTGTGGTCTTTCTGTGCGAACAGGTCTTTCAGTTCTACTCGAACGCTCTGTTCTTACAGGTCTTTCCGTACGGCTTGATCTTTCAGTTTTTTGTGGTTTTTTATAAGAATCATCGCTTTTACGTGCTGATACTCTTGAAAAGGAAGGCTTTTCACCCCTTTGTGACCTTGAAGATTGTTTCGCTTTGCCAACACGTTCTTCTCTCTTAGGTGAACGCTCTTCTCTTTTTCTAAAAACCATTTTTAAATCTCTTTCGTACTAAAGTAAAATGATGTTAACGCATCAGGAAAACAAGCTATGCCACAGGATACAACAATGTCAAAAACTATCTTCGCTTAGCAACTCATAAAGTAGAATAATTCCCTTTTCGCAATTTTTAAATTTTACTCTTGCGCTAACTTTAGGCTTGTGCTAGCAACAGGATTCCTGTGACTTGAGAGGATTTTCACTATGAGTAAAAGAACATTTCAACCTAGCAATAAAGTTCGTAAACGCAAACACGGCTTCCGTGCACGCATGGCAACCAAAAATGGACGCAATGTTATCAAACGTCGCCGTTCAAAAGGTCGCACTCAACTTGCGGCAACTGTTTACTCTAAGTAAATAAGCCATTTACAAGCTTAAAAAGACGCATTCATTTGCGTCTTTTTTTTTGGATTCAATTCTTGTTATGAAAAGCAGTAATAAACTTGCATTTAAATACATTCTAGCCTTTGGCTCAAATCTGGGAGACAGAAGAAAAAATTTCCATAATGCCATAGAATTACTCAATAAAAAAATAAAAATAATCTCTCAAACGGAGTGGATTGAGACAAAACCACTTGTCCATACGCTTTACAAGACAGATGATCACGAAAATTATTTGAACTTTGTTTGTCTCGTTGAATCTGATCTTCAGCCCGACGAACTATATAATATTATTGTAGAAATTGAAAATTTCCTCGGCCATTCCAGAGAACGCAGATGGATGCCTCGCAATCTCGATATTGATCTCCTCTTTTGCGCAAGGAACGATTCGCAAGAATTTGCAGATTGCACTCCTTTTCCATTTAAAAAAGCACCCGATTTTTCAGTGCCACACGTCGATTATTTTAACAGAAATTTTTGGCGAGAACTGGTCGAAAATGATCTTAAAATTAATGAAGCGACTTTATTAAGACACCATAAAACAGAATTATTTTAAAAAAGCCTTGACACCCTTTAACAATAGCAAATATTCAGCTAAAGTAGCGTTCAGCACCTCATTTTAGTGCTTTTTTCTTAATTATTAATTAGAGTTATTAAACTTATGCATACAGATAACCGAAAAAAAATTGTCTTCCTTGGAACCCCACAGGTAGCAGAAATTGCTCTGCGAATTCTACTCGAAGCCCAGCAATTTTTGAAAGTTATTCTCGTTGTGAGCCAACCACCAAGCCGTTCTACGCGTGGAAAAGGGGAAACTCCTTCACCTACACATAAACTGGCTCTTGAAAGTGGTATACCCGTTCTCACCCCTCAATCCGCAAAAGACCCAGAATTTATAGCTACGATACAAGCTTTAAAACCAGATCTTTGTGTAACAGCTGCTTATGGAAATTATTTGCCCAAAACATTTTTAGAAGTTCCTAAATATGGAACCTTAAATATTCATCCAAGCCTTTTGCCTCTTTACAGAGGAGCATCTCCCGTCCAAAGAGCACTTGCTGATGGAGTGAGTAAGACAGGTGTGAGCATCTTGTTTTCAGTAGCAGCTATGGACGCAGGTCCTATAGCTGCTCAGGAAGAATATGAATTGAATGATTCAATAAAAGCTCCAGAACTACTCAATATTTTATTTGAAAAAGGTGCACATCTACTCCTAAAAACCCTGCCCAAACTTTTTTCGAATTCATTAATTGCACAAGAGCAAGACCACTCAAAAGCAACTCATGCAGATAAAATTAAAGTTGAAGAAAGTATTCTCGACTTCTCCCAACCTGCTTTGACGCTCCATAACAAAGTTCGTGCCTTTGCAGGCTGGCCAAATACAAAATCTTCATTTATTTTGAACGATGAATCTATAGAGATGAAAATCATTACCACCCGAGTTTCTGAAAACTTAACAAAAATGAAAAAAGGTGATTTGATTTTTACACAAAAGTCGTTAAATATTTGCTGTGGAGACTCCCAAATCCTTGAAATACTAGAAATGCAGCTTCCCGGAAAAAAAGTCATCTCTGCACTAGATTTTCAAAATGGATTGAGAGGAAAACAGATAAAATTAAATCTGTAAAATCATCAATTTAGTCATTTGATGATGCGCTGTTTTGGTGTATGAGAATACTTAGAGGTTTAGTTTCTCAGCAATAGTAACTGTCAGGTAAGTGTGCTCGGCGGAAGCTTGCTAAAAACACAAGGAATGATGAAATGGAAAGCAAATTTAGCGCTTTAATAAGCAATATTAAAAATATTAATTCTGCTTCAATCGTCGATACGTTCAAAAAAAACCAAGAGAATCTGCATCCAAAAGCCGTCCTCGATTTTGCCCGCAAAGCGGTGGACTCTGCCCGTTCTTTTTCGAAAGAGGAAATCAATGTTTTACTTGGTAAAGCCAATGATCTCGGACAAAAAACAAATGTAGAAATAGAAAAGATAGTGGCTTCTGCTGTTAAAAATATTTTAAAAGGACAGCCTCAGGACCAAGCAACAGAAGAAGTGAGAACAGAAATTACCAAAATGCTCGTTGAACACAACAATGGTAAAAATCTTTTACCCATCGTTAAGTATGTAAATAGTGTTTTATTAAATAATGCACCAACAAGTCTTGAAGCATTTAAAAATTTCAAAAAAAATATTGGTCAAACACTCATTTCTGATGCGAAAAAACGTATTTCTGAAAGAAATATTATAGATGCTCAAGTTATCCCTGAAAAAAAAACTCAAAAAAAAAGAGCATAGCAAAAAAGAAAATTAATTAAGCATTAGGAAATTATGGAAGAAGAAAACTTATTACAAAACGCAGAAAAACTTCCCAAAAAAGAAAGCAGTATCTATACAAAATCTGCTTTCGATATTCTAAAAACAAGAGTTGAAGCTATTTTATTCGTTGCCGATTCAGCTTTGGAAGCGGGTGAAATTCGCTCTTGGATTGGGGAAGTTTCTCTATCGGATGTGCGCATGGCATTGCGAGCGATAGCCCTCGATTATGAGCACAGAGCATTTGAACTCGTTGAGGTAAATCACAAATACCAAATAAGAACACGCGAAGAACATTTACCATTAATAAAAAAACAATATGCAGGAAAAGCACGTTCATTAAGCAAAAATGCCCTTGAAACTCTAGCGATCGTTGCTTACCGGCAACCTGTGACCCGCGCACAAATCAATGCTTTAAGGCAAGTAGATAGCTCTTCAATTGTCCAAACACTAAAAGAAAAAGATCTTATCTATGCATCTGGTACTCGCAAAGAAGTTGGCAATCCATTGGAATACAAAACAACGGCAAAATTTTTAGAAGTTTTTGGCCTCACAAGTCTTAATGAATTGCCAAACTTACGCTCCCTCCAATTAAACCTGGATGAACAGAAAAAAGCTGCTCTTGCTTTAAATTCTCTTGAGGAAAAAGAAGAGACTCCTCCCTCTGTAGAAGACATTGGATATTCAGAAAATGATGAATCTTAAATAAAGTTAGAAATTAAATTGGATCCTTAACAGAATTAAAAATGGCTGGTATTATTCCGAGCAACTCGCCACTGAGACGGACTACGAATCGGGGGAAAATAGGAATTTTGGAGGAAAATATGGGTTTTTTAGATAGCTTAGGGCGTTTTTTTTCAAGTGCATTCGGACTTGCAGAAGGTAAAACACAAAGGATGACTGACAAAATGGTTACATCCAATGCCGATGCCATCCGCTCACAATTTCGCAAAACAAAAGAAGATTGGAGCAAAGATTACCAAGAAATGCGTGAAGCCGTTGCAGAACTCATTCGAATTCGTGAAATGAAAGCAGAAGAAGTTAAAAAGATATCTAAAGAATCTGAAGAACTTCAACAAAAAATGGCTGGTGCAATAGAACTTTATAAGAAAAATCCAGATGAGCGCTACAAAGCAGCCTATACTCAACTTGCTGATAAATCTGAAAAGAATGAGCAAAGGGTCAAAGAGCTAGAAGCTGAGATCACCGAACAGCAACAAGCAATCGAACGCTATAAAGTTAGACTGTTAGAACTGCAAACACAAATAGATTCCCTCAATAAGGAAGAAGCAGAAACTGTTGCTGATATTATCAGCAGTCAAAAAATCAAAGAACTCAACGATCGCCTTTCAGGATTGTCCGTAGACTCATCCTCTAAAAATCTTGAAGCCATTCGCAATGCTCGGCAAAAATCAAAAGCTGTAGCAAAATTATCAACAGAATTAACAGGCGCTGAAAAAACAGATCTTGATAAAGAGCTTAGTTTAGCGGGCTCTCGCTCTAAACATCTCTCTGCATTTGAGGATGCTATAAACGCCAATAAAACATCAATTAAAAACGATCCTTTTGCAGAGTTACCAAGTAGTTCTAATATTTCATATAACAAAAAAGATACTGTTGACATAGAAATCAGTAAGCTCAACTCAGGAAATAAATAGATGATAAAACTTGTTGATGGAGAAGATTTTTCAATAAACATTATCAATAATATTTGCTTTATTACTTTTTCTTCTCCATCCACCCGCAACGCAATTAGTTTGCGAATGTCAGCGGTTATGCAAGAAATTTCTTGGAAAAAGGAAAATAATTTATCTATATTTGAGAAATTTATTTTAGATAATAATTGTTTATTAATTGTCGTTCAATCTTCTGTCAAAGGTATATTTTCCAGTGGTGGAAACCTTTCAGATCTCAAAAATGGTTCGAAAGAACTCTGCCAAAATTATGCATCATCTATAAAAGCATTCTGTAAACTTCTACACAGCTGCTCTATTCCGTCTGTTACTTTATTAGCGGGCGCAGCCTACGGAGGGGGAGCAGAATTGGCTTTAGCGACTGATTTTAGATGGAGTATAGGGAAGAAATCAGATTTGCATTTCACTCAAATGAGATTTGGGATTCCTGCAGGCTGGGGAGGAATGTTGAGACTTGCAGAACTTTGTCCACAACTCTCACACAAAAAAATTTCTGCCATGATCATTGGGAAACATAACATTTGTTATGACCAATTGGTTAATCTCAATTTGATAGACAACACTTTTCTCAACATAAAAAATTGTTACCGTGCTCTTAATGAATGGCGTGATAATATTGAACAAGCTCCGATTGATATCAGAAATGATCTAATGCATAGACATAATATTAAAGAAACATATCAACTCGAGGAATATGACAACGAAATTTTTGATAAATATTTTTTAAATTATGAACATAAAAAAAGAATTAATACGTTCTTTGCAAAAAGAAATAACAATGCAAAAGATTAAACCAAGCAAATTCATAATTATTGTACTTTTTTCTAGTTCTTATTATTCTTGCGGATTTAAATTGGATCCTGCTCCACTTTATCCAACGCATATTTCGAAAATAGATGAAGAGACAATTAAACGGAAAAAAGAATCTCAGAAAAACTCTTCCAATCAAGAAGCTCCATCTGCTAAAAAAGAAAGTGAATAATCTTCTCGCAATTTAGCTGAATGGAGAAAAATAATGAATTCAGAATTAATCAAATGGCCAAAATCAAGAATTCTTGAATTGTTTGCAATTGAAAACCCGATTGTCCAAGCAGGTATGGTTTGGGTAAGCGGTGGAAAATTAGCTGCAGCAGCGGCAAATACAGGATGCTTAGGACTCATCGGCGCAGGCAGCATGTATCCCGATTTATTAAAAGAACAAATTAATAAAGCTCATGCACTGACACAAAAACCATTTGGTGTAAATATTCCTTTATTATACGATAAAACAGAAGAACAAATAAAAGTCGCACTTCATGCAGGGGTAAAAATATTTTTCACCAGTGCAGGTTCCCCTAAAAAATGGACTCCATTTTTAAAAAAAGAAGGCTGCACCGTTGTGCATGTAGTTAGCTCACCTGAGTTTGCCCAAAAAAGCCAAGATGCAGGCGTCGATGCTGTGGTCGTTGAAGGATTTGAAGCGGGAGGCCACAATGGGCGTGACGAAATCACATCCCTCGTTTTACTGCAACAACTGCAAAATAAATTAGAAATCCCATTTATTATAGCTGGAGGATTTGCGACAGGCAGTTCCATTCTTGGAGCTCTTGCCATGGGGGCTGAAGGCGTGCAGATCGGCACAGCCTTTGCAGCTACAGTAGAAAGCTCCGCCCATGATAATTTCAAACAAGCTATGTGCAATGCACAATACAATTCTACTTTTCTTCGTATGAAAAAACTTGTGCCTGTACGTTTGCTTGAAAATGACTTTGCCCAAAAAGTGGCACAAGCAGAAAATATTTGTGCTTCAAATGAAGAGCTGCTGAAAATTCTTGGCAAAGGAAGAGCTAAAGAAGGTATGCTAAACGGTAATTTGCAAGAAGGCGAGCTTGAAATTGGTCAAATTGTTTCGGAAATTAAAGAAATTATAAGTTGTGCCAATTTAGTTCATAAATTAAAAATGGAATATTTAGAAGCACGTATGCGTATTCTATAACATTTTATAAAAAAACAAATAATAAAAAAAATCTCATTCATATAAAGCGCATAATTTTCTACATAAACATATTATTTATTTTTTTAAATAATAATTCCTAAAGTGAATCAACTTTAATTCGATTAAAGGAATGCAAATTTGATGCAGTCAAAATAATTGCATCCTGCATAAGAAAAAATTAAAGATTTTTTTGCGCAGCAGGATCAAGGTTCATAGTCAGGAGGTTAAAAACTATGGGTTTCCGCATTGCAACTAACGTACAGTCTCTAAATGCACAACGTAACTTAAATATTAGCAATGATATGAATAATCTTGCAATGGAAAAACTGTCTTCAGGTTTTAGAATTAACAAAGCCTCTGATGACGCTGCTGGACTCGCAATTAGTGAAAAATTAAAAGCTGACTATCGCGGGCTTGTTATGGCTAGACGAAATGCAAGTGACGGTGTTTCTTTAATTCAAACTGCAGAAGGTGGTTTGAATGAAATAGGAAATATATTGAGTCGTTTGCGTGAACTTTCTGTACAAGGTGCAAGTGATACGATTGGTAATATTGAAAGAGGATTCCTAAATAAAGAATTTTCACAACTAAAAGATGAAATCACACGAATTTCAAAAACCACAGAATTTAACGGAACACTTTTGCTCGTAGGTAATCAGGACAATGTTCCTGATGAAATTAAAAAGAGATCAAATGAATACCCACTCGAAGTTCAAGTTGGTAAAAACTTTTTTGAAAGTATTGATG
This sequence comes from Fluviispira vulneris, assembly GCF_014281055.1. NCBI lineage: Bacteria > Pseudomonadati > Bdellovibrionota > Oligoflexia > Silvanigrellales > Silvanigrellaceae > Fluviispira > Fluviispira vulneris. The sequence goes on along the minus strand of NZ_JACRSE010000002.1, from coordinate 42,726 downwards.
GTAAAGATCAAATCAATCCAACTGATATCATCCGCATTGACTTAAGTAATGTAAATGCAACGGTTGATGAAGAAGGACTTAATCTTGGTACATCTGAAGAAGATGAAAAATCAAGTGTGAATACAAAAGATCATTCACAAAGATCTATAAGTGTCATCGATGACGCGATAACAAAAGTTTCAGGTTATCGTGCAACAATGGGCGCAATTCAAAGTCGTCTCAATTCCACAATCAATCAGTTGAGTATTCAAGCTGAAAACAATGCTGCAAGTAACAGCCGCATTAGAGACACGGATTTTGCAGAAGAAACAGCAAAACTCGCACAAACATCCATACTGAAACAATCTGGTGTTGCCGTTCTCGCACAAACGAATCAAACACCAGCACTCGCAATCCGCTTGTTAGGATGATTTAAATATAATTCATCCTAACAATTTACTCTTAAAGCAGGATATTATGGATGAAGAGAATCTTGCAAATAAAATAGAGAAAACAATTCTAATAGTAGATGATAACGAAGAGAATCGTCTACTTATGTCTATTTATCTCAAGAAATCAATTTATAAATATGAATTTGCTCAAAATGGTGAGATAGCATTTGAAAAAATAAAAATAAAAAAATATGATCTCATCTTAATGGATGTGCAAATGCCGATCATGGATGGCCTCATAGCGACCCGTACCATTCGCAAATGGGAAATTGAGGAAAAAAGAACTGCAATTCCAATTATTGCACTCACTGCAAATGATTTACAAGAACGCGGAGGGGAAACTTTGAAGGCAGGTTGCAATGCGCATATAACAAAGCCAATTAAAAAAAATGATTTTCTAAGCGAAATTAAAAAATATCTAGGTTCATAATTTTCAAAAGAATGGATGGAAAATATGGGGAAAAAACACTCGCTTGTTTTAGATAAGGACTTCGAAGAAATAATCCCTGAATTTCTTATTAAACGAAAAAGCGATATCGTAATGATACGTAAAGCATTAGAAGATGGAGATTTTTCCCTTATAGAATCTCTAGGACATAAATTGAAAGGCACTTGTGGTTCCTATGGTTTTATGGAGTTAAGTGAGTTAGGAAAGAAAATTGAAGAATCTGCAAAGATAAAAAAAGAAGCAAATATTTTAAAATCAATTGAAAAAATAGAAAATTATATTGCAAATGTTGAAATAAAATTCGAATAATTATAATCTCTAATAAATGTCAATTTTCTGTCGAAATTTATGCTCATTTTATTGTTATATACTATAAAGTAATTCTGAGGTAAATATCTATGAAAAGATCAAATCTAAAAAAAATATTAACTTTTTTAACTTTGATTTCAGCAAATTCAACATTTGCCCAAAATAATGCAAATGAGAAATCCGATAAAATTTTAGTCAAGCCTCAAGAAAACAGCGCAAATAAAATAACGAATTACATTAATTTCTTGAAAGATATGAAGAACAAAAATGGCAAAAATTATGATATCGAAAAAAACAATAAAGAACTATTAAATATGTCGAAAGACCAATATTTTATAGAGATTGCGTCGAGAATTCACAGAAGAATGCAAATTATTTCACAAGATGAAAAAACATTAAAGCAAAAAAACATAGATAAAAACTCAGATGATTATAAAGAATTAGTTGCTGATTCAAATGAGTTGAAATCATACATAAACAAAACATATCCAAATTTTTACAATACTTTCTCACTTATATCTAGAGACAAACCAACTCTTGCAAAAATTAAAAACCAAGGTTCACCTACCAATCAAATACTTCTGTACAGCAATTCAGCAAATACAAACGCAGCAGTGAATGCTGAAGCCTATGCCAATGCAGTTGCCATCGCCAATGCCGTAGCTGTTTCCAATGTAGCTGGTGTTACGAATGCAGTTGTTGCTGCCGAAGTCTTTGTCGTTTTAGCTGCTTTTATCATATAAAATAAAAGAATAAATATGCTTATACTTCCCACAACTCTTTCATTGATAACAACTCATCATTGCACTGCAGCCTGCGAACATTGTTGCTTTGCTTGCAATCCTAAAATTACGAAAAGAATTCCCAAGGAAAACCTAAAAAGCCTCATAGACGAAGCAACACACATTCCGACTCTAAAATTGATTTGTTTTACCGGTGGTGAGTGTTTTACCCTCGGGAAGGAACTTGATGACAGAGTTTTCCAAGCACATTCTCTAGGTTTTCGCACTCGATGCATCACAAATGGTTACTGGGCTTACTCACAGGCAGCAGCAGAAAAAAAACTGACGGATTTAAAAAACTGTGGATTAAATGAAATAAATTTTAGTACGGGCGATTTTCACCAGAAATATGTAAAAATTGAAAGAATTATAAATTGAGTTAAAGCTGCTGTTAGAAATGATATATTAACTGTGGTGAATATTGAAATATGCAATGAATCATATGAACTTAATAATAATATATTCTTTGCAGATCCTGATATTAAAAGCTTTATTGAGGATAAAAAAATTATTATTCAAAGAAACGTCTGGATAAAATCAGATGGAGTCAAAGAGATTTCACATCCATCGAGTCGATCACGATTTTTAGAGCAAAATAAAACGCGCTGCAATACTGTCTTAAACGTTTTGACTGTCACGCCCGATCTGGATCTGAGTTCTTGCTGTGGTCTTCACTTAGAAAAAATCAAAGAGATGAAAATTGGAAGTTTACATAATAAATCGCTTATTGATTTGCTAAAAACAACTCCTGATGACCTGATTAAAATGTGGATTCATACCGATGGACCAGAAGCAGTGCTTGAAGCATGTAGAAAAATAAATCTAAATATCGAATTACCTTTATCATCAACTCACCCATGTGAAACATGCTTATTTTTATACAACAATATAGAGTCTAAAAAAGTTTTAGCCCAAGCAGCTATTGAAAATGAGAATTATATTTTGGATAGATTTTTAGAAATTCTGAGTTATAAAATCTTTGAAAGTGAACTCAATGATAATTTTTCAAAAAATTATAATAATACTCAATTTATATAAATAAGATATTACAAATAGAAAAAGATCAAAGAAAATACTTTGATCTTTAATTTGCCTCGTCTCCGTATACTTTTTTTGATTATTTATTTTTAATAGAAATATAAATCGTACTTAGGAGTTACACAATATTTTTTCAATCCTGAATTTTCAATACCAAGCTCAAGAGCTTTAGCTCCTTGAACTTTAACTCTCTCACTAAATCGAGCATTAATAGCTTCTGGTATTCCAGAATTGACCTTATGAGTTACTTGCTCAATTTTACCACAATTGCCTGCAGAAATTTTACCCGAGATGGATACATCAGTTTGATAAGTGCCTACGAGAGGTATATTAACCATTTTAAACACAGCATGTTCAACATTTATCGCGACCAAACGATTTTGCTCATCTAATTCATATGTCCCAGAAATTCCGACTGGAAATGTCGGATCAACTTCGCCTTTTTCAAAAGTTTTAGTCATAGCAGAAATAATTTGACTAATATTATCTTTACTAATAACTGTATCTAGATTATAAGTTTTTGCATAAACAGTACTTGAAATAGCTGAAAGCAATAGCAAAGAACACTTTAATTTCATGAATATTTCCTTTTATAATAGAGACGAGACAAAATTAATCTAGCATTTAAATTTATATTATCAAGGATTCGATATATTATTTTTCTGGTAATCTTAAATAAATTTATTTTAACTTTACTGTAACAAAACTTCTTAATTCAAATTTTATATACACCTAAATTTTAAATATATTACAACAGTTAAATATATATAATTATTATTAATGTATATAATAAAATAATCTATCCCCAAAAAAAGACAAAAAATGGTTTCTTTAAATACTCAAAATGCAAAGCTACTTTGGGATGCCCAAGTTTTGCTAATAACTCTGTTGGATTTCCTTGATGAATCTCTGGAAGGCCAATTTCAAAACTATATCCTTCATTTTTTAAAGTTAATTTTGACTTTCCACAAATTTGATTGCAGATTTCACTTGTTACGTCTTTAATATCCGCATCTGTCACCTTACCATCCTCTGGCATCATAAAAACAGCCTTTGTGATTGCTTGTGCAGCTTCAAGAGCCATACTAAATGCCATTGCTCCCTTTCCTTTATCACGTGATAGAGGCATTTTTCCTGCAATTACGATTGGTAGAGCCATACCAGCTTCGATCACTGGTTTCAAAAAAGTTGGATCATTTTTTGTATTTGTTTTAATTACTTCTTTTGTTGATTTTATAAAGGCATTTAAAACTTTTACATCAAATATTGCAAATTCCTGAGCTAAAAAATCTTTTAAACTTTTTGAGGAAGCAGGTAGATGTGCACCCGATTGCTGGGCCTGATTTGAGGAAGCTACAGATGAAAGTGTCGCTGCACTTACTGTCGAAGCTCCTAAAGGTGGATGAGGTTGAGGAGATCCACCACTTATACCAGAAGATTTACTTGATAATTTTGCTTCAATTGCTTGTATATTAGTTTTAATTTCTAATACATGTTCCTTTAATTTAGCAACATCCTTTTTTAAGTCCTTCTCTTCCCCCAGAAGATCTTTTTGTGTTTGCAAAATTTCCATGATTTTACTCATAATATCTTCATAATATCTATCTAACTTTTTTTCTAAGGGGTTTTGGCTTGACATTATCCCTTCGTTCTTTCTGTCTGAATTTAGCATGCATTGGTAGCAATTAACTGACATAAAGGGATATCGAGCGATTATGATAAAATCTAAAGGATCGGACGGAGGAGAAAATGACACAATCTGCATTTAGTCATATTATGGTTGTCGATGACGATCCAGATATTCTTTCACAAGTTGAAAAAATATTTGTTAAATTAGGAATTAAAAATTACAGAACTTTTTTAAGCGCTGATAAAGCACTGAAGGAATTAGAAGAGTCACAAGAGTCTTTTGATTTAGTGATCGTCGATGTCCGCATGCCAATTTTCTCAGGCATAGCCCTTGTTCAATATATAAAAACTCATCCAGAAAAAAAAGTAAGAGAGACATTTTGTGTTCCATTAGTTGGGAGTATTGGCAGAGAAGATAAAGCAATACTTTCTGAGTTTAGTTTTTTTGAAACTGTAGCTAAACCAATTGCAGAAAAAGCATTTATTGCGCGCCTCGAAGAATTAGGTGAGCAACATAAAAATCCCAATAGTGATAAAAATTTTCAAACTCAATTTAATAATGCTCTTATCGATAAGAAATATAAACAAGCAGAAGATCTTATTTTACCAAGAATCAAACAAGATCCAAAATCACTTCGCTATTTGACTTTGTATGCAGAACTTTTATTAAGGGCACAACAAATAAAAAAAGCGGAAGAGTTTTTAAATAAAGTTCTTAAAATTGATCAAAATCATATCATGGCTCTTAATTTAATGTCGAAAGTATATATTAAAACAAATCGTTTTGACGATGCTATGAAAGTTCTTGAAAAAGCAAAAGTATACAGTCCACATAATATTGATCGATTGCTTGTGATTGGCGAACTGCATTTAGGATCAGGGGAAGCCGATAAAGCAGAAGAAAACTTTAGTTCCGTTTTAAAATTAAATCCAAATGACGAACGAGCAACCTATGGTCTAGGTCGTGCGCTCGCAACCCAAGGAAAAACTGAAGAAAGTAAAAAAGTTCTTGCAAACCTTAAAAAAGGCGTAGAACTAGCAAGCTTTTTCAATAATAAAGGAATACTTTTAGTTAAAGCTGGCAAATATGGAGAAGGCGTTACCTTATATAAAAATGCAATAAAAGTTTTAGATGATCAAGAAAGAGAACATTTATTATTATATAATATTGCCCTCGCTTATTCAAAATTAGGAGATAGCCCTAAAGCCTTAGATTTTGCAAAAAAAGCAATGGAAAAATCTCCAAAAGAATATACAAAACCCCAAAAACTTTTAGATAGATTGCAAAAAGAAGCTAAGGGAGATCCTACACAGGCACCAAAGCCACAGGAAGTACCACCACCTGCAAGCAAAGAAAAATATTTATTGACAGGTTCGCAAATGGATTTCATCATGGGTGGATTTGAAGAAGTAAAAGCACCTGAACCACCTACTCCCTCTCCTGCCGGTGAAGAAGAGTTTATTACCTTTGGGACTTGAATCTTCTTATATTTAATTAACAAAAAACTTAAGACTGCAAAAGCTGAACAGGACAATTTAAACTATTTTTCTTAATAAAAAGATCAAGTCTTTTATAAGCAAGCTCTGCTAAAGTATGTATTTCGTGTTGGGAAAGACCTTCAATTTTTTTAAAAAGCTGAACTAAAATAACTTTTCGATTGCCATTGTCCTGCATGTTTTGCTCCAATACAGCTTGGCCAGTTGTCCCTGAACCCGCAAAGAAATCGAGGATGATATCGTTTTTCTGAGGATCAGTGATCATGTTTATAATTCTTTTTATAAGTTCAACTGGCTTTGGCATATCAAAGTGAGCCTCAGGAATTATTTTTCTGAGATCATGACTTCCGGAGCATTTAATATCAAACCATACGTCATTTCCCATCCTTTTAAATGAGGGAGAAATATAATGTTCTGGTTTATTGTTTTTATTTAAGCGCAATAAATCAATTTTCTTGCCATGTGAAGAATTTTCAAAGTACCAGTTATCAATTAATTCTTGTTTTGCAAATAAATCATCCATTATTAAATTATTAAATATTCTTTTTAGATCCTGAAACATATTTTGATAATTTTCTATTGCATTTTCGCTACGCTCTTGACTCCAACGCCATTGCCCTTTTGTAGGAATAATCCCAAATAATTCATAGCGCAAATTAGGTCGTTCTGTACCTCGCCAATGATTATTCCAAATCCCTTTTCTTAACTCTTTGCGATCAAATTCAAATTTTTTAATTTTGACATTTTTATTTTTGCTATAAAATAAAAGATATTCATGCCCAACAGCAATTCTTTGTGAAGAAGAAAACTGAGACTGAACATTTTTTACTCCCCTTGGAACGACTATACAGTTTCTGAAGTTTTCTTCTCCAAAAATACTATCCATAAGAAAACGTAAATAATGAACTTCATTGTCATCTATACTGATAAAAATAAAACCATCCTCTTTTAATAAATCATAGGCAATTTCAAGGCGCAATTTCATCATCTGCGACCATTGCTGATGGCTGCCAAAATTATCATTGTAAACAAATTTTTTTTTCGTATTATAAGGAGGATCGATATAAATAAGCTTGATTTTATTTGTGTAATATTTATTTAATTTTTCTAAGACTAAAAGATTATCGCCAATTATAACTGAATTTAATACATCACTCAAAATGACTTTTTTATTAGAATAAACATCCCAAAAAAAGTCATTCATTTAAAAACTCTAATAATTGCTCTATTTTGGCAAATTCATGATTCATGACTTTACCTCCTGCCACAAAAGCATGACCTCCTCCAGAAAAATTCTTGGCAAAATAATTGCCTAAATGCTTAGAGGCATCAGCAGGTTTATTCCATGGATTTATTCCACAAGATAGTGAAGAATATCCTTTGTTAAAGCTCGGCATGATATGCAATGCATATTGAGCTTCAGCAAAGATCATATATGGCACAAAACGTCCCATCCCTGAAAATTCACGACTGTCACTGAAATTCGCAAATGCAACTTTTCCTTTGAGCTTCGTATTTTTTTTATAAAGTCGGAGTTGTTTATTGAATATTTGCTCTTCAAAGCTAAATATTGCTGGATATAGAGAATCAGAATCAAATAACTCTTCTATCGAAGAACTTTTAGTAATCTGCTTAACAATTCTTTTATAAAGCGTTTCGTTATGAATTGCCGGATGACTTGGATTAAATAAAACTTGTAATTTTACAGCTGTTGATGAGTAATCATGAGCAGCCTCACAAGTTGCGTAAAGAGCACCATCGATAATTTCTGCAAAATCGATAAATTCTTCATATTCTCTTATAAGTTTTGCTGGCAGCTCTAATTCATGTTGATGTGTGCGCAAAAGGCCAGGTGTACTAATTGCCGACGTATCCCATTTCGTAATAACATTTGGTAGAATATCTGCGGTATTTTGTTCCGTTAAAAATGGAAAACTCGAGCCTGTAGGATGATGATCGACCCAATAACAATCTGGAATAGATTTTTTAGACTCTCCACTCTTTTCTAAAACAAATTTTTGAGTGAAAAATCTTTCGCTAAGTAACGATGGATGCAAAGTAAAATCTAAGATTGAGCAGGGCCATTTGATTTCATTTAAACTCCACTCACCTAAACTCGACACGTGATTGACAGGTTGCACATTTATATACCAACCATATTTTGTATATTTATCGTTTAAAAATTTTGAAAATAATGCGGCCGCTATACCCCCATCTGCATCGGAGTGACTGTAGATCGTATAGATTTTATCGTTTGCCATTATTTTATTACCATTATCAATTAGTTCCTAATATAAATAAATAAAAGAAAAATTTAAAAAAGAAATTTAATGCGCCAAATACAATCAGCAATAACCCTGCAATCGATATCATATTTGCATTGTTACTTACTGCATTCGCTGATTTGTATGGTAAATTATTGATAAGAATATTCCAACCAGGCAGACCTGGCATCGGCAAAAGTGATAAAGCCCCAATTGTTATATTTGATATTCCGATTAATGAAACGATTAAGCCAATTTGTAATTCTAGTTTTGTGAAATCTAATAAATTCGTTGGTAATATTACTCCCATTCCACTAAAACGCAGCAACAGCATACAAATAATTGCAATAAGAAAGTTCATACCTATTCCAGACAAATAAATAATATTTATATCTTTTTTAATGTTTCTAAAGGAACGTGTATCGATGTTAAATCTTTTTGGCCATCCAAAAACAATAGGTGAATTCATTAATATAGTTATTATGGGAAATATCACTGTTCCTAAAGGATCAATATGGGGGACAGGATTAAGGGTCGCCATAGAACTTGTTTGCATTGAATTATCGCCTCTTCTTCTTGCCATAATAGCAATAGCGGCTTGACTCGATATGATAGCAATTAAAAATCCTAAATATTTTAGAACACCAAATGCTATTGTAGACTCTGAAATAGATCCCATTTTATTTTCACCTATTTTTTAAAAAAATTATATATTTGTTTTTTCTTTTATTTTTTTCTTTATGTACCAGATTATAATTAGACTTAAAATGGCAATTCCAATAATGGTAATAATACCCATCTGTCCTTTTTTAACATAATGCTCAATTTCTGTTGAACCACTCAATTGCCTTTGCCCCCAAAAACCTAAATAGACCCAAAGAGGCACACTGATAAGGGCAGCAAGTCCATCTGTTAAAATAAATTTAATATATGAAACCTTGCGGGTAATTCCAGTAACAACAAAAATGGGTGAGCGGAGTCCTGGCATAAAACGTGCTGCAAAAATAAACCAAAAACCATATTTTTCAAATTTTACTTGCGTCCAATTATAACGTTCTTGTGTCACGATACGAGCAAAAAACTTTACTTTTAAAAGTTTATTGCCAAATATATACCCTAAAAAAAACATAGTACTATCACCGATCAACACTCCTGCCATGGAAACCGCAAACATTAAATGCACCTGATGACAGGATTGAAGAGCCTGCATAAATGTTCCATCTACAACGCAGGCCACAGAGGAGATAACGCCACCCGCAACTAAGGTAATATCTTCTGGAATAGGAAGGCCAAATCCACAAAGCAAAAGAACACCAAATACAGCGATATAACCATAAGTTGTAAAAAATTCGATTAGGCTATCTAACAACACGGCAACTCCAAAACTGTTTAAAAAAAAATTAACTCAGCATATCCCCATTTAACTGATACTGGCTAAGCACGCAAACATATACTCAAGCATTCAAAATAGATTTCTGACTTTCTGTGTTGACACAATAAAATCGGTGCTTATGTTCCTCGCAAGCAGGAAAAGAAATGCAGCCTGTGTTTTTAGCTTGTCAACAAGTGGCTAAAAATACTAATTTCTTTTCTTAATTCTATTTCAATAAAAAAGGCTTAATTTTCATTTCCTTACCTCGGAGGTTTTTAGTATGAGTAAAATTATTGGTATTGACTTAGGTACAACCAACTCAGTTGTTGCAGTTATGGAAAACGGCAAACCCATCGTAATTGCTAATCAAGAAGGTGAGCGTACCACTCCCTCTGTTGTAGCATATACACGAGATGGTGAATTTATTGTAGGCCGTGCTGCACGTAACCAAGCCGTGACAAACCCACGCAATACTATTTACTCTGCAAAACGCTTTATCGGCAGTCACTATGCAGAGCGCACAGAAGAAGCCAACAAAATGCCATACACTGTAAAAAAAGGTCCAAGTGATAAGATCTTATTTGAAATTGGTGGCAAAGACATGGCTCCTCCAGAAATTTCTGCAAAGGTTCTGCAAAAATTAAAAGAAGCAGCAGAAAGCTATCTTGGCCAAGCAGTAACAAAAGCTGTGATCACTGTTCCTGCTTACTTTAATGACTCACAAAGACAAGCAACTAAAGATGCTGGTAAAATCGCAGGACTCGAAGTTCTTCGTATTATCAACGAACCAACTGCAGCGGCTCTTGCATATGGTCTTGACAAGAAAACAAACCAAAAAATTGCTGTTTATGACTTTGGTGGTGGTACATTCGACGTATCTGTACTCGAAGTTGGGGACAACGTTGTTGAAGTTCTTTCTACAAACGGTGACACACACCTTGGTGGTGACAACGTGGATGAACGCCTCATCGACTTTCTCGTCGCTGAATTCAAAAAACAAACATCCATGGACGTCTCCAAAGACCCTATGGCTATGCAACGCTTAAAAGAAGCGGCTGAAAAAGCTAAGATTGAACTCTCTAGCCAAACTAAAGTTGATATCAATCTTCCTTATTTGACTGCTGACCAAACAGGCCCTAAGCATTTGGCTGTGAGCCTTATGCGCTCTCAGTTTGAACAAATGATCATGGATATTATTGACAAAACTATTGAGCCTTGCCGCAGCGCTTTGCGTGACGCAAACCTCAGCATCGATCAAATTGACGAAGTTGTTATGGTCGGTGGATCCACTCGTATTCCTTTGGTTGGCGAAAAAGTAAAAGCATTCTTTAAAAAAGAACCAAACCGCTCTGTGAACCCTGACGAAGTTGTTGCAGTGGGAGCAGCTGTTCAAGCAGGTGTTCTCGGTGGAGAAGTGAAAGACGTTCTCCTACTCGACGTGACTCCACTCAGCCTCGGAATTGAAACTTTAGGTGGCGTATTTACAAAGCTTATTGAACGCAATAGCACTATTCCAAAGCGTGCAAGCCAAATTTTCTCTACGGCTGCAGACAACCAAACAAGCGTTGAAATTGGTGTTTTCCAAGGTGAACGCGAAATGGCACGTGACAACCGCTCACTTGGCCGCTTCAACTTATCTGAAATTCCTTCTGCACCACGTGGCGTTCCACAAATCGAAGTGACTTTCGATATCGATGCAAACGGTATTCTGAATGTTTCCGCAAAAGACCTTGGCACAGGTAAAGAGCAAAAAATCACTGTGACAAACTCGGGCGGTCTTTCTGAAGCTGATATCAAGCGCATGATGGAAGAAGCAGAGCGTCATGCTGCTGAAGACAAAGCACGTCGTGAAACAATCGACGTACGTAACAAGCTTGACAGCATTATTTTCCAAACAGAGAAGAATCTCCGTGAAAATGGTGACAAACTTCCTGCAGAAATGAAGTCATCGCTTGAAACAGAACTTGCAAGCGCACGCTCTGTTCTCGAAACAAAGAGCGAAGACAAAGCTGCTCTCGAAGCTGCAATTACCTCGCTTGAAGCAAAAGCTCACAAACTTGCTGAAGAGATGTATAAAAATACAGGTGCACAACCTGGCGGCGCACAGACAGCAGAAGATGCTACGAACAAACAAAATAACTCCAAAAATAAAGACGGAGTTGTTGATGCAGAGTTTGAATCCAATTCATAATTGGATTCAAATAATAGAACAAGCCCTCCTAAATTTACATTTAGGAGGGCTTTTTTAAAAAAAATGCTCTAAGTTTTATACAATGTTCTTCAAAATTAAATAATTAAAAACGAAAGCCCAAAGCTATTCCTGCGGTATAGCCACCTTCATTTTGTATTTTTCCTTCCACAATAGGAAATAAGTATGAACCTTCTAAGGATAGAAAAGTTGTTTTCGATATCCAGAGACGGGTGCCTAAAAAAGCTTGACCGTAACCATAAGAAGTACGCCCAGTCAGTATATCATTCAAAGAACTGAAAATGAATGTATGAATACTATCAGAGTCTTGAAAAGTAGATTCCGCATGCACATAACCTGCCCGAGCCGCAACATAAGGTTCCCAACTGTCACCTAATACACTTCCTATAACGTCACCATAATAATGCTGAGCTTTTCCTCCATCTCCTATACCGGCACCACCCGCAATCGCCAAAGCACCTGATCCTACGCTATTCCCTTGAATAAGGGCATACTTCAATCTCAAACTTTGAGTTAGTGACTCTAGTTTTAGACCAAAATCAAAATTTTCAGTTAAACCGTAATTCCATTTTATCGCATAAACATAAGGAACACCTGTAGCAATCGAAATCTCATGATTGCCTTTTCCAACTGTTCGTCCAGTTTCGTTTAAAGTTAACGAACTTAGACAAGAACTAAGAATAAAAAGAGGAGATAAAAAAACAATGAACTTTAAGCATATTGACATAAGTAAACACTCTCCACTACTTTTCATCGATTAGATATACAATAATTTAAAATTTAAACAAAATAAATAATTATTTTGTTTAAATTTTAAATTATTATAATGTATTTGTTGTCAATGCAGTCTTAATAAAAGTCCAGATAATAACTCTTTTTCCAGTTGAACCATTTTATCAATTGCTAAGACACTATAAAATAGATTAATTTAAGAGATATACTTTTAAAATTCTAAAAAATTGGATTGTTTGGAATCTGATAAAAATCTATATCACCCCAATTCCTTAAAATATCAATTGCCAAAGAACTGACTTCATTATCTGAGCTTTTTGCTAATTGAAGAATGCGACTGATATAAATAACTTGCGGAGAGCCTTCAACTATACGTAAAGCATAAATCTGTTCGGTCACTCGATCAGAATTTAAATATTTTTCAAGCCGTTCTAGATTCCAATTTTTGGAATAATTTGACACAGATTCCGCAAGTGATCTACAAAGATCAGAACAATGATTTTCATGTAAAATAACGTTTTCCATTTTTTCAAGCAATTTATCATTATAAAAAGAAGGAATAATAATTCTCATTGGTTCTGAAAATAAATCATTTCTATTTCCTAACCATTCTATAGAAACACTTTTACCTACAAAAGCCCTTTCTTTTAACAGTTTTTTAGCCATTGTAAGCTGCATACTTTTAAATGGTATAGATAGACCAAGCTCATATATATTTAATCTAAAAAAATTACCTGTTACAAGTATAGAAATCGATAAAACTAAAGGTAAAACTATAGTTTTCAGTTTTGATGCTCGTTTTTCAGACATAGAATAATAAGCAAAGGAGAGACTTAAAATAAAAATAACGAATTCATAACATATATAGTTTGCTAAAAAATATGATGAAAGATAAAGAAAAATAATCCAAGCAATAAATCCTGATAAACTCCTTGCCAAAATAGAACTCAAAACAAATAATGAAGAAATACGTGTTGCATCTGCTAAACTACTGATATAATCATTCTCTACATTTTTCTTAAAAAAAGTAATCAGAAAAATTATAAACACGCTTAAAATGAAAGGAACAATCACTCTAATAAAATATCTTTTATTAAACGTTAATGGGAGAGACTCTATAAAGCTCCAAGTACGTTCCTTTTTGGGTGCGATATTCCATTCATAGAAAAATAAAATAAGAAAAATAAATGGAAGAAAAGACCATATTCCACCAAAATATATTCCCGCAACAGTGCCAACTAAACATAACAGAAAAAAAGACCAATACTGTTTAAACAGAAACATGAATGTTGCAATCACGTTTAACAATCCTTTCTTTCATAAATTCGCATTATTTCTTCAAAGCTTGTTTTATGCTCCTCTTTAATTGCATCCAGTGCACTTTGAAGAATAACTTTTCCTTTTTTTAAAAGGATAATATCTGTTGCATATCTTTCAATATCTTCGATCATATTCGTAGCAACAACAACTTGAGCACCTGTCTCATAAGAATATGCATCCAACTTCTTAAAAATAGTTCTTCTGGAATCGGTGTCTAATTCATTAGTCACTTCATCTAATAGAATCACCATCGGCATTCTTGGCAAACTTAATAACAAGCGAAAACGCACTTGCTCACCACGAGAGAGTTTATCAATACGCTTATGAGCAGGTACTGCGAGATCTCTTAAGAGAGCATTTTCAATTTCACAATTCCAATTTTCCGCTAGTGACTTGATTAATTTAAGATGATCTGCAGTTGTGAGCCCTTGATAGAGTTCAAGGTTCCAAGAAATTAGGTGAATTTTATCTTTCAATAATTCAAAATGCTTAAAGATATCTTTTGCCAAATAAATAACTGAGCCAAGATCTGGTTTATCCAAACCTGCCATCAATCGCAACAGAGATGATTTTCCTGCTCCATTGTGTCCAACTAGAGCCGTAATACCCGGCGAGTGGAATTTGAGTTGAGGAATCTCAAGTCTTAAATTTTGAGTTTTGCCATATAGCTTTAAATTATTTACTTCGATCATAATTCTTGTCCACTCCAACATTCCTCTACGAGTGCTTGAAATCTGTCCTGTTCAACACCTAACTCACGAGCATGAGATACAATATTCATTAAACCTGGTTTAAGCAGTTCTTCTTTTTGATTTTGATTGAGAGAACTAATATTTTCTGAAACAAAAGCACCCACACCACGACGAATGACAATAAACTTTTCAACTTCTAATATTTTAAGAGCTTTTTGTATTGTCAATGAATTTACTTCAATCATTTCTGAAATTTCACGAACAGAAGGCAAAGCAGTGCCAGCATGAATGGTGCCGGAGAGAATTTGATTTCTCATTTGCTCGACAATTTGGGCATAGAGAGGAATTGAAGAATGCGGATTTACTTGAAGCCTCATTTTTAAGCGCACTCCACTAAAGGTGATATACATCTCTATAGAAGTACAACTCTTGGGCAACAAAAGCAAGTTAGCTCATCTAAAAATAAACACTCATATTAATTTTTAATTTGAGCAAGAAAAAACTGAATTATTCTTGGTTCAAGCCAATACATTGGAATTAAAAGAGAATGCCAAGAAATAAAACCAACATGACCACCATAAGTTGTTAATTCCAATTGAATAGACTGAGATAATTCGGATAAATGAGGTACACAAGCCGCACTCATAAATGGATCGTCCAGAGAATGAATGATAAGTGTTTTATGTTTGATAAGAGATAAATATTGTCTTGAGCTCCCTTAAATCCATGAATACGTGCAGTTATTTTGTCATCAAATTCCCAAAAATTTTTAATGGCGACGATTTCGTTTTTAGTTAAATTAAAATCTTTATAGCGATCGTTTTTGAGTAAATTATTTTTTAAACTTTTCAATAACCACCATTGGTATATTCTTGAAAAACCATTGTTCATTTTCTGCGCAGAATTTTCCAATTCAAAAGGAACAGAAACAGCCACTGCTGATGAAATAAAATTATTTTCATTATTTTCAGATAGCCATTTCAATAAAACATTACCACCTAAAGAAAATCCGACAATAAATACTTGCGATTTTATTTTTTCCTTTTGTTTTAAATAATTTATAAAGAAATTAAGATCTTCAGTTTCTCCTGCGTGATAAACTCTTCTCATTTTATTTTGTACGCCTGAACACCCTCTAAAATGCATACATACAGCGCGAAAACCAGAGTCAATCGCTTTCTGCATTGTACGTCTTATGTATGAAGAATTCGATGAGCCTTCTAGTCCATGTAAAAGTATAACGAGCGGTTTATCTTCCTGTTTATTTACTGTCCAGTCAACTTCAATAAAATCCTGATCTGGCAAATAAATGGTTTCACGTTTTAAGAAAAGTTTTTTTTGACACGGAGAAAGAGCAGGAAATAAAGTCTGTAAATGTCGATTTTTCATCCACCAAATAGGTTTAAAATTTGATGAGATTTTGTTATTATATTTCTGCAAGTATGAAAACCTTATATCAATAAATATGCCCAGAAAGAATGACAAAGCTATGACGCTATAGTTATTTCTCAACTCAAATTAATATATCAATATTGCAAAATAAATGCGAGGGAAATATGTTGAATTGTGTCCCAGATATAAATTCTGAATCAAATTATAAATACACCTATGAAATATTAACTTGTAAAAATATACCAAATTATATAATTTCTTCTCTAATGCAAAAATTTGAAGAATATAGAATAAAAAGAAAAATGGGTTGGTCTCGTCCATGGAATAAAATTAATTTATGTACTTTTGAAAGTTTTCGTTGGTATACAAATATAGATTTCGACATATTAACTTTATTTAGAACAGTTTTATTACAAAATACACATTTTTTTGATGACAACTCTGAATTTTTTATAAGAGACATTCTGCATGATCCAAGAGCCCAAGGATTTCTATTTTATCACGATCGTACAGAAGTTGATAAAGCGTATGAAGGAATCACCCTCAGTTTTGGCCGTCTTTCATCATTAAATAATCGTTACAGAGATAGAATAGATATTATTTTCGAATCTCAACTTATAAACTTTACGAGTACACGGAATCTTGACATAATAAAGATTTATATCGATCCGTACTCAGGTGATACAAATCTTCCCCAAGGGATTAAATTGGATAAATCTTTTAAAAAAACATATGAACTGTTAAAAAACTTGTATGAGCTGCTTATTTATAAATACTATTCTTGGCAATTTAGCGAAAGAGAATGGTATCATTGGTCACAAAAATTCGTGCCCTATTTTGGCGAAAGAAAATCTATACCATTTAATTCACTTTTTAACGCCCCAGAATGTAAAACTTCGTTCTCTAGAGCAAGGATATAAACGAGAAAGATATTAATTAAAATCTACTTGGACCCAAGAACTTGGGATCTCCAGAGCTGATCTTGAAAATAAAATTTTTCCGCCCGTGCATAACCGCCGCTTTCTCTCCATGTCTTTAAAAACTCGTTAAAGGAGCTGATTAACTCTTTGCTAGATTTTTTTGCTGCAATTGAAAAGCTATCAGAAACAATTTTGGTAGGTAATATTATAAATTTATTTTGTTTATCTTTATCCATTAAATTAACATATGTTGTGTCTGTAACAAATGCTTTTGCTCTTCCTTGTGCAACTGCCAGAACGAGATCAGAGTCTTGATCAAATCTTAAAATTCTTGCTTTTTTCAAAGTTTTTGATAGATAAATATCGCTTGTGTATCCTGTTTTAACAGCAATATTATTTTCTTCTATATCTAAATCTTCAAGGCTTTTATAAGATGATTTATTATCTTCTGTATTTTTAAGTGCAATACTCAGACCGTTGATAAAAGTTGAGTCACTAAATGCAACGATTTTTTCTCTTTCTGGTGTAACCGTCATACCGGCAGCGATAAGATCACATTTACCTGAAATTAATGCTGGAATAATACCGTCAAAACTGATTTGAATCATTTTTAATTCGACATTCAATGATTTTGAAAAATGTTTCATCATATCTATATCAAAACCTGTCCACTCACCTGTTTTCGTTTTCATTTCAAATGGGAGAAAACCAGCATCCGAGCAAACTTTGAGGACTTTTTCATCTTGAACTTTTTTTAGACTTTTATCAATTTGATCTTTTTCAGATATTTTATTCGAAACCGCTTGATTATTATTTGCTTGAGCTACTTTTGGAGTAGAACTTTTTTCAGTTGAGGCAAATGAACTCATTGAAGGGATAAGAGTAAGCAGGGAAAAGGTATGCAAAAAGAACTGTCTAAAACCTAATTTCATTTCATTTCCTCTTTTAATAATCCATTACCAAGCGGACGAGACCAGAATATAAACGAATTTAAATATTCTCTACTCAAACTTGGATCTTAATACATAAGCAGTGCAAACTGGTCAAGTGCTACAAAATAAGATCTTGTTTTTATGATAGTAATTTCAAATATCCAGCTAAAATTTTATAATTCAATAATTTACTGAATTTTCATAATCATCAATGTCATCAAAATCATCGATACTTTCACTTTCTTTTTCAGTATTATCAGGAAGTTTTACTTTGTCTGGCAAAGCTATGTCCGATTGCACTTTGCCATTTATAGCTTTATAATTTCGAGCTATGACAAGATCCTTGTTATTTAGTATACCCATTTTTTGAATTGTATTTAAGATTTTTTTATATCTTTGTAAAAAAAACAAGGTCGGTTTTTGTGTCACCAAACTTTGATTCCATTTTTTAGGTGATGGAATAATTGCAACAAGCGAAATGCATTGAGATGGTGTAAGCTTATGAGCTTCAGTCTTAAAATATTTTTGTGCTGCATTTTCGAGACCATAAATATTTGGGCCGAATTCCACAACATTGAAATACCATTCAAGTTGCTGATCTTTTAGCATAATGCCATCTAAAATAAACGCACCAATGATTTCCCTCGATTTACGTAAGTAACTTTTTTTACGCGAGAGAAATGCATTTTTAACAAGTTGTTGAGTTATTGTACTTCCGCCTCGCTTTTTTTTCCCAATTTTCTGATTTGTAATAAAACTCGCTTTTAAACTTTCAAAATCCACTCCATTGTGTTGGTAAAAACGATTGTCCTCAGCAGCAATCAAAGCTGCTTTACATGCTTTAGGGATATCATCGTATGTACTCCAAGAGTGCGGGGAAAAGACACCAACGACAGGACCTGTGATACGAATATATCTTGATTTTCCATCACTCTCATAAGGAAAATAAATCAATAATCCAGAGTATAATAAAAAAACCCATGGAATAAACCAAAGAATAAAAGCAACGAAACAAAATAATGGAAGTTTAATAAACCAAAATGATATAGAAAAAACTTTCATTCTAATTCCTTGCTAAGATTAAGTGATTAAAGCAATATAAAATTGCAGTCTTTTAACTATTAGATGAGGTTCTTTTATGTCACTACCTAAAATTAAACCACTCGAATTTATTTCAAAATCTCACATTGAAAATAGCAATGCTGACCTTGCGATTATCGTAATAGACGAAACAGATATCGAAAAGGGAGCAATTCATTCTTCAGAACTCACAACCCTAGACTCGCAGTTTAATGGAGTCATTCAAAAATTGATATCATTTGGTGATTTTGAAGGGAAATGGCTGCAATCCACTGTGTCAATTTCTGATAATTCAAAAATAAGCAAGAGAGTTGTTCTTATTGGTGCTGGTAAAAAGCAAGATATTAAGCCCTCAAGAGCGCGTCAAATCGGGATTAAATCAGCTGAAATTGCACTTACACTCAAAACCCAACAAGTCGTATTTTTACCATTTTCAAAACTCATAAATTCTAAAGAACTTATTGCACAAGTGCATGCTGGATTCAATTTAGGTATGTATAAATACCCAAATACCAATGCCACAGCACAGGCAATGACTGAAATCGAAAAACCTCTTCAAGTAACATATATTTCAAATATATCGGGCTGCCAAGAAGAACTCAATCTTACTGAGATTATAAATAATTCTGTGAATACTTGCCGACTGCTTCAAGACGGGGCACCAAATATCGCTACTCCAAAATACATTGCTGAAAACATTGCAGAACAAGCAAAAAAACTGAATTTAAACGTCCAAATTTGGGGCGCTCAAAAGCTCAAAGAAATGGGATTCAATGCCATGCTCGCTGTTGCAGGAGGCAGTGCACTTGAACCACAATTCGTTGTTATTGAGTATAAACCCGAAAAATTTAGCAAAACTATTGCCTTTGTGGGCAAAGGTTTAACTGTGGATACGGGTGGTTATTCATTAAAAACCCCATCAGTTCACCAAGAAGGAATGAAGTATGATATGTCTGGCTCTGCAGTGACTTTAAGTTCTATCCTTGCAATAGCTCAACAAAAATTACCCGTACATGTCTATGCTGTTGGTGCGCTTTGTGAAAATATGGTGGATGCGTTGGCTTTTAGAGTTGGCGACATCATTACTGGATATTCCGGAAAAACCATTGAAGTTCTCAATACCGACGCTGAAGGTCGCCTTGTTTTAAGCGATGCTCTTCATTATGCAGCTAAAGATTTAAAACCAGATTATATCGTAGAATATTCAACTTTAACAGGTGCCATGATCGGTGCTCTTGGCCATGTTGGAGCGGGTGTTTTTGCCTTTGATAAAGAGCTTGAACAGATTGTTATAAAAGCCTCTGAAGAAACGGGTGAAAGAGCTTATCCACTTCCTGTTTGGGAAGAGATTGCAGATGACAATAAAGGCAGCATAACAGATCTTGTTAACTTAGGAAAAAATTCAGGTGGTGCTGGCAGTATGGTTGCAGCGGCATTTTTAAAAGAATTTACCGAAGATGTTCCTTTCGCACATATAGATATTGCTGGAGTTTCTGATAAAAACCAAGCCATAGGTTACACACAAAAAGGCAGCTCAGGCTTTGGCATTCAATTATCAGTACAAATTGCAAAAAAAATATCTGGACTCAATTCTTAATATTTTTCACCAGAAATCAATGCGAATCACTCACCCCTAAAGGAGGGAGAGTGCGACCTTGTTTCTTTAAATAAAAAAAAGAGTGCAAGTCGATAACTTGCACTCTTTTTTTGAATCCGAAAAATCGGTTCTTTTTTAACGCTTGGAGAATTGGAAGCGTGCACGAGCAGAGCGTAAACCATATAATTTACGTTCTTTGATACGCGCATCACGAGTGATAAGCCCAGAAGACTTAAGCACAGAACGGAATTCTGGGTTTAAGTTTAACAGAGCATTGGTGATACCGTGACGGATTGCGCCAGCTTGTCCAGATAGACCGCCGCCAACAACAGTTACGCGGATGTCAACCTTACCAAGAGTTTGTGTTAAGTTTAAAGCTTGTTCAACAACCATGCGGGAAGTTGGACGCTTAAAATAATCTTCAAGACTACGGTGGTTAATAGTGATAGCACCTTTGCCATCTTTAACCAAATAAACGCGGGCTATAGAAGTTTTACGTTTGCCTACGCCAGAAATATATTTAACTGCCATTTTAGGGCTACCTCATTTAATCGTTTGTTAGTTTTTAATTGTACGCTCAGGTAAAGCTTCTGGTTTTTGTGAAACATGTGGATGCTCAGCACCAGCATAAACTTTTAGATGGCGATAGCATTCATCACCCAAACGATTGTGGGGAAGCATACCTTTAACTGCAAGTTCTAACAAACGCTCAGGTTGAGTTGCACGGATTTCAGCAGCAGTTTGAGTTTTCAACCCACCAAAGAAACCTGTGTGGCGATGATAAAGCTTAGTAAGCTCTTTGTTTGCAGAAAGCTTAACTTTAGCGGCATTAATAACAACAACATTGTCGCCCATATCCATGTGCGGAGTGAATGTTGGCTTGTGCTTACCACGTAAAACATAAGCGATTTGTGTTGCAAGACGCCCAAGAGTTTTACCTTCAGCATCGACAATGAACCATTTCTTCTGAATTTCAGAAGCTTTGGCAGAATAAGTTTTCATATAAAGAACTCCACTTAACAAAAATAATGAATTTACCCTGTAAATTCAATTAATTACAATTTTACTTGCGAGCGTTCATCTTTTCCTCGTAGTTCTCAACAAATGGGGCGTTATCTCAACGCAATTCACTGATATCATAGAGAAATAAAAATCACTCATGCCACTTCTCCAATAGGTGTGGAGTTCCTGCAGAAGGAGTGACACAACCCCGCATTGGATGTAGAATGAAGCGAAACGCTTTTTCATTCACACAGCCCTGCAAAAAAAAAACATGCAGAGGGGCTTTATATCGGGAACTTTGCTTGTGGTCAACAATGAAAATTCATTTATCTTAATAAATCAAGAAATAACGGCTCTTCCCTATTTAGAGTGCATAAAATTTATTGTCAAAGCCTCATATAGCTTGATTGAAAGTGGTGAAACTCAATTCATCGATTTTATCCATGCCGAAGAGCTCATAGCAAGCAATACTCAAGAATATCAAATAGATAACTTAATTGAGCAGTTTGATTTTTATCAAGGCACACCTGTCGCACGCCAATTTTTAGCATTATCGATGCTTAGAAATCTGTATTATGAAGCGAATGAAATCATAGATAAGATCAAAAAAAATCTTATAGAAAAAACAAAGTTAAATCTAAATAGAATTTCAGACAAACCGAGCCTACCCTTAAAGATTTCGAGGGCTTTTTCTCTCCTCGATAATAAGAAAAAATTGCAAGCAGAGATCTTACCATTTGAAGAGAAACTCATTCAATTTCTCACGCGATTAGAAAAACAGAAAACCTGTAAAAAAGAAGATTTGCATGCTCCCCTCAATTTCTGGGAAGAAGAGTATATTCGAAAAGCCTTTTATCAAATTATATCGTACATCGAAAGCTCTCTATACTCTTTTAGTTACATTTCAAATAAGAAAGACAATAAAATAATTAGCTCACTTATCTCATTAAAAGAAGATATTTTTACAATGACTATTGGGGATGTATATAACAAAACACATTTTATATTAAGACTTATTAAACTTATTTTAAAAAACAATAAAAACATTGAAAAATCTGAAGAACATCTTAACAAAGAACAAGAGAATTCTTCTTATACAAATAGGCTGAGCATTCAATTATCAAAATTAAATGAAAATATTTCAGAAATAAAAAAATTAGAACAAAAAATGAGTGAAATGAATACTGGACAAATAAAATTTCGTGAAATGATCGATGAAGAGATTCACTCGTTAAATACTTCTATTTCGAAAGAAAATATTGTGAAAGCAAGGTTAGAAATGCGCCTAAATGATAATGAATATCCTTTAAGTGTAGCATTTAGAACTCATATTACAAAGTTGCTTCAATTTCTGGAAGAATAATGCTTTCATCATAAAACTTTTCTCCTTTGGTTAATTCAATTGGAGAAAATAAATTGTCCTGAGAAATATTCACTTGGTTTGCTTTACACAATTCAAGAACAGCCATTATAACCACAATAAGTTCATAGCGAGACATGCATTCCATAAGAAAATCTTGGAGAAAAATAATTTGAACTTCTTCTAAACGCTTTTTAACAATTTCCATTTTTTGCTGTATGGTAATTTTTTGGGCTTTAACAACAACTTTAGGACGAGATGTATTTGAAAACTTTAAGAGCACACGTTCTAAAGAAATAATTAGATCGAAAGGATTGCCTTTTATAGGATGCTCAAAATTAGAAAATTCATCTTCACGTCGCTTATATTCTGCCGTAGGATATATATTTCCCGCAACCGTACCCATAGATTCCAGAATTTCCGAAGCTTTTTTTAAGGCTTCGAACTCAAGCAACTGTTCCACGAGTACACGGCGTGGATCTTCTTCAGAAATTTGTTCCAAGCTTTCCAGATTTTCATTGTTCTTTTGTAACACAGGTAATAATAAATGAGCTTTAATTTCAATCAGTTGAGCAGCCATTGCAAGATACTCTCCCGCAGAATGAAAATCCAACTCTGGCACTTGTTTAAGAAAACTTAGATACTGCTCAGTTA
This sequence comes from Fluviispira vulneris, assembly GCF_014281055.1. Taxonomy (NCBI): domain Bacteria; kingdom Pseudomonadati; phylum Bdellovibrionota; class Oligoflexia; order Silvanigrellales; family Silvanigrellaceae; genus Fluviispira; species Fluviispira vulneris. The sequence goes on along the minus strand of NZ_JACRSE010000002.1, from coordinate 19,066 downwards.
TAATAGCTATTGGAATGTTAAATATGTTAAGTTCCTGAGCTTTTATAAGATGCAGGAGAAGATCGAGAGGGCCATCAAAGTTTTCAAGTCGAAGGTGCATTGATTTCTACCAGTTACATTACGTTTTTAGTTTTTGATCATTTTGCTACAAAATGATCGTAATAGAGGTTTAAACTTCTGTCGACGTAGATGTAAAGTCATTATGGACAAAGTAAATTATTTTGTCGGTTTTAGATTTTGAGATGCCGCGCATTCTCACAACATGCACAAACGAGGTTTTACTTTGCAAAGGACAAAATTACTATTAATTGGTCTCGGATTTTTTTGGATTTTTGCTTGGAGTGTTTTTGGTAGCATACTTGGTTCACGTATAGAAATAATGAGTGCAACCAATGCAGATCCCACTTGGTTGATCGGCTGGCAAAGAACTCTACTGAGATCAGCCCATGCGCATATGAATTTAATGGGAATAACAACTATTCTGATAGGTCTTACCCTCAACCATTTAAGAACATATTTTTCACAAAAAAATGCAAAATTATTAATTATTATCAATACAGTGAGTATACCAATTTTTGGATTCGGAATTGTGCTTCAAGCTTTTTATCCCAATTCTAATGGGACTGTCTCACCTGTTACTGCTATTGCAGCACTAGGGGGAATTCTCTATATTATTTCTATCGGAATTTGGTCCGCCCTTTTTATTTTTAGCGCAATGAAAAAATGAAATTGAAATGAGCATATTGACAAATAATGAAACAATACAATTTGAGCGAATAGTTTATATCACAAGAATGACAGCAATCGGTGATGTTATCATCGCTTCCCGAGTTATTACAAAGCTAAAAGCAAACGGTTATTTTCCAATTCTGGTAACATCTTTGGCAACCGAAGAGATCGCCCGACGCATGCATGATTTAAATGCATACATTTGTATAGACAAAGATAATGATATTAAATACTATTATGACTCTAAAATATTAATTAAAGAACATTTTTGTCAGAAAATAAATTCAATCAAGACAATTAAAGATAGAATAATAATTGATCTACAAAGAACTAGACGAAGTAAAAGAGCAAAAAAACTTCTTAAAAAAGAGTTACATCTATTTTTTGAAAATACTTTTTTTGTAGAAAAAAGAACATTCTTCAGACTATTTCTTATTGTGCTTGCATATTTTTCATTTGAGCAAAAAAGAAGAAATAAAATAAAAGAAATTATAAGAATCCACGATTTACAAGATGATTTAGTCAATCGAGTATTAAAAATCGATAATGTAAATATAAAAAAACCCGATAATTTTGATTACACATTGCTGAGTTTTAATAAGAATTTCCACTTGCCTTTAAAAAATTACATTTGTATTTTCCCTGGCGCAAGTGGCTTTATTAAAATGTGGCCAAAGGAAAATTTCAGGGAATTAATTCAACTGATTATTAGCCATTCCGATAATAACATAATAATATGTGGCGGTAAAAGTGAAGAATTTATTGGCGAATATTTAGCATACCCCAAAAATAAAAGAGTGCTAAATTTAGTAAACAAAACAAGTTTAGGTGAAACTCTCGATCTCATAGCACATGCAAATTATATTATTTCAAATGATTCTTTTGCTGGACACGCTGCGGATATTTATAAAAGACCTGCAACAGTCATTTTTGGAGCAACATCTCCAAATTTTGGTTTTGTACCATTATTTAAAAATATAACTTTAGAGTATGAAAATATTTCTTGTAGTCCATGTACACGCCACGGCAAATCTGACTGCTACTATAAAAATTTAAAATGTCTTAAAGATATTTCTCCAACAACTGTCTTGCAAAAAATGAAAAATTATTTTTAGAAATACTCTAAAAAGGAGAAAAAAATGACTGATTCAGATAAAATTCAAGAGCTCATACGCATTTCTGAAACAAGAATGATTAAATGTGTTTTTCCTGACACAACAAATCATTATAATACTTTATTCGGTGGCACTGCTCTCAATTGGATGGATGAAATTGCATTTATTACAGCAACGCGTTTTTGCCGCAAAAAAATAGTGACTGTCTCGTTAGATAAAACAGATTTCCAAAGACCAATCCCTGCAGGAACTTTTGCAGACATGCATGGCAAAGTCATACATGTTGGAAATAAAAGTTTAAAAATTCAAGTGCAAATTTTTATAGAACAGATGCATACGAATCAAAGAGAACTTGCTGTAAGTGGAGTCTTTTCTATGGTCGCACTCAATGAAAATGGCAAACCCACTTCAGTTTTATGAGATTATCGCACCAAAATAGAGTATTCTGGTTTCAAGGAGAGCAAATAGAATGCTTTCAAAAATATTAGATGAATTTCAATTTACCTCTGAATTATATAAAAACATAATTGAAAATAAATATTGCTTTGAAATAGAAGATACTTTAACAAACGAAAAAAGAAAAGAAAAATTTCCAGAGGCCATACAACGGGTCGCTTATGAAGTTAACAAATATGACATCAGCGCCTTTGAAGAAATGCAACAAAAAACCATTCAATATATTCATGCAAAAGACTTCAGCCCTGCTGGAGGAATTTGGCGCGCTGCAGGAAATAAATCTCATAAAATCTCTTATGTAAATTGCACAACGCAAGCACCTATTAAAGATTCCATTGAAGAAATTTTTGCTCATTCACTGACTCATTGGAGCCGTATCGCCTCCTATGGACAAGGGAATGGAATCGATATTTCAGGTCTCAGACCTCGCGGAGCACGAACGCACAATTGTGCAAGAGTTAGCACAGGGGCTGTCAGTTTTCTCTCTATATTTGATGCTGCTATGCAAGTGATAGGCGCTGAAAATAGAAGAGGTGCAACAAAACCAGACATTTGGATTTACCATCCTGATGTGGAAGAATTCATCACTTGTAAATCCGATATCACACAATTAACTTCTCAAAATATATCGGTCAAAGTAGACAATAAGTTTATGAATGCAGTCATCGAAAATAAAAATATTGAATTAAGCTGGGAGAGAAAAGAAAATAAAATATTTCTTGGCAATAAATTATTTGATGAAAATTCACCCGGACCTAATTTAAGCATAAAGCGAGAAGTAACAGCACAATCTCTTTTCCAGAAAATAACTTTTCAGGCATGGAACACTGGCGAACCAGGTATTGAATTCTGGGATCATAGCGAAGAATTTTCAAATAGCAATTATCACCCAAATATTAAATACCATATTGTTTCAACCAACGGTTGTTCGGAACAAAAATTAGATCCGTTCAATACTTGTGTTCTTGCTTCTATCAATTTTTATAACATGCCCTTGTTAAATGAGAACTGGCAAGATTGGCTGAGAGAAAGAGTTGAGTTTGGTATACGATTTTTAGATAATGTTATTATTGCTGAATTTCAAGAAAACCGATCACCACATCCTATACAACGAGAAAAATTAATAGAAATGACTCGCATTGGACTGGGTTTTACAGGACTGTATGATTGGTTTATTAAAGCAAAAATTAGATATGGATCTGAAAAAAGTATTTCTATATCTGAAGAAATAATGAAAGTGTTCACAGAAACAGCATATCGCAGTTCCATACAATTGGGTAAAGAAAGAGGAAGCTTTAAAGAATTTAAGAAAGAGTGGTTTGTTAAAAGTCCATTTATTAAAAGACTATGCCAACTCACATCATTAAAAGCGGATGAGTTTACTGCAATGCGCCATGTTTGCTGCCTTACAGTAGCACCGACAGGAACTTTATCAATGGTCGTTGGAGTAGGAGGAAGCGGCTGCGAACCGGCCTTTGCTCCTTATTTTGAACGGAGAGAACGGACGCTTACAGGTGAGTACAAGTCACATTTAATTTTTGACAACTCTGTTATAAACGAATTAAATAGACAAAAAATTCCTTTAACAAAAGAAAATGCTGAAAAATTAGTAGAAAAAAATGAATGGGTTTTTGCTGCTTGGAATACAAATCCAGAGAAAAATGTCGATCCAATAGATAAATTAAAATTAATTTCAACTTTATATAAATATATCGACAGTGGGATTTCTGTGACCTATAATTTACCAGAAAATGCCTTGGTAGAAGACATTCGAAAGATTTTCTTAACAGCATGGCAATATGGATTAAAATCTGTAACAGTCTATCGTGACAAAAGCAGAGAAGGAATTATAAATAACATACCCACAAACACGAATGAGAATACTTCGAAAAATTTTCAGAAAATTATCGCTGTAAAGCGCCCCAGTGTTTTAACTTGCGATATCCATAATTTTAAATTAAATAAACAAAACTGGCTTATTCTTATTGGTCTTCTTGAAAACGAACCATATGAAGTTTTTTGTGGTTATTGCGATAAATATTCATTGCCTGAAAACAGTAAAAATGCTGAAATTTTGAAACATAAAAATCAAAATTATTTTTTAAAATTTAAAAACTCAAAAGAAATTAATTTAAAAAAACTTTTACAAAATGCTCCTTCAGAGAGTGCCATCACACGCCTTGTATCATTAAATTTAAGACATGGAGTTGATATTAAATACATAGTTCAGCAACTCGAAAAAACTGAAGGTAATATTACACATTTTGCAAGTGCAATTAATCGAGTGCTTAAAAAATATATTAAAGATGGTACAAAATTCACAGGAGAAATTTGTCCAAATTGTCAAAAATCAAATATGGTTCATCAATCAGGCTGTAAAACTTGTATGGATTGCGGCTGGAGTCGCTGTTAATTAATTATTAGTGGAACTGCGTACAATTTAAAAGATAGTGCAAATATGATGAATATATTTTAAATGATGGAAAATCTTTGGTAACAAAAAGATCTGGAAATATCTCTAATACCACTTTTCTTTGTATCATTACAGGATGTGCTGCTGCAAGCTTTAAAAAAGCATTGATAAAATTATTTTCATTTTTACTTTCAATGGCAGTAATGACAGATTTTACAAGATTACTTTGATAAGGATACAAAGCAGTAAAGGCTGAGCCTGAAAAATGCGCGCCGTCAACATATTCTCTACTCAATTTTAAATTTAAAGTTTGTTCACCTTGAACAAATGAAATATTAAGTGGCGCAATTAATGCTTTGCCCACTGACAAAAGGTTGTTCTTAACGTTTGCCGGATTATCCATATAGATTTTAAATTTATTTGCTATTTCTTTCTGTAGATAATTAATATAATCGTTTTCTTCAAAAGTTCGCACTGACATTGGATCTTTACCTAATGGGTTTTCTACGATGACATCGATCTCTTTTAAAATAAAAGGACTGCCATCGAAGTAAGCATCTCTAATTGCCTCAGAATCCGTATCTCCAATACTTTCTGAATCATAATCTAACCATGCATTTTGATATGTATTCGATATACAGGGATTTAATATTTCATATCTTTCTTTTATTGAAGAATTAAAAATTGTTCTAACATGAATTTCATGAAAGTCACAAATATTTTCTAAATCATGCACAAAATTACGCCCGCTTTCATTATCTGCCACTTGATATACAAAAGTTTTTAAAACATCAGTAAGAGGCTGATCAATAAATTTTTTATATTTCCAAAGGAGATCTTCTGGATAACCTTTAAAAACTGATATTAATTTGAAAAATGTTTCTGTTTGATAGCGAAGCCAATCTCGAGTCGGCTGATCTTCTTCTTCTAAGTAATAATCATAAAAATGTTTGTTTGCTTTTAATTGCATTCGAGCTTCAAATAAATCTCTCCGTATTTTTACAGGGGAGCCATTATATTCTCTTAAAAAACTAGCACGATTTTGCAAAGTAAACTTCGACTTTAGTGGGTCTGGTCCTCCGCTTGAAGGAGGTAAACTGCTGTTAGAGTTATTTTTACTGCAACTCAAAAATATAGTAAAAATAAACAAAAATATAAAAATAATATTATTTTCATAGCCCCTTCAAAAGGAATAAAATAGAATAATTTATTTATTCGTTATAACATCCCAGTGCTCTACAATTTTATTATTTTCAACTCGAAATAGATCATAGTAAATCACACTTCTACAAGCGATACGTCCTTCACTAACAGATAAAACAAAGTTTCCTTCTGCCAATATTAGATTATTTTTATCATAGTAATTTCCATCTTTATTATTTGAAATATTATTTTTATAAAGTCCGATTTCTCCAACTAAAGAATAATTTAAATCAGTATTATATGATTGGAACTTTTTTTGATCAATAAATTTATTTACTTGCTTAAAATTCTTTTTGATAAGTATATCATCTAAGAATTTTTGGATTCTTACTGCGGACTTTGTTGAAACCTTTTATACTATATTTTATACCCGCATTATTATCTTTATATTTTTCTTTATCAACGTATTCTACAGATTTAGGATCTCGTTTTTCAATACTTTTGATAAGTTCAACTACAATTGCCTTATTATCAATTTTTTTTGCTTCGCTATAAGCATTAATATTTAATATAATTGAGAAAAATATTAAAATTATTTTCAACATTGTTTTTCCTTTAATTTTTTTTTTGCATCATATTATGAAATTTTACTATAAAAACAAGCAAATTATTTTGACATAGATGCTTCAGTCATATTTAATAAATAATAAGTCTATTGATACAATTTTTCTTTTTTCTCTGTAAATAATTTAACACTTAATGATAAATTTTATGATCTGCTTTCTAAATTTTACGCTGAAAATAAAATTCGCTCGCTCTTAGGCTTTAATCAGAAAAAATTCTAAAAATAAAATTATTTTGTTCCGTTATCGAAACATAGCTTTTGTAAGTACAATTCATTTCTTCTAAGAAAATATACATTTAGTCGTCTTGCACATCTACCCAGCTTAGAGTATTTATTATGTTTTGAAATTGAATCTTTCACTTTCCGTTGCTCAAACGAATAACTTGAGATAATTTTAGATTTATTTGATATTGGAAGATTGAATGATATTACAAAATGACGATGAGCTAAAAAAATTACAACAAATCGGAACAATAGTTGCTGATACACTTGTTTTTATGAAGAAAAGCGTTGAAATAGGAATGACCACTCAGGAACTTGATGAATTGGGAGGAACATTTCTTAAAAAATTTGGCGCGGTTTCAGCACCAAAATTAATATATAATTTCCCTGGCTACACATGTATTTCCTTAAACCATGAAATTGCACATGGGATCCCATCAAGAAAAAAAATAATGGCAGGGGATTTAATTAACATTGATGTTTCTGCTGAATTAAATGGATATTTTGCCGATACAGGAGGATCTTTTTGTGTTGGTGTAAAAACTCCCCAAAATGAAAGATTGTGCAATGCTACAGTAGAGGCGATGTATGCAGGAATAAGCGCTTCTAAAAGTGGAGAAAAATTATCCGCCATAGGAAAATCGGTAGAAAAAATTGCCCGTAAATATAAATATTCAATTATTGAAAATTTAGGCAGCCATGGAGTTGGGAAAGCATTACACGAAGAACCTAAATATATATCATCGACCTTCGATCCAAAAGAAAAAAGAATTTTAAAAAAAGGAATGGTCATTACAGTAGAACCATTTCTCTCAACTGGGGAAATTTATGCTGAAGAAAGCAAAGATGGTTGGACGCTATTTATAAAAAAGCAGCATAAAGCAGCTCAATTTGAACATACAATAGTAGTTACTGATAGTGAACCAATAATATTAACTCGTCCTTCAGCAGACGCATTTTTTTAATAATAAGCTGATAAGAAAGGGAATACTTTGAATTTAAAACGACCTCGTTTTTTTATTCTAAATGAAAGTTCTCTTAGCTTAGAGCTTGAACCACCTGCAGAACTCTTTTATCAAAAAAAACTTTGGTGGTTAGCAAAAAAATTAAAATTAAATCCTCAAGTAATAGACGTCGTAATAGGAATGAACAACTTTACAATAGTTATAAACCCATTGATTCATCATCCAGAAAATTTCCTTTTTCTACTGGAATCACTCTGGCAACAAGCAGAATCAATTGAAAATAATATTAAAGAAGTTATTATTCCTGTAAAATATGGAAAAAAATATGGTCCTGACCTGATAATAATTGCTAATAATACAGGACTCACTTTTAAGGAAATCATTGAACTCCATTGCAGTGGTGAATATTTTGTTTATTTTCTTGGCTTTCAACCTGGATTTCCATATTTAGGCGGTTTGCCTAAACAACTTCATACAGCAAGAAAAAATATTCCAAATATTGCTATACCTGCAGGCTCAGTTGGAATTGGGGGAAGTCAAACTGGCATTTATCCTTCATGCACACCAGGTGGCTGGAATATTATAGGACATACAGATTTTATTTTATTTAAACCAGATTCATCAGAACCAACAACACTTTTGCCTGGTGATAAAGTTCGATTTGTTGAAAAAAAATAGATGCCAAATTTGAAAAATACTATTTGTTAACCTCTTATATTTGCCTAAATATAATATTAAGCTATAATTTCCTTGTTTTATGATAAAATGAATTGCGAATTTTTTTTCTAATATAAAAAATTGATTTTAAAAATAAGGCGAAAATATATGCTTAAAATATTAAAAACTTCTGCATATACAAGTATACAAGACTTAGGTCGAACAGAATACCGCTCTTATGCAGTATCATTAGGCGGAGCTGTCGATCGTTTTGCCTTGCATTGCGCCAATCTTTTAGTTGGCAATTTACCTGATACTCCAGCTATAGAAATTGCTCTAGGTCCTGTTGCAATTCAATTCAAAAGAGATTGTTGGATCTCTTTAATGGGTGCAGATTTCAATGCCACTCTTGATCATAAAAAAATATTTCATGGCTGGCGCCATCCTGTAAAATCCGAACAAATACTGCGACTCAGTCACGCTCAAACTGGAGTGTTTACTTATTTAGCTATTGATGGTGGTATTGAAATCCAGACTATTTTGGGAGGTAAAGGCACAGACCTAAATAATAAATTTGGTGGATTTAATGGAAGAAATTTACAAAATGGCGATGAACTTAAACTTGGAAAACCTAATTTTTTAAGCAAATGCATCGGTATATTACAACCATCACGTTCAAATCGTATCCGTATTATTACAGGTCCAGAATTTAATAATTTAACTCCATTGAGCCAAGAGGATTTTTGGTCGCAAAATTGGAATGTTACTTCAGAAAGTAACAGGATGGGTTATAGACTTTCAGGAAATATTTTAAGATTTTCAACCCATCAAGAAATGCTTTCCCATGTAGTTTTTCCTGGACTCATTCAACTTCCCCCTAATGGTCAGCCAATCGTTTTATTAGCTGATGCACAAACAACAGGAGGATATCCTCGCATTGGCTGGATAATTGCCGCAGATATGTGGCAGTTTGTTCAGACACAATTTAGCAAAACTATTCAATTTTCTCCTTGTTCCCTTGCAGAAGCTATTCAAGCTTTGAAGAAGCAAGAAGAATATAAAAATAAAATACAGTGGGGTTTAAATTATATCCAAAGGGAATTAAATGAAAATTGATCTCAATGCCGATATTGGTGAAGGTTTTAAAAATGATAAAGAAATTATAAATTACGTCAGTTCCGTTAATATAGCTTGTGCTAGGCATGCTGGGACACCTATAAGTATCCATCAAAGTGTAAAGTGGGCTATGGCTCGGGGAATTTCCTTAGGTGCTCATCCTGGTTATCCAGATGAAAAAAATTTTGGTAGAGTCGAATTAAATCTTTCAGCAGAAGTACTTTTTGCAGAAATTATTTTTCAAATCTCTGCACTGCAAGGAATTGTCAATGCTGAAAAAGGGAAACTCACGCATGTAAAGTTACATGGCGCTTTATACAATCAAGCAGCACATGATTTACAGATAGCGGATATCATTATATCTGCAATTAAAAAAGTGAATCCAAAATTAAAATTATTTGCTCTTGCGGGCAGTCCCTTAGTGCAAAAGGCAAAAAAAGAACATTTAGCTATTATTGAGGAAGGATTTGCAGATCGTTGCTATAAAGACGATGGAACTTTATTAGCAAGAAGTGAGTGTGGCGCTATAATTAAAGACAAAAAAATCGCTTTGAAACAAAGCTTAACAATGATAAAAGAAAAAAAAGTTATCAGCCAAAACGGAAAAATATTTCCTATCAAAATTGATACAATATGTTTGCATGGAGATAATCCCCATGCACTCAATTTGACCAAATATTTATTTACAAAACTCATAAATGAAGGAATTGCCATTCAAACATATAAATAAAAGAGAGATATTTCATATGTCATTACTTCTTCCACTGATCGGTATACCTATTATTATTTTAGGTTTTGCATTAAGGTTTAACCCACTGCTCGTTATCGCTACAGCCGGTATCGTAACAGGTTTTTCCGTAGGCATGGATTTTTTTACCATACTTGAAACATTTGGAGAAAAATTTCTAAATAGCCGTCAGCTCGCCGTTTTTATTTTAATTCTTCCTGTCGTTGGCCTACTAGAACATTATGGACTTAAAGAACGTGCAGAAATTTGGATTGGAAAATTCACCCATATAACAACTGGCAAAATAATTATGCTTTATTTTTTTCTGAGAGAAATATCTGCTGCTATGGGTTTAATTGGCTTAGGTGGACATGCACAGACAATCCGCCCCCTGATTGCCCCAATGGCGGAAGGGGCAAGCAAAAATAAATATGGTCCTTTACCAAAATCAATTTTAGATAAAATTCGTTCACACGCAGCAGCATCTGAAAATATTGCAGTCTTTTTTGGAGAAGATATTTTCATCGCATTTGGTGCTATTATTTTAATGAATACATTTTTAAATGACAATGGAATTGAAAATATTGAACCACTCCATATTGGACTTTGGGGAATTCCAACAGCCATTTGTGCTCTCTGCATTCATTTAATTAGACTTACGCAACTCGACACCAGTATAAAAAATGACGTTCGCAAGTGGAAAATGAAGCAAGGAGACCTGGATTGAAAACTCTTTTAACAATCGATATTATTTATTATATAATTGGTATAATTGTCCTATTTATTGCTTTTTTAAGTTTAAAAGATAAAAAAAATCCTAAACGATATAAAACAGCTTTCTTTTGGTCATTATTTTCTATAATTTTTCTTTTTAGTGATCTTGCAATTTATTATATAGGTAAAAGTTTAACTTATAGGATAATAGGTATCCTTGTTATTTTGATGGCGCTTATTGCTGGACTCGGACAATTCAGCAATAGAAATGATTTGCAAAAATCCATTAGAGAAAAAAAAACTTATGCTATAAAATTTGGAAATAAAGTTTTTATCCCTGCATTACTTATACCTATTCTCACAGTTACATGCACATTTATTTTTAAAGATCTCTCATTTAAAAATTATTTTTTTTTCGATCAAAAGAACTTAACACTTGCTTCATTAACATTTGCATGTTTTCTATCATTGATTGTGGGTTTGAAGCTCACAGGAGGTAATCCGCTTCAAGCAATAAATGAATCGAAACGTTTGCTCGATTCTATTGGCTGGGCTGCAATATTACCTATGATGCTAGCTATGCTAGGAGGAATTTTTACAGCTGCGCAAACCGGAAACTCTATTCAAGAAATTGCCAAACTCATAGTCGATCCAAATAATCGTTTTTTATTGGTTGCAATTTATTGCGTAGGAATGGCTTTATTCTCAATAATTATGGGCAATGCTTTTGCTGCATTTCCCGTTATGACAGCAGGTGTAGCACTTCCCTTTTTAGTCCACGCCCACAATGCAAACCCAATCCCACTCGTTGCCATAGGAATGTATTCTGGATATTGCGGAACTCTAATGACACCTATGGCTGCTAATTTTAATATCGTACCAGCTGCTCTGCTAGAATTAAGAGATAAATATGGTGTTATTAAAGTGCAAATACCCACTGCTATTTCTATGCTTATTATTAATATATTCTTAATGTACTTCATAATTTTTATTTAATTAAAAAAACATTGATTAACATTATTATTTTTGCTAATAGATCTTAGCAAAAACATATGGGAGATTAAAATGGAAAATCTTATTCATCAATGCGAAAATATAGTCAAAGAAAAATTTTTTTATATACCATATCTTTTAAAAGATTGTGATGTTGAAACATTTGAAGGATTTAAAATTACAAAATCACCTTTTATGAGCTCTATGTTTAATATTGCATGGCTTAATAATGTCAATCCAATATATCTCGAATCGTCACTCAATAAATTAATAAATTATTTCAATTCAAATCCTTTTGCCTTGTGGATTGGCCCCAATTCGTCTCCTAAACAAATAAATGAAATTTTACAAAAATTAGGTTTTGTAAAAGAAGCAATTGAAATTGGCATGACATATTCCTTAAATTTATTAAATAGCGCATATGATTCAGCCAATTTTAAAGAAATCAATAATGAAAAATTTGATTCTAATATTATAAAAGAAGTCAATGATGAAATCAGTATGCAGCATTTTATAAATGTACTCGAAAAATACGATCCAGAAGCGCGGATATACTATTTAAAAATTGCCAATGAACTGGGCTTCAAAGATAACAAACCATATCGTTTTTTTTACCTTGAAGTAGAAGGTGCTTCTGCATGCATTGCATCACTCTTTTTTAAAGAAGACGTCTGTGGAGTTTTTGATGTTCTTACCCATGATAATTATAGAAAACAAGGACATGCTTCTAAGATGATGAAGTATCTTCTCCACTATGCGAAAGAACATGGTGCAAAATATATGGGCCTCACAGCTTCTTCTCCTGAAGCAGTTAATATATATAAAAAATTAGGATTTATTGAAATGGGTGAATATGATTGCTATGAATATAAACGTTAAATATTTTTTAAAAATTTAATGTGCCTATAAAGCAGATCTTATTGCGCTTTTTTAAAATGAATCCAACTGAAACTAAATCGCTGCGTCTTTGATAAATAAACAGCAAATAAAATAAATATAATTCCAGTGATTTGCATATATGAAGGATATTTTCCAGAAAGTTGAATATCTATAAATACAGCAGTGATTATTTGTCCACATATCATTAAAATAGTTGTATTCATTGCGCCAATACGCGGAATAACAAAGCTACTTATGGCAACAAAAAAGGCACCAAAGACACCACCAAAATATGCAAATTTCGGTATTTTTTCATTAATTATAAACCAATCACCTAATATGAAAACTATTATTGTCAAAAATATAAAGCCAACAATATGATTCCAAAAAGAAGCTTTTAATGCACCCACTTTTGTACTTAATTGCCCATTTATGATTCTATTTATATTTATAATCATTCCATTTAATATAGCCAAAAAAAACAATAAACTCATAAACTTTTATTTCCAAAATAAAATTAAATAGCTACCAGTTAGAACGAGAAGAATAACAATAAAATCTTTGATATGAATTTTTCTCTTAATTGTTCCAAATAAACCTATACTATCTGAAAATATACCAAATAAGATTTGTCCCACAAGAATAAGTGAAATTGCAGCAGACAGTGAAAGTCCTTTATTTATAACAACCGATGAAAGAAAAACTACAAATGCACCTGCTACTCCCCCCAAGTATAGCCACCATTGAACTTTAGTTGTAATTGCTTGAGATTTTTCTGATTTTATTTGCATTGTATATGAAAATATTAAGATTGTTAAAATTACAGAAGCACCAATACCATGAGCAAACCATGAAGCAAAGACTGCATTTGTATTTTGGGCAAGCAAACTATTTGAAGTCACCATTAATGCGAGAAGAACACCTCCAAAAAGTGCTAAAAAAATATCTTTTGATTTTGTCATATCAAATAGCCTTTTATATAATAATATAGACTTTAATTTATAAACTCTTTATACCAGAAAAGGTTAATATTTTACAATTTTTTTAGAATAAAATACTTACCAAATGAAATATAAAAAAAATTTATAAAATTAGCAACTTAAATTTATTTTTTTTAATCGAACTAGATTAGAAAATGTTAACCTTGTAAATAATTTTCTAAAAATAATATCTAGCATTAAATGAAACTTCTGGCTTTGCATTATTATTTACTAAATTCATTTGAAATTCTAAATTTTTATCTGCATATACTGCAAAGATTAATGAATATTTAATAGAGTCAATTAATTTTTCAGCATTTATTCTCTTAGCGATCTCTGATTTAGCAATAAATTTAAAATAATTAGAAATATTTTGTATCGCTCCGATTGATAGAGTAGGGCCTATATGACCTCCACTACTTGAAGAATATCCTATATCACCATGCATTATGGAATATAAAATTAAAGAATTATTAAATTCATACAATGCTAAACCATATCCTAACTGCAAATAGCCACGCTCTTCTGTCGCAGCATCGCCAAATCCAAATCCATATTCGTAACCAGAATCAAAGTGCCACGTTAAGAAATGTATATTCGGAATTTGTGCTGGAAGCGAAGTTATTTCTAATAAATGAAAATTTTTTAGATATACTTTTTTATTTGTATAATCAGCTCTCACGATTGTATCTAAAAATCCAACTCCCAAGGCATCACTGTATCCATTTGATTGAGATTCAAAATCATGCAGAGCTGGCCTCCATCTTATATCAGAAAAGCATTCTCCAGAAAAGGAAGAGCCATAACTCATTGAAATAAGAGCTGAGTCATGCCCCAGATTGGGTGGTGCAGAGATCGGTGTGTCCAAAAGAGGTTCAGATTTTTCTCCTGTTTGTGCTCTTGAAATCAATAATTGTTTCCTCAAGTCACCGTATTCTATTGCATCATTTGAACCTACTAACTTTTCTTTATAATCAATATATTCAAGAGCTGTATCAATAATTCTTGTTTTACATTGATCAAAGCACCCAGAAAATATGGATTGTGTTAATTTTACATTATTATTCTCAACAATTTCTTTCAATATTTTTCTTTCGTGCCCATTTAAAACTGATAACCTTGTCAAATATCTTGAAAAAACTGAGGCTCTATAACTAATATGTTCTACTAAATTTGGCATCCTGTTTACGATTCGAACAGTGTCAGAGGGAATTGCATATATTTTAATATTTTCTGTTAATTTTAATTCTGGTTTTGCAGCTTCTAAGACTGACAAAATTACATAAGCACAATTGTCGTCCAAATAATAATAATCTATATATGTCCATCCTACTTCCCATAAAATGAGTTCTAAAAGACGAATTTCTTTTTTGGACAAATTTAATTTATACTCCCACAGATCTCGACTTTCAAAATTATTATATTCTTGAATTTTAATATAGTAAGGAACAACGGCAAATTTTCCTGGATACCCTCCAGCCAATCCTTTTATTGCAAATAGCCAGTCCTTTTCTGCTGGAATAACCGCAGCAAAATTCGCAACATCATCTAAAATTGCTGATTCATTTTTATAATCTTTATTTCTATGCAGGCGTAAGAAAGTATGGCCAAATAAAGTGCCAGGACCATCTGCTACATAATTTGAAAAAACAAGAGACACACCCTCATAATCTAAATAATCAATGAATTTATGTAGCTCAGGACATGCTTGAAAATATATTTTATTCGAATCAATCTTAAGCTCTTCTACCAACCAATGAAACCTTGCTGGAAAGCGACATTGAGGATGCAAATAATTTTCATCGTTTTTTTTAGGGGTTTTTTCAGCAAAAGCTTTAAGAGTCTCAATGAGTTCTAATTTTGGATTTATTTTCCCTTCTTGTGAAAGAAAAAAATTTTTATCACTCATCAAACTTTTTGGTTGCGCACTAAAAAATCTATCAGGAATAAATAATAATTTTTTCCATGCCCTTTTTTCCCATAATT
Organism: Fluviispira vulneris; assembly: GCF_014281055.1. Taxonomy (NCBI): domain Bacteria; kingdom Pseudomonadati; phylum Bdellovibrionota; class Oligoflexia; order Silvanigrellales; family Silvanigrellaceae; genus Fluviispira; species Fluviispira vulneris. Next base: position 3,346 of record NZ_JACRSE010000002.1, on the reverse strand, counting down.
TATCTTTTTCTGCTTGTGTGATAATTTCACTGATATATGAATTTGAATCTGCATAAACTTTAGAAAAATGCACTATAAGATTTATAATGAAAAAAAAAATTATTATTCGAAAAGGATAAAAAATACTATTCCAATACATCAGTAAATCGTTCTTATACAATTTTTTGCCAAATATTGATCAGAATTTACTTCTCTTAAATAATTTTGCAAAACTAAATTAGGTTCATTTGTTTCGTAAATTTTACTATAATTTATTTGGCTAAACTTAGAAAATTGTTCATTTGGACAGCCAAAAACTTTTGCTAATGCTACTAAATGCTCACCGGACCCTTGTGCAGCTTCTTTTGATAGGCTTGATAAATTTACAGTGATAAAAACTTCTTGCTCTACGGAAGCTGTTTTTGTTCGAGATTCAACACAATTCGAAGTACCTGATGTTATCGCTGAGGATTGTGTATAACCAGAAATAAAATCATTCACTATAGAGGCACCAATTTGTGGAAGAGTGTCTTTCTCTTTTATGAATAATGTAGCAAAGCCACATCCCCCCATACCCCATGCTTCAACATCTTTATAGTTACCATCTTTTCCAATTTCTACAGCAGCAAATACATTAGAAGACAGCGCAGTCATTAAAATTAAGCCAATGAACGAGTTACAAGCAAATTTGAAATATTTCATATTGGGATCTCCCAAGTAACTTTATGGATTGTAAAATTAAATAACTAGCGAACAACCTGTAACCAATTTTTCATTAGCTTTAATTTCTTCTTGCACAACATCAAGTGCAGCCATGATTCCCGGTGCAATAAAAATTTTAGAAAATGAATTTTGCATCTGAGAAGCAAAACTTGGATAAACCTCATTTTTACAACCAAATGTGCTGGAAAATGCACGTAAAGTTTCTCCATCTCCTTGCGCCATTTCTTTAGATAAAATTGAATAATTATCTGTTATAAATTTTTTTTGCGCACTTAAGGCAACTGCTTTTGATGGAGCAAGGCAATTTGAAGTGCCAGAAGTTATTCCAAAAACCTGATTTGCTGAAGTTCCATTTGTAGTTGATGCAAAGACCTGATTGCCATCTGCACCCATAATCTGTGAACCTAAACCACATCCAGCCATTCCAAACGGCGTTTTTGCAAAACAAGCAAAAGGGATAATGCAAAAAACGAAGGTAAAAAGTAAATGTTTTCGCAGAAACATAGCTATTGTCCTCCTCACAGTATATAGAAAGTTAAATATGCCTAAACTTTAAAACTTATTTAATTATATATCAATTAATTAGGCTGTTTTTTTTCACAATTATTTAAATTAAGGTCAAATAAATTTTTAGATTTTACAAATATAAAGTTGATTTTCAATATAAAAGCACAAAAAATATGCAAATATAAATTTTTTACCTTTTATTATTCTGAACTATAAGCATTTTATTCTATCTTTAATGTTCGCAAAATTCCTTTAAATGTGTTTTATTTAGTAAAATCTTTATTTTTTAATAAAGCAGCTCCCATTGAAAAAATACAGCTAAAAAAAATTTACCGAAAGGATTAAATAATGGTGTTACCTAAATATCATCAAATAATGCTTCCATTTTTAAAATTAATTTCCGATGAAAAAAAACACCGTGTTTCTGAGTTAGGAAATGAAATTGCAAAACACTTTGACTTAAATGAAAGAGAAAGAAGAGAAGTCCTTCCTTCAGGCGCCCAAACTGTGTTTGACAATCGTGTCGGTTGGGCAAAAACATATTTGAAAAAAGCAGGTCTTATTGATTATCCTGAAAGAGGATTTGTCCTTATTAATTCAAAAGGAAAAGCTTTATTAAGTGAGAACTTAACAGAAATCTCACCAAATTACTTGAGACGATATGATGAGTTTTTAGAATTTAAATCCCCTTCAATTTCTAATACCAAAACCTTTGCAAATGAGACAATTATAGTTGCATCGCAGGAGAATTTATCTACACCCCAAGAAGCTTTAGAAGCGGCTTATCGTTCATTAAATAATGAGATAATTGCTGATTTAATTTCAAATATTGAGAACTGTTCACCGTTTTTCTTTGAAAAGCTCGTAGTCGATCTATTAATTAACATGGGTTATGGAGGCTCGAGAAAAGAAGCTGGCAAAGCATTTCAAAGCACAGGTGATGGTGGGATTGATGGAATCATAAAAGAAGATCGTTTAGGCCTCGATGCAATTTATATTCAAGCAAAAAGATGGAAAAAAGAATCTGTGATTGGTCGACCCGAAATTCAAAAGTTTGCGGGCGCATTGCAAGGATTTAGAGCAAAAAAAGGAGTTTTTATTACAACTTCACGCTTTTCAAAAGAAGCATATGACTATGTTGAACAAATCGAGACTAAAATTATCCTAATAAACGGAACAGAACTCGCAGAATATATGATTGAAACAAACACAGGTGTCTCTGTTGTTGATGTCTATAAAATAAAAAAAATAGATCTCGACTATTTTCAAGAAACTTAAGTAAAACACAAGATAAACCTGAGCTTGCACAAGCTTGGATTAATGGCGGTTTGTAGTGAAGAGCACTACTGAATATAATAAATGTGGTGTAGAGTTTACTTTAGTGAATGTGTTTTTTATTATTAAAAGCAAAATAGAAAAATGCAATGAAGAAATATAAAGTAACAGGAAAAATTAAAAGATTCCCGGGTAAAGGCGGCTGGTTTTACGTTGAGCTGAATAAGAAGATTAGTGAAGCCTTTCGCCCATTAGTAAAAAATAGGTGGCCCGCATTACTATCTGCATCGTTTACTTTAAATCAAACATCCTGGAAAAGTTCTATTATGCCAATAAAAGAGGGACCTCTTTTTATAGCGCTACCTACCAAAATTCGTAAATGCGAACAATTAGAAGAAGGACAAAAAGTAACTATAGAATTTTTACTTTCTGATAACAGAATCTTTTAAGGGCAGGTTTATAACTTTAATTAGCGGGTAGGAAGCCCAAATTATAATTAAATAATTTAATCGTAAAATAAAAAAAAAGCCCCTCGGTTTTTACCGAGGGGCTTTAGAAATAAAAGGCTGCACAGAGCTACTCTCCCACACTTAAGAGTGCAGTACCATTGCCGCAGACGGGCTTGACTTCGGAGTTCGGAATGGGATCCGGTATTTCCCCGTCGCAATCAGCACAGCCAAAGCGAAAAACTAAGACAGAAGAAGAGATAATAAGAAGAAGAAAGAAAGTAAAGGTAAAAGCGTATAAGTTAAGTGATATTTTTCTCAAGCCGTCAGGGCGATTAGTAATGGTTAGCTGAACGCCTCGCAGCGCTTACACATCCATCCTATCGAACTTGTCGTCTTCAAGTGCCCTGTGAGAT